>NZ_JBIAMC010000025.1:0-79698 GCF_042873875.1 Streptosporangium sp. NPDC004379
TCAAGGAGCTGCAGGCCCTGCTGGCAGCCTGGACAGGCCGATGCCCGACCTGCCGCAGACGGCCGCCCTAACCACCTAACAAAGCACTACTAGCCGTCCGCCACAGGCCGCCGCCCGGGGCACCGCGCCGGATGTGCTGGAATTTGCGGGTGACTCGGGATCCGGCGGTTGTCGACGACAGACGAGCTCCCGCGCGTGGCGCGTTCCGGGGGCTCGACGCGGCCGCCTACGCGGCCGTCGGGCTGTCGGCGACCCTGACGGTCCTGATCGGGCTGCTCGGACCGTCCGCGATGGTCCCGGCGCTGCCCGGCCCGGCCTGGCAGCCCCCCTACTCCCTGGGCGCGCGCCCAGACGGCCACCTCGTGATCGTCATGGCCGCGGCCGCCATCGTGCTGGGCGGTCTCGGGCTGGCCGGTGCGCTGCGGGCCCGGAGCGGCCCCGCCCCCCGCCTGCTGCTCGTGGCCGGCTGCGCGACGGCCGGGCTGCTGGCCCTCCTCCCCCCGTCGGGCTCGGCCGACCACCTGAACTACGCCGCCTACGGCCGCCTGGCCGCCCTCGGCCTCGATCCCTACGCGGTCACCCCCGCCGGGCTGCCCGCCGACCCGGTCACCGGAGCGGTGGAGGAGTGGGCCGGCGTGACGAGCGTGTACGGCCCGGTGGCGACGGCCGTGCACGCGCTGGCGAGCCTGGTCGGCGGTGACTCGGTCAGGCTGACGGTCTTCGCGATGGCGGCGTTCAACGCGGCCGCGTTCATCGGGACCGCGCTGCTGCTGCACCGCTTCACCCGGGCCGACGCCGTGCTGTGCCGCAGGGCGGCGCTGCTGTGGGCGGCCAACCCGCTGATGATCTATCACCTGGCCGCCGGGATGCACGTCGACACCCTCGCCGTGGCCTGCATGGTCGCCGCGCTCGTGGCCCACGCGGCCGGGAACGCGGCGCGGGCCGGCGCCGTGCCGGGTGGTCCGGCCGTATCCGGGGGTTCTGTCATATCGGGCGGGTGGTGGCGGGCCGGGAGCGGCGTGCTGCTCGGGCTGGGCATCGGTGTGAAGCTCAACGCCGGGCTGGTCGCGCTCGGCCCGGCGTGGGAGCTGCGCCGCTCGCCGCGCCGGCTCGCCGTCGTCGCGGGCACCGCCACGGCCACCGTGTTGCTGACCTACGGCCTGGCCGGGCCGCACGTGCTCGACCAGGTGGGCGCGGCCAGCAAGAAGGTCTCCCTCGCCACCCCGTGGCAGCTCGTCAAGACCGGCCTGCAGGCGGCCTTCGGGCCCGGCGCGTACTCGTCCTGGATCCAGCTCGGCTCGACGCTGCTGCTGGCCTGCCTGGCATGGCTGGTCCTGCGGGCCACGCCCCGGGCCACCGCCCCGGCGGTCGCCGCGGCGCTGGTGGCCGCCTGGCTGTTCGCCGCGCCGTACGCGCTGCCGTGGTACGACGGGCTGGCCTTCGCGCTGCTGGCGATGGCGGGCGGGGCGTCCTGGCCCGCGCTGGAGACCTTCGTGCTGGCCAGGACGGTCGTCCTGTCGCTGGGTTACCTCCCGGCCAGGGAGGCGATGCGCCCGGCCGACCTGCTGTGGCTGAAGACCCTGCTCAGGGAGCGGGTGGTGCCGTGGTCCCTGCTGGCTCTGACGCTCGCCCTGGCGTGGTGGGCGGCGAGAGCCGGAGCGCGCGCACGCAGGCGGTCAGCGTCAGCGGCACCGCGACCGTGAGCGCCATCGCCGGGATGGCGATGCCGGAGTCGTTCAGCAGGAACCCCGCCAGCGCGCAGACCAGCGTGCCGATCAGCCCGGCGCGCAGCGCGGGCGCCAGCGCGTAGGCGCGGCCCAGCGCGGAGGCGCCCCACCGGGAGGGGCGGTCCAGCACCAGGAACAGGAAGGCCAGCGCGACCAGCGAGAGCAGGGTCAGCGGCCAGTTGCCGACGGTGATCCCGAGCATCGCGCCGAACTTCCGGACGACCACGGCCCACGCCTCGCCGTCCAGCACCTGCTGGACGAACGCGCCCAGGTGGGTGCGCCGGTCGGCGGGCCGCAGCCAGTCGGCCACCGCGATCGCCGTGATCGCCAGGACGCCCGCCACACCGATCAGCACGACCTTGGCCACCGACAGCCGGCGGCCCGACAGCAGGACCGCGAGGACGGCCACCCCGGCCAGGAACGCCGGGACGCCGCCGAAGTCGGCGCCCCATCCCGGCCAGCCGTCGGCGAACACCGCGAGCCCGCCGTACAGGACGCAGACGGTCAGGGCGAGCGTGCGGCGTCCGCGGGACAGCAGCCACTGGGCGATCCCGGCCAGTGCCAGGATGGTGCCGGCCGAGTAGACCGCGAAGGCGATGTTGCCGAAGCCGTAGAAGCGCCCGCCGGTGACCGGCTCGTAGCCGCCGACCGCGTTCACCTGGAGCCGGGAGCCGGTCATCACGTCGGCCAGCAGCGCCAGCGAGGTGACCGCGGCGACCACGGTCGGCGGGCCGAGGACGTGCGTCCGCCACGGCCCGGTCAGGGCGAGCGCCGCGACCACGCAGGCGATGCCCACGATGGTCAGGACCAGTGCGGCCATCGGCGCGGGCAGGCTCCACCACGGCACGAGCTGGGCCAGGAAGATGGCGACGGGGATCGCGCCGCTGACCGTCGCGACGCCCCGGACGGCCGTCAGCGCCCGCGAGCCGCCCCAGCCGCGCCGGAACGCGACGGCGGCCAGCACGTAGAACAGGATCTGCACGGTCACCAGGCCGGTGAAGAACGGCCCTCGCACCTCGCGCAGCACCTCGCTGGCGAGGTCGTCGTCGGCCAGCCGCTCCACCGTGGCGGCCGTGCTCCCGCCGCCGTCCCCGCTGCCCTCCCCGCCCGGCCCGGCGCTCTGCCAGGCGTGCCCCACGACCGTGTTCGGCGCCGTGAGGCCCAGCAGGGCGACCACGGTGGCGGTCAGGTCGGTGTTGGTGACCAGGCCGTCCTGCCGGGTGGAGGTCGCGGTGAGCATGCCGCGCGGGTACGGCTCGCCGCCGGGGGCCGTTCCCCGGGCGACGGCCACGTGCAGGTGGGCGGCCGGCGAGGCGTCGGACAGGCCGCCGAGCAGTACGGTGGCGCCCGGCGGGACCCGGCCGAGGACCGCGCCCACTCCGCGGTCGGCGGCGGCCGCCGCCTCCCGGCGGGCCCGCTCGGTCAGCGCGGCGGGCAGGCCGTCGCCGCCCGGACGCCCCCGTAGCCACGCCTCGGCGAGGTCGGGGACCTCCGCCACCACCAGCCGGTACGGTGCCAGGTCGCCGAGTCCGTCGATGTTGGGGAAGTATTTACCGATATTTCCGGCTTTGTCGGCGGCGGCGAGTGCGGCTCCCGGCCCGGCCGCCGCCACCTTCCCCCCGCCGTCCACCACGAGCTGCCCGAGCTGCCCGAGGACCGGGCGGTAGGAGACCTCGGCGGCGTTGTAGGCGGTGAGCCGGGACCAGTCCGGCACACTCGCCCCGCCGTCCGGCCCGGACCGCGGCGCGGCGGGCGGCGCGCAGCCGTCCCCGGGCGCGCCCGCCCGCTGCCCCGCCGAGACGGTCAGCCAGCCCGCGACCGGGCAGATGAGGCTCCGCCCCGGCGGGGGCACCGCCCGGGTGGACATCGACGCGGACCCTCCCTGCTCCACGAGCCTCCACAGGTTCGGAGTCCGCGCGCGGTCGAGGTCCTCCCATTCGAGGCCGGGCACACCGATCACCACGACCTGCCCGGACGGCGCCGGCGAGGCGGAGACGGCGGCGGCCGTACCGGGGACGAGGAGGACCACCGTGAACGCGGCCCACAGCACCCACGCAGCGGCCCGATGGACGGGCCTGTGATCGCCGTGCACCGCACCCATGAGACTCCCCCGTGTCCGTGAACCGTCAGGTCCTGCTTAGTGGATCATTCCGTCTGCCGCGTCTGCCGCGTCTGCCGCGTCTGCCGCGTCTGCCGGGTCCGGCCGGGCGGCTCCCCGCGTGGGCGGAGATCCGCGGGCGGGACCGGGACCGGGGCCGCCGGTTTACCAGCCCCACGGTAACCTGCCTGCTCGTGATGACTGGCGAGGCGACCGCGACGACCATCGGCAGGCGGCCACCGTGGGCGTGGCCGCTCGCGCTGCTGCTCGTCGCGGCGGCGGCGGCCCCGCTGGTCCTCTACTGGCTGGGAAACGTCGACGACCAACGGCTGGTCGACCTGGACGTGTACCGTACCGGCGGCCAGGCGCTCCTCGGAGGCCGGCCGGTCTACGACTTCGTGACGCCCGCGCCGCAGCTCCTGCCGTTCACCTACCCGCCGGTCGCGGCGATGCTGGCCGTACCGCTGGCCATGATGTCCTGGCCGGTCGCCCAGTGGGTGTGGACGGCCGGGATCTTCGCCGCGCTCGCCGTCACCGTCGCGTACGCCTTCCACGCCGCGCTGGGCCGCTTCGCACCGGGCCGTTTCGCTTCAGGCCGCGCCGCTTCGGGGCCCGGCCTGCCGGGCGGCGGTGAGCCGGACGATGCCGCGTCCGGCCGCGTCGCCCCCGGTCGTGGCGTGCCGGGCCGTACGGCCGCGCCGGCGGAGGGACGGCGGGGCGGGTTGTGGCTCCCGGCGGTGTTCGCCGTCCTGATGGTCGCCTGCACCTACCTGATGCCGATCAGGGACCAGGTCCGCTTCGGCCAGGTGGACATCCTGCTCGTCGCGCTCTGCCTGGCCGACTGCGCGGCCCGCCGCCCGGTCTGGCCGCGCGGACTGCTGATCGGACTGGCCACCGCCGTCAAGCTCACCCCCGGTGTCTTCCTGATCTACCTGCTTCTCACCGGGTTCGGTCCGGGCGGACGGCCGGAGCAGCGCCGGGCCTTCTTCATGGCCGCCTTCACCGCCGCGCTGCTGACCCTGCTGCCGTTCCTGGTGATCCCGTCCGACGCCGCCGGCTTCTGGTTCCACGCGCTGCTCGACCCCGAACGGCTCGGCGCCAACGCGGCGACCACCAACCAGTCGATGCGCGGCATGCTGATCCGGCTCTACCTGCCCGACGCGCCGACCTCCCTGATCTGGCTGGCCCTGGTCGCCGCGGTCGGCTGGTACGGCTTCCGCCACGCCCGCCGGGCGTTCCTCGACGGGCACGCGACGACCGGGGTCGCGCTGACCGGGCTGATGGCGGTGCTGCTGTCGCCGGTTGCCTGGATCCACCATCTGGCCTGGGTGGTCGTGGTCCTCGGCGCGCTGGTCGGGGACGGGCGCGATCCGGTACGGGTCCGGGTCGCCGCGGGCGTCTGGCTGTACTACGTGGTGCCCGTCCCCTGGTGGGGTGTGACGATCAAGGCCGCGGAGATCCCGGTGCTCAGCCCGGTGCTGGGGAAGATCGTCCAGAACGGGTTCGGGCTGGGCGCGCTGGTCCTGGTCTGGCTGCTCGCCTCGTGGCTGCCGAGACGCCGCGAGACGTTCCGGTCGCTCGCCTGACTCCACCCGCCCGGCGCTTCCTGTGAGGTCGCCCGCCTGAGGTCGCTCGCCTGAGGTCGCTCGCCTGAGGTCACCCGCCCGGCGCCTCCCGTGGGGCCGCCCGTCCGGCGCTTCCCGGCACGTGTGGTTCATCACCGTTTCCGGACCGGCACCGGATAGCCTGGCCTCATGCCGAAACTCGCCTACCTGGGCCCGGAGGCCACCTTCACCGAGGAGGCCCTGCGCATCCTGGCACCGCACGCGGAGGGTCTGCCGAGCGCCAACGTCAGCGCGGCGCTGGACGCCGCCAGGCGGGGCGAGGCCGACGGCGCCGTCGTGCCGCTGGAGAACTCCCTGGAGGGCGGCATCAGCTCGACCCTCGACGAGCTCGCCTGGGGCGAGCCGCTGCTGATCACCGCCGAGCTGCTGCTGCCGGTGCAGTTCTCCCTGCTGGCGCGGACGGAGATGCCGCTCTCCAGCGTCAAGCGGGTCTACACCCATCCGGCGGCCATCACCCAGTGCCGCGGCTTCGCCGCCCGCGAGATGCCGGACGCCGTGGTGGTCCCGGCCCCGTCGACCGCGGCCGCCGCCCAGGAGGTGGCCGACCCGGGCTCGCCGTACGACGCGGCCATCGCCGCGCGCATCGCCGGGGAGCGTTACGGCCTGGTGGAGCTGGCGTCCGGGGTCGGCGACCGGGCCGACACCGTGACCCGCTTCATCCGCCTCTCCCGGCCGGGCCGGCTTCCCGAGCCCACCGGCTCCGACTGCACCTCGCTGGTCGCCTTCCTCACCGACGACCACCCGGGCGCGCTGCTGGAGATGCTCACCGAGTTCTCGGTGCGCGGCGTCAACCTCACCCGCATCGAGTCGCGGCCCACCGGCGACGGCATCGGCCGCTACTTCTTCCACTTCGACTTCGAGGGCCACGTGGCCGAGGCCAGGGTCGGCGAGGCGGTCTCCGGGCTGCGCCGCATCTGCGCCGGCGTCCGCTTCCTCGGGAGCTATCCGCGCGCCGACGGCGTGGCGCCGCGGATCAAGCGGGGAACGGCCGACGACGACTTCGCCGAGGCCGCGGACTGGCTGTCCAGGATCCGCTCCGGCCGGCCCTGACCTTTTCTGGCGGTCCGGCCTCCCCGGGCGGTCCGGTCTCTCCGGACCTTCCGGACGGGCCGATTCCGCCGGACGGTCCGGTCCCTCCAGGTGTTCCGGACCTTCCGGACGAGCCGATTCCGCCGGACGGGCCGGATTCTCCGGGCGGGCCGGTCCGTCCTTCGGCCCGGTGGATCCGTCCAGGTGGGAGGAGCCGGAACGAAGGGGCCCGGAGTGACCGGAGCAATAGGTGAGCGGGTGCGTGCCCCGCATCGGTAGCCTTGTCCTGTGATTGACCTGCGTACCCTTCGTGAGGATCCCGACCGGCTACGGGCGTCGCAGCGTGCCCGCGGCGAGGACGACTCCGTCGTCGAAAAGCTGCTCGACCTCGACGAGCGGCGGCGCGGCGCGCTGAGCCGCTTCGAGGCGCTGCGCGCCGAGCAGAAGAGCATCGGCAAGTCGGTCTCCCGCGCCTCCGGCGACGAGAAGACCGCCCTGCTCGACCGGGCCAAGGACCTCTCGGCACAGGTCAAGTCCGCCGAGACCGAGGCCGAGAAGCTGGCCGGGGAGCTCGACGAGCTGCTCTACACCGTGCCCAACCTCGTGGAGGAGGGCGCTCCGGAGGGCGGCGAGGACGACTACGTCGTGCTGGAGGAGGTCGGTGAGAAGCCGTCCTTCGACTTCGAGCCGCGCGACCACCTGGAGCTCGGCGAGCTGCTCGGCGCGATCGATATGGAGCGCGGTGCGAAGGTCTCGGGCGCGCGGTTCTTCTTCCTGAAGGGCGCCGGCGCCCGCCTCCAGCTCGGCCTGCTCAACATGGCCATGCAGCACGCGATCGAGGCCGGGTTCGTCCCGATGATCCCGCCGGTGCTGGTCAAGCCGGAGTCGATGAAGGGCACCGGCTTCCTCGGCGCGCACGCGAGCGAGGTCTACCACCTGCCGGAGGAGGACCTGTTCCTGGTCGGCACCAGTGAGGTCCCGATGGCGGCCTACCACGCCGACGAGATCCTCGACGGCGCGGCGCTGCCGTACCGCTACGCCGGCTGGTCGTCCTGCTTCCGTCGTGAGGCGGGCTCGTACGGCAAGGACACCCGGGGCATCATCCGGGTCCACCAGTTCGACAAGATCGAGATGTTCTCCTACTGCCGTCCCGAAGACGCGCAGGACGAGCACCGGCGGCTGCTCGCCTGGGAGCGGGAGATGCTCGCCAAGGTCGAGGTGCCCTACCGGATCATCGACACCGCGGCCGGCGACCTCGGCACGAGCGCGGCGCGGAAGTTCGACTGCGAGGCGTGGGTGCCCAGCCAGGGCCGCTACCGTGAGCTGACCTCGACGTCCAACTGCACCGACTTCCAGGCCCGCCGCCTGGGCGTCCGCTTCCGCGACGCGGGCGGCAGGCCCCAGCCCGTGGCGACGCTCAACGGCACCCTGGCCACCACCCGGTGGATCGTCGCCATCCTGGAGAACCACCAGCGGGCCGACGGCTCCGTCGTGGTCCCGGAGGCCCTGCGTCCCTATGTCGGCCTCGACATCCTCGAACCCGTCAAGTAACACATAACGGTCGCCTGGCCTTCTTTTCGGTCTTTCTCGCTCTTCCGGCTCCTTTCCGACTCCGCCGGCCCGAGGGCCCCGCCGACCCCGGCGGGGCCCTCGTCGTCATGCCCCCGGTCAAGGGGAGCGGACGGCGAGCGCGCGGTCTCGCCCTCCTGGAAACAGTGGAAACCTCCGGCGGGAGCCCGAAGCGGGCGCAAGGGCCTCTTCCGGCCGCCGGAACGAGGTTCGGCACTCGCCGTCGGCCGGTGATTTTCACCACACGGACGGCGGTGCGCACGAGTGGGGATCCACGGCCCCCGGGGCGACCGTCCCGCCGTCCCGTCGGAGATCGTCTTCATGAGCCCACGAGAGGTCTGTGGGCGGCCACCGGCCCTTCCAGTCGTCCATGCCGGGCGAGACCCTCAGCGGAGCTCTCAGGGGCGAGGAGGGGGCATGGAGCGGAGGAGGCGACCGACGCCGGAGGAGGCCCGACGACGGAGGGGCGGTCGGCGGCGATGGAAAGACAGCAGGAAGGGCAGGAGAAAGGGCTTAAGGGGTGCCCGAAAGGGGCGGCCATGCATGTCCGGAACTCGCGAAGCTGTCCGGAAACGGCGAAGGCGGGGTTCGCGTGAAGCGAACCCCGCCTTCCCCTCTACAGAGGTCTATGCGTCAGACGGCGCGGACCTGCGAGGCCTGCGGGCCCTTCTGGCCCTGCGTGATCTCGAACTCGACACGCTGACCGTCCTCGAGGCTCCGGTAGCCGGAGCCCTGGATCTCGGAGAAGTGGACGAAGACGTCCGGTGCGCCACCGTCCGGCGCGATGAAGCCGAAGCCCTTTTCAGCGTTGAACCACTTGACGGTTCCCTGAGCCATTAAAGCTCTCCCTCAGGATTTGAAACTTCGGGATTCACACCTCGTGAACCCCATGTGTCGTACAGCACGCCCCGGGGTGGTTCAGTCAAACTGGTTTTCACAACGGGATTCAGCTAATACAACGCCATCACATCTAACACTATCCCGCGGATGGGTGTTCCCGCCATGAGGAAGTTCATCCCAGGCGAGTCCCGCGTGGCGTGGCATCGGGCGGCACGGTGCAGACTGGACGTGTTATGGGAAGCCCCCGCCTCGTCGCCACCGACCTCGACGGTACCGCACTGCGCTCGGACGGAACCGTCTCCGACCGCACCGTCGCCGCCTTCGCACGTGTCGAGGAGGCCGGCGCCACACTCGTCTTCGTGACCGGCAGACCACCTCGCTGGATGCGCCCGGTGGCCGGAGCCGTACGCCACCGGGGACTGGCCATCTGCGCCAACGGCGCCCTGGTCTACGACCTGCACACCGAGCGTGTCGTCCAGTCGCACCTCATCACCCCCGACGTACTGGGGGAGGTCGTCGGGAGGCTCCGCGCGGAGTTCTCCGGGCTGGCCTTCTCCGTCGAGTACGAAGGCGGGTACGCCCACGAGTCGGACTTCCGCCTCGACCGCGCCGACAGCCGGACCGCCGGGCTGCTCGTCGAGGCGGCGGCCCTCACCGAGCGGCCCTGCGCCAAACTCCTGGCCCTGCACCCCGAGATGGACCCCGACGTCCTCAACGACGCCGTCTGCGAGCTGGTCGGCGACCTCGTGACGCCCACCCACTCCAGCGGGCGGGCACTGATCGAGATGAGCGCCCGGGGCGTGACCAAGGCCACCGCGCTGGCCGCCCTCGCCGAGACCCAGGACGTCGGACGGACCGACGCGATCGCCTTCGGCGACATGCCCAACGACCTGCCGATGCTGCGCTGGGCCGGCACCTCCTACGCCGTCGCCAACGCCCACGCCGAGGTGCTGGCCGCGGTCGATCACGTGACCGCGGCCAACGACGACGACGGGGTGGCCGAGGTGCTGGAGGGCCTCTACCGGTAGTCCCGGTCCCGCGGACGCCGGAGCGTGCGGGCCGACGGCCTCCGCGGGCGGAAGGGCTTACAGGTAGGGGCCCGAGCTGCCCTGGTGGCCGCCGTCCTGCTGGAGGGAGACGCCGCCGGGCAGCGCCCTGCGCATGTTCTCCAGTTGGGCGCGGGCGGCCATCTGCTGGGCGAAGAGCGTGGTCTGGATCCCGTGGAACAGGCCCTCCAGCCAGCCGACGAGCTGGGCGTGCGCGACGCGCAGCTCCGCGTCGCTCGGCGGGGTGCCGTCGGTGTCGGCGAAGGGAAGCGACAGGCGCTCCAGCTCCTCGACCAGCTCGGGGGCCAGGCCGTCCTCCAGCTCCTTGATCGAGCTCTGGTGGATCTCCTTGAGCCGCTTGCGGCTCGCCTCGTCCAGGGGGGCGGCCCGGACCTCCTCGAGGAGCTGCCGGATCATGCTGCCGATGCGCATGACCTTGGCGGGCTGCTCCACCAGATCGGCGACCGAGCGACCCTCTCCGTCCTGCTCGACCTGCGCGCCCTGGGGCCCCACGACCACGATGTGCGGAGTGCTCTCCTCAGCGTTCATAGCCCTCAACCTACTAGCAGAATTTTCCCGACGTGTTCCCCGGTCTCGATGAGCCGATGGGCTTCGGCGGCCTCGCTCATCGGCACCCGGGCGTGGATCACCGGCCGGATCACGCCCGCGTCGACCAGCGGCCAGACGTTGTCCACGACGCCGCGCACGATCACCCCCTTCTCATCCACCGGCCGCGCGCGTAGCGTGGTGCCGTGCACCGAGGCCCGCTTGGCGAGGAGCGCACCCAGGTCCAGCTCGCCCTTCGAGCCGCCCTGCATGCCGATCACGACCAGCCGCCCCCCGGTCCTGAGGGCCCTGATGTTCGCGGGCAGATATCTCCCGCCGACGATGTCGAGGATCACATCCGCCTGGATCCGTTCGGAGAAGTCCTCCTCGCGGTAGTTGACGCCCTCGTCGGCGCCGAGCTCCAGGCAGCGGGCGACCTTCTCGTCCGTCCCGGCGGTGACGGCCACGCGCGAGCCGAACGCCTTGGCGAGCTGTACGGCCAGCGTGCCGATGCCGCTGGCCCCGCCGTGGACGAGGAGCGTCTCGCCCTTCCTCAGCCGCGCGGTCATGAAGACGTTGGACCACACTGTGCAGGCGACCTCGGGCAGCGCCGCCGCCTCCACCAGATCCACGCCCCCGGGCACCCGCATGACCTGCTGCCAGGGCACGGTGACCTTCTCGGCGTAGCCGCCGCCGGTCAGCAGCGCGCAGACCCGGTCGCCCGGCCGGAAGCCCTCGACGGCCGGACCCACCTCGGCGACCACCCCGGAACACTCCAGCCCCGGGTACGGCGAGGCGCCCGGCGGCGGGTCGTACCGTCCCTGTCTCTGCATCACGTCGGCGCGGTTGACGGCCGAGGCCGCCACGTCGATGAGGACCTCACCTGGGCCGGGACGCGGATCGGGCACCTGCCGCCACGACAGCGCCTCGGGTCCGCCGGGTTTATCGATCACGATGGCGTGCATGTGAGCCAAGCTATCCGGTGGGCGAACTTGGCCGTTGCCCGCGATGATGTGAACACAGGGCGTTAACCTGCTATGTGTTTGCTGCCCTTTTACGCCCATCCCGAGGGGGAACACGGTGGCAAGGCACGATCGTGAGGAATCTCTCGAGGAACAGCTCGCCTGGCTCGACGCTATCAAGGAACAGGAGGAGGTACCCCCGGTACCGGCAAAGAACGCGGTGGACGACCCCACCGCGGCCTCGCCGTACCCGAGGGACCCCTGGGGCCTGGTCGCCGCCGAGCCCGAGCCCGAGACCACCTCGGCGCAACTCCTCCGTGCCGCCGTCGACTCGGCCTACGCGCCCTCGGACACCTCCCCGGGCACGGGCGGTCACCCGGCCGAGGACGCCGACGCGGCGGACTGGATGAGCGCGGGCACGGCGGCGGGCGCGTTCACGGTGCCGCCGTTCGGAGGGTCCTCCCCGTCGTCCTCTCCCTCGTCCTCCCCGCCGTCCTTCCCCCGGGACGACGACGGCTTCCTCGCCCCGCTGAGGCCGCTGCCCCGCCAGGAGCACGACGACGCCGAGGGCTCCGCGACGGGTGACTTCACCCGGCCCGACCTCCGTTTCCCCGCCGACGACGACCGGGCGTCGTTCACCGACCCGGGCCTCGGCCGGGGATCGTTCACCGACCCGGGTTCCGCGCGGCCGTCGTCCGCCGGTCCGGACCCCGAGCGGCCGTCGTTCACGGACCCCGGGCTTGAGCGGCCGTCGTTCACCGACCCCGTTCTGGAACGGCCGTCCTTCACCGATCCCGCCCTCGAACGGCCGCCGTTCACGGGCCCCGCTCTCGAACGGCCGTCCGACGACCCCGCCGGCTCCGGATCTTCCGGAGCCGCCCGGACCACCGGGTCCTCCGAGGCCGCCGAGCCGGCCCTCGAACCTTTCAAACCCGCCGAGACCGGTCGTTCCACGGCCTCCGCCGAGCCTCCGCTCGAACCCTTCAGACCCTCGGGATCCGCGTCCGGGTCCTCTGGGCCTTCTGGATCCTCTGGGCCCGTGTCCGAGCCGTTCGAGCCCGCCGGGACCCCTGCCGACCCCGCCGAGTCCTCGCTCGAACCCTTCAGGCCCCCGGCTCCGAAGCTCGAAGGGTTCTCCTTCGGGAGCTTCGAGTCCCGCGGCGCCGACCGGGACCGCGACCGGCCCGGTTCCGGGGCCGCCGAGCCGGACGCCGCCGCGGAGCCGGCCGTCACCGACCCCGTACGGCGAGCACCCGAGACGTCCGGCTCCGGGGCGTCGAGCCCGGAGATCCCCGGGTCCGGAGCGCCGAGTCCGGAGATCTCCGGGCCCGAGAGGCCGAGCCCGGAGACCCACGGGTCCGGGAAGCCGGAGCCGGAGGCGTCCGCCGCCGGGACGCCGGGTTCGGAGGCGTCCGGCTCCAAGGCGTCCGGTTCGGAGCGGCCCGGTTCGAAGGCGTCCGGTTCGGAGCGGCCCGGTTCGGAGCCTCCCAACCCCGGCGCCCCCGGCCCGTTCGGGGCCCCCGTCGCCTTCGGCGCCGACCGGCCGCAGCCCGGCGCGCCGGAACGGCAGACCCCCGGCTCGTTCGGCCCGGCCGCCTTCGGCTTCTCCGACCCCTCCGGCCCGTCCGGCCCTTCGCCCTTCGCCGGGGGTTGGGACGCGCCTTCGGCTCCCCGGGACGGCACGGCTCCCGCGCCGTCCCCGGACGATCGAGACGGCCGGGACCGCGACGTCGCCCCCCGTGGGGAGGCCCCCTTCTCGCCGGAGCACCACGAGCGGCCGTTCACCCCGGCCGCCTCGGCGACCTCGGCCACTCCGGTGGACGCTCCGGATCGAGAGAGGTCCCCCGCTCCCGGGCAGGACCGCGACAGGCCCTCCGCTCCCGGGCGGGACCGGCCCGTCGGCCGCGGTGACAGGCTCGCCGCCTCCCGCAAGGACAGAGGTTCGGCCTCCTCCGGCGGGGGCAACTCCTTCTTCCCCGACGAGGACGAGTACGAGGACGAGGAACTGCGGGAGCCGTACCAGCCGCGCCGCCGCCACTCGGCGCCGCCGCCCGCGTTCAGCGCCCCCTCCCGGCAGTCCTCGGGCACCTCCAGGCCGTCGGCCGACAGCCTGGACCCCGACTCGCTGCTCCGGGGCCGCCGGAACGGGCCGTCCAGCGGCTGGCGCAAGCTGGTCTACCGGGCCACCGCCGGCCTGATCAAGCCCGGCGAGTCGCCCGAGGTCCGTCGCCGCGGCGAACTGATGACCCGGGCCCGTACCCCGGTCGCCACCGGCCACCACCGTGTCGCCGTACTCAGCCTCAAGGGCGGCGTCGGAAAGACCACCACCACGGTCGGTCTCGGCGCGACCCTCGCCCAGATCCGCGGCGACCGGGTCATCGCGGTCGACGCCAACCCCGACCGCGGGACCCTCTCGGACAAACTGGAGCTGGAGACCTCCGCGACCGTCCGCGACCTGCTCAACGAGCGCAAGCAGATCAAGCGCTACGTCGACATAAGAGCCTTCACCTCGCAGGCGCCGTCGCGGCTGGAGGTCCTCGCCTCCGACCGCGACCCGTCGGTGTCGGAGGCGTTCAGCGCGTCCGACTACCAGGCGGTGGCGCAGGTCCTGGAGAACTTCTACTCGATCTGCATCACCGACTGCGGCACCGGTCTGCTCCACTCGGCCATGTCGGGAGTCCTGGGCCTGGCCGACCAGCTCGTCCTGGTCAGCTCCCCGTCCGTGGACGGCGCCCGCGCCGCCTCGGCGACCCTCGACTGGCTGGAGGCCCACCACTACGAGGACCTGGTCCGTTCGGCCACCGTGGTGCTGTGCAGCGTCCGTCCGAGGTCGAAGTCGACCGTCGATCTCGACCGGCTGGAGGCCCACTTCGCGGCCCGCTGCCGCGCGGTGATCCGCGTCCCCTACGACCCCCACCTGGAGGAAGGCGCCGAGATCGACCTGGAGCGGCTGCAGCCAGCCACCCGCGACGCCTACCTGCGGCTGGCCGCCTCCGTCGGCGACGGCTTCGCCGGACAGCAGGTGCCGCAACCCTGACCCGGACGGCGGCTCCGGCTTTCGGACAGCCGCCCCCGGGTTTCCGGCCCATGGCCGGAGCGGAGCGCCACCGAGTCGGGGACGCGCCGGTGGCGGTGAGAGGCTAAGGTGCAATCTGACACGTTCTTCGGGCGTGTCGGCCGGGAGAGCTCGCCTAGTGGACGATGGCGGCGGTCTTGAAAACCGCTAGGGCCGGCGACGGTCCTCGTGGGTTCGAATCCCACGCTCTCCGCTCACCTCGCGAAACGGCGCCTGACCAGGGGATTCCCTTCGGTCGGGCGCCGTTGGCCGTTTCGGGGGTGCGCAGTCGTAGGCCACCGTGAGCGGCTCTCGGCCGGGGGCCGCGGGATATACGCGAAATGATCTTCACGGTGACGGTCTTCTGGCCAGCCTTGACGGTGGGGTCGGCGTCCATGACGGCGACCTGCCACACCGGCTCACCGGTGGTCTTGTCCTTCGCGTGGACGGTCCGGTCGCCGGTGGAGGCGGTGAAGTCCTTGACCCGCTCGACCTCGCCGACGATGGGGCAGCCGTGCGGGAAGACCTGCTCGAAGCTGACGGGGACGGGGTCCTGAATCGCCATGGCGGATCGGTTCTTCATGGATGGTGATGGACAGCGGGATATTCGCTCGTCCATTTGTCCGAACGAGTTGAGGCCGGCTTCCTCAACTTGTCCGAACGAGTGTTCATGAGGAGAGGGTGAGGCTCACCGCTGGCCGACATGCCTCAAAGGTTCAGTGACAGCGGATGTCCAACCCCGCGTCAGTGCCGTCGTTCAGCTCTACGAGTACCGGTCGGGGACCATGAACCGACTGCTCCGACGACGGCCGAATCCAGGCGGTGATGCTCGGCCGGCTCGACTCGACCCCCGCGATGTCCGCCCGCTTGTAATGGGCGAGGAGCTCCTCGATGGGCAATTCGGTGCTCAGGGTGAACCGGGCGCGGTAGTCGCAGTGGTTGCCGTTGCCCCGCAGCGCGATGGAGCCCTCCGCGTCGTTGCCCGCCCAGTATGTCTTCGGGGGCAGGGGGTGGTCCTCGAAACGTTCGATCAAGCTGTCCAGCTTCGCGTCATTGACCCACATGGGGGCCTTGACCAGCAGAAACAGGCCGGCCACCGGTAGGAGCACCGCCAGCAGGCAGCCGCCTCCCGCACCGCGCCGGAAAGACCGTCTGACCGGGGGATCCTCGCCGGGGGCAACAGGAGTATCAGACACGGCACCCTCCGGCGTCGGTCCAGGTCACGGGATGGACATCCTGTGACTCATGGAGATCGCCTGGTAAGGCTACCCCCATCACCAGGACCACTGTCCCCGCCGCGTCATGTACGGTGGCCGGCACCTCAAGCACCGGCTTGGAGGAGCCGAGTACCTCGGCCTCGTCCTTGGGGAGGTTCCGGGCCGTCAGCCGTTCGGTGATGTGGTCGGTCTCTGCAAGCAGGACGTCAGGAACCCGGCTTTTCCGTCTCTGATCAACGACTCGTGGGTGCCGGGATGTCCGCCTCTCGGGAATCGATGACGGTGACTGCCCGGCTGATCAGGATCACCATGCCGACGATCATGATCACCACACCCGAAAGTTCGGCGAACGCTGCCATGACGTACTCGCCGTCCGGATCGCCGACTCCGGACGGTGAACCGTTGAGCCATCGTGATGCGGCCATCGCCTGGTGCAGGACCAGAGCACCGAACGCGAAGGTGATCCCTCCCAGGACGAAGTCCGGAGGTGCCGTCCGGAACAGCTCTCTGGAAGAGAAGGCCTTCCAGACTCCGGCCACCAGTGAGATCGGGACCAAGAAGAACCAGCCGACCTCCAGGCTCATGATCGCATTCAAGCGCAGGTGCTCGAATCCGTCACCTCGGGGAGAGTGCAGGAGCGGGATCATCAGGATCCCGCTGAGGAGTCCGATGGCGAGGAAGCGGAAGAACCACATGGCCGACATGATCTCGGATGGCGGAGAGGGTGGGTCAAGAGTCGAGGTGGGAGGGCTTCCGCGGACGGAAGGGCATGATCGGCTCCTGGGCCATGGTCGGAGAGGGGTGAGGAGCCTGCGGGATGACCTTCCGTCGTTCGGGTCGGGGAAGACGCTTTCGCCCTGGTCAGAAGCTCTGTCGTCGTCTGGAACGCGGCCCTCTTGAAACCGCTGGGGCCGCCGACGGTCCTCGTGGGTTCGAATTCCACGCTCTCCGCCCTGTGATGTCTCCGGACATTGGAAGCCCTCGAACCCGCGGGATCGAGGGCTTCGCCTTGCTGGGGATCTCCTTAGCCGGGCGTCGTTGATCGTTTCGGGGGATGCGGCCGGGCGCCGCCGTATCGGCCCGGCCCCGGCCTGCCCGGGACCTCCGGCCGGCAGGCCAGGCCGTGGCCCTCGGAGGTCACCGCAACAATGACCGCCCGGTGGGGACGAGCCGCAGCCGTTGCGGAGACCTCGCCCACCGTTCGGAAAGGACGGGAAGCACCTCCTCCGACCAGCGTTCCGAGCGCCGCAGGGAAGCCAGATGCTCGTCGATCCGGCCTTCGTCGGCGAACCGTGCGAACCACACGAAGACTTCCTCACCGGTCCGTACCGGCAGCGCCGGGAAGGTGTTCGGGGCGTGCTCCGACCGCAGATACGCCAGTGGCTCGCCGCCGGTCTCGGCGAGCACGGGCCGGACCCGTCGCTCGAAGAACTCGACGAACGCGGTGTCGAACGGGCCGGCGCCGTGCCAGATCGTGGCGAGGACGAGCGACGGCGGCGATGCCGGCGGCTCGCCGGGGGCCGGTCGGGCGTCCGCCGGCGCCGGGAAGCCGCCCCGCGCCGAGGCCGGCCGCAGCAGTAGCACGTCATCGGAGTCGATCATCGTTGCGTTCGCCTCGTCGCGGTGTGCCCGCCAGATCGGGCCGCCGTAGAAGCTCTCCAGCGCCTTCGCGCGGCTCGGCATGTCCTCGAAGCCGCGGAGCCATACGAACCGGTCGGGATCGTCCAGGTCGCGGAACTGTCCCAGGACGGTCATGCCCGTCGCCTCCTGGGTCTCGACGAACTCCCGGTCGAACAGGTCGATCAGCACGTCGCGCCGTCCCGGGTGCAGCGTGTACTGCCGCAGTTCGACGATCGGGCACCGTACGGCTTCCATCAGGGTCACTCCTCGTTCAATGCTGTAACAATCTCTGTTACAGCAACGGCCGTGCTGTGACGCGGCGGGATTCGAACCGCCGCGACGTCGATTACTTCGTCAGCGTCTCGCGAAGCATGTCGGCGATGGAGGTGTCCGCCAGCTCCCGCCGGATGGCCCGCTCGACCCGGTCGTAGGTCTGGTTGAGGGCGGGCCGGATGCCCCGGCCGACCGGGCACTCCAGGCTGGGCTCGGTGTGGTGCAGGCCGAACGGCTGTTCGCCCCCGACCGCGTCGTACACCTGGAGCATGGTGATCTCCTCGGGCGCGCGGGCCAGGCTCCAGCCCGCGCCGGCGCCGTGGCGGACCTCCACGAGACCGGCTCGCCGCAGGTCGCCGAGGCTGCGCCGGATGATCACAGGGTTGGTGTTGACGCTGGCCGCGACCTGGTCGGAGGTCAGCACCTCCTGGCCGCGGCGTCGCGCCAGCGCCAGCCACGTCAGCGCATGCGTCGCGATGGTCAACCTGCTGTTCGCCGCCATCACCCCTCCTTGTCGTAACATCTTCTGTTACAGCTGCGTGGTGGTCAAACCACATCGCGGAGACGCAGGGGAGACCGACGGCGTGGCCTGGAGCGGCTGGGCTCATCCCCTTCCGTTCGCCGCGTGCCTGGCGCCCACCTCACGGCCGAACCGCGCCGCCGGATTTCGTGGAACCGGCGGCTCGGGCCTGGCCTCTCAGCCCGAGCCCGCCGGGAACCGGGTCGCCGTCCCGTCCGCCGCCGATGCCGTGCGGTGCGCAGGGAGGGCGCCGGTGGGACCAGAGATCAGGAGAGGGTGTCCTTGACCTTGAGCTGGCCGTTGTCGATCACGAACTTCTGGTTGTCGTTGGGCACGCACTGCCACAGGTAGACCGGCGTGCCGTTGGTGCGGGCATTGGTGACGTCCAGGCATACGCGGTTGCCCGTGTTGAGGGTGGACTTGAGGATGATCAGGCCCTTCTGTACCACCCAGAGCTGGTTGGCGTTCCCCAGACACTGCCACTGGTACACGCGGGTGCCGTTGGCGCGGCCGTTGGAGGCGTCAAGGCACATCTGCTTGCTCTTGCCGACGGTGTCCTCCACCTTGATGAGGCCGTCCTCGATGACGAACTTCTGGTTGGTGTTGTTGTCCTGGCACTGCCACAGGTACATCTGGGTGCCGTTGCCGCGGCTGTTGCTGACGTCGACGCACGCCGGGGAGCCGGCCAGGGCCGTACGGCCGGCGTGCTGACGGGTGGAGGCCGTGGCGGGCAGGGTGGTGACCGTACCCACTGCGGCGTAGACGACGGCGACGGCCAGCAGGCGGTGAGCAATCATGGTTGTCCCCCGAGAGAATTGATCAAGACGCCAGCACCATGTCATCACCGAATGTCACTTATCAATCACCCGGTGCATGAAAGCCGTCACGTGGCGGAGCAGGAGCAGGAGCAGGAGCAGGAGAGCGGGCCGGGGTGAGTCTCGCGGCGTTCGCCAGGCCCGTTGGGCGGTCCCCGTGTATGAACGAATCATGACCGCGCGATATGACGGCCAGGCCGAGTGGTACGACGGCTACATCGGACCCGGCGCCCAGGCCAACGCCGCCTGGATCGTTGATCTTCTCGGCCCCGGGAAGGGCCTCTGCCTGGACCTCGGGTGCGGTACCGGCCTGTACCTCGAAGCCATCAGGTCCACCGGCCGCACCGTCGTCGGCCTGGACCACTCGGCCGACCAGCTACGCCTGGCCCACGCCAGGGGCGGGGCCCCGCTCCTGCGGGGAGACGCCACGAGGCTCCCGTTCGCCGCGGGCGCCTTCGACACGGTCACCGCGCTGTGGGTCTCCACCGACGTCGGCGACTTCGCCGGTCTGGTGAAGGAGGCCGCCCGTGTGCTGCGGCCCGATGGGATGCTGCTGTTCTACGGCGTACACCCGTGCTTCAACGGCCCGCACATCGAGCCGCGCCCGGACGGGGCGGTGGTCATCCACCCCACGTACCGGATCGCGGGCTGGCACAGGCGTTCGCCGTGGTGGCGCGAGGGCGGTCTCCGCGACAGGGTGGGCATGAGCCACGTGCCGCTGCCCGACCTGATCAACGCGTTCGCCGGCGCGGGGCTGAACATCGACCGGGTGACCGAGCCGCGCGAGGACCCCGTTCCCTACGCCCTGGCGGTCAGGGCGTTCAGGGCGTGAAGCGAGCGGCGGCCGGGCCGAGAGCGCAACCCGCAGCGCTGCCCGTCTCCTCCTGGACAAGGGATGGAGCATTCACGATGTGGGTCATGTGCTGATGTCGCCTCATCGGCGCGTCTCCGAGATCCTCGGTCTCGACGCCGAGTAGGTCGTAAGCGCTCACGCGGTTTCCTGTGGAGAAGCCGTGCAGGCGGTGTGAGGGTGTGCCGGGAGATCTGGTCGGGTCACGTCCGCGTCATGAGACTGCCGCCATGCCTCCGGTGAAGGACCCCGTGAAGAATCCGGGGAAGAAGGCGCCCGGCTGGGCCAGGTGGACGCTCCTCATGGCGTCGCTCGGGTGGCTGCTGCTGACCGTCGCGTCCTACCTGTCACTGCCGATGTTCTAGAAGATCTGGTGGTTCGGCAGGCTCGTGACCGGGGTGTTCTGGACCTGGGCCGTCCTGTGGTCCTTCGCCGCGGTGCTGGCCTACCTGTCGCTCAGGGCTTACGTCCGGTTCTTCGCCATGCTGGTGGTCACGGTGACCCTGGGAGTGGTCGTCTGGGGGATCGACTGGCAGGTCGTCTATATCGGCAGCCAGATCCGGCTGCACCGGGAGGAACTCGCCGCGCTCGTCGAGGCGAACGCGAGGGGGCGGCGGCTCACCGCGCCGTGGTGGATGGAGTACCTGTCGAAGAACGGCTGGGTGCGTCAGCAGGGAGAGGTCGTCTACCTCCCGGTGTTCGAGGACTCCTGGCGGGCGGAGAGCGGTGCGGGGATCGCCCATCTGCCGGCCCCGCCGACCGCGGAGACGATCGTCCGGACCGCTGCCGGTGACATCGGCCGTCCTGTCCGTGACCTGGGCGACGGCTGGTGGTGGGTGGAATAGACCGGCTGCGCAGGCAGGCTCCGGCGGTGGACGCCGTCGTCTCGGCGTGCCCGTCGGCAGGAGGGCCGCCGGAGGATCACACTCTTGTATTCCAACACATACGGGTGTAAACACATATGAAACCAAACCGAAACGGCGGTGAATCAACACCATGTACGCCGAGGAGCGGCAGCAGGAGATCCTGCGGCGCGCCCGGGAGGCCGGGCGGGTGGACGTCATGGCGCTGGCGGAGGAGTTCGCCGTCACCACCGAGACCATCCGCCGTGACCTGACCGCGCTGGAGCGCGCGGGCGTGCTGCGTCGGGTGCACGGCGGCGCCATCCCTGTGGAGCGGCTGGGCTTCGAGCCGGCCCTGGCCGCCAGGGACGAGGTGATGACCGCCGAGAAGGAGCGCATCGCCAAGGCCGCCCTCGCCGAGCTCCCGGAGGACGGCGCGGTCATCATCGACGCCGGGACGACCACCGCGCGGCTCGTCCAGGCACTGCCGCCCGACCGGGAGCTCACGGTCATCGTCAACTCCCCGCCCCTGGCGACCGCGCTGGCCGTACGGCCCGGCCTGAACGTGATCATGCTGGGCGGCCGGGTGCGCGGGCGGACGCTGGCCACCGTCGACGACTGGGCCCTGCGCCCGCTCGCGGACCTGCACGTGGACGTGGCGTTCATGGCGGCCAACGGCTGCTCGGTGGACAAGGGCCTCACCACCCCCGACCCGGCCGAGGCCGCGATCAAGCGGGCGATGATCGGCGCGGCGCAGCGGAGCGTGCTGCTCGCCGACCACACCAAGTTCACCAACACCTACCTGGCCCGCTTCGCCACGCTGGCCGAGATCGACCTCGTGATCAGCGACGCCGGCCTGGACGCCGTGACGGCGGCCGAGATCGCGGCGGCCGGTCCCGAGGTGGTGCGCGCATGATCGTGACGCTGACCCTCAACCCCAGCCTGGACCGGACGATCGAGATCGGGTCGCTCGACCGCGGCGCGGTCATCCGCTCCGCGGCCACCCATCTCGACCCGGGCGGCAAGGGGGTGAACGTCTCCCGCGCGCTGCTGGCCAACGCCGTCGGCTCCCGCGCGGTCGTCCCCTACGGGGGAGAGGAGGGCAGGCGGCTGATCTCCCTGCTGTCGGAGGAGGGCATCGACATGGTGACCGTGCCGGTCACCGGGCCGACCCGTTCCAACATCGCGCTGGCCGAGCCCGACGGCACGGTCACGAAGATCAACGAGCCGGGCACGGCCCTGTCTTCGGCCGAGCTGGACGCCCTCGCCGAGGCGGTGCTCGGCGAGGCGGGTTCCGCGGACTGGGTGGTCGCCTCCGGCAGCCTCCCGCCCGAGGTGCCGGTCGACGTCTACGCCCGCCTCTGCCGCCGCTTCGCCCGCGCGGGCATCCTCGTCGCGGTCGACACCAGCGGGCCCGCCCTGAGGGAGGCCCTGGAGGCGGGGCCCGCGCTCATCAAGCCCAACCGGGAGGAGCTCGCCGAGGCGACCGGCCGGGCGATCACGACGCTCGGCGACGCGATCGAGGCGGCCTCGACGCTGCGCTCCCGGGGCGCGGGCACGGTCCTGGCCAGTCTCGGGCCCGACGGCGCCGTCCTCCTCGAAGGCGACCAGGTCTGGTACGGCGAGGGCCCGGTCGCCGAACCCCGCAGCACCGTGGGAGCCGGCGACGCCATGCTGGCCGGGTTCCTCGCCGCCGGAGCGCGGGGCGAGGCCGCGCTGGCCGAGGCCCTGGCGTGGGCGACGGCCGCCGTGGGGCTGCCCGGCAGCCGGATGCCCGGTCCGGACGACATCCGCCGCGACCACGTCCGCACCTTCGCGGCCGATCCCGCCCTGCCGCTGCGGTCCGGAGGCTGACCGGCCGTGACCGATCCCGCCCTGCCGCCGCGGTCCGGAGTCTGACGGCCGCCGATCCCGCTCTGCCGCTGTGGTCCGGGGGCCGACAGCGGCGCACCACCACCCCCCGACCGGCGGCCCCGACGCGCCGCCGGTCACCCCGGAAGGAGCACACCGGATGAGCACCGACTACACACCCACCGTCCAGGGGACGGGGGCGAGAGCCACCATCCAGCGTTTCGGCGGGCACCTCGCCGGAATGATCATGCCCAACATCGGCGCCTTCATCGCCTGGGGCCTGATCACCGCGCTGTTCATCCCCACGGGCTGGCTGCCCAACGAGACCCTGGCCGCCCTCGTCGAACCGATGGTCAAGGTCCTGATCCCGGTCCTGATCGGCTACACCGGCGGGCGGATGGTCCACGGCCAGCGCGGTGCCGTGGTGGGCGCGGTCGCCACCATGGGCGTGATCGTCGGCGCCGAGGTCCCGATGTTCCTCGGCGCGATGATCATCGGTCCGCTCGCCGCCTACCTGATCAAGCTGGTGGACGGCTTCACCCAGGACCGGACGAAGGCCGGCTTCGAGATGCTGGTGGACAACTTCACCGCGGGCATCGTCGGCGGCGCCATGGCGATCCTGGGCGTCCTGGGCATCGGCCCGGTCATCCAGACGGTGACCAGGGCGGCGGGCGAGGCGGTCGGCTGGCTGGTGGGCAACAACCTGCTCCCGCTGGCCTCGGTCCTGATCGAGCCCGCCAAGGTCCTGTTCCTCAACAACGCCATCAACCACGGCGTGCTCAGCCCGCTGGGCGTGGCCGAGGCCGCCGAGAGCGGCAAGTCCATCCTGTTCATGCTGGAGAGCAACCCCGGCCCCGGTCTCGGACTGCTGCTCGCCTTCCTGTTCTTCGGCCCCCGGGCGCTGCGTCCCAGCACCCCCGCCGCGATGATCATCCACTTCTTCGGCGGCATCCACGAGATCTACTTCCCGTACGTCCTCATGAAGCCGCGCCTGATCCTCGCGGTCATCGCCGGCGGCGCGGCGGGGGTCTTCACCTTCATCGTCACCGGCGCCGGCCTGGTGGCCCCGCCGTCCCCGGGCAGCGTCTTCGCCTACTTCGCGGTGACCCCCAGGGGCGGCTGGTTCTCCTCCGCGGCCGGGATCGTCGTCGCCACGATCGTGTCCTTCGCGGTCGCGGCGGTGCTGCTGGGCTTCGGCCGGGGCGAGAAGGACGCGGACCCGGGCGCGGACCCCGGCACGAACGCGGATCCGGGCACGGAGGCGACCGTTCCCGCCACCTCATCCGCCACCAAGGAGGCATGACCCATGGCCGGCATCGACGGCAAGGACATCCGCAAGATCGTTGTGGCCTGCGACGCGGGCATGGGCAGCAGCGTCATGCTCGCCACCCAGGTCCGCCGCCAGCTCAAGGGGGCGGGGGTGGAGGTGGTGCACACCCCGGTCAACTCCATTCCCGGCGACGCCGACGTGGTGCTCTGCCACGCGGGACTGGCCGACCGCGCCAGGGCCGCGGCCCCGGGCACCGTACTGGTCCCCTTCCAGGTCTTCATCGGCGACCCCGCCGTGACGCGGCTCGTCGACACCATCAAGAAGGGCGGGACCGTCGGTGGCTGAGACGGCGCCCCTTCCCCTCGACCCGCGCGCCGTACGGCTCACCGCCTCGGCGACCGGCCGGGACGACGCGATCCTGCAGTGCGGCCGGGCACTGATGGAGGTCGGCGCGGTCGAGGCTCCCTACCTGGACGCCATGCTGGAGCGCGAACGCGCGGTCTCGACCTACATGGGCGAGGGGGTCGCGATCCCGCACGGCACTCTGAAGGCCAAGGAGGTCGTCAGGCACGACGCCCTCTGCGTGCTGCGCTTCCCGGACGGCGTCGACTGGGACGGCGAGCGGGTGACGGTGTGCGTCGGCATCGCCGCCCGCGGCGACGGCCATCTGCGGCTGCTCTCCGCGCTCGCCCGGATCCTGATGGACCCCGAGCGCGCCCGTGCGCTCCGCGAGGCGGATGAGGTCGCCGAGGTGCTGCGCCTGCTGGAACCGATCGAGGAGGAAGAATGAAGGTCGCCCGTTTCCACGCTCCCGGTGACATCCGGGTCGAGGACGCCGACGAACCCGTCGCCGGGCCCGGGGAACTCAGGATCCGCGTGCGCAACTGCTCCACCTGCGGCACCGATGCCAAGATCCTCAGGTACGGCCATCACCACATCAGGCCGCCGAGGGTCATGGGCCACGAGATCGCCGGGGAGGTGGTCGACGGGACGGGCGACTGGGCGCCGGGCGACCGGGTGCAGGTGATCGCCGCCATCCCCTGCGGCCGGTGCGGCGAGTGCCTCCGGGGACGGATGACGGTCTGCCCGAACCAGGAGTCGATGGGCTACCACTACGACGGCGGCTTCGCCGAGTACATGGTGGTGCCCGAGAAGGTCCTGGCCGTGGACGGCGTCAACCGCATCCCCGAAGGGGTCGGCTTCGCCGAGGCGTCGGTGGCCGAGCCGCTCGCCTGCGTGCTCAACGGCCAGGAGCTGGCCCGGGTCGGCGAGGGCGACGACGTGGTGGTCATGGGCTCGGGTCCCATCGGCTGCCTCCACGTACGGCTGGCCCGCTCGCGCGGAGCCGCCCGGGTGTTCCTCGTCGACGTCAACGCCGGACGGCTGGAGGCGGCGGCGTCGCTGGTACGGCCGGACGCCGCCGTGCACAGCGGGGACGGCTCCGGGGACGTGGTGGACCAGGTGCTCAAGCTGACCGAGGGCCGGGGCGCCGACGTCGTCATCACCGCCGCGGCCTCCGGCGCGGCCCAGGAGCAGGCGCTGCGGATGGCGGCCCGGCAGGGGCGGATCAGCTTCTTCGGCGGCCTGCCCAAGGACGATCCGATCATCCGGTGCGACTCCAACCTGGTGCACTACCGGGAGCTGACCATCGTCGGCGCCAACGGATCCAGCCCGGCGCACAACGCCCAGGCCCTGCGGCTGATCGCCGACGGGAAGGTCCCCGTCGCGGATCTGATCACCCATCGGCTGCCGCTCCCGGAGGTCCTCGACGGGATCGGCATCGTCAGCCGCGGCGAGGCGATCAAGGTCACCGTCGAGCCCTGACCGACCCTGACCGACCCGACCGACCCTGACAGACACCGACCGACACCGACCGACACCGACTGGCCCCGATCGGCCTCGGCCGGCTTCGGCCTGCCCCGGCCGGAGCGGTCGGTCTCGGTCCCGGCCCACACCGTGCCCCCTCGACCCGGCCGGCCGCCCCTTGGCCCCGGCCGGCGTTTCCCCGCCCCCGCCAGAGAGGAAGTCCGGACATGCCGGAAAGGACAGTCGTCATCGCCTCGCGTACGGGTCTGCACGCCCGGCCCGCCAAACTCTTCGTCCAGGCCGCGGCGGCGCAGGGGGTGCCGGTGCGGATCCGGCTCGGCACGGGCAAGCCCGTACCCGCCACCAGCATGCTCGCCGTGATGGCCCTCGGAGCGGGACACGGCGCCGAGGTCGTGCTGGAGGCCGAGGGGCCGGGCGCGG
This sequence comes from Streptosporangium sp. NPDC004379, assembly GCF_042873875.1. Taxonomy (NCBI): domain Bacteria; kingdom Bacillati; phylum Actinomycetota; class Actinomycetes; order Streptosporangiales; family Streptosporangiaceae; genus Streptosporangium; species Streptosporangium sp. NPDC004379. Next base: position 26,003 of record NZ_JBIAMC010000025.1, read on the forward strand.
ACGCCGCGCTCGACTCCCTGGCCGGGCTCCTCTCCCGCGACCTCGACGCCGAGGAGGCGCCCGATGCCTGACCCGACGCCCGCGCCCGTCCCCGTACCCGAGACTCCCGTATCCGTACCCGGGACGGCACCGGTCCCCGGGAGGACGGACGAGGCCGGGACGGAGAGCGGTACGGCGGCCGTGACCGGGCCGGCGGCGCCCGGTGGACTCGCGTCCGGGACGTTGCGCGGGCTGGGCGTCGGTCCCGGACGGGCCGCGGGCCCGGTCTTCCGGATGGCGGGCCCGCCTCCGCTCCCCGCCCCGGTCCGGGGCGCCGACCCGGACCGGGAACGCGGTGAGGCGCTGCGCGCGCTGGCGGCCGTCGCCTCGGAGCTGGAGGGCCGGGCCGCGGTCGCGTCCGACCCGGCCGCGAGCGCGATCCTGGAGGCGCAGTCATTCATCGCCGCCGACCCGGGCCTGCTGGAGTCGGTGGAGGGGAACGTCGCGGTGGGGATGGACGCCGCCCACGCCGTCGACGCCGCCTGCGCCGGCTACCGGGAGGCGCTGCTGGCGGCCGGCGGCCTGATCGCCGAGCGCGCCGCCGACCTCGACGACATCCGTAACCGGGCCGTCGCCGAGGTTCTGGGCCTCCCCGTGCCGGGCGTCCCCGATCCCGGCCACCCGTTCGTCCTCGTCGCCGACGACCTCGCCCCCGCCGACACGGCGGGACTCGACACCGGCACCGTGCTCGCCCTGGTCACCGAGCGGGGCGGGCCGACCAGCCACACCGCGATCCTCGCCCGCGCGCTCGGCCTGCCCGCCGTGGTCTCCTGCCCGGGTGCCATGAGCATCGGCGAGGGGACCCGGGTGGCGGTCGACGGGACCACCGGGGAGGTCCGTACCGGCATCGGGGAGGAGGAGGCCGCGGAGATACGGCGGCGCGCCACCGCCGACCGTCTCCGGCGGGCCGCGAGCGGCGGCCCCGGCCGGACCGCCGACGGCCACCCGGTCGAGCTCCTGCTCAACATCGGCTCCGCCGCCGACCTGAGACCGGAGGCGGAGGCCGAGGGGGTGGGGCTCTTCCGCACCGAGTTCCTCTTCCTCGACCGCAGGGAGGCACCGGGCTTCGACGAGCAGGTCGCGGCGTACGAGGAGGTCTTCCGGGTTTTCCCGGGAGGGAAGGTCGTCGTCCGCACGCTCGACGCGGGGTCGGACAAGCCGTTGCCGTTCCTCGGGGTGGGCCGGGAGCCCAACCCCGCGCTGGGCGTCCGGGGACTGCGCGTCGCGCGCGGGCGGCCCGCCGTACTAGACGTCCAGCTCGACGCGATCGCCGAGGCGGCCCGGCGGTGCGGCGCGGAGCCGTGGGTGATGGCGCCGATGGTCTCCACCGTGGCCGAGGCGGACGACTTCGCCGGGCGGGCGCGGGCGCGGGGGATCACTCGCGTCGGAGCGATGATCGAGGTCCCGGCCGCCGCGCTCCGGGCGGACCGCCTGCTGGAGCGGCTCGACTTCCTCAGTATCGGCACCAACGACCTCAGCCAGTACGCCTTCGCCGCGGACCGCCAGCACGGCGAGCTCGCCGACCTGCTCGACCCCTGGCAGCCGGGGCTCCTGCGGCTGGTCTCCGAGTGCGCGCGGGCCGGGCGGGCGGCGGGCAAGCCCGTCGGGGTGTGCGGGGAGGCCGCGGCCGACCCCCTTCTCGCTCCCGTGCTGGTCGGGCTGGGCGTCACCAGCCTGTCCATGTCGGCGCCGGGCGTCGCGCAGGTCCGGGACGCCCTGGCCCTCCGCTCCCTGGAACGCTGCCGGAACGACGCCCGGACCGCCCTGGAGGCCGACGACCCCGCACAGGCCCGGCAGGCGGTCGCCGCGGGCGGACCGCCGTGAACCGATCACCCGGCCGGTCGTCGCCCCAGCGGGAACGCGGCGACGGTGTGCCAGGAACCGGGTTCCCACGAGCCGCTGATGAGCAGGACGTCCTCGACCGCGGCCCGGATCGGCAGATGCGCGGAGACGGTCCGGGCGGCCCGGCCGAGGACGTGCCCGGGGGCGTCGTGCCCGACGGTCAGATGCGGCACCGTGTCGGCGTGGACGCCCTCGTAGGGCGGCGCCTCCGGAAAGCGCCGCCACACCGCGGCGGTGAGGTCGCGGAACGGGCGATCGGGCCGCGGGGCGAGCCACACGACCGACTCGCCGAACCAGGAGACGTGGGTGAAGACGACGTCGAAACGCGGGACGGCCGCGATCGTGCCGGTGAGGGCGGCGAGCACCTGAGAATCGATCCGTCCGGGCGGGAGGAAGGGGTAGAGCACCGTCACGTGGGCCGGCACGCCCCAGGCCGCCGAGGCGTCGAGCGCCGCCCGGAAGGGGCCCACCGCCTCCTCGGCCTCGGGTATCGGCACGACGAGGGCGGTCTGGGTCGGCTCCATGGCCTCAGTCTCCGGCCACCGCGGGCGGCGATCCACCTGATTTTCCACGTCCGCTGGAGCGGACGGCGGACCCGCGTCCATCACCCGATCGGGTGGCGGGACTCGCGGAGACGGGCGGCCGGTCAGGGTCGTGGCGATGCCGATCCACGGTGAGGCTCCGCAGAACGGAACCTAACGCGCGGGTGCGGACGCCTCGCGGGCGGAGACGAGGACGTCGAGGATGGCTCGCGTCTGGGACCAGGGGACCGGGCTCGGAGCGCCCTTGATCATCGCGAGGAACGCCTCGATGACGCCCTCGTAGCCGAGGTCGCGCGCCGGTGTCGCGCCGCCCTCGATGAGGACGGACTCACTGCCGTCGCGCCGGTGGAGCACGATCTCGTACGACTCGGTGTCCGACACGCCCAGGACCTCGACCGTTCCCGGGACGCCGTTCGCCCAGCGCATCGCGAGCACCCCGGTGTCCTCCGAGCGCAGCCCCTCGTACGCGCGGATCGACCCGGCGGCGCCGGCGAGCCGTACGTCGGGCCCGAGCAGTGCGACGAGCAGCTCCACCCCGTGCACGCCCATGGTGACGAGCGTGCCGCCGCCCTCATCGGGCGTGTCCTGCCAGGGGTTGTAACCGGTGGCCCACAGTCCCACGTCGTGCCGTACGGTCGCCCGGACCGCGAGGACACCCGTGAGATCGACCCCGGCGGCGGTGAACGCCGGGGCGAAGCGCAGCACGGACGTGGACATGACCCGGTCGGCGACCGGCGTCACCAGCCGGTCCACGGCGTCGAGCTGGGCGCGGGTGGCCGCGGCGGGTTTGTTGACGAAGACCGGCGCGCTCGTGTCCAGCACGGCCGCGAGCGCGTCCGGCACCCGCGGTCCCGGGACGGTCAGCACGACACCGTCCGGCCGGGTGGCGAGCAGGTCCGTGAGGCCGCCGGACACCGTCGCCCGCGGGTGTTCGTCGGTGAACACCCGCAGGCGCTCCGGATCCGGCTCCCAGACCACCAGGTCGGCGTGGCGCCCGAGACTGCGGGCATCGGCGTACGGGTGGCTGGTGGCCAGACCGGCCAGGGCGATGAGCACGGGACTCAGGATAGAGGAGGCGTCACGGCCGGTACCGGTACAGGCGGGGCCCCTCGGCGAAGTGGACGTCACCGGAGGAGTGCACCGCCAGGTGCTGGAACGCGCCCTTCTTCAGCGTCACGTGCCTGCGGTCGCGCGGGTCGAGTGAGAACAGCTCCCGGCCCGCGTGGGTGCCGTACAGCAGCCGGTCGACCGGGTCGAAGGCGAGCTGGCCGCCGGCGCTCCGGCTGTCCGACAGGGTGACGCGGCCGATGACGCGGCGCGCGCGCACCTCGACCGAGAAGACCTCGCCGCCCGCGATGCCCCACAGGCGACCGCGGTCGTCGAAGGTCAGCGCGGGTATGGCCGGTTTGCCGGGCGCGGGGACGATGTCCCACAGCAGCCGGTTCTCCGCGACCGACCAGGCGAAGAGCCGCGCCTCGGTCTGGGTCGGCTCGGTGGCCGACTGGCCGCCGTAGATGGAGGTGCCGCCGTAGAGGACGCCGTCGCGGTAGGCGAGGGAGACGATGCTCTGATCCTTGATCAGGTCGCGTTCGGTGTGCTTGAGCCCACCGGTCACCGGATCCCAGATGGCCAGGACGCCGCCGAGCCGCCCCAGGTCGGGCATGGTCCCGGCCGCGAGGTAACGTCCGGCCGAGGCCAGCGCGCGCGGGCGGATCTGCTTGTCCGCCGCGAAGTCGAACAGCCGGGCCGGGTTGGCCGCCGGGCCGGGTTCGGGACTCGGCGAGTACTCGGTGCTGTTCCACGGCAGCGCCGGGTCGTAGGCGTACACCCGGGCCTGGGGGTAGGCGCCGACGTAGAGCTTCCCGGCGTGGGAGGTCATGGCCTCACTCTGGGAGAAGGTGTGGAACTCCTCCCGCGCCCCCGTCGCCGGGTCGAGCGCGGCGAAGCCGCCGTTGAGGAAGCCGCCCGTGTAGACGCGCCCGTCCGGGCCCTCCGCGATCGCGGTGATGTCGATGGGCTCGCCGGGGATGTCCGTCTGGACGAATGACTTCGCCCCGGTCTGGGGGTTGTACCGGAACTCCAGGCCCCGCCAGAGCAGGCCGACCAGGCTCCTGCCCGGGTAGCCGTCGATGCCGAGCTCGGCCCAGCCGATCCCGCGGCTGTTGGCGACCCGGCCGGTGATCGGCATCCCGGTGGAGGTGACGGCGCGCGTCGCCGGGTCGTACCGGACGAGCTCGCCGGACTTGACGAGGTAGACCCCGCCGCGCTCGTCGGGGGCGGACACGTCCAGGCCGTGCGCCGCGTCGAGAGTGTCGGTCCACGCCCCGGCCGCGAGGTCGTACACGCGCAGGGAGCCGGGTGACGCGTCACCGAACCGGACGTAAAGATGATCACCGCTGACGTTCACGTCGTACGCCCACTTGCCGGCCGGGTCGAGGCCGTCGGGGGTGGGCAGGCCGCGAACGCTCCCGGTCGCGGCGTCCACCGCGAGGACCGCGGCCGGAGCCTCGGTGCCCACGTAGATCGTGCCGTCGTGTACGGCGATGCTGCGGGTGTAGTCGTGGGTGGGCGAGAGCCTGCCGTAGTCGCGGAAGCCGGTCGCGGGGTTGTAGGCGAACAGCCGCCCGCCGGGCGAGGTGCCGCCGTAGACGGTGCCGTCGGGTCCGGCCGCGAGGGACCAGACGAAGTCATCCGACGCGATCGGGCGGCCGAGGTCCCGGACCCCGCCGGCCTCGGTCCACCGGTAGAGCCGGCCGTCGCCGTACGAGCCGACGTAGACGTCCCCGGCGGGGGTCGCCTCGACGGCGTAGGAGCCGCCCGCGCCCGGCAGGTCGTAGCGGGCGAGCACCTCGCCGGTCGCGGGGTCGACCGCGTTGAGCCGGGCGGGGGTGCCCGAGGACGCGCTCCACAGCACGGTCCGGCCGCCCGGCCCGGGGGCGACCGTCCCGCCGATGAGCAGGACGTCCTGGAGGGGGACGCCGAGGTCCTCGATCGTCCCCGCGCCGGCGGCGGGGAAGGCTGGCGAGGCCGGGGAGGCCGTGAGCATCCCGGCCGCCAGGAGGCAGGCGAGCAGGGATCTCCAGATGCGGTTCATGTTCTCCGTCCGGGGGGTGTCAGCAGAGACGGTAGGTGTGGAAGTTCTCGTTGCGCGAGAGGTACATGTGTCCGTCGGGCCCCTTGAGCAGGAGCGAGATCGGGCGTGCGCTGAGGGTGAAGGCGAGGGTGGTCCGGTCGATCCGGTAGGCCTTGCCCTGGGCCTTGCCGTAGAGGCGGCCGTCGGAGCCGAGGGTGATGGCGGTGTCGAGCCAGACCTGGGTCTGGGAGCCCCACGCGTAGGTCTGGTGCCTGGCCGTACGGAGGGTCGTCCCGGTGGCCGGGTCCATCTCGAAGACCGCGTCGGGGGTCAGGCCCCACAGCATGCCCCGGTCGTCGAAGGTGATCGAGCCGAGCGCGAGGTCGCCGGGGACGGGTGCGGTCCGCCACAGCACCTTGTCGGTGGCGATGTCGTAGGCGAAGACGTACGCCGCCGTGTCCTGTGGCACGCCGGTGGCGCCGAAGGCGGAGGTCGCGCCGTAGAGGACGCCGTCACGGTAGGCGAGGCCGATGACGCTGTGACCCGGGACGATGTTCCGCCTGATGACGGCCTCGCCGGTCTCCGGGTCGAGCAGGCCGAGCGCACCGCCCACGGTCCCGGCCTTGGGGACGGTGCCGAAGGCCAGCCGGTCGCCCGCCGAGACCATTGCGAACGGGCGGTCCTGTTCCTGGCCGGCCAGGTTGAGCAGGAGACGGGGCCGCGAGCCGTCCCATTCGTAGATCCGGGCCCACGGGTAGACGCCCAGGTAGAGCTTGCCCTTGTGGGTGACCATCCCCTCGCTCTGGCCGACGTTGGGCCAGAACTGCGACTCCCCGGTGGCCGGGTCGTAGGCGGCCAGGCCGCCGGTGAAGAAGCCGCCGGCGTAGATCCGCTGGTCCGGTCCGGCCGTCATGGAGCGGATGCTCACCGGCTGCCCGGTCAGCGTGGCGTCCAGCAGCTCGCCCCGGCGGGTCTTCCGGTCGTAGTGCCAGATGCGGCCGGTCGAGCCGGTCCCGATGAGGGTGGTGCCGGACCAGCCCAGGACCCTTGCCGCGCCGCCGCCGAAGTCGGTGAAGCCGGTGCGGGTGATCTTCTCGGTCTTCAGGTCGTAGGCGACGAGTTCGTCGTGCTGGACCAGGTAGACCTGGTGGCCGTGCCGCCCGCCGCCCACGGTGAGGCTGTCGACGTCGTCCACCAGGTCGGTCCAGGCGCCCGAGGCGAGGTCGTAGACGCCCATCGGGTTGCCGTCGGTGGAGGTGGCGAACCGGACGAGCAGGTGGTGGCCGACGACGTCCAGGTCGTAGGCGGTGCCGTGGCCCTCGATCGGCGGTTCGATGACGGCGGTGGTCGTGCCGTCCCTGACGACGGCCACCTTCATGCTCTGCGCGCCGACGCCCGCGTACACCGTGCCGTCCTCGCCGACGGCCAGGTCGCGGACGTACTGCTCGCCGGGGACGGGGCTGCCGAGGTCGGTCGTCTCGCCGGTGGCCGTGTCGTGGCGGAAGAGCCTGCCGGAGGGCGAGGTGCCGCCGTAGACGGACGTGCCGTCGGCGGCGACCGTCCAGACGAAGGTCTCGCCGGCGAGCGGGACGCCCAGCTCGCTGACCGTCCCGGTGTCCGGCGCGTACCGGAACAGCCGTCCCATCGCGTTCGCCGCCGCGTTGTACGAGCCGACGTACACCGAGTGGTCGGGCGCGACGGTCACGGCCCACGAGCCGAGCGCCAGCGGGAGCGGGCGCTCGGCGACGAGGCGGCCGTCGAGCGCGTCCCGGACCCCGAGGATCGCGGGCCCGGACGCGCTGGAGGTGACGGAGTAGACGCGCGGACCGCCGGGCGCGTCCGGGTCGTAGGCGGCGCCCGCGGTGGTGGCGCCGCTCAGCGGGAGCCTGCCGAGGGTGGTGAATCCGCACCCCGTGGGCGGCGCGGCGGCCGCCCGGGCGGGGGCCGGTGGGCTGAGCGGGGACAGAGGGGAGATGGGGGAGAGCGGCGTGAGCGCGAGGACGAGCGCGAGCGCCGCGGCCCGCCCCGCGCGTGATCGGAAAGCCGGCATGCGGTTCTCCTTTTCCGGTGAGGGCACCAGAGGGCGCCGGGGGAGTGTCCTGCCGGTGGCGGGCGGGTTCCCGCCCCCGCCCGGCCGCGCCGGCGTCACGTCAGCACCTTGTGCAGGGCTTCGACGAGGTCGGCGGGGTCGTCCATGAGCATGTTCTGGCGGACCCAGACCACGGTCCGGGCCGCCTCCTTCGCGGCCGGGCAGGGCTCGGCCCGCGCCGCGTGGAGGGCGTCCAGGGTGCCCAGGGGCGGGTATCCGGCCTCCAGCGGCACGCCCTCGGCGGCCATGGCGGCCAGCAGCCGGGCCCGGTCCACCGACGGGTCGTGGCGGAGCATGAGGAGGTGGCGCGAGTCGCGGGTGGTGCCGGGCGGTGCGGGCACCGCGCTGACGGGCAGGCCGGTGAGGTCGAGCGCGCGGCAGAACGCCTCCCGCCGGTCGATCTCCGCGTCGAGCCGGTCGAGCCAGGGCAGCAGGAGGGCGGCCTGGATGTCCGTCAGCCGCAGGTTCCAGCCGACGGCGGGATGGCCGTACCATTCGCCGCCGAGGGCGCGGCCGACGTTGCAGGCCGACCAGATCGCCGCGTGCGCCGCCGCGTCGCGGCAGACGATGAGACCGCCCTCGCCGGCGGTCATGGCCTTGCTCGACTGGAAGCTGAACACCCCGGCGTCCCCGAGACCCCCCACCGGCCTGTCGCGGTATTCCGCGCCGTGGGCCTGCGCGGCGTCCTCGATCACCTTGAGTCCGTGCCGGGCGGCCACCGCGGTGATCTCGTCCATCTCCGCCGGGCCGCCGGCCAGGTGCACCGGCATGACCGCGGCCGTCCGGCCGGTCACGGCGGCCCCGACGGCGGCGGGGTCGAGGCGCAGGTGCCCGGGGTCCACGTCGACGATGACCGGGGTCGCGCCGGTGAGCAGCACGGACGTGGCCGAGGCGACGAAGGTGTACGCCGGGACGATCACCTCGTCCCCCGGGCCGATCCCGAGTCCCCTCATCGCGGCGAACAGGCCGAGGGTGGCGTTGCCCACCGTGACGCCGTACGGGACGCCGGACCGGCGGGCGAAGGCGGCGGCCAGCTCGGCGCAGACCGGGCCGCCGCCCCACCGGCCGCTGTCGAGCACCTCGGTCACCAGGGCGCGCTGCCGGTCGTCGAGGGGCGGCGGCCACTCGGGCCAGGGGCGGGTGCGGACGGGGACGCCTCCGTCGATGGCGGGTTTCACGGCTGGTTCCTCCCGAGGACGCGTGCGAGGTTGCCGCCGAGGACGCGCGCCCGGTCGTCGTCGGTGAGCGGTGCGAGGGCGGCCCGTCCGAAGCCCTGCCGCAGGTCGAGGAAGCAGGCGTCGGAGCCGTAGATCACCCGGTCCGCCCCGGCCAGCTCGACGAGCCGGGCCGTCCAGCGGCCGGTCATCTTGGAGCCGCAGGTCTCCAGGTAGAGGCTGGGATGTTCGGCCGCGATGCGGGCCGCGCGGGCGAAGCCGTACGGGTGGAGCCCCGCGTGCCCCATCAGCAGCGGGACCCGCGGGTGTCGGCGGGCGACGGTGCCGAACCGCTCCGGGTCGCTCCACGGCGAGTCCGTCTGGCCGTGCGCGAGGACCGGCAGGCCCAGCTCCCAGACGGGTTCGTAGCGCGGATCGTCCAGGCGGCACTGATGGACGTCCGGGTGGAGTTTGATCCCCCAGATCCCCGGGGAGCCGACCGGGTTGCGCCGGTGCGGGTTGTAGACCTCCCAGACGCCGAAGCGCCCGGGGTGCGCGGCGGCGGCCTCGAAGGCCAGCCGGTTGCCGGTGACCGGGTCGGGGCCGACGGCGAGCAGATGACTGACGCCGATGGCGTCGATGCCGAGGCGGTCCATGAGGCCGACCATGCCGTCGGCGGACGGGTCGGGGATGAGGAAGTCGGGCCAGGTGCCGAGGTGCCCGTGGGCGTCCAGGATCATCGGCCCGCCTCCCCGAGCAGATCGCCCCCCGCGGCGATCAGGGCCACGTCGTCCGGGGGGAGGTCCAGGTGGTCGAGGAGGAGACGCGGGCCGCAGTCGTCCATGACGGGCGCCCCGGTGCCGAAGACCAGGCGGCGCGCGCCGAAGCGCTTTGCCAGCCACTCGACCCCGCGCTGGGTGTTCACCGTGCCGATCTCCAGGTAGACGTTGGGGGCCTCCGCCATCAGTTCGGCGACGGCGCGGAGCCGCCGGTAGCCGGGATTGAGGATCAGGAGTTTCGGGACGTGCCGTGAGACCTCGCGGAGCTGGGCCGGGGACGCCTCCTCCAGGTCGACGGCGACGGGAAGCCCCAGGACGTCCAGCCAGCGCCGCGTCGTCGGCCCGGTCACGTCGAACCGGTGCCGTTCCGGGCAGAGCCGGACCATCGGCACGTCCCACATCGGCGGCTGCTCCGTCGCCATCGGCACCAGCACCGGGACGGGGAGGAGCCGGGGGTCGTCCAGCGCGCGGAGCGCACGGTTTCCGTCCTCGGGGTCGCTGTACAGGCTGAGCGTGTGGGTCACCAGGGCGCGGTCGATGCCCAGCCGGTCCATGTCGGGCCGTGGGTCCGCCGGCAGGTCGTCGAACGGCACGGGTCCTATGAGCCGGTGGGCATCGATCACTAGTTTCGGTACGGGCCGAAACATGGATCAGTGTTCCGCGACGGTCAGGGCCGGGCGGCGCGGGTCGAGCGTCACCTTCGCCAGGTCCCGCCCGACGAGCGTCCAGGCGTCCCAGGAGCCGGGGGCGAAGTGGAGCTGCGGGTTCGTGTACCACTCGTCGCCCAGGCCGGTGGCCAGGAGCGTGGCCGTGCCGCCCAGCTCGTACGCGTTGCCGCCGCCGAAGAAGGTCTGCGCGAAGACCCGCCCCCGGTGGACGGTCAGCTCGCCGTACCCGGACAGCGTGCCCCGGTGCCTGATCGTCCGGTCGGCGAGGTCGAGCGCGATCCAGGTGCCGGAGTTCCGCTTGTACAGCGCGTACAGCAGCCCGTCGTGGACCTTGACGTCCTGGATCGTGCGGTTGCCGGCGAGCGGTTCCGCCTCCCACAGCACCGTACGGCTGCGCAGGTCGAACGCCGCGACCGAGGCCGACGTCCGGACCGGGGGCGTGCCCCCGCCGCCGAGCACGTCGCCGCCGAGGTAGACGACGCCTGCCTTGGAGTCCACGCTGAGGCTCATCAGGCTCTCGTCGCGGATGACGCCGACGTAGACGTCCATCTTCCCGGTGTCGGGGTCCACCACCGAGAGCGCGCCCTCCAGGGCGGCGCCCAGCGGAGCCGAGGCGACGAGGAGTCTGTCGGTCACCTCGTCGTACTCCAGGTCCCACGGCCGCTGCTGCCCGTGTCCGAGGAAGCCGAGGCTGCGGACCGAGTCGTCGCGGAGGCCGATCGAGATGATCTCCCCGCTGGGGTACATCGCGGCGTAGATCTTGTCGCCGCGCCGGACCAGGTCCTTCGGCTCGCCGGGCACCCGGAAGCGCCGCTTCTCGCCGGTGCGCAGGTCGCGGACGTCCATCCAGAAGTGGCCGCCGACGTAGAGCGCCCGGTTCGGCACGAGCAGCATGCTCTGCGGCCGTTCCGCGCCGGCCGGCAGGCCCGCCTCGATCAGGTCGGTGAACTGCGACTCCGCCGTGGACAGGTCGAGCCGCCACATGCCGCCGCTGCCGGCGAAGCCGGTCAGCGTCCGCCCGTCGAGGACCAGCCGCCGGGTCTCGTCGCGGAGCGAGGGCGGCTCGGCGATCTTCGTGACCGCGCCGTCCCGGTAGGCGTGGACGGCCCCGTCGGGGCGGGAGGTGAGGTAGACGGTGCCGTCCGGCGCGACGGTGAGCGCGTCGAAGCTGCTCAGGCCGGTGTCGACCATCCGGGTGTCCGTGCCGTCCCCGCGCGTGTCGATCAGGACGCCGCCGCTCGCGGCGTACACGCGGTCGCCGCCGAGGGCGATGGCGCCGATGCCGGTGGGGCCCTGGGCCAGTTCCCGGACCGCGCCGGTGGCCCGGTCGATCGCCATCAGCCTGCCCTTGTCGAGGAGCCCGGCGTAGACGGTGGTGTCGTCCGCGGCGACCGCGCGCACGTACCGCTCACCGGCGGCGAGGACCCCGAAGTCGCGCACGGCGCCCGTCGAGGGGACGTACTCCCAGACCCGTCCGCCGGGATAGGTGCCGAGGTAGAGGGTGCCGTCGGGGGCGGCGGCGAGGCTCCAGACGTAACCGCCGTTGGCGCCGAACGAGCGCAGGCGCGCCACCTCGCCGGTCGCCGGGTCGAAGCTGTAGAGATCGGGGACCGGATAGGTGCCGATGTAGACCTTGCCGCCGGAGACGGCGGTCGCCCACCCTCCCTCCGGCTCGCCCGCCGCGGGGCCGTCCGGCAGCGTGGCGGTGCGGGTCACCTTCCGGGTGGCCAGGTCGATCTCCGCGACCACCGGCGGCTTCTGGCCGCGCGTCACGACGTACGCCTTGCCGTCGGCCACGGCGGCGCCCACGATCGCGCCGGTCAGCGAGGCGGGGCCGTAGGTCTCGTACGCCGGGGTGTCGCGGTCGGCAGCGGAGGCGGGCTGGGCCGCCATCGGAAGTAAGGCCGCAAGCAGAGCCAGTACGACCGCGCGGGCACGGATCATGGCCACACCTCCACAGGTGCTCACTCTTGCCGAATAATGGTCCAGACCGTAACCTTTCCCGCAAGCTCGGTCAATGGGCTGACCGTTTTGCGGTCGCGCCCGTATCCGAAGGGACCCCCCGTATGCTCCCCCGTCGCAGATTCCTCCAGGTCGCCGCCGCTTCGGCGGCCGTCGCCGCCTCCCCTCTCGTCCCCGCCTCCGCCGCGCGTGCCGCGGCCGGGGACGTCACCGACCTCGGGCCCGCCAGCGTGGCCAGCCCGCTCGGCAACGGCGTCTTCGTGGGCGGCGTCCTGTACGTCGGCTCCCGCGGCCTGTCACCGAACGTGGTCGGCGCCTACGACCTCGCCTCCGACAGGATCGTCGCGCACTACGAGATCCCCACGGGGATCGGCGTCTGGGCCATGTGCGCCTCCGGCACCGACGTCTACGTCGCCACCCACGTCCGCTCGGACCTCTACCGGATCGACACGCTCACCGGGAAGGTCACCAAGGTCGGCGAGTATCCCGACCACTACGTCTGGACCATGGCCGCCGCCCCCGACGGCAAGGTCTACCTCGGCTGCTCCGAGCCGGGCCGGGTCTGGGAGTACGACCCGGCGACCGGGAAGAGCCGCGACCTCGGACAGCCCGCCCCGGGCGAGGCGTACGTGCGCAGCATCGCGGCCGACGACAGGTACGTCTACTGCGGGATCGGCTCCCACGCCCATCTCATCGCGATCGACCGGGCCACCGGCGAGACCCGCGACCTGCTCCCGGCCGAGGTCGCCTCCCGCGACTGGGTGGCCAGCATGTCGATCTCGGACACCCACGTCGCGGGCGGCCTGAACTCGCTGGCCGAGCTGCTCGTGCTCCGCAAGGACGACCCTTCTGACCACCGCGTCGTCAAGGCCACCGCGGCCGGCGAGAAGTACACGGTCGCCGTGCTGATCCACGAGGACTCCGTCTACTTCGCGGGACGGCCGACCGGCACGTTCTACCGCTACCGCCTGGACACCGGCGTCCTCGACGTGCTCGGCGTGCCGTACTTCGAGGCCGCCACGCACCGCATCCTCGCCTACGAGGGCAGGATCTACGGGGTCCAGGACAACGCCGTCTTCGTGTACGATCCGGCGACCGGGGACATCGAGTACCGCAACCTCGTCCAGCGCGGCCTGCGCGCCGCCCCCGAGGAGCCCATGTCCGTGCACAGCGACGGCCGCCGGGTCTACGTCGGCGGCAAGAGCGGCGCCGACGTCCACGACCTCGCGACCGGCGCCGTCACCCGGCTCGGCATCCCCGGCGAGCCGAAGACCCTGGTCACCGTACGGGACCTGACCTACCTGGGCGTCTACACCCAGGCCGCGCTCTACGCGCACCGCGCGGGCGACCCCGAGCCGGACCTGCTGCTGCGCGCCGGCAACCAGCAGGACCGGCCGCGCGACCTCGCCTACGACGAGAGGACCGGGCTGATCGTCATGCCGACGCAGCCGGAGCCGGGCCACGAGAACGGCGCGCTGACCCTTTACTCGGTGAAGGACGGCACCCACGTCACGTACCGGCCGATCGTCGAACGGCAGACCGTGTACGCGGTGACGACCCGGCGCGGCGTCGCCTACCTCGGCACCCAGACGCAGGAGGGCCTCGGGCTGCCGCCGGTCACCACCACGGCCCGGCTGGCCGCCTTCGACCTGACCTCCCGGAAACCGCTCTGGCAGGTCGAGCCGGTGCCCGGCGCGCCCGGCATCACCGGGCTCGACAGCACACCCCACGCCCTGTACGGCATCACGCGCGGCGGCCTGCTGTTCGAGTACGACCTGCGCCGCAAGGCCGTGACCCGCACCCTCCAGGTGAGCGCCCGCGGCGGCGACCTGCTGATCGTCGGACGCACCGCGTACACCGGGGACCGGGACGCCGTGTACGCGGTCGACCTGGACCGCTGGCGGGCCGCCGCGCTCGTCACGGGCCTCGCGGGAGAGTGGTTCGGCGGTGAACCCAAGCTGGCCCTCGACCCCTCCCACCGGGCGCTGTACTCGATCAAGGGCCGTAACCTGATCCGGATCGCCATCTGAGGGGTCCCCGGGCGACCGGGGTCCAGGGCATCCAGCCTCCGGGACGGCCGAGTTCCGAAGCAGCCGAGTTTCCGAGGAGAGAGACGTGTTCGACGCCCGCAGGCTCATCGACGGGCTGGAGGTGACGCTCGACGCCGACGTCCTCGCCGGGGCCTACCCGGACCGGGACGTGCCCGAGCCCTGGCCGGACCTCCTCGCCGGGAACGGCATCCGGGCGGGCGCCGTGGCGAACCTGCGGGCCGCGCTGTTCGACGTGGTCTCGGGCAACGACGAGATCTCCGGCCTGGCCGCGCCGCACGTGCCGGTCGGCGTGGTGGACCTGCGCGACCCGCTGCGCGCGGCACGCGAGCTGGAGCGCCTGGCCGGGGCAGGACGGCGGGCCGTCCGGCTGTTCCCGGACGAGCAGGGCGTCGAGGCGGGATTCCCGGGCGTCCGGCACGTGGCCCGGCGCGCGGCGGCGCTCGGGCTGACGGTCCTGACGGGCGGCGACGTGCGGCGCTTCTGGCAGCCGTTCGCCGGGCTCGGCGGAAACGTCGTCTTCCTCGACACGCACTTCTACCACCTGGGGGACTTCCTGGTGGCGGCCGCCGACGAGCCCGGCTTCCACACCTCGACGCGCCTGCTCAACTCCCCCGACGCGCTGGAGACCGTCGCCGCCGAACTGGGCGCCGACCGGCTGCTGTTCGGGTCGCGCGCGCCGTACTACGAGCCGGCGGTCCCGCTGCTGCGGCTGGCGACCGGCGGGCTCAGGCCGGAGGAGGTCACGGCCGTGGCCGGGGAGAACGCGCGGAGGCTGCTCACATGATCATCGATGTCCACGCCCACTGGGGCCCGTGGTTCTTCACCATGGACGTGGCCGGGGCCACCCTGCCCGCCATGGACCGCTACGGCATCGACCTGGCCGTCGTCTCGGCGAGCGAGGCCGTCATCTACGACGCCCCGGCGGGAAACCGCGCGCTGGCCGAGGCCCTGCCGGACCGCTGCTACGGCTACGTCACGGTCAACCCGCGCCGCCTGGCCGACGCCGAACGGGACCTGCGGACCCACCTCCCCGGGGGCCGCTTCGTGGGAGTCAAGATCCACACCGACTACACGGGCTCCCCGGTGACCTCCCCGCAGCTGCGCGACGCCCTGGAGCTCGTCGCCGCCCACGGCGTCCCCGCGCTGGTGCACACCTGGGGCACCTCGGTGCTCGACCTGGCCCGGCTCTGCCTCGACATCCCGGGGCTGCGGGTGATCGCCGGTCACATGGGCGCGGACGGCTTCCGCCACGCCGTCGAGGCCGCGCGCTCCTGCGACCGCCTCTACCTGGAGCCGTGCTGGTCCCACTTCCCCGCGGGACGCATCGCCGAGGTGGCCGCCGCGGTGGACCCGCGGCAGCTGCTGTTCGGCACCGACTCGACGCTCATCGACCCCGCCTCCGCCTACGGCTCGGTCGCCGCGGCGAGCCTGCCCGCCGACGTGGCCGAGCTGGTCGCCTGGCGCAACGCGGCCGGTCTGTTCGGCCTGCCGGTCGGCTGATCCGTCCCGTCCCGTCCCGTCCCGCCCGCGCCGGCCGGTCACCGGCGGAGCCGCCCGGCGGCCCCCAGCACCGCCGCGCGCTCCCCGGCCGGCAGCGGCGGCCCGTACGGGTCCACGGCATGGGACTCGGGGACGCGCCCCTCGGCGGCGGCCAGCCACAGCATGCGCTGGACGTACCCCTCCACGGGCTCGGCGAAGGTGACCTCGGCGAGCCGGTCCAGCCGTCCCGACGCCTCCTCGAACGCCCGCAGCCCGGAGCCGCGGTGGGCCCGCAGCACGTCCGCCGTCACGCCGACGCTCGCCGCCGCGACGCCCACGAGCGCCGCCTGCGCGCCCCAGAGCAGGGAGGGGCCGAACATCCGGTCCTCGCCGGTGACCGCCAGGCGGCCCGCCTCGCGGGTGAGGGCGATGGTCCGCTGGCATCCGACGGCGTCCGCCAGCAGGGCCGTCTTGAGCCCCGCCACCCCCGGATGCGCCAGCAGCTCGCGTATCGTGTCCTCCGGGCACGGCATCGTGTAGAGGTCGAAGGCGATCATCGGCAGGCGGCCCGCCCGCCAGACCGCGTCGTGCAGCGCCACCCGGTCGTGCGCGGACGGGAACACCAGCACGCCGGCGGCCCCCAGCTCCGCGGCCACCCGCGCCTGCTCCGCCGCGACGGAGGGGCCGGCGGGCCCGGTCGTGTCGGCGGGGCCGGCGGGGTCGTCCGAGCCGCCCACCCCGACCAGCACGGGGACGCCGAGCGTGACCGCACGGCCGATCACCGCGGCGCGGACCTCCGGCGTCAGGTACGGCCCGCGCCCGGTGTGGGCGAGCACCGCGAGGGCGGACGCGCCGTCGGCCACCAGGCCGGTGAGATAGCGCGAGACGACGTCGAGGTCCACCTCACCGGACGCCGTCATGGGGGTGGCCGCGGCGGCGATCAGCGCGCCCCGCAGCCGATCCCGGAGGTTTCGGGCAGAGATGTCCACCCGGGAGAGCTTATTTCAGCCCGGTCATCGCGATGCTGTTCACCAGGTAGCGCTGCAGCAGGAAGAACACCAGCAGGCACGGCACCACGGACACCGCCGCCGACGCCATGAGCACCGACAGCTGCACCTCCTCGGTGCGCAGCGTGGACAGGCCCACGGTCAGCGTGCGGGTGGCGTCGCTCTGCCCGACGACCAGCGGCCACAGGAAGTCGTTCCAGTGCCACAGGAAGACGAAGACGCCCAGCGTGGCCAGGACCGGCCTGGTCAGCGGCAGCACGATCGTCCAGTAGACCCGCCACTCCGAGGCGCCGTCCACCTTGGCCGCCTCGAACAGCTCGTCCGGCAGGTCCAGGATGAACTGCCGCATCAGGAACACGGCCTGCGCGTTGGCCAGGGTCGGCACGATCAGGCCCCAGAACGTGTCCACCCCGTCCAGGCTGTTGACCAGCACGAACGTCGGGATGAGCGTGGCCTGGAACGGCACCATCATGGTCGCCAGGAACGTCCAGAACATCGCCTCCCGCCCGGGGAAGCGCTTCTTGGCGAAGGCGTACCCGGCCATGGACGAGGTCAGCAGGATGACCACCACGGAGACCACGGCGTAGACCAGCGAGTTGACCGTCCAGGTGATGAACCCGGACGACTCCAGCACCCGCGTGATGTTGTCCAGGGTGAGCGACGAGGGCCACTGCCGCGGCAGGGTCGGCCGGCCGGCCGGGGACAGCGCCACGACGAGCATCGCCACGAACGGGCTCACGGTCAGCACCGAGAGCACCGCGAGCAGTGCCGCCAGCGGCCACCCGGTCCGCCAGCGGCGCCTGCGGGCCGCGCGGGCGGTCCCGGCCTCGGTGACGGGACGTGCGGCGGTGAGCGTCATGTGTTCCCCCGGTCCATGAAGCGGCGCTGGACCAGCGAGACGCCCAGTACGATCGCGAACAGCACCATGCCCCACGTGGCCGCGTAGCCGAAGTCGAAGGACCGGAAACCGAGGTCGTAGATGCCGTAGATGAGTGTGTAGGTGGCCCTGGCCGGGCCGCCGCCGGTCATCACGTACACGGTGTCGAAGGTCTGGAACGCGCCGATCGTCTCGATCACCATGACGAAGAAGATCGTCGGTTTGAGCAGGGGGAGCGTGATGCGGCGGAAACGCTGCCACGTGCTCGCCCCGTCGACCCTGGCGGCCTCCAGATAGGAGGACGGGATCGACTTCAGCCCGGCCAGCAGGATCAGCATGGAGTAGCCGAAGCCCTTCCACACCGACACCACGGCCAGTGCGGGCAGGACCAGCGACGACTGCTCCAGGAACATCGCCGGGCCGAGCTCGGCCCGGGCCAGCAGGCCGTTGATCAGCCCGTCGAACTCGTAGATCCACCGCCAGATGACGCCGGCGAGCACGAAGCTGGTCACGTACGGCAGGAACAGCATGCCGCGGAACAGCCCGCGCATGAAGACCACCTTGTTGAGCAGCAGCGCCGTGCCGAGCGCCACGAGCAGGGTGAGCGGCACGTAGATCACCGCGTACACGAGCGTGACCCGGAGGCTCAGCCAGAAGTTCACGTCGTCGAACAGCCGGGCGTAGTTGTCCGCGCCGATGAAGTTCCACTCGCCGCCGATGTTCCAGTCCGTCAGGCTCATCCCCGCCGCGCCCAGCGACGGGAAGATCCGGAAGATCAGGAAGAGCACGAGCGCGGGCAGCACGAACAGCAGTCCGGCGACCGGGTCACGCAGGCGATGACGCACCAGAATCCCTTTCCTCGCTCAGCTGCCGCCGAGCAGTTGGTCGGCCTCCTTCGCCGCCGCGTCGAGCGCGGTCCTGGCGTCCTCCTTGCCGAGCAGTGCCGCCTGGATGTGCGGGGCGAGGACGCCCATCACCTGGCGGGCCTTGGGGTGGGTGTCACCGGGGAAGGCGTACTGCAGGGACTTGGCGAACTCCTTGGAGGACTCCGTCTGGCCGGGCACGGTCACGTCCGTGCGCGCGGGGAAGAAGCCCGACTCCTTGGCCAGTTCGGCGGTCACCGCGGGGGAGGCGACGTACGCGGCGAACTTCTTGGCGGCGTCCTTGTTCTCGGAGTGCCTGGCCAGCACCAGCGCGCCCGGGATGCCGAACGCGATCCGCTTCCTCCCTTCCAGGGGCAGGCCGATCCCGACGTTCTCCGCGCCGATGGCCGTGCCGAGCTGGTCGGCCTGGAGCGCGGTGGCCGCGTGGTACATGGCGGTCCTGCCGCTCGCCAGCGCGCCGCCCTCGATGTCGTTGCCCTTGCTGGCGGTGTTCTCCGGCAGGCCGCCCGCGGCCTTGAGATCGAGCAGGAGCTGCAGGCTCTCCACGCCCTCCGGCCCGTTGAACGCGACGGATTTCCCGTCGGCGGCGAAGACCGTACCGCCGTTGGCCCACAGGAGCGGGTAGAAGCTCTGGTTGAGGCTGACCTCGGGCTTGCCGGGGTAGTCGAGCACGGCGACCTTCTGTGCGGCCAGCTTGGGGGCGGCCGCCTTCAGCTCGGCCAGCGTCTCCGGCGCCTTGTCGACGCCGGCGTCGGCGAACAGCTTCTTGTTGTAGATGGGGGCGGTGATCGTCTGGTAGATCGGGACGCCGTACAGCTTGCCGCCGACGGTGAGGCCGGTGAGCGCGTTCGGCAGGTAGGCGGCCTTGTCCGGGGCGACCACGTCGTCGACCGCCTCGATCGTGCCCTGCTCGGCGTACTGCGGAAGCTGGTCGGGGCCGAGCACGACCAGGTCGAAGCCCTTCTTCGAGACCAGCGCCGTGGTGACCTTCTCCTGGCGGCCCTCCCACGGCTGCTGGTCGATCTTGACGTCCACCGTGGCGTTCGCGGCCTCGAAGTCCTTCTCGACCTTGCTCCAGAACGCCTGGTTCTTCGCCTGGTCCGAGATCACCGGGTACATCCACAGCGTCACGACGCTCTTGTCCGATCCGCTGCCGGCTCCGCACCCGGCGGCCGCGAGGCTCAGCGCGGCGGCGACGCCGGCTGCCGTTGCCTTCTTCATCGGCGGCCTCCTTTCCACTTAATACCGGTCCCGGTTAATACCGGTCCCGACCGAAACCTAGTAAGGCCTCGTCCGGCGGTCAATAGGTGATACATGACCGTAACTACGGTCACGCCCGGAACTTCGTCATTTCTTGGATGATCAGATCGACGTGCTCGGACGTGTAGTTCTCGTTCCAGTCGATGACCAGCAACGTACGGTCCACCATGGCCTCGGCCCGCGGGCAGGGGTTCGGCTCGTAGCCGTCCAGGGGGTAGCGGGAGGCGCCGTAGATCGGCGCGTCCCACACCGGCGCCCGGTTCAGCGGTTCGGCGAGGTAGCCGGCCCGCGCGGGGATCCCGGCCGCCGCCAGATGCGCCGCCAGCTCGGGCGCGTCGCCGCCGGGGCACACGACGGGGAAGAGCCACCAGGAGTGGCCCTCCGGGCGCGGCGGCCGTACCCCCGCGAGGCCGTCCAGCGCCCTGAGCAGCCGTCCGGCGGTGCGGCGGCGGTCGGCGACCACTCCGGGGAGCTTGGCGAGCTGGGCGCGGGCCACGGCGGCCTGCAACTCGGTCATGCGGTAGTTGAGCCCGAAGGCGGCGTGCGACCTCCCGGTCGCGCGGTCCCAGCCCTTGTCGGCGAAGAGCCGCATCCTTCTGGCCAGCCCGTCGTCGTCGGTGATCGTCACCCCGCCGTCCCCGCAGGTGATGTGCTTCCACTGCTGCAGGCTCAGGCAGCCGACCTGGCCGGCGGTTCCGGCGAGCCCTCCGCCGGGGAGCTCGGTCAGCCACGCCTGCGCGCAGTCCTCGATCAGGGTCAGGCCGTGCTCGTCGGCGAGCGCGCGCAACTCACCCACCCTCGCGGGGGCGCCGAACAGGTGGACGGCCATGATCGCCCTCGTCCGGGGGCCGATGAGCTCCGCCACGGCCGCCGGGTCGAGGTTGCCGTCCGCGGGATCCACGTCGGCGAAGACAGGGACGGCGTTCTGCGCCAAGATGGGGGCGACGGTCCCGAAGTCCGTGATCGGGGTCGTTATGATCTCGTCTCCCGGGTCCGGCGCGGCCGCCACGATCGACAGGTGGAGGGCCGCGGTGCCGGAGCTGCAGGTGATCGCGTGGCGGGAGCCGTACATCCGCGCGATCTCGCGCTCCAGCGCCCGCGCCTCGGTGCCCCAGACGGAGTTGAGCATGCCGGAGCGGATCACGCGTTCGGCGGCGGCCACCTCCTCGGCGCCGAGCGTGCGGCCGTCTGCCTCGGCCATGGAAGGAAACTTCACGGAACACCTCACACGATAAGATTGCGGTCGGGGCCGAAACAGGAGAAGGAGACGCGATGGGGACCGTCATCGGGGTCGTCGGCCCGCACGACCTGGTCGACGACGTGGCGGCCGTCTGCGAGGAGCAGCCCGGCGTCAGCACGCTGCGTCTCGACTACGACCATGAGTCGCAGGCGCCCGCGATCGTCGAGGCGCACGCCGCCGCGGTCGAGGGATGGCTGTTCACCGGCATCGTGCCGTACATGCTCTCCCGGGACGCCGAGGTGCTCACCCGTCCCGCCGAGTTCGTCGACTATCTCGGCGCGACGCTGCTCAGCGCCCTGGTGCGCCTCCAGCACGAGGGCCAGGACGTCACCCGCCTGTCGATCGACACGCTGTCCACCGCCGAGGTCAACGCCACGTTCGCCGAGGCCGGACTGCCCGCCGGCGAGGTGCGCACGCTCCCCTACCGGCCGAAGACGACCTCCCAGCAGGCCGTCGCCTTCCACCGGAAGGGCCCGGCGCACGCGGTGATCACCTGCCTGAGCTCCGTGCACGAGGCCCTCCGCGACGAGATGCACGTGCTGCGCCTGGTGCCGTCCGTCCACTCCGTCCGGGTGGCGCTGCGCCAGCTCCTGCTGAGCGCCGAAGGGCAGGCACAGGAGGACGCGCAGATCGCACTCGGCCTCGTCGAGGTGGAGAACGGTGAAGGGCTGCTGCGCGAGGCCGCGGCGCTCGGCGGCACGCTGGCGGCCTTCCGCGGCGGCACGCACCTGCTGGTGACCACCCGCGGCCCCCTGTACGAGGCCACGGGCGGTTTCGCCGGACTGCCCATGCTGACGCGGCTCGCCACCGACAACGACATGGTCCGTGTCGGTTTCGGCCTGGGCCGTAGCGCGGCGGAAGCGGAGAGCCTGGCCCGCCGCGCGCTGGCCCGGGCCCGCCGGATAGGGCCGGTGGCCGCGGTCCTGTCGCTGCGGGCCGACACCGACATCGTGCTGGAGTCGGCGCCGGTCGCCCGGGCGGAGGAGCAGAGCCTGTCGGTGATCGCCCGGCGGGTGGGACTGTCGATCTCCACGCTGGAGAGACTCCAGGAGGCGCGGACCGCCGCGGGGAACGAGCCGCTGACGACGCGAGAGATCGCCGACCGCCTCGCCGTCCAGCAGCGCACCGCCCGCCGCATGCTGCACCGCCTGGAACTGGCGGGCCTGGCGGAGCGGACCGGCAACCTCAGCAGCGGCTCCAGCGGACGCCCCCTGACCCTCTACCGCCTCACCCTCTGACCGGGCGGACGGGGACACCGGCCCGCCCCGCGAGCGGACGGCCGTGGAGCGGAGGGGGGCCGAGCGGGTGGGCACGGCCTCAGGAGAGCCAGCGGCTCAGGCCGTCCGCGACGAACTCGTCGTCCCGGAGCCAGGGGTAGGCGGCCCAGATCCGGTCGATCTCGGCCAGTTGCCCCGGCGAGAGGTCCTCGTCCGGGTCGAGACACCAGCGCCCCGCCAGCAGGCCCTGACGGCGCAGCACCTCGTGGATGCCCGGGATGCACCCGTGGAAGCCGTTGGCCGAGTCGAAGATGGCGGCGTTCGCGTCGGTCAGGTGACCGTCGAGGCCGAGCAGCCGCCGCACCGCCGCGTCGTCCCCGCCCCGCGCGAGCCTGGCCTCCTCCAGCAGTTCCACGGCCCGCCGCACCCACACGGCCCACTGGCCGAGCAGCCCGCCGACGAACTCGACCTCCACCTCGCGGCCGTCCACCACCACCCGGTGCCCGGTTATGAGGTCGGCGAGGATGTGGTCGTCGTTGCCGGTGTAGAGAGCCACCTCACCGGCCCGCCCGGCCCGCACGACGCCGTGCAGGACGTCCAGCGTGCGGTAACGGTCGAAGGGGGCGACCTTGATGCCCACCACGGACTCCACGGAGGCCAGCCTGGCCCAGAAGTCCCGCGACAGGGGCCGCCCGCCCACGGCCGGCTGCAGATAGAAGCCGATCACCGGCAGCACCTCGCCGACGGCCCTGGCCCGTTCGACGAGCGCGTCCTCGTCCAGCTCGCGGTGCGGGCTGAGCAGCACCATGTGGTAGCCGAGCGACCTGGCCAGCTCCGCCTCCGCCACGGCCTGCGCCGTGGGCCCGGTCGCCCCGGCCACCAGGACGACCTCGCGCCCGGACTCCCCGGCGGTCCGCGCCGCCAGTTCGAGCACGGGAGCCAGCAGGCCGGTGCCGTGGATGGCGAACTGCGTCGTGTGCACGCCCACTGCCAGCCCGCCCGCGCCCGCTTCGACGTAGTAGCGGGTCAGCGCCCGCTGACGCCGCTCATCCAGCCTCCGGTCCTCGGTGAGCGCCAGCGGATGCGCCGGGATCACCAGGCCGCGCCGGAACAGGTCGCGTACGGACGTCTGCGCCTCCGAAACCATGCTGAGCACGTGAGGGCCCCCTTCGAACGGTTGAGATGGCATGCGGGTCAGAAGCGCCCGTCGCGGCGCTCGAACTTGGTGGGTTTGCCGAGCAGCGGCCCGCCGTCCGCCACCCACCGCGCCGTGTGCTCGATCAGCTCGGCCGGGGTCAGCTCCGGGTAGCCGAACAACCGGTGGCAGCGCCCCGCGTTCGACAGCAGCGCGGTCGGCGCCTCCTCCCCGGTGAAGACGGGCTCCTTGCCCAGCGCCGCGCCGAGGGCCAGCGCGGCCTGCCGTACGGAGATCGTCTCGGGACCGGTCACGTTCAGCACGTACGGCGGCGCGGAGGCCAGTGACAGCGACCGGAGCACGACCTCGTTGGCGTATCCCTGCCAGACCACGTTGACCTGCCCGGTCGCCAGGTCGACGGGCTCGCCCGCCAGGATCCTCTGCGCCAGGTCGACGAGCACGCCGTAGCGCAGTTCGACCGCGTAGTTGAGGCGGATCAGCGACATCGGCGTGCCGTGCGTCTCGGAGAAGTGCGTCAGCACCCGCTCGCGGCCCAGGCAGCTCATCGCGTACTCGCCCACCGGGCCCTCCGGCGAGTCCTCCGTGCTGCCGCCACCGGTGACGGGGACGAGCGGGTAGACGTTCCCGGTGGACAGGGCGGCGATCCTGCTGTCCCGGAACCGGTCGGCGACCCGGCCGGGCAGGTACGTGTTGGTGAACCAGGTGGTGTGCTCGCGCCCCTGCGTGCCGAACTTGGCGCCGACGAGGAAGACGACGTTCTCGGCGTCCGGCAGGTCGCGCAGCGCCCGCTCGTCGGCCACGTCGGCGGGCACCACCGTCACCCCCTCCGCGGCGAGCGCCTCAGCGAGCCCCGGCTCGGAGAAGCGTGACACGGCGATGACCCGCCGCCCGCTCCCCGCGGCCCGGCCGGCGTTGAGCGCCAGCCGCACCAGGCTCGGCCCCAGCTTGCCCCCGGCGCCCAGGATCAGGATGTCGCCGTCGAGCCCGCCCAGATCCTCCACGAGCCCGGCGCCCGGCCGCGCCAGCCGCTCCTCGAGTTCCGCCGTCGTCCGCACGCCCGGTCTCCTCTTCTTCGATTTACGGTCCAGACCGTAACCGGCAGAGAGTCGGGCTGTCAACGGATCGGAAGGGGCGGGTGCTCCCGCGGACGGAGGACGACACGCCGGAGGCGTCCCTCGCCCTCCTGCTCTCACCTCCCACTTTCCCGGTGGACGGCGGTGGCTTCCCGCCCGGTGAACGGGGCCGATCGGTCGCCGGGGAACGCCGGGGCGGGCGGTGCGCCCGCCCCGGCCCGGCGGATCGGTCCGCGGGAGGTGGTTCCGGGGCGGGCGGGAGACCTCAGCCTTCGAACGTGACCAGGGAGTACCGGTAGGTGGTGGAACCGTTCTCGTCGCCGGTGTGCGAGCGGCCGGTCATGACCCGCCCGGCGCCCGCCTCCGAGTAGCAGTTGCTCTCCTTGGCACAGCTGCTCGACACCGGGGAGGTGAGCCGCACCTGCCTGCCCTGCCAGTAGATCGCGGCGGTGCGGTACTTCGTGATGCCGTTCTCGTCGCCGGTGTGCCACCTGCCGGCGATGGCCTGGTCGGGCGGGGCGACGAAGTTCGACCGGCTCTCCCGCTGGCCGGTGTCCCAGTCCCCGAGCAGCACCTGGGCCTGCTCGCCGTTGACCAGGATCCAGCTGCAGTAGTAGGTGGTGGGTTTGTTCTCGTCACCGGTGTGCGAGCGGCCGGTCAGCACCTGGTTGGTCGGGCAGGTGAAGGGGATGCCACGCCATTCCTGGATGGTCTCGGTGTACGAGCGATCGACGCGGATCGTCACCTCCGCGGTGGCGGCCGCGGCCGCGGGGACCGCGGGAAGCACGGTCAGGGCGGCCAGTGCGGCCGCCGCCATCGTGGTGGGCAGAACCTTCTTGGGCATCTCATGTCCTCTTGCTCAGTGGTCTGTCGTCGTCCGGCGCGCGGCGGAGGGCGTCCGGGTCCCCACGGTCCGCGCCATCGCCACGGGACGTGAGGACCCGGCATGCGCGATCGGCGGTGCGCCATCCCCGTTCCCGGCGCCGATTCAGCCCCCCTGCCGCCCGCGAGTGCCGGAGGCCGTCGCGGGGACGGGTCACATGGTGTCCGGCGCCACTTCATCGGGTCGTCCCTCCACAGGGGGATCGCGGGTCCGCCGCGGGAGTTACCGCCGGCATTCCGATGAACGATCGCTCGAAGGGCCTTTCGGACTTCTCCGTTGATATCAGTGGGATGAAAAGGGCGCTGCGCTGTCAACCGGACGTCCCCATGCCTCGTCTCTCCTGTGCCCCTCCGTCACGACAGGAGATGTCTTGCGCATCCGTCCCGCTCTCTCGGCCGTCGCCGTGGCCGGCGGCCTGGTCCTGCTCTGCCCACCGGCGCACGCCGCGGCCTCCGAGGCGCGGCGGACGGTCTCCGAGGTACGGCAGGCCGCGGTCCTGGCCACCGACGTCGTCTCATACCGGTGCGAAGTCGCTCCCAGCGGTGAGAAGCAGGACGTCAGGGTCAGGGTCGAGATGGAGATGCCGTCCGACGCCAGGGCAGGTGTGCAGACGACCATCCGATGGCGCGGCACCTACGCCGACCAGACCGGCGTGCTGAAGGTGCCCCCCGTGGGACTGCCCGCCGGGACCAGGCTGTACGCGTACGCCTCCATCAGCGGGATCGAGAACCTCACCTCCGCCACCGGGACGGAGGACCTCGGAGCCCTCAGGGCGGACCAGGCCCTTCAGTTGCCGGAGGGGTGGGTATCCCTCAAGACCACGCCGAGGAACGCGGGCACCGCGACGGTGAAGCCGGCGACCATCAACTTCGGGACGGATTCCGACAAGCGGCTGATCCACTGCGAGACCCTGAACGACGACGCGCTGAAGACCTACTCCCTCCGCGTCGCCTCGGGAGACGGGCAGCCGGCCGGCCCGACCCCGACTCCGGATCCGACCGATCCCCCCCAGGCCACCCCGACCCCGGACCCGACCCGAACCCCGGACCCGACGCCCGAGCCCACCCCCACCGTCATGGTGACCACGGTCGACGAACCGGCGGACTCCGGCTCGGACACCCCGGATCCGGCGACGGCCGTGGCCGAGGAAGCGGTGGAGCCGGACGGAGGGGTGGACGAGACCCCGTTCGGAGCCGCCGCGACCGGAGGCGGCGGCGAGGCCGGCCCTGATGCGCGGACGTTCGTGGTGGCCGGCTTCCTGCTGACCCTCACCGCTGGCATCGGGCTGCGGTCACGCCGCCGCGGCATCCTCGACGGGTGACCGCTCCGGCGCCGGTTCCCGCCCGTGGCACGCGAGCCGCGGCGCGCCGGCGGTCCGGCGGCGTACGGCCTGCCGCCCGGTGTCACCGCCGCGGCTACGCGTCCGGTTCGGACGCCGCCAGGCGGTCGGCGAGGCGGTCGAGGCCCTGCGTGATCATCCGGCCGTAGCCGTCGTCGCCGAGCGCGTCCACGGCGGCGCGGCCGCGAGCGAGGTGGTCGTGGGCACGGCCGAGGTCGCCGAGCCGGTGGTAGGCGTCGGCCAGGTTGAGGTGCAGGGAAGGGTAGAGGCCTCTCGCGGATCCGGTGACACCGGCCTGACGTGCCCGTTCGTCGGTGATGAGATCCGCGGCCTCCAGGGCGCGCAGATCCCAGAGCAGTTCCTCGTGCACGTCGTCCTGGACGTCGGCCATCGAGTGGGCGAGGGTGCACCGGTGCACGGGGTCGCCGCTCACGCCGATCTCTTCCCACAGGTCGGAGAACAGCAGACGGGCCGCCTCGCGCTCACCTCGGTTGCCCAGCTCGATCCCCTGACCGATCCTGGCCATCATCGCGTCGGGCCCGGTCATGCTGCACCTCGTCTTTCTCACCGTCTCCCCGATGGACGGCGTCGTCCGGACATCATGTCAGCGGTCCGGGCGAGGTCCGCCGGTCGGTCGTCCGGGCGCACGCCGGGGCCGCGGGCCCGTGGCCGGGACCGCGCGGGAGGGGACCGGTTCCGGGGTTTCCTGAGCGTCCTGGTGGAGCCGTACCGGGAGGGGAGCAGGATGCGTGCCGCGTCGCGGAAGCGCTGGAGCCGTGGCGGCACGGCGGAGGGGTGCCGGTGGCGCCGGTGCCGTGCCCGCCTCGGGGCAGGGATCGATGCGTCCTCAGGGCAGGGGGTCGATCATGATGTGCTGGTCGTACTGGGAGAGTTCCTCGCCGCGGTCGGTCAGGATGGGCCACTTGGTGTTCCGGGCGCACCAGACGGCGTGCCCGGCGGTGATGTCCCGTGAACCGTCGAGGATCTCCGCGATGTCGCCCACCTTTCCGTAGGTGAAGTCGTCGACCACCACGCCGGGCGTCGTGACCAGCTCGAACAGCTCGACCTGGGTGGATATCGGAGAGATCGACAGCACGGCCGCGAGGCTGGTGGCGGGGATGCATATCCCGCCGCCGCGAAACAGGCACATGGCGGCGATGCTCCGCGAGTACTCGGTCTTCGCCACCGCGATCTCGATCAGGGCGCTGACGTCGAGGACGCGTCCAGGCAGCATGCTCAGCCCCTCCGTACTCGCCGGATGCCGATCTGTCCCCACTCGGTCTCGGTCAACTGCTCGACGCCCAGGGCGCCGGCGGCCCGGTCGAGGTCCTCGCGGTGGAGGTTCCAGCGCTGCATCAACGTGATCACCTGCGGCTTGTTGCCGATCTCACGCTGCAGGGCGGCGTTGATCACATCCGAGATCCTGCTGCCGGTCGCCCGCGCTTTATGAGAAAGCGCCTCATAAGCCGCTTTATCCAGCTCTATCGTGATAGAGGTGTTGGGGTCTGGGGGAATTGCTCTTTGTTGCACCTTTCTGTGGTGAAGATGCGCCAGCCACAGAGGGACGGGCTGCGACTCCTGCATGGTTACATCCTGGTCGTCGGGTTTTGGCGTATCCGGGCTTTTGCCGTTTTGCCAGTCCGGTAGGGGATGGGCCATACATCTGACATTAGCTGTGAAACCTCCTGATGGCAGCACTCTCCTTCCAGCCCGATGACCGGCCGTCGGGACAAAAGGGGCAGTGCCGGTCACCTCGGCGGGATGTCAGGACTCCTGGGCGGGCGGCGCGGAGGTGGGATCGGACGGCGGCGCCGACGGATCGGAGGAGGGGCCGCCGTCCGAGGAAGGTTCGCCGTTCGAGGAGGGCCCGTTGTTCGAGGAGGGCCCGGAGGGGGGACCCGCCGGATCCGAGGACGGTCCGGAGGACGGTCCCCCCGGATCCGAAGAGGGGGCGTTCGAGGAGGAACCGTTCGCGGGAGGGCCGGAGGAGGGATACCCCGGATCCGTGGAGGGGCCGGTGGACGGGTCCGCGGGGGCCGGGGAGGAATCAGGCGCGGGTCCCGAGGACGGATCCGCCGGGCTCGCCGGATCGGCCGGTTCCGGTACGGCGGCGCCGCACAGCCCCGCGCCCTGCCGTTCCCGCGCGATCTGGTCGGCCGTCTTCGTCCGGTACTCCTCCCGCTCCTGCGGTGACGGCGCGTACCGCCACGAGCCCTCCTCGAAGCGGAACCCGAAGCCCGTCGTGGTGCCGGACCGGACCGCCCGGACCGTGGCGTCGTCGCCGCGGACCTCGACGGAGCCGATCGTGAACGCGGCGCCCGACGGCGGACCGGTGGAGGAGGAACCGGTGGACGAAGTGCCGGAGGAGGAGGGGTCGCCGGGCGAGGCGTCGTCCGTGAGCGGCGGGCACAGCCGGAACAGCCGGATGTAGTCCTCGCGCTCGATCAGATCCTTGGCCCCGGCGCTCCACAGGTCCCAGAAGTCGCCGTAGGAGCCGCTGGCGTAGGCGTCGAGGATGGGCTGGACGTTCCGGCGGACCTCCTCCTCGGAGTGCGCGGCCCCGCCGGTGGCCGAGGCGCTCCGCACCGGGGCGGGCGGGTCGAGCACCGTCACCATGGTGACGACGGCGCCGATCACCAGGCCGACCGCCAGGAGCACGATCACCGCGAGTCCCCGGCCCGTCTCGTCCGAGGGCCGGCCGTACCGCGGGGGGTGGCCCACGTGAGGTCTCCGGAGGGGAGGGGAAAGCGGACGGACGCGATCGTACCCCGTCCCGGTCATCCGTCCGGGGAATCGGGCGAAACCGGCGAACGGGTCGGCGGGTGAACCGCAAGGGCTGGATAATGCGCCGGTGGGTGCGACGATCGGTGCGGCCGCGGCCGTCTTCGCGGGGACCAACATCGACGACATCGTCATCCTGCCGGTGCTGTTCCGGACGATCGGGCCGGGCGCCGTCACCGTCACCGTCGCCGTGTTCGCGGTCCTGGTGGCGGTCTGGTGCGCGGTGGCGTCGTGGCTCGGGTCGCACCGGAAGGTCATCGCCCTGGTGGAGCGGTCGGGCAGGTGGCTCGTTCCGGTGGTCTTCATGGTGATCGGCGCGGCCATCGTGGCTCAGTCCATGATTCCCTAAAGATGGACTAATCATCCGAATTTAGGACATTCCACTCGGGGAATTACTTCACATGCGACAGCATCTGCGGTTTCACCGGCACCGTTGGTTCAAGGTGTGGCTCGCCATGACGGCCCTGTCGGCCGCGCTCATCATCATGATGGAAGCGGTCGGCAACCACGCGGTCAGGCCCGCCGCCTTCTTCTACGGCGCCGCGGCGGGACCGATGGCCCTGCTCGTCGCCATCCACGACCGCACCGGAATCGGCACCAGCGTCCCGGGGGTCACGCTGGTGGGGATGTTCCTGTTCGGCGGAGGCGTCGCCCTGCTGCTCGGCGGATACTTCGACTCCCTCCTGATCCCCGACGGCGCGAGCCTGGACATCCTGCGGGTCGGCTGGATCGAGGAGCCGGCCAAGCTCGTCCCGATCCTCGCGCTCGCGCTCACCGGCCGCCATCTCACCAAGGCGGCGGGGGTGGCGCTGGGCCTGTCGTGCGCGACCGGCTTCGCCGTCATGGAGTCCATGTCCTATGCCTGGAAGAACGTCGAGAAGGACAGCGCCGTCGGGGCGGGCATGGTGCTGTTCACCCGAGGCCTCACCACCCCCTTCGGGCACCTCGTCTGGACCGGGATGGTGTGCGCGGTCGCCTTCGAGGTCTGGCACCTCGTGGGGCGGGTCGTCGTCACCGTCGCCATCGCCTGCGCGTTCACGGTCGCCGCGACGCTGCACTCGATCAACGACGGTCTGCTCGTCCTCGACGTCCCGCCGGCCGTCCGGCTGCTCTTCCCGGTGGTCGCGGCGGTGAGCTACTGGCTGTTCCACCGGGCCACCGGCGACCTGGTCCCGCGGGTGCCGGCCGGCGCCTCGGTGCCCGCCGTACGGATCATCGCGCCGCCGGGCCTGCAGCCGCCGGGCCTGCAGCCACCGGCCGGAGCGCCACCGGCCCGACCCGCCTGACCGCGCCACCGCCGTCCGGTCGCGCCGGGTGGAGCATCGGCGCGTCCGGCCGCGTCGCAGCGGGTCGAACCAGGAGCGGATCGGAGCCGGACCGTAGTGAGTCCGGGCCGGACCGGAGTGGATCGGAGCCGGGTCAGAGCAGGGACAGCAGCCATCGGGGGCCGGTGACCAGGGCCCCCTCCGCGGTGACGCGCCCGCGCAGCTCCCGGTCGGCGGTGACGACCAGGACGCGCCGCCAGCGGGGGACCTCCCGTACGGCCCGCACGATGGCGTCGTCGCCGCTCCCCGGGGCGGCGACGACCGTCACCCCGTGGACGGGCGCGACGCCGCGGGCGGCTCCCTCGACGACCATGACGAAGCGGGGGAACCACCGCTCCAGGGGCGGCAGGGGCGCGGGCACGTCCCGCACCCCGCACATGCCGAGCGCGGCGACCTCCGAGGCCAGCTTCGCGGCGGCCCCGGCGCGGTCCCTCCACCATCCGTGCTCGGCGCGGGCGCCGACGATGTTGGCGACGTCGAGGACGACCGTGAGCGGTGCGAGCGCCCGCCTGATCTCGGGCCAGGTCGCCGCGAAGCCGGGATGCAGGTTCCCGGAGGGGATCGTCTCGGGGGTGAACCAGCGCAGTGCGACGCTCTCGCCGTTGGCGGGGAACGCCTCCAGCAGCCCGGACGCCTCGGCGATGACGGTCGCGAAGGACCAGCCGCCGTGGTCGTCGAGGTACAGGCCCTGGACGCGGAGGCCGTCGCCGGTCAGGCCGGCCTCCTCGTGGGCCTCGCGGAGCGCGCCCCGGACGGGATCCTCGTGGCTGTCGAGGGCGCCGCCGGGCAGCGCCCAGGTGCCGCCCTGGTGACTCCACGCGGCGCGCTTCTGCATCAGGATCCGGGGCGTCCCGTCATCGTCGTGGTGGACGGCGAGCAGGCCGGCCGCGTGGTGCAGACCCCAGTGACGGTGACCGAGGTCGCACCGGGCCCACCCGTCGCCGTCACCCGCAGCCATGGGTCCATGATGCCCCAGGTGGGGGATGCCCGTCGCTCCGGTCCCGGCCCGGGGACACCGGGACACCGGGACCGTGTGGGCTCGCGTGGCGTCCCGGTCGGACCGGGAGCGCCGGGACACACCGGACCGGGCGGGCTCGCGGGGCGTCAGGCGGGTTGCACGGCGGCGCGCAGGGCGGCGACCGTGAGCCCGAGTCCGGCGGCGGAGGCCCGGTCGAGGGCGGCGGTCAGCGTCTCCACGTACGTGCCGCTCGCCGCGTCCCGGCGCGACCGGCCCTCCTCGGTGATCACCGTGTAGACCCCGCGCCGGTCCTTGGCGCACAGGTTCCGCCTGGTGAGCCCGGCGCCCTCCAGTCGTCCGACGAGCCGGGTGACCGAGCTCTGGTTCAGCCCGAGCAGGTCGGCCAGCTCCTGCATGCGCAGTTCGCCGTCGTGCGCGGTGGACAGGCGGCACAGCGCCCGGTACTCGGACAGGCCGAGCCCATGGCGCTGGAGCGCGGTGGACAGCTCGTGCTCCACCCGTGCGTGCAGCCGCACCACCCCGATCCACACGTCGTCGTCGATCGTCATCGGGCCGCTCCCTCCTCAGCGTTGGCGACACCCTACATGCATAAACAGAATATGCATATGCAAATAAGAAACGAGGAGTGCGTACGGCACGGCCCGGGCCCGCCTCTTCGTCCCGGGCGTCTTCGCGGCGGCGGGGACGGCCTCAGCCGCCGCCCTTGCTGAAGTGCTGGAGGTCCCTGGGTCCGCTCCAGTAGCCGCCCCACTCCCAGCCGAGCCGCTGGAACGCCTTGACCACCCTGTCGCCCGGGTTGATCACCCCGGGCTCGTCCAGCGGGCGCTTGACGAACTTGCGGGCGTTCTTGTGCGCCACCGAGCCGTTCCCGTATATGTAGGGGTTCTCGCGCGGGTTGATGTCGATGGCCTTGCCGTAGGCGTGCTGGGACCAGCTGCTGGACCCGGTCGCCGGGCGGCAGTTGAAGGCTGAGGTGTTGTCGGCGTCGATCGAGTCGAAGTCGTCGCCCTTGTAGGCGTCCACGGGCACCATCTTGTAGATCGGCCACCGCCAGCCGTACAGGCGCTTGAAGACCGTGACGATGTCGTCCGTGACGCTCTCGTGCACCACGAGCCTGCCGGTGTGCGGCTTGTCGTCGAAGCCCCAGTAGGTCATCGTGACCATCCGCAGGTCACCGACCGGGACCGGGCAGCCGGGCCGCCAGGAGTAGGGCAGCTGGTCGCGGGTCACCTTCGAGACCTTCGCCGAGAACTCCGGCGGGCCGGTCGGGCTCGGGCTCGCCGAAGGGCTCTCGCTCGCCGGGGCGCTCTCACCCGGAGTCGCGCTCGGAGCCGGCGTCGGGCTCACGGCGACCTGCTCGGGCGTGGTGGACGACGAACCTGGCGTCGGAGAGCCCGACGGCGGTGTGTCGGACGTGCCGCACGAGGCCGCCAGGAGGCAGCCGGCGGTCACGGCGACGGCCGCCCGGACGCGGACGACGGACCGGGTGGTTGGCATCTGATCGCCCCCGTATCGAGGTGAGACGTCGAGGTTTCCGATGTGGCCAGCCTGCTACACGAGGTGGGCGGCCGTCGTGGCGGGGTCCGGTCGCGGGCCTGCGGGTGGATCCGCCGTGCCCGCGACAGGGCCTGGTCGCGGGGCGTCCGGGCGGACCCGCCGTACCTGCGAGTCGTGCCTGTGGTGGGGTCCGGTCCCGGATGTCCGGGCGGGCCCGCCGTACCTGCGAGTCGTGCCTGTGGTGGGGTCCGGTCCCGGATGTCCGGGCGGGCCCGCCGTACTTCTTGGCCGAGCCTTTCCGTGGAAAACCTCGTTCCTGTGTTCGAAGGGGCGCTACAGTC
Organism: Streptosporangium sp. NPDC004379; assembly: GCF_042873875.1. Lineage (NCBI taxonomy): Bacteria > Bacillati > Actinomycetota > Actinomycetes > Streptosporangiales > Streptosporangiaceae > Streptosporangium > Streptosporangium sp. NPDC004379. The sequence goes on from NZ_JBIAMC010000025.1 coordinate 59,540, forward strand.
GGAGGCACTGGATCGAACACGGGTTCGGACGCTCACTCGGATGGCGTTCGCCCAGGTGGGAGGGGTGCGTCATGGTCATGCTCGCGACGCCGCCGGTGACCCGCACCCCGATCCGGCGGCCCGCCGCCCGCCGCCGCGCGACACGCCGTAGCTCTTTCTACGGAAATCTACGTCGGCCGCTATATCCCGTCATAAAGTCCGAGAGCGTGGACCCCGTGCGCAATCCCTACGCCCCCGGTGCGGGGCAACGCCCCCCAGAGCTCGCCGGGCGCGACCGTGAGCTGCAGCAGTTCGAGATCGTCCTGGAACGGGTGGCCCGCGGCCGCCCGGAGCGCAGCATGGTCATCACCGGCCTGCGCGGCGTCGGCAAGACCGTCCTCCTCAACACCTTCAAATCGATGGCCATGCAGCGGCTGTGGGGCACCGGGAAGATCGAGGCCCGGCCCGACCAGTCGATCAGGCGCCCGGTGGCCGCCGCCCTGCACCTGGCGATCCGGGAGCTGGCGCCCCGGCATCGCGCCCCCGACCGCATCGAGGAGTTCCTCGGCGTGCTCAAGGCGTTCGCGATGCGCGACCCGACCGCGGCCAAGGGCACCTCGCACTGGTCGCCCGGGATCGACGTGCCCGCCGCCCGGGGCCGGGCCGACTCCGGCGACCTGGAGATCGACCTCACCGAGCTGTTCGTCGACGCCGCCGGGGTCGCCACCGATCTGGGCGTCGGCATCGCCCTGTTCATCGACGAGATGCAGGACGTCCAGTCGCCGGACGTCTCGGCGCTCTGCGTGGCCTGCCACGAGCTCTCCCAGAGCGGCGGCCCGCTGATCGTGGTCGGCGCCGGCCTGCCGCACCTGCCCAGCGTGCTGTCGGCCAGCAAGAGTTACTCCGAGCGGCTCTTCCGCTACGCGCGGATCGACCGGCTCGACCGTCAGGCGGCCGACCAGGCGCTCATCGCCCCGGCCGAGGACGAGGGGGTGGAGTTCACCCAGGAGGCGCTCGACGCCCTCTACGAGGCGGCCGACGGCTACCCGTACTTCGTCCAGGCGTACGGCAAGGTCGCCTGGGACGTGGCGCTGCGCAGCCCGATCACCGCCGACGACATCAAGGTCTCCGCGCCGGAGGCCGAGGCGGAGCTCGCGGTCGGCTTCTTCGGCAGCCGGTACGAACGCGCCACCCCCGCCGAGCGCGACTACATGCACGCGATGGCCGCCATCGGCGACGAGCCGGTCGCCACGGCCGAGGTCGCCGAGGGCCTGGGCCGCAAGCCGTCCAGTCTCTCCCCGGCCCGTGACAGCCTCATCAAGAAGGGCCTGATCTACAGCGCCGAGCGCGGTCTGATCGCGTTCACCGTGCCGCACTTCGGAAAGTTCCTGCGTTCCCAACCTGTCTGAACATGTGTTCGATATACTCAAGGCGGGTCCTAGACCCCTATACGGCTCTCTAGTGGGGAAGCTAGAGAGCCGTATAGACCTCCATCGACCGCGCCCTAGAAAAATCTAGGGTTCTCTAGCCACGTGCCGATACAGGGCTAGATTCCGTCAGAGTTCCGATGTCGACCGCCTGTCCGGCGGCGTCCACCAGTGCCATCCGCACCGCCGGGTGCCTCCCGCTCAGATAGACCGCGAAGACCACGTCCACCGGCTCGTCCGTACGGCTGCGCCCCGGATAGACGAAGAACCGCCAGCACAGCTCCCGCCAGCTGTCGACCGGCTCGCCGGAGGCCAGCAGCCGCTCGTGGGCCCGCCAGACCGCGCTGGTCCGCAGCCGGTGGAGCGCCTGCTCCGCGGGCATCGGCCGCTGCTCACAGGGGGCGCGGTGCCGGATCCGGGCGGTCGCCTCCTCGATCTCGGGGGACAGCGCGGCCAGCACCACCAGCCCTCCGGCCGCGGCCAGCGCGTCCGGCCACGTCATGGCGGCCAGCAGCGACCAGCCGGAGACCGGCGGGGCCCAGACAGTCCCGGCGGCCATGGCGGTCAGCACCGTCGTCCGGCCCAGCGAGCGCAGTCCCACCGGCGCGGCGCTGACCTCGCCGAAACAGCCGCACCCCACGTCGGGGCGCTGCCGCCGCAGCTCCCACAGGACGTAGGTGGACATCGCGAAGAACCCGGCCGTCGCCCAGCGGAACGCCGCGTGCCCGCTCGCCAGCAGGCCGGTCAGCAGGGCGGCCTCCCCGGCCGCGCAGACGAGCATGGCGGACGCCCGCCAGCGGTCGGGCACCAGCACCGCCGGCCCGAGCCTGCCCAGCGCGCCCGGTTCGGCGTCGCCTCTGGCCGTCCACAGCTTGGCGAGCGCGCCCGCCGCCAGCAGGACGCACAGCACCGGCAGCTGCGCCACGGCGATCATCGTCAGCGTCCACGTCATCACGGCGTCACCCCGGTGTCCTCCTGAGGTCCGGTGTCCTCCTGAGGTCCGGTGTCCTCCTGAGGTCCGGTGTCCCTCCGGATCCCGGCGATCCCGGATCCCGGCGTCACCGTGGTCCGGGTCGGTGTCCATGTCATCACGGCGTCATCCCAGTCCGATCCGCGCGTTGAAGCATCCCTTGGTCAGGTCGCCGCCGAGCTCCACGAAGGAGGTGGCCGACAGCTCCGCGATCCGGCCGCGCGGGGAGGTGCCGCACTCCAGGCACCGGTCGCAGAACCTCCCGGCCATGCAGCCGCACGCCACCAACGGCAGGACCGAGGTACGGCCGGCGCACACGTTGCGCACGGTGAGCGCCGAGCCCAGCGCCAGATAGGGCAGCCCGGTGCACGACACTCCCGTGTCATGGCAGTCGGCGTCGGAACGCTCCAGCATGGGATAGGCCGCGCCGCGCTCCGCGTAGTCGAAGGCGTCCGACCAGGTGGCGGTGCCGGAGATGCGTGACTGAGTGGCGCCGTAACCGGGTGGAGGCTTGGGCACCGCCGTCCACCGGTAGGGCGGCTGCGAGGTCGCCGGCAGCCGGGCCTTGGCCACGCCGTCCTCCCGCACGCCGATGGCGTCGAAGAGATAGCCCGGCTCGAACTTCGGGTGCCGGACGCGGAGCCGGCCGGAGGCGCCGTAGGGCACGACGATCGTGCGGCGTCCGCGGTGCGGCCCGCAGTACAGCTCCACCGTCTGGTCCCGGCTCCCGGCTCCGATGGTCTGGATCACCCCGGTGATCCGGGTGATGTCCGCCCAGATCCGGTCCACGACCCGGCCGGACCGCAACGCCCTGATGATCACGTTGGCGCCCCGCGGCAGGTCCGCCGGGGCGACGTTCTCGCCGCGCCAGGCGGTCGCCCACGGTGCGATGACGAGCCGCTCGTGGTGTCCCTCGGGGGTCTCGACGAGGATCAGGTGCGGGCTGACGTCCAGCAGCTCTCCGGTGACCGCCTGGAAGACGCCGTCCCCGTCCGGGGCGGGGCCCGGCACGTCGAGGCTCCGGCCAAGCGCCGCCGCCGCCAGGACCCGGCGGCGGTCAACGCTGCGGTATGGCATCGCCACTCCCATGCTCAGGTGAGGTCTTCCGGAGCTAGCCTCACACGACCGCCGGTGGCCGGGCGCCGACTTCGGCCCCTGGAACCGGCAGGACTCCGACCGGGTATCAAAATTCCCATCCTCGATGCAACGCGTTACCTCCCGTAACGGGATGAAACCAAGCGCGGCGCACGAGTACACCGAGGTTCCCGCCGAACTCGTTTTTTGCCGTTGACCGTATGAAATATGGGTTCCGGTTCAGCCGGATCAGGGGCGCGGGCTGCGATTCTGGCGACTACACGCACCCTGACCGCAGGCGGGTTGGTGATCGCGGTGACCGGCGGGAACCACGAGGAGTTCCGCGAGTACGTCGTTGCTCGCGGCCCCGCGCTGCTGCGCGCGGCCCGGCAGCTGACCGGCCACCACAGCGACGCGGAGGACCTGCTCCAGGCGGCCCTCGCCCAGACCTACCTGGCCTGGGACCGCATCCAGGACCGCGGCGCCCTGGACGGCTACGTGCGGCGGGCGATGGTCAACATCAACATCTCCTGGTGGCGCCGGCGCAAGCTGGAGGAGTACCCGTCGGAGGACGTCCCCGAGCCGGCCCTCGCGGGCGTCCGCGCGCCGCTGCCCGAGCGGGTGGAGCAGGCCCTCGGCCGGCTGCCGACCCGGATGCGTGCGGCGATCATGCTGCGCTACTACGAGGACATGACCGAGCCGGAGATCGCCGAGACCCTGGGGATCAGCATCGGCACGGTCAAGAGCACGGTCTCGCGGGCGATGGCCAAGCTCCGCGGCGACCTCACGATCCCCGAGCAGCGTAGGTCCGGGCCGCGGTCATGACCGACGCCGGGGGCCCGCCGGCGGCTTCGCCGGACGGCCGGGGTCCGTGCGGTCCGGGTGGAGTCTGCGCGCCGGGGCGGCTATCCGGTGTGGTCCTCCACGCCCGCCGTGGCGCAGGGCCGTACGGCGTCGCGGATGACCCTGAGCGCGTCCAGGAAGGCGTCGAGCCGGGCGGGGGGCAGGAGGCCGGTGAACCAGGTCTCGATGTCGTCCAGGTGCCGCGGGACGACGGTGGCGAGCCGTTCGGCGCCCGCGTCGGTGATCGCGGCGTAGGAGGCCCGGCGGTCCTCCGGGCACGCCTGCCGGGCGACCAGGCCGTCACGTTCCAACCGGTCGACGACCCTGGTCATGCCGCTGGTGGAGAGGTTCGTCTGTGCCGCGAGGTCGCTCATGCGCAGGCGTCCGCCGGGTGAGCGGGCCAGCCGGAGGAGCGTCTCGAAGTCGATGTCCGACAGCCCCGCCGCCGCGAAGGTCGACCGGGTCTTCGCCGCCAGGCCGCCGTGGACCTCGGCGAGGAGGCCCATCGCGGTGAGGCGGGAGTCGTCAAAGGGGATCACGCTCTCACTGTATCCGAAGGTAGTTGACGGAATGAATATTCCTCATGTAGAAACATGCTGACTCAAACATCCGCGCCGCAATATCCACTCGGGAGTAGACCATGAGCACTCGTACCTGGGAAGGGCTGCAGCTCCCCGCCCCCGGCACCTTCGTTCTCGACGCCGCGCACACCCGCGTCGGTTTCGTCGTGAAGCACATGATGGTCAGCAAGACCCGGGGCAACTTCACCGATTTCGCCGGCAAGGTCACGGTCGCCGAGAACCCCCTGGAGTCGTCGGCCGAGCTCACGATCCAGGCCGCGAGCATCGGCACCGGCAACGCCGACCGCGACGTCCACCTGCGCAGCGGGGACTTCCTGGAGTCCGAGAAGTACCCCGAGATCACCTTCCGCAGCACCCGGGTGACCGGCCACTCCGGTGACGAGTTCACCGTCGTCGGCGACCTCACCATCCGTGACGTCACCAAGGAGGTCGAGCTCACCGTCGAGTACGGCGGCGCCGGCACCAACCCGTGGGGCCAGGACGTGTGGGGCTTCTCCATCTCGACCGAGATCGACCGCGAGGAGTTCGGCCTCACCTGGAACCAGGCCCTGGAGACCGGCGGCGTCCTCGTCGGCCGGAAGGTCAAGATCGAGATCGAGGGCGAGGCCAACCCGGCCTGACCCGTCCGGGCCGGCCGTCCGGTCCCGCCCGGTTCCCCGGGGAGAGGCGCCGCGCCCGTCAGGTCTCCTGAGGGGGCGCACCACGGTGGGAACGCACCGCGGGGGGCGCATCCCGGAAGGGCGCATCGTGTCCACCCTCCGGGAGCCCGCGTCGCGTCGGATGGAATCCCCAGCCTCCGATCCGTGCTGAGCTGGGGATTCATTCTTCTGTCCACAGCTGTGGATCAAGTTTTCCACAGCTGTGGACGACTCGGCGGGTCCGCTTCCCGCCGGGACCCGGGCGGTTCCCCCGCGGTTGATCCTTCGCGGGGCCGGGCATTCCCGGAGGCTCGCCCGCCAACCGCTTTGCCGCACTGCCTGATGGCCGGTACGCTGTTCTGAGCCACACGGCAACCAGGAGGCTTCGCCTAGTCAGGTCTATGGCGCCGCACTGCTAATGCGGTTTGGGTCTACAGCCCATCCGGGGTTCAAATCCCCGAGCCTCCGCAGGTCAAAGGCCCTCTCCCAGATTTCGGGAGAGGGCCTTTCTGTTTCCCGGACACCGCCGGGGCTGCGGTTCGGGTCGCAGTTGTCACCCGCCTGTCACCCGTCGCCCCCGAGAGCGGCGCCCATGCGCGTGCTCGCGTCCCGCCGCCGGGTCAGCGGTGTCGCCGGTACCGCAGATCCACGATCCCGTTGCGGGAGGCGGTGCTGGAGACCAGGCCGAGCCGGTAGGACCCGGGGTCGCCGTCGAACAGCCGGGTGCCCTCGCCCGCGACGTAGGGGAACACGCTCAGCTGGAACTCGTCGATCAGATCGAGCCGCATGAGCGACCGCCAGAGGCCGACGCCGCCCCAGACCACGATGTGGCCGTCGCCGCCCAGCCTGAGCCTGTCGATCTCTTCCGCCGTGTCACCGGCGGCGATGACGGTATCGGCCCAGTCGGCCTTCTTCAGGGTCCGGGAGAAGACGACCTTGCGCCCGGAGTTCAGGATGTCGGCGAACGGGTGGTCGGTGGACGCCGTCATGGCCTCGCTGATGCTCTCGTAGGCGGTGCGGCCCATGAGGTGGGCGTACGCGCTCCGGAGGAAGTCGAGCTGCGCCGGGTCGTCGGGCTCACGGTTCTCGGGCAGGTCGAAGCAGAACTTCCAGAAATCGGTGCCCTCGTCGGCGAGGAGGCCGTCGAGGGAGTAGTTGAACACTGTCGCCGTCAGCTTTCGCATGATCAGAACTCCGTGGTCTCGGGTCGTCCGGGGGCCGTGTTCGCCGGGGAACGTGCGCCTCCCCGGGCCGCGGCACCCGCGTGGCCACGCCGTCCGTGGCCTGCCGCTGACGCTTCAGACGACACCGCCGCCCGGAAATCATCGGTGCCCGGTCCATCGGCCGGTCGCGCGGTCAGGCACCGCGCTCGCGTCCCGCCTCGGCCCTGACCCTCCCGCGGCGACCGTCTCGGCGGTGGGTCACCCCGGATCCGGCAGATCCATCGACGCGAGCCTGGCCGGATCCGCCACGACCGCGATGTCGGCGATCCGGCCGTCGACGACGGTGAACGCCATGACCGACAGTGGGGTGCCGTCCTCGAACCAGGACACGAACCCGGGAAGGCCGTTGACGAGCACCGCCCGTCCGCGTGCGGCCTGCTGCCGGCGCAGCCGCGCGCCGGCGGCGACCTGGGTGGCGCCGAGGACGACGACCACACCGCCGGGGGTGTCGACGGTCAGCTTCACCTCGGGGTCGAGCACGCGCAGCAGCCCTTCGAAGTCGCCGCGGCGGGCCGCCGCCAGGAACGCCTGGACCACCTCGCGCTGTTCCCGTCCGGCGGACACCGGCCGCCCGGTCCCCCGTACCTTCCTGCGGGCGCGGCTGGCGAGCATCTTGGTGGCGTCGGCGGACCTGCCGAGGATCCGGCCGATCTCGTCGAACGGCACCGCGAACAGATCGTGCAGCACGAACGCCAGCCGCTCGCTCGGCCGGAGCGACTCCAGGACGATCAGGAGCGCGAGCCCGACCGAGTCGGCCAGCGCCACGTCGTCCTCCGGCGCGAGGCCGTCATCGGCCGTCACGACGAGCTCCGGCAACCGGTCGTCGTAGGACGCCTCGGGGCGGGCCTGCCGCGAACGCAGGACGTCGAGGCTGATCCGGCCGACCACCGTGGTCAGCCAGCCGGCGAGGTTGTGGATGGTCGCCGGGTCCTGCCGGCGGAGCCGCAGCCAGGCCTCCTGGACCACGTCCTCGGCGTCGGCGTGCGATCCGAGCATGCGGTGGGCCACCGCGCGCAGCCGGTCGCGCTGGGCCTCGAACGCCTCGTCCACCGGGTCCGCCGGGTTGGCGCCGGACATGTCGTTACCTCCCTCGGATCCACTCCGTCATGGGGATGACGGGCCCGGACGGGCACAGGTAACCGATGAGGGAGCAAGGCCAATGGAAGCACGCATGAAGAGCCGCGCGGACGCCGACGTGATGACGGCGATCCAGCGCCTCCACAAGGCGATTCACGCCGGTGGCGTCGACCCGCTCGTGCTCGGCCTGGTACACCTGCGGGTCAGCCAGATCAACGGCTGCAGCCCGTGCGTGTTCGCCGGGGTCGCGTCGGCCAAGAAGCAGGGAGAGACGGACGAGCGGCTGCACAGCGTGGCCGCCTGGCGTGAGACGCCCTTCTTCACCGAGACGGAGCGGGCGGCCCTCGCGCTGGCCGAGGCCGCCACCCGGATCCAGGACGGCGCGCCGGGCGTGACCGACGAGATCTGGGACGCGGCCGCCGCGCACTTCGACGAGAAGCAGTTGTCCGCGATCAACCTGGAGATCGCGCTGACCAACTTCTTCAACCGGATCAACCGTACGATCCGCGAGCAGGCCGGCAAGACCTGGTGAGCCGGACGGGGCGTCGTCCACCCGGCGACCGCGCCTCCCGGACCGGGAACGGCGGCGGTACGGCGAGCACGTGAGAGGCCGTGGAAAAGCAGTGGATGGCCGGCACGGAGGGACCGCAGACTGGGACCCGTGATCGACATCACCGCCGAACTCGTGCACACACTGGTCTCCGGGCAGTTCCCCGAATGGGGCGACCTCCCGGTCCGGCCGGTCGACCGTCAGGGCTGGGACAACCGGACCTTCAGGCTCGGCGAGGAACTGGCCGTACGGCTGCCCAGCGCCGAGGGCTATGTGGCCGCCGTCGAGAAGGAGGACCGCTGCCTGCCCCTTCTGTCCGGATGTTTGCCGCTGCCCGTTCCGGTGCCGGTCGCGGTCGGACGCCCGGCGGACGACTACCCGTTCCCCTGGTCGGTACGGCGCTGGCTTCCCGGGGACACCCTGGATGACGCGGCGGACGTCGACCGGATCGGGCTGGCCCGCGATCTCGGGGGCTTCCTGACCGCGCTCCGGGAGGTTCCGGCACACGGGGGACCCGCCGCCGGGCGCCATTCCTTCTTCCGGGGCTGTCACCCCAGCGCCTACGGCGACCAGGTCGAGCAGGCGCTCGGCACGCTCGGGGACGTCGTCGACGTCGCCGCCTGCCAGGCGGTGTGGGCCGCCGCGCTGACCTCGGCCTGGCCGTCCCGGCCGGTGTGGTTCCACGGTGACGTCGCCGCAGGCAACCTGCTCACCACCGGCGGGGAGCTGTCCGCGGTCATCGACTTCGGCACCTCCGGCGTCGGCGACCCCGCCTGCGACCTCGTCATGGCCTGGACCTACTTCGCCGGTGACGAGCGGAAGGTCTTCCGGGAGGCGGCCGGTCTGCCCGACGACGCCTGGCGGCGGGCACGCGGCTGGGCGCTGTGGAAGGCGCTGGTGACCATGGCTCACCTGTCCAGCCCCGATGCCGGGGGCTTCCAGAGCCGTGTCCTCGTTCAGGTCCTGGAGGACCCGGTCGTCGGCTGACCGGGTGTGAGCGGCCGGCGGGGTCGCGGAGGGCCGGACGTGCCGGAGCCCTCCGCCCTCACCGCCGGCCTGCTAGGTCCGGGAGTCCGGTGGGTCCGGGAGCCCGGTGGGTCCGGTGGGTCCGGGAGCCCGCGAGGTGCTCCCGGACCCTGCGGAACGGGCCTCGCTAGCAGGGCGCGGTGGCGACGGTCACGCAGCAGACCGTCGAGGCACTCGCGACCGGGACGGCGACCGGGATCGGGACGGTGACCTCCGGGCACGCGACGGACGGAGGACGCCAGGCGCCGGGACGCCCCCCGATGACGGCCGTACCGGTCGTGACGGCCCTACCGGGGTAGACGGCCATGCCGGCCTGGGCGGGGGAGCCGATCACTCCGAAGGAACCGCCGCCGGTGAGCAGGCAGGCGACGCCGGGGTACTCGATGAACCCGACCGCTCCGTACCCGCAGACCGGGGTGATGGACGCGGGGAACGGCCGCGGACGCCCGGCGAGCCACATGACGCCTTCCGCGACGCCCGTCATCTGGCAGTAGGTGACGGACGTTGAGCTGGTGAGGCTCGGCGTGCAGTTCGAGGACGCTCCCGCCGGGCCGGCGGGCCCTCGCGGACCGGCCGGTCCCTGCGGCCCCGCCGGCCCGGCGGGTCCCCGTGGCCCCTGCCCCGGACCGAGAGCGGCGCCGGGTTGCCCGGGAGGCCCTTGAGGTCCGGCAGGACCCTGGGGACCCGCAGGTCCGGCAGGTCCGGCAGGGCCTGTGAGTCTTGTCAGACCGGTCAGTCCGGTGCGGCCGATCGGTCCGGCGGGTCCGGTGAGTCCGATCGGTCCTGCGGGTCCTGCGGGTCCGATCGGTCCTGCGGGTCCGGCCGGTCCGGCGGGTCCGGTGAGTCCGATCGGTCCTGCGGGTCCGGCAGGCCCCGCCGGTCCTGCGGGGCCGATGAGTCCCGGCGGTCCGGGCGGTCCGGGGGGGCCGGGTGGTCCGGGGGGACCGACGATCGACTCTCCGGGCCTGCCGTCCAGACCCCGGGGACCCACCGGGCCCACCGGGCCGCGGAAGCCGCGCGGTCCGCGGCATCCGCGGTGGCCGCCGCAGCCGAACCCTCTCCGGCATCCTCGGCAGCCTCCGGGGCAGGCGCAGGAACGTGGCCCCACGGAGACGTGCCGGGCGTGCGGGACGATGCCCTTCTCGGCGTTCTCGTATATCGGAGGGCCTCCGTAGGCGTTCGCGGGCATCTGGTTCGACGCCATCGTGAGGACGCCCGCCGTCGCGGCGAGAGCCAGGCCCGTGAGGCGCCCGCGATGGGAGGAAACCGGCATACGCCTTTTATTCTGAGAAAATCCTCTGTTTTCCATGTCGTTCCAATTCTGGAGGGGTGTATCTCTCAGTGCCATGACAGGCGGCACTGTTCGGCAGATACCCAGAAAATGGGTGTAGGTCATATTGGAACGGTTCGGCGAGGGTAAACAAAGCTTCAGGCGTTCTGTCGGTAATCTGCACCGGCCTGCCGTCCGACCGCCCTTTTGCTGATATTTCCTGGAAAACGGCGGTGTTTTCTGCCGGCCGATGCCCGGCGACCGTGCTGATCCAGTGACATGGCTGGGATTTCGAACTATGGCTCGCTGGTCACTGTTTCAGTGCATTATCCTGATTGTAGGAGAAGAATCGCATATTCCGGCGTTCGCCGCTGTCCGACGGTGCCGGGCCCACCCGGCGGACGTCTCCACCGGGCGGCGGTGCCGCTCAGTTCGGCGGGGTCAGGTCGATGAACGGGATGCAGTTCTCCGGCCACCTGGGGTTCCCCGGCGTCCCCGGGGTGGGCTGTACGACGCACGAGGTGTAGGCCAGTTTGCCGTTCGCGTTCCGCACCGTCAGGTGGAGGTCGTTCCCCAGGCTCGACATGGTGAGGCCGACCACGCCGCCCGGATAACCGGGCACCGACGAGAGGTCGAACCAGCGAGGGGTCGTCCGCGGATCCCGGAGCAGCAGCGCTCCGTCGCTGCGGGGGGCGCCCAAGAAGGCGGTGCCGCCCTGGAACGCCATGGCGACGCCCGCACTCGGTCCCTGGGGTCCGGGCCGGCCCGGCGGGCCGGGGATCCCGGGCGGCCCCTGGGGTCCGGGCGGTCCCTGGACGCCGGATGAGCCCGGGGGCCTGGACGGAACGGGCTGTCCCCGGAGGTTCCCCGATCTCATGGCCGGGCGACGGCACCTGCCGTTCCTGAAGACGTATCCCTTCCGGCCCCCGCAGATCTCCCTGGCGAAGGCGTCCCCGGCGCCGGGGGACGGCCGTACGGCGGCCCGGTCCGAGCCGTGGGCCGCCGGCTCCGAAACATCCGAAGCCTCCGCCAGGTCGTCGGCGGTCTCCGCTCGGTCCCCGGCGGCGAGCCCGGCGAGGAAGTCCAGGGCGAGGTCCTGGGCGCCCTCGGCCGTGCCGGCCGCCATGTCCCCGGCCGTGTCTTCCGTGCCCCCGGTCATGACGACCTCCGCGTCCTCGGCCGCCGAGGCTTCCGCGCCCACGGCCATGCCGGTTTCCTCCTCCCCGATCCCACCGCTTTCCGTGCTTCCGGCCGTCTGGGAACCGTCGCCCGAGACCGTGCCGGTTCCCAGGATTCCGGCCGCTCCGGTGAGGCCGGTCGCCCCGGCGGATTCGGCGGCTTCGGCGTTCGCGATGCCGACGGTTCCCGTGCCGCGGGCCGTCCGGTGGACCGCGGCGGTCCCGGTGTCCCGGGTCGTGGCGGCCCCGTCCGTTCCGGTCGCGGCCTGCGCGGGCGCGTGGAGCGGGGCGGCCAGGTGGAGGACGGTCACCGTCACCGCGACGGCCCAGGCTCGGGCGTGCCCGCCGTATCCCTTCTCAGGGCCGTATCTACTGCTGCTCGATATCATTTCATTCCATATCGTTCGTGGCGTATGGGAAATCAGGTCCGTCCGGGCCGCGAGAGCGGCACCGGTCAGGAGATACCCGACGCCAGACACGACAGGGTGTTGATTCAGATGACGAACGTTAAACGCGCGTCACATCGGTAGGAAAAGCAGTCCGGTCTTCCCGCCGGCCGACGCGTAATGCGCAGCCGATCGGCCTTTCAGTGCTGATATCGGCCTTCGGGGCATTCGCGCGTTGATCCCTGTTTTTCGGGGTTCCCGTGCGCGCCGCCGGACCGGAGGGCGGGCCGTCCCCGCAGCCGTTCACGGAGCGGGGAAACGTTCCGGCGGTCGTTCACGGAGCGGGGAAACGTTCCGGCGGCCGTTCACGGTACGGCGGGGCGCGCGGCCCGCGCGTAACGGGACGCCATCGCGCCGAACACCTCGCGGGGCCGCCACCGGGTTTCGTCGAGCATGCCGACCACGCCGTAGGAGGCGAGGTCCCGGTCACCGACATGGGAGAAACCGGCGAAGGTGAACCACAGCGCGGTGTCCACCCCCTCCTCCTCGAAGACGTCCATCAGCTCGGTGAAGTACCGGACCTGCTCACCCTCGTCGCGGACCGCGTCCCGGGGCGGCCGCCAGGCCATGCCGCCCAGGTCGGCCGCGCCCCGGTAGGGGCAGGTGCCGAACTCGGTCACCGCGACCGGCTTGCCGTGCCCGAACCGCTCGCGCAGCTCGGCGCGGAAGGAGCCGGCGTTGCGGGCGTCGCGGTAGGCGTCGACGCCGACGATGTCGAACGGGCCCCAGTCGACGAACTCCCACGGACCCGAGGCGTAGGTGATCCGCCCGCCGAATCCGGCCCTGACGGTCACGGCGGCCTCGGCGAGGAAGCCGTTGAAGCGCTCCATCACCTCGTGGAACGACGCCCACCACGTCATGTCGGCGGTCATCAGCTTCGCCAGGCGGTCGAGGTAGCCGGCGCCCGGGATGAACCCGGCGCCGAAGGCGCTGCTCTCGCACCCGGCCACGAACACCACCTCGGCGCCGCCCCGCCGTACGTTCTCGGCGCGGCGGGCGCAGTCGGCGAACAGCGTGAGCATCGCGCCGGGCTCCAGGTCCACGGGGAAGGGGGCGAACCAGACCTCCAGCCCCGCGGCGGCGGCGTGCCCGGCCGCCACGCCCAGCCGCTCCGGGTCACCGCCGGAGATCCGTACGGCGTCGCAGTGCAGCTCGCCGGCGATCACCTCCATGTCGCGCCGGACGGTCTCGGCGTCGAACGCCCTGCGGCCGAGGTCCGGGCCGGGAAGGAACCCGGTGTCGTAGTTGATGCCGCGTGCGCGCATGTCAGTGTCCTTCCGATCGTTCGATGCCGTGTCGCAGCAGGTCGAAGGCGAGGTCGATGTCCCCGGCGAGACGGGCGCCGGCCTCCTCCGGTGACGCCCCGGCCATCAGGCGGCCGAAGAACGTCTCCTGGACGGTCTGCACGGAGGCGGTGATCTGCGCGGCCGTCAGGGCCGCGACCGGCTCGCCGTACTCCTCCTCCAGCGCGCGGGCCAGCTCCCGCCGCTGGCGGTAGAGGAGGGCTCCGGCGGCGGCGGTGAGCGCCGGGCTCTCCGTGATCACCCTGATCCGGGTGATCAGCTCGTCCCGGTCCATCGCGTCCGCGGGCACGGGCGCGGCGGCGAGCCCGTGGTAGTGCGCCCGCAGCGCCTCCAACGACGACGTCCCGGCCGGACGCCCCGTCACGGCTCCCGCGGGGTCGTCCTCGCCGACCCCTCGCAGGACGAGTGACTCCTTGGTCGGGAAGTACGCGAACAGCGTCGCCTTGGCGACCTCGGCCGCCTCGGCGATCTCGTTGACCGTCACCGCCTCGAACCCGCGCTCGGCGAACAGCCGCATCGCCGCCGCGGTGATCCGCCGGCAGGTCTGTTCCTTCTTCCGCTCTCTCAATCCCGCCATGTCCGTAGAATAACTCGTACCGAGTACGAATTCATACCCGGTTCAAGTTTTTTCGGCGGCACGCCGAAGGACCGCGGAGAAGGGGTATGCAACAGATGCGGTCCCCCGGGCGTCCCTGGTATGTGGAGTTCACCGATTTCGTCGCCGCACGGGCCGACGCGCTGTACCGGTACGGCTACATGCTCACCGGCAACGCCGACGACGCGGCGGACCTGGCGCAGGAGGCGCTGATGCGCCTGGGGGACGCCTGGCCGAGGATCAGGAAGCGCGATGACCCGGAAGGGTACGTCCGCACGACCATGGCCCGCCTGCACATCAGCGTCTGGCGGCGGCTGCGCAGGGAGCGGCTGGTCGCGGCGGTCCCCGAAGGGGCCTACATCGACGACCGCGTCGGGGACGACACCGGCCTGTGGAAGGAGCTGAAGGGGCTGCCGCCCAGGCAGCGGGCCGTACTGGTCCTGCGGTACTACGAGGACCTCTCCGACCAGGAGATCGCCGAGCTCCTCGGCGTCTCACGCGGCACGGTGCGCAGCCAGGCGGCCCGTGCGCTGGACAAACTCAGGGTGCGGGTCACCGCTCTCGAGACGGGGCGAGTGTGATGAAGGACAGGGACGAACAGGATCTGGTCCGCGCGCTGCGCGGAGCCGCGGATGACGCGCCCGGGCCGGCCGGGGACGTGCTCACGGCGATCGCCGACCGGCGCAGGCGTCGGACACGCAGGCGGGCGCAGTCGGTGCTCGCGGTGGCCGGCGTGGTGGCGGTGATCGGCGGCGGTACGGCGGTGGCCAGGGGCGCCTTCCCCAGCGGGGGCGGGGAAAGCGCCCGGATCGCCGGCGTGGCGGCCGGCCCGTCGGAGCCGGCCGCCACGTCCTCCGCCGAAGCGGACGACCCCTCCCGGGCGGCCGGGGGGGAGCCGGAGGCGGACGTGCGGCCCGTCACGGAGGTCTGGCCGGAGGCGGTGTCCACCATCCCGGCCAAGGCCGCGGACGGCTGGAAGTACCGGCCGATCACCGGGCTGAGCGCCACGGAGCTGCTGCTCTCCGCCGAGTCGTCGTTCGAGAAGGCGGGCCGGCTGGAGGTCTACGACACCGCGGCGCACAGGAGCACCGTGCTCGCCGAGATGCCCGCCCCGCCGGGTGTGAAGGGCTATTTCGCACAGGACGTCGAGGCGGGGGCCGACTCCATCGTGTGGTGGGGGGAGACCCCCAACAACAGTGACGAGTGGGCCGACTTCTGGGTCGTCCCCCGAGGCGGCGGCACGGCGCGGCAGGTCGGCGAGGTCACGGGCGCCCAGGCTCACGTGGAGCGGATCGGCGTCACCGCGGACTCCGTCGTCTGGTCGGTGAACGCCGGGGGGCTCTACCGCATGCCGCTGACCGGCGGCTCCCCGGAGCCGATCCCGGGGACGGACGGCCTGCACCTGCTGTCCTGGCCGTGGGCGTTCGACGTCGCCAACGGAGAGGAGGGCGAGGACTGGGACAGGAACCAGACCAAGCTGGTCAACCTGGAGACGGGCCAGGCGACCGAGGTGAACGTCCCGGACGCCGCCCGAGGGCTGCGCTGCGGTCCGGCCTGGTGCTTCGGCGCGCGCGGCGAGGAGACCATCGTGCAGCGGACGGACGGCTCGGGCCGTAAGGCCCTACCGGGACTGCTCGGCAGGATGGAGTACACACCCCTCGCTGACGGCAGGTTCGGGTTCTTCAGTCTGTCCCCGGTCACCGGTCTCGACACGGAAGGAGAGGAGATCGAGGACTTCCACCTACCGCTGGCCGCGGTGTACGACCCGGTCACCGGCCGTGCGGCAGGCGTCGGTAAACGGAACTCGTCCGGCGGCGGGGGCCTCGGCACCGGGATCTCCTCCTCGCCGACCTCGATCATCTACTGGGACGAGGACCGGCGTCAGGTGGAGGAGTGCAGGATGGAGGACGCGTCCTCCATCCCCAGACCGTCGGGGGCTCCGAGCCCGACCGGGAAGGTCAAGGCCTGCTCGACGGTCGAGAAGGGCGGCGGCAAGGAGTTCACGGTCGTGAACCTTCTCGCCGTGCCCTCGACGGAATAACGTTCTGCCCATGAGGATCTTCAGCGATGTCAGGGAGCTCAAGGCCGCCCGCGGCGAGCACCTGGGACACACCGAGTGGCGGCCGATCACCCAGGAACGGGTCGACGGGTTCGCCGACGCGACCGACGACCACCAGTGGATCCACGTGGACCCCGAGCGGGCGAAGAACGGCCCGTTCGGGGCCACCATCGCCCACGGGTACCTCAGCCTGGCGCTGCTGCCGTCGTTCATGGCGGAACTGGTGCGGGTGGACGGCCTGGCGATGGGGATCAACTACGGGCTCGACAAGGTCCGCTTCCCCTCGCCGGTCCCGGTCGGGGCACGGATCCGGGCCGGAGCCGAGCTCCTCGACGTCAAGGGGACCCCGGCGGGCTACCTGGCGAAGGTCCGCATGACCGTCGAGGTCGAGGGCGGGAAGAGGCCCGCATGCGTCGCGGAGACCCTCTCCCTCTACGTCCCCGCCGAAAGCGACTGAGCCCCGGCGCTCCCGGCCGGCCCCGACGCCGCCGGTTCCGAAGGCCCCGGCCGGTCCGGACGCCGTAGCCGGTCGGACGTCATCGGCCGGTCCGGGCGCCGGCGGGGCCGTGGCGATCCGCGCGGGCTCCGGCCCGGGTGCCTCTCACGCCTCCGGCGAGAGTCCCCGGGCCAGGATCGCCGCCTGGACACGACTGCGCAGTCCCAGTTTGCCCAGAAGCCGACTGACATGGGTCTTCGTGGTCGCCTCCGCCATGTCCAGCTCGGCGGAGATCTCCGCGTTCGACAGGCCCCGCCCGACGCACGCCAGCACCTGGCGCTCACGCGGGGTCAGGCTCCCCAGATCGTACGGCTCGCGCTCCGGCACGGACGTGGCGAAGGCCGAGATCAGCCGCCGGGTGACCGAGGGCGAGATGAGCCCGTCGCCCCGGGCCACCACCCGCACCGCGTCCACCAGCGCGTCGGCGTCGGTGTTCTTCAGCAGGAAACCGGCGGCACCGGCGCGCAGCGCCCCGAAGACGTACTCGTCGAGGTCGAACGTGGTCAGGATCAGCACGTCGGCGATCCCGCTCAGCTCGCGCGTCGCCGAGACGCCGTCCAGCCTCGGCATCCGGACGTCCATCAGCACCACGTCGGGCCGCAGTTCGCGCGCCATCGCGACGGCCTGCTCGCCGTCCGCGGCCTGCCCGACCACCTCGATGTCACCGTGACCGCCGAGGATCAGGACGATCCCCGCGCGGACCGCCGCGTGGTCGTCGGCGACCAGGATCCGGATGGTCATGTGGACTCCTCGGTGGCGTGGTGACGGGAACGGCCTGCCAGACGTGAGGCGATCCGCATGGTCATGTGGACTCCTCGGTGGGCAGCAGGGCATGGACCCGCCAGCCGCCGCCGTACGGCCCGGCCTTGAACTCGCCGCCGACGAGAGCGGCCCGTTCCCGCATGCCGATGATCCCCGCACCGGTGCTGACGACCCCCGTACTCGCACCCGTGCCCGTGATCGCGCCCGCGCCCACGTCGGCGCCCGCGCCCACGTCGGCGCCCGCGCCCACGTCGGCGCCCGCGCCCACGTCCGCGCCGGAAAGCGGGCGCCCGTCGTCGTCCAGCGGATTGTCCACGGTCAGCGTGACCGCGCCCGGCCGGTAGCCGACCACCACGTCGGCGGCCTTCCCACCGTGTTTCAGCACGTTGGTGAGCGACTCCTGGATGATCCGGTATCCGGCGAGATCCACCGGCGCGGGCAGGTCGCGGGCCTCGCCGTCCACGTGGAACCGTACCTCCATGCCCGCCTCCCGGGCCCGTTCGGCCAGCTCGCCGGCCTCGGCCACCCTCCGCCGGACGGCCTCGGCCTCCTCGTCCTCCCCCCGGAGCAGACCGATCATGGCACGCATCTCGGTCATGCCCTGGAGGCTGTTCTCCCGGATGGAACCCAGCACCGTCCGCACGGTGTCCCCGTCCAGGTCGGCGCGGGAGAGCACGGCGGTGGACTGGATGGCGATCGCGCTGAAGTGGTTCGCGATCATGTCGTGCAGTTCCCTGGCCATCCTCGCCCGCTCGGCCTGCACGGCCGCCGTCCGATCCAGCTCGGCGAGCCGCGCCACCTGCTCGGCCCTGGCGCGCTCGGCCGCCGCCTGCTCCTCCAGCTGTCTGATGATCATTCCGGTGATGACAGGGGTGGTTCCGACGAGGGCGCACTGGACCAGGATCACCGCGGCCATCTCCACCTCACGCATGAGGATCCCGGCCGCCACGCCCGCGACGACGGCGAAGACCGAGGTGATGCCGAGCATCCACCGGCCCAGGGGGCGGGGACCGTACCTGACGGCGGCGTAGATGTTGTCGGTGACCACGATGACGGTGCCCAGGGAGAACCCCATGGCGAAGTCACCGGCGAAGGCCACCACCCCGAGGCCGAGCGCGAGCAGCGGCCTGCTCCGCCGTACCGCGACGCCCAGGCACGTGAGCGCCAACGGGACGGCGAACAGCGGGGCGGGCGCCCAGCGGTGCTGGTAGACGCCGGCGGCGAGCAGGGCGATGCCGCCGAGGAACGACGCCACGGCCCACAGCACGTCGTCCCGTCTCATGCCTCTCATCTCACCATCCGGGCCGCGTGGTGGACATCCGCGTACGGGGCGGCTTGGCCGTACATACAAGTATGTACGGTAGTTCCTCACCAGCGACGATGTCCCGCGGGCGCGGGGCGGCGATGCTGGAGGCATGATTCTGGCCGTCATCATCGGATGCGAGATCGGGTTCTGGGTCCTCCTCGGACTGGGGCTCGTCACGCGCTATCTCTGGCGCATGCGGCGGCTCAGCACGGCCCTGCTGATCGGCGTCCCGCTTCTCGACGTGGTCCTGCTGGCCGCCTCCGTCATCGACATGCGCGGCGGCGCCACCGCCGACTGGCGCCACGGCCTGGCCGCCGCCTACCTCGCGTACTCGATCGTCTTCGGCCACCGGACCGTGAAGTGGGCCGACGCCAAGTTCGCCCACCGCTTCGCCGGAGGCCCCGAGCCGTGGAAGCCGCCCGCCGGAGGCATGGCTCGGGCCCGCTACGAATGGGGCATCTGGTTCAGGATCGTCCTCGCGTGCGGCATCGCCTGCGGCCTGCTGCTCGGCCTCGCCTGGATCGTCGGAGACCCCTCACGGACCGCCGCCCTGAACGACTTCATGCTCAGCCTGCCGAGGATCATCCTGATCGCCCTGATCTGGCCGGTGAGCTACACCCTCTTCCCGAAGAAGGCGAAGAACGAGCGACGGGAGCCGGCGGACGCCCCGGCGGAACCGGGGGAGTCGCGGCGGGTGTGAGCTCCGGAGACGCTTCGGAGGAGAGCGGACAACTGGTTCGAGGTACTCCGCGGAACCCGCTATAGTTACTTACGCAGCGAGCGGCCGTAGCTCAATGGATAGAGCATCTGACTACGGATCAGAAGGTTAGGGGTTCGAGTCCTCTCGGCCGCGCAGCACGGAAGCCCAGGTCATCAGCCGATGACCTGGGCTTCTTCGTGTTGTGGATCAGTTGACGGTGTCCGGCTGTGTCCGGCTGTGTCCGGCTGTGTCCTGGGGACTCCGGCTGATCGTGCCGAATACGTGCCGGAGGTTTCCACCTCAGGCGGAACCAGGGACGACGAGCCTGCTGGGGGCGTGGCGCGAGGCTGTCCGGTACGCGTGTGTAGCCGAGTTCTTCTCGCATCGCTCCGGAAAGCTTGGCTACAGCTTCGAACAGGGCTTGCAGTGCAGTGTCCGCCTGTGAGAAGTCCTGCTTGCGCATGATCTCCCGGTACGTCGTCAGAGCTGTGATGGCCTCACTGCAAGCCTTCCTTACCTTGGGGCCGCCCACGATAAAAAGCTCCTGGTAGACGACCAGCGGTTGCGTCCACGGAGGTGGTGTATGAGTTTCCCCAGCTAGCAGGCGTGGCGCCGTGAAATGAGAACGGCCATCGCGTGATCCTTCGAGTGCGAA
>NZ_JBIAMC010000026.1:0-79397 GCF_042873875.1 Streptosporangium sp. NPDC004379
TCCTCAAGGAGCTGCAGGCCCTGCTGGCAGCCTGGACAGGCCGATGCCCGACCTGCCGCAGACGGCCGCCCTAACCACCTAACAAAGCACTACTACGCGCCGGCCTCGGGAGCCCCGGCGACCGAGGTCATCGAGACCAACCCGCTCGGCCACGTGGAACGCACCCTCATGGAACCGGCCTGGGGCGAGGCCGTCACCGAGATCGACGCCAACAACCGGCGCGTCGACATGGAGCACGACGCGCTCGGCCGCCTCGTCAAGGTGTGGCAGGGCGGCCGCAGCAAGGCGGCAGGCCAGTCGCCCAGCACCGAGTACTCCTACCTGATGCGCAACGACGGCCCCAGCGTCGTCACCACGAAGACCCTGCGGGCGGACGGCGGCTACACCGTCAGCCACGAGCTGCTCGACGGGTTGCTGCGTCCCCGGCAGACCCAGGAGCCGGCGCCCCGGGACGACCAGGCGCAGAATCCCGCGCTGCGTGACGGGCGCACGGTCACC
The DNA here is from genome assembly GCF_042873875.1 of Streptosporangium sp. NPDC004379. Classification (NCBI taxonomy): domain Bacteria; kingdom Bacillati; phylum Actinomycetota; class Actinomycetes; order Streptosporangiales; family Streptosporangiaceae; genus Streptosporangium; species Streptosporangium sp. NPDC004379. Next base: position 499 of record NZ_JBIAMC010000026.1, read on the forward strand.
GACACCTTCCACAACTCGCTCGGCGAGGTGTCCAAGTCCAACGGCGGCTACTTCAGCCCCGGAGAGCCGTCCACCGAGCTGCTGGGGGTAACCGACACGGCCGTCCCCAGCCAGATCACCACCTCCTACGACGGCACCGGAGAGGTGGCCGCCCAGGCGTTCCGGGTCAAGGGCGTGGAGAAGTGGCGGGCCACCGCCACCCACCACGGCGACCGGATGCACATCACCGCCCCCGCCGGAGGCCACGCCGTCACCCGCATCGGCGACACCGAGGGCCGGCTCGTCGAACTGCGGCAGTACAAGGGAACCACGCCCACCGGCGACTACGAGTCGACCAAGTACACCTACGACGCCTCCGACCGGCTGCTCACCGTGACCGACCACGCGGGCAACGTGTGGAAGCACGTCTACGACCTGCGCGGCAGGGAGACCAGGACCGAGGACCCCGACAAGGGCGTCACGACGTTCACCTACAACGACGCCGACGAGGTCGTCACCTCCACCGACGCCCGGGGGAAGACCCTGGCGTACGTCTACGACGAGCTGGGGCGCAAGCGCGAGCTGCACGAGGGCTCCACGACCGGCCCGCTGCTCGCGGAGTGGAAGTACGACGCGCTGGCCAAGGGACACCTGAACGCCAGTGTCCGCTACCTCGGCGGCCAGGCGTACAAGGCGGAGATCAACGCGATCGACTCCGACTACCGCACCCTGCGGCAGACCGTCACCGTGCCCGCCAGGGAAGGGAAACTGGCCGGTTCGTACGTGCTGAACAGCCGCTACACCCTCGACGACCAGGTGCAGTCCGTCAGCTTCCCCGCCGCGGGCGGGCTGGCGGAGGAGTCGGTCGTCTACACCTACGACGGGCTCAGCCAGCCGGTCACCGTGACCGGTCTGTCGTCGTACGTCACGGCCACCCGCTACTCCAAGCTGGGCGAGACCCTGCAGTACGAGCTGAACAGCGGCGGGAAGAAGAGCTGGCTCACCTACACCCACGACGAGGGCACCCGGCGGCTGGCCCGGACCCGGCTGGACCGCGAGTCGGCCTCGGCTCCCGACCTGGACCTCAACTACACCTACGACCCGGCCGGGAACATCACCAAGATCGCTGACATGGACGGCGGCAGGTCGAAGGACACCCAGTGCTTCACCTACGACCACCTGCGCCGCCTGACCTCGGCGTGGACGGCCACCGACGACTGCGCGAGCGGCGGCCCGCGGGCGGACGTGATCGGCGGTGCGGCGCCGTACGCGACCAGCTACGCCTACGACTCCACCGGCAACAGGACGAAGGAGACGCAGCACGCGTTCGGCGGGCGCACGGAGTCCGCCCGCTCCTACACCTACCCCGCCGCGGGCGCGGCGCGGCCGCACGCCGCGCTGACGGCGGGAACGGACGTCTTCGCCTACGACGAGACCGGCAACACCACCCGGCGCAAGGTCGGGGCGGCCGACCAGACCCTGGTCTGGGACGCCGAGGGCAACCTCGAATCGGTGACCGAGGCGGGCAGGACCACCTCGTACGTCTACGACGCCGACGGTGAGCGGCTGCTCCGCAGGACGCCCACCGACGCGACGCTCTACATCGACGACATGGAGCTGCGGCTCGACATCGCCAAGGACGTCGTCGAGTGCACCCGCTACTACACCATCGGCGACGAGACGATCGCCGTACGGACCCCGGACAACAGGGTGTACTTCCTGGCGTCCGACCACCAGGGCACCGCGCAGGCGGCGGTCAACGGCGGCACGGGGGACGTGGCCGTCCGCCGGACGACCCCGTTCGGCGAGGACCGCGGCCCGCAACCGGCGTGGTGGCCCGGCCAGCGGGGATTCGTGGGAGGCGTGCGCGACACGTCGACCGGGCTCGTCGAGCTCGGCGCCCGCGAGTACGACCCGAGGAACGGCCGGTTCCTGTCCGTCGACCCCGTCATCGACGAGGAGGACCCGCAACAGCTCAACGCCTACGCCTACGCCAACAACAGTCCCGTCACGATGAGCGACCCCGACGGGCAACTCGTCTGGATCGTCGTCGGCATCGCGGCCAGGATCGCGGCGCGGGCACTGGCCAGGAGGCTCGCCCAGGCGGCCGCCAGGCGGGCGGCTCAGGCGGCGGCCCGGCGGGCGGCCATCGCGCTGGCCAAGCGGCGGGCCGCCGCCCTGGCCAGGAAGAAGGCGTTGGAGGCGGCGAGGAAGAAGGCCGCGCAGCTGGCCAGGAAGAAGGCCGCGCAGGCTGCGAAGAAACGAGCGGCCGAGAAGGCCAGGAAGGCGGCCGCCGCGGCGGCCAAGAGGAGAGCGGCGGCGGCCGCGCGCCGGGCGGCGGCCAGGCGGGCCAAGGCGGCCGCGGCCAGGGCGCGGAGCAGGCGGGTGAGCAGGGCCCCCGCCAAGGCCGCGCGGCACCGGCCCGCCCACCGGCCGACCAGTCGCCGGGCGGTCCAACGGCAGTCCCCGCCCAAGGCGCGCCGCGCGCCCGTCAGGGACAGCCATACCTACGACATCTCCGGGAGCAGGCAACCGACCAAGTCCGTCAGCGTCTACCGCAACGGGAAGCTGTATCCGGAAGGACAGCCGCCGGCGGGCCTGGGACGGCCCTCGGGGTCGGGGCAGAACCTCCGGCAGGACTACAAACCGGCGGAGCTGGAGCCGCCGTTGACGGGGAAGGGCATCACCGCCGAGGCGGTGGTCAGGACGACCCGGTTCATCGACCAGGGCGACCTGGACAGTCTCCTCATGCACATCCTCCGCCTGGCAGGAGGCTGATCGCGGCCGACCTGAGGAACGGTGGGAGACCGGCTGGGGCGGCCGGTCACGGCCGACCTGAGGAACGGTGAGAATCGGCTGGGACGGCGGCGGGCCTCGGCGCACCACGGTGTGCCGGGGCCCGCCGTCCTCCGGCTCCGGTTCCGGTTCCGGCTCCGGCCCTGGCCCCGGCCCCGGCTCCGACTGCGGCCCTGGCCCCGGCCCCGGTTCCGGCGGCGTGAGCGAGGTGCGCCCGACGCCGATACGCTCATGACCTGGTCGCGGGACTCACGGTAGGTGAGCGCGGATTCACTACAGGTGTAGTCTCGACGTATGAAGTCGGAACGCGCCCTGGTCGTCGCGGAGGCCGCCATCACCCTGCTGGCCGAGCGGGGCATGCGCGGCCTGACCCACCGGGCGGTCGACGAGGAGGCCGGGCTGCCGCCCGGCTCGACCTCCAACCTCGCCCGGACCCGTTCGGCCCTGCTGGAGCTGGCCCTGGAGCGGCTGGCCGAGATCGAGGGCGCGGTCTTCGAGCCGCTCCTCGGCGCCACCGAACGCGCCGCGACCGGGGTCGAACCCGTCGCCCCGGGTCCGGGGCCCGGGACCGCGGGACATGCGCCGCCCGGCGGACACATCGCCCCGGGCCCGGTGCCGGACCGGGGGCCGGAGCCGGAGTCGGGGCACGAAGAGAGCCTCGGGCCGGTCATCCCCGGGGCGCTCGCCGAGATGACCGCGCAGGCCCTGTGGGCGCAGCTCACCGTCGACCGCCGCCGTACGGTCGCCCGCTACGAGCTGGCGCTGGAGGCCACCCGCCGCCCCGAGCTGCGCAGGATCTACGACGCGGCGGGGGCTCGCTTCCGCACGCTGGCCGTCGCGGTCCTCACCGCGGCCGGGTCCACCGACCCGGTACGGCACGGCCGCCAGATGGTCGCCTACGGCGAAGGAGTGATCTTCGACGCCATCGCCGGCGCGGGAGCCGAACCCACCCTCGACGACCTGCGCCTGGGCGTCGGGGAGGTGCTGGCGGGCATGCTGGGCTCCGCCCCGGCCGGTGCCGAATCCGTCCGCCCCTGACCCGGCGCGCCCCGGTCGGGTATTCATGGCCGATGAGGTTGGCGATGGCGCTCTGTGTCTCAGGCGACCGAGAACGTCCTCAGGTAGTCGACCACCGCGTCGCCTGACCGGGTCCGGAGGGCCACATAGCCGTCCGGCCGGACGAGGACGAACGTGCCCTCGGCGGCGCCATAGCGCTTGCCCGGGGGCCCCGGCTCCAGATGGTGGACACGGATGTCGTCGCCGCAGAGCGCGTCCAGGCGCTCGGCCAGACCCGGCACCACCGCGCCGAACCGGAGCAGCGTGAAGTGAGGACCGCGGAAGAGGTCGAACAGCCGTGACCGCTCGCCGGTCACCGGGTGCCGGCACGGCGAATCGGGCGCCCGGTCGCCGGGGCGGACCTTGCCCTTGTCTCCGACCGACAGCTCGGAGTCTCGGTAGTTCACGTTGAGCTGGGAGGTCCTGCTGATGATCGCCTTGGTCACCGCGGTGCTGCGCATCAGCGGCAGGACGATCCGGTCGCGTAAGAAGGTCATCAGAGGCCTGGTGGAGAACAGCGCGGTCATGCCGGTGCCGCTGGTCCTGAGCACGGATTCGGCCACCGGGCGGCGCTCCCGCTCATACGTGTCGAGCAGGCTGTCGGAGGCTTGGCCGCGTACCGCGAGGGCCAGCTTCCAGCCCAGGTTGTAGGCGTCCTGGATGCCGGTGTTCATGCCGAGACCGCCCGCGATCGGGTGGACGTGGGCGGCGTCTCCGGCGAGGAAGACGCGGCCGGACCGGTAGCGGTCGGCGAGCCGTACCTTGTAGCTGAAGCGCGACAGCCAGGTCGCATTGTGCAGGCGTACATCCGTCCGGCCGGTGCGCTGCGCGAACAGACGCTGGAAAAGCTCGAGTGAGGGCTCCTGGCCGGCACCCTCCTCACCGGGGCGTACGGTGAGGCCGAACTGCCACGACCGCGTACCGGGCAGCAGCGCGAGGCCGACGGAGGACTCATCCGCTGAGTACCAGACATAGGAGCCGTCGCGGGGCAGGCCGTCCACCTCCACGTCACCGAGCAGGTAGTGCTCGGTCTCCGACACCAGCCCGGGGAAGGCGATCCCGGCGGCTTCGCGCACGGCGCTGCCGCCGCCGTCGCAGCCCACGAGGTAGGAGGCGTGGATCACCTCGCCCGTGGCGAGGTGCGCGACGACCTGGCTGCCGGACTGTTCGAGGCCGGTCAGTCGCAGGCCGCGCTCCACGTGCCCGCCCAACTCGGCCAGGCGGGCGCGGAGTATCTGCTCGGTGCGCCACTGCGGCAGCAGGACGAGCGTCGGGTACGGCACATCCGGCCGCGGGCGGACATCGGCCAGGAGGTGCAGCTCCGCGACGAACCGGCGGTCCATGTGAATCCGCGCCGGCATCTCGGACGTCCCCGCGTCCAGGAAGTCCCGGACCACACCGAGATCGTCGAACACCTCCAGACTGCGTGGCTGTATGCCCTTACCCCGGGACTGGCGGTGGAATTGGGGAGATTTGTCGATCACTCGGAAGGTGACGCCGCGCCGGGCCAGTTCGCAGGCCAGCGTCAGCCCGGTCGGTCCGCCTCCGACGATGAGCACCTCTACGTCGGTCATGTCATCCCTCGATTCAGGACGGAACCCAGAGAGGTTTCGGCCGAAGTCCTCGGTCAGTGGATCGATCGCTGTGAACCAGTTTCCATACTATACCGTATGGTACGTTCTTAAGGGCGGCCCGACCTTGCCGGAACCGGTATGGGCGATCTTGTCCTCGGTGTGCACGTATTGCCCAAGGTCATCTGAAAAGGGTCTCTCATGCGAAGAAAACCACGGGCCGCAGGAGTCGCCGCAGGCTTCGCTCGTTCCGGAACCGGTGCATCCTGCCTCACGTCTCGTCGGATCCTGGCCCTGGCCGCCGTACTCGCGCTCGCCACGGCCGGGTGCGGGGTGCTGCCGATGAAGGAGCCCGCGCCCGCCGCCACCGCGCCGACGGTGAGTGCCCCGGCCACCGGCGCTCCGCCCGCCACGCCCGCGGCATCGGATCAAGCCGTCCGACCGGCCCTGGCCGCAACCCGCAGCACCATGACCGAGAACCTCAAGGTCGAGGTCGTGGGCCTCAACCGCGTCAAGGGCAAGCACCTCATCGTCCAGATCCGCCTGTCCAACACCGGCACCGACAGGCACCTGTCCTGGCCCGGCGAGATGGCCGACCGTACCCGCCCCCTCGGCGCGATCAGGTGGGCCTCCGGAATCGGCGTCCTCGACACGCGGGCCCGCACCTGGATCCTTCCGTACGAACCGGCGGGCTCCCCGTGTCTCTGCAGCGACCTGGACCGCGACGGCCTCGGCCGCTTCATCGGCCCCGGCCGATCGATCACCGTCTACGCGGTGCTGCCCGCACCGTCGGGCAACCCCGCGACGACCACCGTCGTCACCCCCGTGGGCCCGCCGATGCTCAACGTGCCCATCAGTGACGAGGCTCCGGCCGGCGACTTTCCCGACCCCGACGCCGAGCCTGTCACGCCGGTCGTCCGCCGCCTCGTCCTCACGTCCGAGTCCCTGGACGAATCAGAGGAGACCGCCGACGACGGCAAGGAGTTGCAGGTCAACCTCTCCTCCGACGTGCTGTTCGCGGTGAACGAGGCCGCTCTCACCTCCGATGCCAAGGCGATCATGGATCGCACGGCCAAGCTCATCGACGCCTCCCCCGCCACGGTGGTGACGGTGGCGGGCCACGCGGACTCCTCCGGAGACGACGCCATCAACGACCCACTGTCACTGCGCCGCGCCCAGGCGGTGCGGCGCACCCTGTCGGCGCTGCTGTCCCGGGACGGGATCCGCTTTCAGGCCAAGGGGTACGGCTCGCGCCGCCCGCTGTACGACAACGACAGCGACGAGGGCAGGCGCCGTAACCGCCGCGTCACCGTGACCTTCCCCAAACCCCGGCCCGCCACCCGGGAACCGGTGGCCACGACGTCTCCCGGCGAGACCGGCCTGACCGGCGCCGCCAAGGCGGGCGGCCGGCCCATCGCCGTGGAGGTCACGGGTCTCCGCCGACTGCCCGGCGGCCTCGGCCTGCTCACCTACAAGATCACCAACGAGGGTTCGGACGAGATCTGGTTCACCGACCTTCACCGCGCCCAGGACTGGGAGGCGTACAAGTACCGGGCCGCGAGCAACGTCCGCGTGACCGACGTCGCCGCCGGCCGCCGGTACCCGCCCGGCCGCCTGGAGGTCCCCACCGATGACGGCGTGGACTCCTACTGCGCATGCACGGACGTCTCCGGCGTCCGCATCGGCACCGCGAAGTTCGCACCGGGCCAGACCCGCGAGTTCTGGAGCCTCTTCGCCCTGCCCGGCACCGACGGCGCCCTCAAGGTCGAGATCGGCCCGTTCCGCGACCTGCGGATCCCCGTTCGGTAACGGCGTTCAGGGGGGAGGGCTGTCGGGCGGGCGACGGTCCGCTCACCGGGTCACCGACGGCACGTTCGAGGTGCCGCGGTCCCACCGTCCACGGCCGGAGCTTGTCGGGGTTACGTACCGCCCAGATGTGCTTGATCCGGTCGCCTGCGATGTCGAATGCGTACACCGACACGGTGACGCCGTCCTGCTGGGCGATCAGGCCGGGCCGGCCGTTGACCGTACTCTCCAGGAACGTCAGGCCGCGGAGCCTGCCATCAAGACTGAGCAGTGAACGCACGATCTGCTCAACGCCTTCGACCGGGCGGAGCACGGCGCCGACGACGCCGCCGCCGTCGGCGATCGCCGTGGCGTCGGGGTCGAGCAGGGCGATGAGGGCGTCGATGTCCATGGCCTCCCAAGCCTGCTTGAAGTCCCTGACGATCCGGGCCTGCCGGGCCGCCGGAGTCGTGGGCGCCTGCGTGGCACGGATGCGGCGGCGGGCCGAGGAGGCCAGCTGGCGACAGGCCCCCGGGGTACGGCCGACGATCTCGGCCACTTCGGCGAAGGAGTACCGGAAGACATCGTGCAGGACGAACGCGACGCGTTCGGCGGGGGTCATCGACTCGAGCACGACGAGGAAGGCCATGTTGACCGATTCGTCCAGGGTGACCCGATCGGCCGGATCCACGGCGATGCCGTCCGGCCGCCCACTGATCCACTCCGCGGGTCCGGGCAGCGGCTCGGGGATCCACTCGCCCACGTAGGTCTCGCGCCGGGCCCGTGCCGAGGAGAGAACGTTGAGACAGAGACGGCCGACGACCGTGGTCAGCCAGGCGCCGGGGGATGCGATGGCGTCCCGCTGCCGCCGGGACATGGCGCACCAGCGGGCGCAGGCCTCCTGGACGACATCCTCGGCGTCGGCCAGGGAGCCGAGGAGCCGGTACGCGAGATTGATCAGTTGGCGCCGCTCGCGCGTGATCACGGCCAGGCCCGGATCGAGCCGGCCGCCTCCCGGCTCGGACGGGGTGGTCATGGTGTCCTGGTCATCGTGCACCGACTCCCTCGGTTCGGGTCCGCTCTCACCGGTTCGACAAGACAGCGTGGCGAACTGTGAGGTCGACGCGTCGCCTCACATTCCACAGTGCCGCGTTGTCGAACCAGCGGGACACCATCGAGCACGCGGGAAACCGTCCCCGGCAGGTACGCGGGTCGTCGTCGGGCACCCGCGGCGGAACACGTGATCGCCCCCGCGGCGGCCACTTCGTGACGGAGGACCGGCTCCGCCAGGTCGCAAAGCCTCAAACCGCTGAAGTCGAGAAGGAAAGGCCTCGTCATGTCCACATCCGAACGCCACACACCCAGCAAGGTCGTCGTCATCGGTGGCGGCTACGCCGGAACGGTCGCGGCCAACCATCTGCGGATGCGCGCCGACATCGACATCACACTGGTCAATCCCCGCCCCGAGTTCGTCGAACGAATCCGGCTGCACCAGTTCGTGGCCGAAACCGGTGAGGTCACGGTGGACTACGGCACACTGCTCGGTGAGGGCGTCCAGTTGATCGTCGACAGCGCCACCCGCATCGACACCGCCACCCGCACGGTACGGCTGGCGTCAGGGCGCGCACTGGACTACGACCATGTCATCTACGCGGTCGGCAGTACCGCGGCGATACCGTCATCGGTTCCCGGCGCCGCCGAATTCGCCTTCGACATCGCCGAACTCGAATCCGCGCAGCGGCTGCGCGCTCAGCTGGGGAAATTGCCGTTCGATGCTCCGATCACCGTGGTCGGCGGCGGATTGACCGGCATCGAGACGGCCGCCGAACTGGCCGAACAAGGACGTACGGTCACACTGGTGTGCGGCCGGACCCTCGCACCGTCACTGAGTGCTCCCGCTCGCCGATCCGTGGCCACGTGGCTGTCCCGGCACGGTGTCGCCGTGCTTGAGGCCGAGGTGGTGGCCGAGGTCCGGCCGCACGCGGTCGTCTTCGCCGGTGCTGCGGTGCGTGCGAGCGCTCTCACCATCTGGGCGGCCGGTTTCGGTGTACCGGAACTCGCGGCCGCGAGTGGGCTGCGCACCGATCGGCTCGGCCGGCTGCTCACCGACGAGACGCTGACCAGCCTCGACGACGACCGCGTCATCGCGGCGGGCGACGCCGCCGCGCCCTCGGGCCGGCCGTTGCGGATGAGCTGCCAGGCCGCGCAACCGCTCGGGGCACAGGCCGCCAACACCGTGCTGAGCCGCATCGCGGGAACCGAACCGGCGGTGATCGACCAGGCCTTCACGGGGTCGTGCGTCAGCCTCGGCCGCCGGGGCGGCATACGACAACTCTCCCGCAAAGACGACACCGCGGTGAATCTCTACGTCGCGGGGCGCATGGCCGCGGTTATCAAGGAGGCGACCTGCAGACTCGGGGTGTCGAGGATCCGCCGCGAGGCCCGCAAGCCGGGCTCCGGCTTCTGGCCCAAGGGCGGCCCGCGTCCCGAGCAGCCGACCTTCGCTCCACAAGGGGTCACATCCCCGTGACCACCTGCGAATGCGTTCTCACGCTCGGGCCGTTGCGATCGGGCTCCTCGTTGTGCTGTATGCCGTTTCGTTCCTCACGCCGCCCGCGGCCGCAGCCATGGCGCACGGGTGGGCGGTTGGACTCGGCCGGATCGACGGGTAGAGGCCGATGAACCACCCCGGGCCCGCACGCCGGTTCGGGCGGTCCGGGGCTCAGCGTGCCAGCAGGCGGGCGCGGTGGGCGGGCCACTCCTCATCGAGGATGCCGAAGTAGGCGGTGTCGCGCCAGGTGCCGTCCGGGCGGAGGCGGTGGCGGCGCAGGACGCCCTCGTGGACCCCGCCGATGCGCCGGATCGCGGCCTGCGAGCGGGTGTTGAGGATGTCGGTCTTGAGCATGACGCGGTTCACGCCGAGGTGGTCGAAGGCGTGGTCGATCAGCAGGATCTTGCAGGCGGTGTTCACCTCCGTGCGCCACACGGCCCTGCCGTACCAGGTCCAGCCGATCTCGATGCTGGAGTCGAAGCCGGGGACGTCGGCGTAACAGGTCCAGCCGACCGGGCTGCCGGTTCTCCGGCGGATCACCGCGAACGGCACGTAGCCGGGATCGTCGATCAGCCGCTGCGCCATCATCGCGAGCTCCCCCTCCCCGTGTGGCGTGGGATGCTGCCAGCGCCACACCTCCTCATCGCCGCCACCCGCCACGAACAGATCCGGGACGTGGCCGGCGGTCAGCGGCTCCAGCCGTACGGCGGGGCCATCGAGGACGAGCGGGTCGGGCATCTTCGCGGTCATGGCGGCGACCCTACGGCCGTCGGCACACGGCCCGGAAGGTCCACTCGGCGCGGTTGCCGGGCGACCACTTCGGCGCCCGGGGACCGTTCCGGCGACCAGGGGATCCCGTGATCGGGCGGCCGCTCCGGCGACCGGACGGCCGACACCCCGGCGTTCCCTGTCGACAGTCATACCGTCCGGTCGGTACGCTCCGGGGAGACCGTGAGGAGGGCCATGGATTTCGCGTTCGACGCCAGGACCGAGGAGCTTCGGGAGAGGCTGCTCGCCTTCATGGACGAGTGCGTCCACCCCGCCGAGGAGGCGTTCGAGGCACAGGCCGCCGAGAGCGGGTGGTCGAGCCCGCCGCTGATGGAGGACCTCAAGCAGGAGGCGCGCAAACGCGGCCTGTGGAACCTGTTCCTGCCCGGCGAGCACGGCGCCGGCCTGACCAACCTCCAGTACGCCCCGCTGGCGGAGATCATGGGCCGCTCGCCGAGGATCGCCCCCACCGCCACCAACTGCGCCGCCCCCGACACCGGCAACATGGAAGTGCTGTCGATGTTCGGCGACGAGCGGCAGCGCGAGGAGTGGCTGGAGCCGCTGCTGCGCGGGGAGATCCGGTCGGCGTTCGCCATGACCGAGCCGGACACCGCCTCCTCCGACGCCACGAACATCTCGCTGTCCATCGTCCGCGACGGCTCCGAGTACGTCATCAACGGCCGCAAGTGGTTCGCCTCCGGCGCGATGAACCCGAACTGCCGGATCCTCATCGTGATGGGCAAGACCGACCCGGAGGCCGACACCCACCGGCAGCAGTCGATGGTCCTGGTGCCGCGCGACACCCCGGGCCTTGAGATCAGGCGTGGCATGCACGTGTTCGGCTACTCCGACGCCGACCACGGCGGGCACGCCGAGATCGACTTCACCGACGTCAGGGTGCCGGTGGAGAACCTCATCGGCGAGGAGGGCGGCGGCTTCGCCATCGCCCAGGCCCGCCTCGGGCCGGGCCGCATCCACCACTGCATGAGGCTGATCGGGATGGCCGAGCGCGCGGTCGAGCTGATGTGCCGGCGGACCCTGTCGCGTACGGCGTTCGGCAAGCCGATCGCCCAGCAGGGGGTCGTCCAGGACTGGATCGCCGAGTCGCGGGTCAGGATCGAGCAGCTCCGCCTGCTGGTGCTCAAGACGGCCTGGCTGATGGACACCGTCGGCAACCGCGGCGCGCACACCGAGATCCAGGTCATCAAGATCGCCACCCCGCGCGAGGTCGAGTGGATCCTGGACAAGGCCATCCAGGCCCACGGCGCGGGCGGCGTCAGCCAGGACTTCCCGCTGGCCGGGCTGTGGGCGGGCGCCCGGTCGCTGCGCCTGGCCGACGGCCCGGACGAGGTCCACAAGCGCTCGCTGGCCTACCGCGAGCTGAAGAAGCACATGAACTGACCCGGTGCCGGAGGCGCCCCCCGGCACCGGGTCACCGCGGGGCCGCCCCGGGCAGGGTCAGGGCTCCGGGACCCCCGGGCCCGGATTCCGGGGTTCCGGGTCCGAGACCCGGTCCGGGCGCGTCCAGGACCTCTTGGACGCGACCGGGCCCCTGGACGCACCCGGACCTCCCGGACCGCCGGTACGTCCGGGGCGTCGTGAACGGGCCGGACGATCGCATGGCCGAGTGATCGCGTGACTGCGAAGGGAGCGTCGTGACGATGGACGAGGAGGCGGTCAGGGAACGCGCCGTCGCGTTCCTGGCCGGGGGGCACGACCCCGGGGACCGCACGCGGTTCCTGCGGGCGCGGTTCGACGCCGGGCTGGCGTGGGTCCACTTCCCCGAGGGGCTCGGCGGGCTCGGTGCGTCCCGGGAGCTGCAGAACGTCGTCGATCGGGAGCTCGCCGGCACCCCGCAGCCCGACCCGGGCACGCAGGCCATCGGACTGGGCATGGCGGCGCCGACGATCCTGGCGTTCGGCACCCGCGAGCAGCAGGAGCGGTTCCTGCGTCCGCTGTGGACGGGCGAGGAGATCTGGTGCCAGCTGTTCAGCGAACCCGGCGCCGGCTCCGACCTGGCGACGCTCGCCACGCGGGCGGTCCGCGACGGCGACGAGTGGGTCGTGGACGGGCAGAAGGTGTGGACCTCCGGGGCGCACCACTCCCGGTGGGCGATCCTCGTCGCCCGGACCGACCCCGACGTCCCGAAGCACCGCGGGCTCACCTACTTCGTCTGCGACATGCACGCCCCCGGCGTCGAGGTCAGGCCGCTGCGGCAGATCACCGGCGAGGCGGAGTTCAACGAGGTCTTCCTGACCGGTGTGCGGCTCCCCGACTCCCTGCGGCTCGGCGCCGTCGGCGACGGCTGGCGGGTCGCGACCACCACGCTCATGAACGAGCGGGTGGCGATCGGCGGCGGCCCGGTACGGCGGGGCGGCGGCATGATCGGCCTGGTCGCCGACACCTGGCGGTCCCGCCCCGAGCTGCGCACCCACGACCTGCACCGGCGGCTGCTCGCACTGTGGGTGGAGGCGGAGGCCACCCGGCTGGCCGGGGCGCGGCTGCGCGAACAGCTCGCGGCGGGCCAGCCCGGCCCGGAGGGCTCGGCCATGAAGCTCTCGTTCGCCTCCCTCAACCAGGCGCTCAGCGCGCTGGACGTGGAACTGCGCGGCGAGGAGGGCCTGGAGTACGACGACTGGACCTTCCGCCGCTCCGAGAGCGTCGACTTCTTCGGCCGCGGCCCCGGCTACCGCTACCTGCGGGCCAAGGGCAACTCGATCGAGGGCGGCACCTCGGAGATCCTGCGCAACATCGTCGCCGAACGCGTGCTGGGCCTGCCGCCGGAGCCCCGCGTGGACAAGGACGTGCCCTGGAAGGACCTGCCCCGATGAACGGCCCGTACGGCCCGCGCGGCGTCGCGGCGGGCGAGGAGTGGTGAGGAACCGATGACGCTGCTGTACACCGAGGTCGAGGAGGAGCTGCGCGCCTCCGTCCGCGACCTGCTGGCCGACCGCTGCCGGCCCGACGCCGTGCTGAGGCGCGCCGAGTCGGCCTCGCCGTACGACGCGGAGCTCGCCGGCCTGTGGAGGACCCTGGCGCGGGACATCGGGGTGGCGGGCCTGCTGGTGCCCGAGGAGTACGGCGGGGCCGGCGCGTCGGCCCGCGAGGCCGCGGTGGTGCTGGAGGAGCTGGGACGGGCCGTGGCGCCGGTGCCGTTCCTGACCAGCGCGGTGCTCGCGACCGAGGCCCTGGTCCAGGCGGGGACCCCGGCGGCGCTCCGGGAGGCGGCCGCGGCGGGACCCTCGGAAGGAACCCCGGCGGGACCCCGGGAGGGGACCCGGTCCCCGGAGGAGACTCCGGAGGGATCCGGGGAGGGGCTCTCCGCGGGCGGGCGCGACCTGCTCGCCGAGCTGGCCGCGGGCGAGACCACGGCGGCGCTGGCCGTGTCGCTGGCGGCCTCGCCGTACCGGCCGTTGCCGTCGGCGGTCACGCTGAACGACGCCGGAACGCTCGACGGCGAGGTCCGGGCGGTGGCCGGGGCGGACGCGGCCGACGTGCTGCTCGTCCCGGTCGGCACGGCGCTCTACCTGGTGCGGGCGGGGGACGCCCGGATCGACGTCGTGCCCTCGCTGGACCTGACCCGGCCGATCGCCGTCGTCACGCTCTCCGGCGCGCCCGGCGAGCGGGTCGGGGCCTTCGACGCGCGGCGGGTGCTGGCGTCCGGGGCCGGGCTGCTCGCCTCCGAACAGCTCGGGGTCGCCGAGTGGTGCCTTGAGACGACGCTCGCCCACATCAGGGAGCGCCATCAGTTCGCCCGGCCGATCGGATCCTTCCAGGCGATCAAGCACCGGATGGCGGACCTGTGGCTGGACGTGGCGCGGGCCCGCGCGGCGGCCAGGAACGCCGCGAACCTGCTGGCCGCCCGCCCGGTGCCGGGCACCGAGGCCGCCCTGGAGGCCGGGGCCGCGACGGCGGTGGCCAAGTCGTGGTGCTCGGAGGTGGCGGTGCGCGTCGCCGAGGAGGGCGTCCAGCTCCACGGCGGCACCGGGATGACCTGGGAGCATCCGCTGCACCTGTACCTCAAGCGGGCCAAGACGTCGGAGACGGCGCTCGGCACCCCCGGCACCCACCGCGACGCCCTGTCCGCCCTCGCCGACCTCCCCGCCCCGATCTGACGCGCCGCGATCTGACCGGCTCCGGTCTGGCCCGCCGCGGTCTGACCGGCCCGGTCTGACCGGCGCCGCGCCGGTGGCACCGGCCCGGCGCCGGAGACGTCCGGTCAGGGGGACCGTTGCTCCGCCAGGACGTCGCGCAGCACGTCGGCGATCGTGGTGGTGGCGAGCTCCTGCCGCAGCACGTCGTCCAGCCGGCCGTAGACGCGGCGCAGGGTCGGGCGGATGCCGAAACCCACGGGGCAGGAGGCGTTCGGCGGGGTGTGGTGCATCGCGAACAGGGTCTCGTCCTCGATCGCGCCGTAGACGTCCAGCAGGGTGATCGCCTCGGGCTCGCGTGTGAGGCTCCACCCGACTCCCGCACCGCGCCTGGCCTGGACGAGGCCGGCCTTGCGGAGATCCCCCAGGCAGCGGCGGATCACCACGGGGTTGGTGTTGACGCTGCCGGCGATCCGCTGTGAGGTGGCGCCCTCCGGGTTGTCGCGCCGGTCGAGGGCCATCCACGTCAGCACGTGTACCAGGACGCTCATCCTGCTGTTCGCGCTCATCTGCCTCCCCTCCCGGACTGTAACCACTGATATTACATTTTTGACCTTGGAAAGGGGGTGTCCGGCCTTCTTTATGTAACTGCTATGGTTACATTATTCAGTGGCTGGAGGCCGCCGTCGAGGCGTGCTCAAGGTCGAGTCGCCGACTTGGCTGTAACAAAAATTGTTTCTTCAGCCAGTGATCATGAAGAGGAGAAGACCGTGGGACAGCTTGACGGGAAGACAGCGGTCGTCACCGGGGCCAACAGCGGGATCGGCCTGGCCTCCGCCCGCAGGTTCGCGGCCGAGGGCGCGTACGTGTTCATCACCGGCCGCCGCCAGGAGGCGCTCGACGCGGCGGTCGCCGAGATCGGCGCGAACGTCACCGGCGTCCGCGGAGACGTCTCCGACCCCGCCGACCTGGACCGGCTCTACGCCGTCATCGCCGAGCAGGGCCGCCGCATCGACGTGCTGTTCGCCAACGCCGGGGGCGGTGAGTTCTCCCCATTGGAGCAGGTCACCGAGCGGCACTTCGACCAGACCTTCGGCAGCAACGTCAAGGGGACGCTGTTCACCGTGCAGAAGGCGCTGCCGCTGCTCAACGACGACGCCTCGGTGATCTTCACCGGTTCGACCGCCGCCACCAGCGGCGCCGAGGCCTTCGGCGTATACGCCGCCTCCAAGGCCGCCGTCCGCTCCCTCGCCCGGACCTGGGCCAACGAGCTCAGAGGCCGTGGGATCAGGGTGAACACCCTCGTGCCCGGTCCCATCGACACCCCCGGGATCGCCGGACTGGCCTCCGATCAGGAGTCGGCCGCGCAGCTCAAGGACTTCCTCGCGAGCACGGTGCCCCTCGGCCGGATGGGCCGCCCCGAGGAGGCGGCGGCGGCCGCCCTCTTTCTCGCCTCGGACCAGAGCAGCTTCGTCACGGGCAGCGAGCTGTTCGTCGACGGCGGTCTCAACCAGATCTGACCACCCCGACGAGCCCGCCCGCGCGGGTACGGCCTGCACCTGGGCGCCGGCCGTACCCGCGGCGGCGGGTCAGTGGACGGCCTCGGCGGTCTCGCCGGCCCGGCGGGGGAGGAGGAAGCCGGCGAGGAAGGTCAGGACGACCATCCCGGCGACCACCCAGAACGTCTGACGGGCGGCGGCGGTGGGGTCGCCGCCCGTCGCGCCGAAGAAGACCGTGCCGAGCAGCGCCACACCGAGCGCCGCGCCGACCTGCTGCAGGGCGGTGAGCGTGCCGGAGGCCGACCCCGTCTCGTGCGGTTCGACGCCGGCCAGCGCGATCTCGAAGTACGGGCCCATGATCAGACCCGAGCCGACACCGGTGACGAGCAGCGCCGGGGCGAACTGCCAGGGGCCCGCCTCCGCGCCCAGGAGCAGCAGGAGGGCGACGACCCCGGCCGTCATGATCAGGGCTCCGGTGTGCAGCAACCGGCGGCCGTGCGCGCGGAGCGCCTGCACCAGACCCATGCCGACGATCATGCCCGCGGACAGCGGGATCCCGGCGAGGCCGGCCTTCAGCGGGCTGTAGCCGAGGCCGAGCTGGGTGTAGAGGTTGAAGACCAGGCCGAAGCCGGTGAAGGCCGCGAAGTAGACCGTGCCGGTGAACATGCCGCCCACGAACGAGCGCTTGCGGAACAGGCTGGGCGCGACCAGCGGGTCGCGGCCCCTGCCGGCGCGGCGTGACTCGTACCGGCCGAACAGCGTGAACACCGCCGCCGAGGCGGCCATCATCGCGAACGTCCAGGCCGGCCAGCCGTACTCACGGCCCTGGACCAGCGGGAAGACGACCAGCAGCGAGCCGAGGGAGGCCAGGGCGTCGCCGGGCAGGTCGAGGGTGAGCGACCGCGACGGGCGGGAGGCGGGCAGGAAGCGCAGTGCGGCGGCCAGGGTGGCCAGCCCGATCGGCAGGTTGATCAGGAAGATCATGCGCCAGCCGGTGCCGAGGAGGTCGGCGTCGACCAGCCAGCCCGCCAGGACCGGCCCGCCGATCGCCGAAAGGCCCATGACCGGGCCGAACATGCCGAGGGCCGCACGCAGTTCCGTGGGCGGGAACATCTCCCGCATCATGCCGAGACCCTGGGGGACCATCGCGGCTCCGAAGAGCCCCTGGACGATCCGGGCGGCGATGACGGTCTCCGGCGAGAAGGACACCGCGCACAGCAGCGAGCCCACGACGAACCCGGTCGCGCCGATGAGGAACATCCGCCTGCGCCCGACGATGTCGCCCAGCCGGCCGCCGGTGAGCAGCCCGGCCGTCATGGCGAGGGTGTAGGCCGCGCCGAGCCACTGGATCATCGAGGTGCCGCCGCCCAGGTCGGCCCGCATCGTCGGCCCGGCGATGTTGGTGACGGTCGCGTCGAGGAGCTCCATCACCGACCCGGCGAGGATCACGAAGAGCGCGGGCCAGCGCCAGCGGTACGGCGTGGGCCCGGCGGCCTCCGGTGCCTCGGCCGATCGGGTGTCGAGAGTGGTCATCGCTCCTCCAGAGCCGTCTTTCGGGGGACGGGAGGAACGCTACGGGCCGATGCGGAAAGGATGATTCCGCATCGGCCCGGAAACACGGGGCTCCGGGAAAAATCCGGCGGCGATGGGCGCGGTCACCGGGACCGGGCCGGGGGGACGCACCCGTGCCCGCGTCACGCGGCTCCCGCGGCCCGGGGATCCGGCGGATCGTCAGGGCAGGATCCGGACCAGGCGGTCGGCCAGCTCACCCGGCCGCGACAGCATCGCCATGTGGCCGCCGGGCATCTCGTCGGGGACGATGCCGAGCCGTTCCTTCACGTGGCGGCGCACGAAGCCGGGGACGAAGCAGCGGTCGTCACGGCAGAGCAGATACCTCGTCGGGACGTCCGGCCAGGCGTCCAGCGGCCAGGGCTCGCGGCTCGCCCGGTCCATGCTCACGTTCGCGGCGAGCGCTCCGTCGTGGGCCATCACCCGCTCGGCCAGCTCGCGCGGAACGTCGTGCATGTAGAGCTCGTACTCGTCGTCGATGCCGGACGAGGAGTAACCGCTGCGCTCCCACCACTCCTCCGGAGTCTCACCGGGACTCGGGATCATCGCGGTCAGCAGCACGAGCGCGGCGGCCCCGGCGCGCGCGCAGACGAGCGGGGCGACGAAGCCGCCCCACGAGTGGGCCACCACGACGAGGTCCCGGCGCTCGCCGGCCGCCCGGACGACGGCGTCCGCGTAGTCCCACAGTCCCGCCTGCGGATCGGACATGGGCAGGTCCACCGCGACCGTGTCATGCCCGCGGCCGCGAAGCTCGGCTTCGAGCAGATGCCAGTCGAAGGCGCTTCCGCCGCCGCCGTGAATGAATGCGAAAGTTGTCATGACGGTGCTGACGGATCGCGGAGAGGAAACTCATCGCCGGTTCGCCCGTCCGTCCCCGCCGCGCCGGTGCGGTCGCGCTGAGCATCGAGGAGGCCGCCGGCATCCTCCGTTCCCGTCGTGCCGGTGCGGCCGTCCCCGGGCCGGCCTTCCGCCGCGCGGATGTAGCGGGCGCCGATCTCGCGCAGGTGCGCGGCCAGCTCCGGCGGATCGACGACCTCGAAGTCGAGGCCGGTCATCCCGAGATGGATCGCCAGGGCCTCCAGGGACGAGGCCCCGGCGTGGAACAGGCAGCTCCGCTCGTCCGACGCCTCCAGCTCCCCCCAGTCGGGCCAGATCCGCTCGGCGACCGCCTCGGCCGGCGCGTGGAACCGTACGGTGGCCCGCTGCCGGATCACCGCGGAGGTCACGCCCCGGGTGACGTAGGCCGCGACGTCGCCGCCGGGCGCCTCACGGGGGACGAACCGCCCGCCGTTCGGGGTGCGCAGCCGGATCCGGTCGACGCGGAAGCTGCGCCAGTCCTGCCGCGCGGTGTCCCACGCCGCGAGGTACCACCGCCGCCTGGTGTGCACGAGCCGGTGCGGCTCCACCTCCCGGACGCTCTCGCCGCCGTCGTGGTTGAGGTAGTCGAAGCGGAGCCGCTCGTGGTCCCGGCAGGCGCTCGCGATGGCGCTGAGCACGGCGGCGTCCACGCTGGCGGGGGAGCGGTCCGGGACCGCCACCGTCGCGGTGTGCAGGGCGGTGACCCGGTGGCGGAGCCGGGACGGCAGCACCTGCTCCAGCTTGGCCAGCGCCCGCAGCGAGATCTCCTCGATGCCGGAGATGGAGCCGGTCGCGGCGGTGCGCAGTCCCACGGCGACCGCGACGGCCTCCTCGTCGTCGAGGAGCAGCGGCGGCATCTGCGCGCCCGCGCCGAGACGGTAGCCGCCCGCGACGCCGGGGGTGGCGTGCACCGGGTAGCCGAGCTCGCGCAGCCGCTCGACGTCGTTGCGGATGGTCCTGGTGGTCACCTTGAGCCGTTCGGCGAGCTGGGGGCCCGTCCAGTCACGAGGGGTCTGCAGCAGCGAGAGCAGGCGCAGCAGCCGCGCCGAGGTTTCCAGCATCCCCCGATTGTGCCGCCCATCGCGGAAGGTTCCTTTCCGCCATGGGCGGGCCTTTCGCCGCGCGGCGGCCGGGGGAGGGGCTGACGCCGTGGCGGAACGGCGGCCGCCGCGCCTTTCGCCGCGTGACGGGGGAAGGGGAGGGGGCCCCCTCCGGGGTGTGGACGCCTTCGAGCGCCGTCGTCCACTGCCCGGCCTCGGCGTGTCCTCCCCCGGGTGTGGACGCCTTGACCGCGTCGTGCCGTGGCGTCGAGGGCCGGCCGGCGTTATTCGGTGAACTCCGTCCAGGAGACGGCTCGGTCGAATCGCTGGGCGGTGAGGTCATCGACACGGATCAGGAAGCGGCCGAAGTAGACATCGTCACCGGGGTCGAATTGGACGAGTGGAATCCACTCCCGTCTGACCCGCTGCAGTTCCTCCTCCACCAGGAAATCCTCCAGTTCCTTGTCGATGGCCGGGTCGCCGGGATTCTGCCGGGCTTTGAAATTCTCCTCCGCGATCGTCAGCTCGGGATCGTCGTACAGGTGGTTCCTGGAGATCCCACCGGTGTTCCACGAGTAACCGCCGAACTGGAAGGTGGCGGAGTTCCCGGCCGGCCACAGCCGGTCGACCAGGGCGCGGAGCTCCCGGCGGTGTGGCAGGTCGCGCGCCACCTGCTTCTGGAAAGAGGACAGGTCCGCCTCCTCCTCCTTCACCCACTCGGGAAGGTCGGCGTGGACGACGGCGAAAAGGTCCCGCTCCGGGCCGATGAACCCGCGCTGCGAGGAGAAGGGGCGTTGCGGGGGGTCCGCGGGGGTCACCACCACGGTGTCCGTGCCGGCCGGAACGTGGACGACGCGCGCGTGCTTCTGCTCCTCGCCGCGGTCGAAGGTGTCGTAGGCCTCTTCGTGATGCAGAAAAACGAGCAGCGAGCCGTCCGGCGGTAACGCGAGCCCGTCGACCCGCGGGAGTGCGGCACAGTCGAAGGACGCGACGAACGGCAGCGGGGACTGCGAGTCGGTCGGCCATGGCATGCCCACCGGGAGCCGGGGCAGCCCACCGGTACGGCCGACCAGCAGATCGGCGGGCTGCCCCGGCGGAAGGCCCCGGGGGTGCGCCACGATTTCGCCGCCGTGGCGCTCGTTCGCCCAGATGGCGAAACGGAGGAACCCGGCGAATTTCTCCGCCTCTTCCTCGGGGATGCCTTGTTCGATCGCCGCGCGACGGAACCGATCACAGTAGTCCACGGCCGACATATTGTCAGACGCGGATCTGCGGCTGAGAACTCCTGATGGTCGGGCATCAATTTGTGATCCTCGGTGCGCGGCGCGTCGTTCCTGCGACGGATCATGATGCCGCCGCGCGGATGGCGGGGGACCCGTGGTTTCGGGGGCGCCCGGGGGTCAGGGGCGCAGGGAGGCCAGGAGGAGGTCGGCGAAGTGGCCGCCGACCTCGGCGCCGGACAGCGGCCCCTCGGTGCTGTACCAGGTGCCCAGGTGGTGGACCGAACCGAAGAAGAAGTCCACCACGAGCTCGGCGGGGGAGGCTGTGCTGAAGACGCCCTCGCGCTGCCCCTCGGTCACCAGGTCGCGGAAGCGCTCGTGGTAGCGGCGGCGCTCGGCGCGCACGCTCCTGCGGGTGTCGGGGGCCAGCAGGTGCATCGAGCGGAAGAAGATCTTGGAGTCGTTCAGGTTCTCGACCGTGGTCCGCACGACGTCCGCGGCGGCGGCGTGCAGGCGCTCGCCCACCGTGCCGGGGCCGTCGGCGATGGCGGTGAGCCGCTCCATCTGCATGCGCAGCACGCGCCCGTAGATCTCGTGGAGCAGGTCGTCCTTGGAGTCGAAGTAGTGGTACATGGCGCCCTTGGTGACGCCGGCCGCCGAGACCACCTCCTGCACCGAGGTGCTCTCGAAGCCCTGCTCGGCGAACAGGCGCGTGGCCTCGCCCAGCAGGCGCTGCCGTACGGACTCCCTGTCGCGTGTCATCTGGCCCTCCCCGCCGTCCGGCCCCCGCCGCCCGCTCCGGTCGTCAGGCCCCCGGACCTTCGGCCGCCGCCGTGTGCCGGCTCAGCATACCGACTGGTCGGTTAAAGCGCCGGTGTATGGCGTAGGTGTGTTATTTGCGTCACCTTCGGCTGCCTGGAGCCCCCGGTTGGGTATTTTCTGGCACAGGGATCTTCAGCGTGGCAGATCCGTTCCTTGTCGGCTCTCGACTCCCGGGGGTTCGCTGTGCCCGGCGGATCAATCTATGTGACGCCAGAGGACCAGGTTCACGGCCTGTCCCCTCAGGTCATGTACGAGCAGTTCTGGATCAAGGAGGCGGGCGAGCGCCGGAAGGCGCGGGCGGTCAAGGCCGTCGGCGGCCTGTTCGCCGGTCTGCTGCTCGGCTACCGCTTCGGCCTCAACCTCCCGCTCGCCGGGGTGGTGACCGCCCTGCTGGTCGCCGCCGCCGACGCCGCCTGGGCCTGGTACTCCTACAACTCCACCGCCGTCTGGCGGGGCAGGAGACGGGGCGAGACCATCACCGGCAGGCTGCTGCGCCGCAGGCTCCGCAGGCGCGGCTACCACGTCCTCGACGGCCGCGCCGTCCCCGGACAGGCGTCCATCGACCACCTCGTCATCGGCCCCGGCGGCGTCTGGGTCGTCGACAACGAGGCGTGGGACCCCGACACCGAGATCGCCCGCTACGGCGACCGTCTGTTCCTGGGGGAGAAGTACGGCACGAAGGTGGCGAAGGCGCTCGTCGACGTCTCCGACGCCCTGGCCGGGGTGCTCACCCGCGAGTCGGGCATCGAGGTGACGATCGAGCCGCTGCTCGCGGTGCACGGCGGCAGGCTGCGCCGTACGGTCACCGCCGAGGGGATCACCCTCCTCAAGCCGCGCCTGGTGACCCGCTGGATCCTGACCGGTCCGCGGGCGGACTACGACGACCGGCAGGTGGAACTGCTCGCCCGCACCGCCGCCCGGGTCCTGCGCCGGATGAACTGACCGCCGGACGAGCTGACCGCCGGACGAACCGGCCCCTCCCGTGCACCGGCCGCTCGTCCGTACGGGTCCCGCACCGCCCTGAGCCGTCGATCCCGCCGTCATGGCCGCCGCCCGTGAGGTTCGGCGGCCATGACGGCGGGATCGACGCTCTCCGGCCGAGGCGCCGGTCTCCACGCGATGCGACGAGCCCTCCTCACCGTGACCGTGAGCCCGTGGACGGGCGTCGCGGCGCGAGACGCGGGACGGTCGGGTGAGGACTGCGTCAACGGGCCCGTCCGGGCTTTCCATGGAGCCGCCCGCTCACCGTTATTGCAAACGGTTGTTGCAGAAATAGCGGGCGTAACCAGGCAGGACGCCCCGCGGCGTTTGCAGGTTTACTCTGACCTGTTGACGTTCCCGCTATGTAACGTCACTGTTTCCTACAACCGGTTGCCGTCGGTTGCACAGAAGGTGAAACGCGCGTGACAGCGAATCCGTAGTCATCCCCGTCATCCCATTCCCAGAGCCCGCTCATCGCCCGGTCGCCGACGGAGTTCCGCCACGACGCTCCGCGCGACGGACGGTCCGGGCCGGTCCACCCCGCTTTACGGCTTGCTTCGCCATGCCCTGAAACGACCCGTCCTCAGTCACCCCCTGTACGAATGGAGCCGGACGTGCGCAGAAACGAACCCCTCGGAAAGAAAACGGCGGTCGTGCTGACCGCAGGCGTCGTCGCGACCGGCGGACTGCTGGCCGCGCTCAGCGCGCCGGCCGCGGCGGCCCCGCCGAACGGAAACTACACGCTGGTCAACGCCGGGAGCGGGCTGTGCGCCGCGGTTCCCGGACAGAGCACCGGCGACGGCGTGCAGCTCGTGCAGAACGGGTGCGACCAGTCCGCCGGACAGACCTTCACGCTCACCGCCTCGGGCTCCGGCTACCAGATCAGGGCCTCGCACAGCGGAAAGTGCGTCGGCGTCCGCGACGCCTCCACCAGCGCGGGCAAGGCGGTGCAGCAGGAGGCGTGCACCGGCGCCGCCTCGCAGATCTGGAACCTCACCGCGGCCGGGGCCGACTACCGCCTGGTCAACTCCAACGGCGGCAAGTGCCTCAACGTCAAGGACAGCTCCACCGCCTCCGGCGCCCTCCTGCAGCAGAACTCCTGCGACTCGGTGACCAGCAAGCAGTGGAGCCTGCGCCCCGCGGGCGGCGGCCCCTCTCCGACCCCGACGGTCACCCCCACGTCCACGCCGACCTCGACTCCCACGTCGACCCCCACCACCCCGCCCCCGTCGAGCGGCACGCTGTACGTGGCGCCCGGCGGCAGGGACGGCGCGGCCGGGACGCAGTCGGACCCGACGACACTCACCTCGGCGCTCACCCGCGTCGCCTCCGGCGGGACGATCTACATGCGCGGCGGGAGGTACGACTTCTCGCAGACCGTCACCATCGCGGCGGGCAACAGCGGCACCTCCGGCGCCCGCAAGACCCTGTCGGCCTACCCGGGTGAGACCCCGGTCCTGAACTTCTCGGCCCAGAGCGAGGACCCGGCCAACCGCGGCCTCGCGGTGAACGGGTCGTACTGGCGCGTCTACGGCATCGTCGTCGAGCGCGCCGGGGACAACGGGATCTTCGTCGGCGGCAGCAACAACGTCTTCGAGCGCACGGTGACGCGCTTCAACCGCGACACCGGACTGCAGATCTCGCGGATGGCCTCCGACACCCCCCGCGACCAGTGGCCGTCCAACAACCTCGTCCTCAGCGCGGAGTCGCACGACAACGCCGACTCCGACGGCGAGGACGCCGACGGCTTCGCCGCGAAGCTCACCGTCGGCTCCGGCAACGTCTTCCGCTACGCGGTGTCGCACAACAACATCGACGACGGCTGGGACCTCTACACCAAGACGGACACCGGCCCCATCGGCCCGGTCACCATCGAGGACTCCCTGGCCTACAACAACGGCACCCTCAGCAACGGCGCCCAGGCCGGCAACGGCGACCGCAACGGCTACAAGCTCGGCGGCGACAAGATCGCGGTCAACCACGTCGTCCGGCGCAGCATCGCCTACAAGAACGGCAAGCACGGGTTCACCTACAACAGCAACCCCGGCTCGATGACGATCTCGGACAACGTCAGCATCGACAACACCGAGCGCAACTTCTCCTTCGACGCCGGCACCTCGGTGTTCCGCAACAACACCTCCTGCCGCAGCGGCAGCGGGAGCAACGACAAGACCGTCGGCAACGTCGACGGCTCCAACCAGTTCTGGTCGGGCTCGAACGGCTCCCGGTGCTCCTCCTACGCGGGCGCCCTGCACTGGTCCTTCGCCTCGGACGGCCGCCTCAACGTGACCTTCGGCTAGCCCGCCCGGCACGACCCCCGTCCGGCTCGTGAGGCCGTGACACGTCGCCCGGCGGACTCGGCGCCCTGACCACGCCGAGCCCGCCGGGCGACCGGTTCCGCCGGGGCGACCGGTTCCCCGCCCCGGCGTCGCCGTCGTCAACCGGCACGGGTACGGCCGGCGGCCCGGCGGTATGCGAAGTCGTTCGTCCATGACATCCGCGACCGTTTTTTTGTCATGATGTCGCCTGTGTCGGGTGGCGCGTTCGGGAGCCACCGCGTGGAAGAGGCGGTGCGGCACGTATGAGAGGTGTCATCGTTCAGCTCCCCGCGTCACGAGGCGCCGATGTCCCGGAGCTCCACGAGCTCGCCGTCGGGCAGGACGCCACCTTCGGCCGCGGGGCGGACGGATACCCGGTGGACATCCGGCTGCCGAACCCGGGTGTGTCAAGGCTGGCGGGACGCGTGCGCGCGGTCGAGGACCACTGGACGATCAGCAATCTGAGCACCACCGCCACGTACGTGGTCGAGAACCCCGAGGGCGGCGGGGAGTTCGTCAAGGTGGCGCCGCGACGGCTGGACATGCCGGTGCCGTTCGAGTTCGCCCGCGTCGTGGTTCCCGGGACCCAGGGTTCGGCGTCGTTCATGGTCTTCGCGTCGCAGCACGCCTACGCCGATCCCGGGATCCCGGAACCCGGTCACGGCGAGGCCACCACGGCCGCGTTCTCGCTCGACGAGACGACGAAGTACTTCCTCATCCTCGTGGCCCTCTGCGAACCCCGGCTGCGGGACAGCTCGACCGTGGTGATCCCCACGGTGCCGGAGATCCTGGAGCGCCTCCACGGGCTTCCCCAGTGCCCGGACCTCACCCGTTCCGCGGTGAACTTCCACATCGACTACCTGGCCCGTACGAAGCTGCGGGTCAAGGAGCCGTCGGAGGGAGGGGCGCCGGCCAAGGCCGACTGGCAGCGGGCGGCGCTGGTGTCGCTGGCCCTCCGGTTCGACCTGGTACGCGAGGAGCACCTCGCCCTCCTGCCCTCGCCTCGCCCCGCGGAGGGGAGGCCCGGTCAGTCCGGGGGCCGCTCCCCGGCGGAGGCCACGGGTGACGGCGCCGCCGGACGGTAGCGGGACAGAGCCCGGCGAACGCGTTCGGCGTAGGGCCGCAGCCGCTCCGGGATGCCGTGCTCCTGGCGGATGACGTAGTCGGCGGTCCGGTAGGAGGCCGCGAGGTTCAGCGCGGGATCGCCCGGCACAGCCTCCAGGGCCGGGGCGAAGCGGCAGAGGTAGCGGCCCAGGGCGGGGATGGAGTCCTCCGGGGTGAACGGCGGCTTCGGGACGACGCTGCGCCTGCCCGGGGGCAGGTAGAGCTGCAGCACCTCCGGAGACCAGCGCGCGATGCCGTACTCGTTCTTGACGGGGTCGCTGAGCCGGGGGTCGAAGCCGCTCTCCGCCTTGAGGATGGCCGCCACGGAGGCCGGGTACACGCCCGCCTCGTGGCACATGGTGCCGGCCTGGACGATCAGGTCGTAGTACCGCCGGGGGATGTCGGCGTCGGTCCGGAACCACTTCGAGTAGGCGGACGCCGGACGCTCCCCCTGCCGGATGTCCCCCTGCTGGGCGGACGTCCGGCGCTCCTGCCGCGGGATGCCCGCGCCGTCCCCGTGGACGGGCAGGAGGACGATCCCGGCCGCCACCACGGGAACGACGAGCCTGGCGAGCGCGCGCGGCCGTGACGCCGCCGGTGTACGGCTCGCCGCGACGGGCCGGTCCGCGGCGAGCTCCCGCACCCGTGCCAGCAACCGTTCGGCGCTGTGCTCCCGCCGGTCGGCGTGCCGCGGCGTCAGGCAGTCGGCGATCACCTCCCGCCACTCCGCCGGGAGCGAGGGGTCGAGCGCCGGCGTCGCCTTCCCCCCGGCGTACTCCGCCGCCGCGGCGGCCCGGCCGCGCGCGGTGGTCCCGGCGAACGGGAAGGAGCCGGTGAGCATCTGGTGGGCGATGACGCCGAAGGCCCAGATGTCGGCGGTCGTACGGACCGGCATGCCTCGCTGGCCGAGGGGCTCGGTCCAGCGCTCCGGGGGCACGTAGTCGGACGAGCCGAGGGGCGGGAGGTAACCGTGGGTGCCCTCCAGTTCGGCGGCCAGCCCGAAGTCCGCGAGCCGTACGGAGCCGTCGGCCATGATCAGGATGTTGCTCGGCTTGAGGTCGCCGTGCACCCACCCCTCGGCGTGCAGGTGCGCGATCCCCTCGCAGACCTCCGCGAGCAGCCGCGGGGCGTCGGGGACCGCTCCCGCGCCGTGTTCGCGGCGCAGGTCGGCGAGCGAGCCCGAAGCCAGCTCCATCACCAGGACCGCGGCGCCGTCCAGTCCGGGATGGGCCGGATCGTCGACGGTCAGGGTGTCGAAGAGCCTGATGAGCCGGGGATGTTCCAGACGCTCGTACAGCCTCATCTCGCGGTGCGTCATGTCCGCGAGATGACCCAGCTGACGCCGGTTCAACGTCCCGGTCGGGATGAACTTCAGCGCCACGCGGTCCGGGACGTCATCTCGCCCCTGAGCCGTCCGCCGCGCCTCGTAGACGCTGCTCCAGCCTCCGGTCGCGATGCCGGAGCAGATCTTCCACGCCCCCAGCGTGTATCCCGTCGGAACCCGTACCGCCCAGCCAGCCGGCTCCATTCCTCGATTATGTCGGACGTCCCCGGTCCGCGAGGAAGAAATTGATCTTTCCTCGGAAAAGCGGGCGAATGGGACGCGCTATCGGCGATTTACGGCCGGGCCGTACGATGCCCCCGTCCGGTGAGACCGTACGGCCCGGCCGCGGCTCTCAGCAGCGCGGCAGGCCGGGGATCGGCTCCCAGTTGCCGCCGACGGTCACGTAGACCGCGGAGATCCACCCCTTGGCGCCCCTTGGGGTGTCCAGGTCGGTGTACAGGTACCAGTTGTTCTTGTACTTCCCCTCGGTCCAGGGATGCGCGGCGTTCTGCCTCTGGCAGAAGAAGTAGTTGCGTCCCGCGTAGAGCGTGCCGATGGGAAGGTCGTCATGAGGGGTGGGGGCCGCCCAGCCCGAGGCGTTCTTCCAGGTGTTGTAGTAGTAGCGGGCCTGCGCGTTCGCGGCCGGTCCGGCCGCGGTGAACACACCGCCGCAGACGGCCAGGGCCGTCAGCACCGCACCGATTCGTCGTCTGCTGTTCAAGCTTTTCCTCCCGTGCCTGAAAAAGAATTCCCCGTAGGCGGTTGTGCTCGAAGCGGGTGAGAACGAGCCGCGTGGGCGGGTCCGGTCCCCTCGGTGGGCCGTCAGCCGTCGATGCAGACCCTGTCCACCTTGTTGCTGTTGTCCGTCAGGCTCTTCATCGCGCCCTTCGGGACCGATTCCAGGTAGTCCCAGTAGCCGATCTCGTAGCCGATCCAGTTGTAGAGGTGGACCGTCCCGTTGCCCCTGTTGTAGATGGAGGAGATCCGGTCGTTGAGGCCCATCTGCCCCAGGTCGAAGCACTTGCCGCCGCTGGGCGCGACCCAGATCCTGTTCGTCCCGTTGCCGCCGTCGTAGTAGCAGGAGTAGCCGGGGCTGCAATCCCACGCGAGGGCGCCGGCCTGCGCCGGGGTGGTGGCCAGGGGCGTCACCGCGACCGTGGCCGCCGCCAGCAGCACGCCGATCGTGCGTCGTGTCCTCACTATGATCACTCTCCTCTTGGGCTCGGTGACGAGTGGTGCGTGATCGTTCTGCGCCGGGGGTCATGGTCCGTCGCTTCCCCGTCCGTGTGTTCTCCGGGCGCAGGGACATCCTGTGCCGAGGACCCGGATTTCCGTAACCTGTAGGGTTCGAGGGAGCGGGAGGGCGCACTCCTTTTCAAGCCTTCAAGCCTTCAAGCCTTCAAGCCTTCAAGGCACCGAGGCCGAAGATCTCACGGCCCCCGGGGCGGGTCGCGGAGCATTTCGAACCAGACGGATCTTCCCGCCTCGTCGTCGTGTCCGGAGGCGCCCCAGGCGGTGGCGAGGAGGGCGACCAGCCACAGCCCCCGTCCGCCGTCGTCGTCGGTCCGCGGCACGTGCACGGCGGGCGCGCTGGTGGCCGAGCCGTCGTCGGTGACCTCGACGTGGACGCCCTCTGGGCCGTGGGCCAGGTGGACGGTCACCCGGCCGCCGGTCGTACGGCCGGAGTCTGAGTGGGTGACGGCGTTGGTGACGACCTCGCTGAGCAGCAGCAGGACGTCGTCGAGGACGCCGGGGGCGAGCCGTACGGCCAGCAGGTCGCGGGCCCAGGCACGGGCGGCCGGCACGGAGGACACCCGGCCGGGGAACTCCCGCCGCCACACGCGGGCCCGTACGGCCCGCCCGTCCGGTCTCACGCGGCCACCCCGGCGACCCCGGTGACCTCGGCCCTGACGATGTCGGCCGCGTTGTCGGCCTCCGCCCACACCCATTCGTCCCGCCGCCATAGACGCGTCCACCAGGGCCGCCAGGTGAAGACCCAGCCGCGGCGACGCCGGACGGCCGTGATCCGGGCGAGGACCCCGGCCGCCGCGTGGACCTCCAGGACGGGGTTCCCGGCCACCGGCAGGACCAGCGAGGTGCGGACCCCGAGGACACGCAGGTCCCAGCCGAGCCGCACCAGGTGGATGAACCGGGTCTGCTGCTCCACGGTTGCGGGGTCCGGGGCGTTCGAGGGGCCGGGAGAGGAATGGGAAATGCTGTTTTCCTGATGGGGCATCGCTGATTTCTCTCCTGTCCGAAGGGGGCTCATCCGCTTTCCCGCCCTTCCTGCCGGAAGGGGAATGCGTGTGATTAGATTGCCCTCGCGGCAGGTGAGGAAATTGCCGGTCCGCATAACCGGAGATGGCGGGGGATGACGACCGCCGGTTTACGCAAACCGTGTCGCGGTATCGCCGCCGGAACAGGGAGCCCGTTTTTCTCATTTTCGGGAGGAATGCGATGAGCGTCGAGCCTTTCCTCGACCCCGCCTCACCGCGGATGCGGTTCGGCGCGGAGATGCGCCGGCTGCGGGAGGAGGCCCGGCTCTCCCAGGCGGCGGTGGCCGCCCGGCTGGGCTGCACCCAGACCCAGGTGAGCCGCCTGGAAGCCGCGACCCGCACCCCGTCGAGGTCGGACGCCGAGCGGCTGGACCGCTTCTACGGCCTGGAGGGCGCCACCTCCTTCACCCGGCTCTACCACCGCATCCTCGCCAAGCCGGGCAGCCCGGCCTGGTTCATGAGCTGGACCGAGGAGATCGAACCCAACGCACTGGTCCTCCAATCATGGGATCCACTCCTCGTCCCGGGTCTCCTTCAGACCGAGGCGTACGCGCGGCACGTGCTCAAGCACAGCGTCCGGATCACTCCGGAGGAGTTGGAGGAGCGCGTGAGGATGCGCATGAGGCGAGGTCAGATCTTTGACAGAGATGCCTCTCCGTTGTTCACGGCCCTCATCGACGAGGGGGTGCTGCATCGCGAGGTCGGAGACGCCGAAGTGATGCGCGAGCAGCTCGATCATCTACTGGAGATGGCTCAGCGGCCTGCGATCTCCGTGCAGATCGTCGATCCGAAATGCCTGGCGGGCATGTCGGGTGCTTTTATGATCGCCGAGCTTCCGAACGGCCAGCCGGACACGATCCATGCCGATTCCTCGGTTGAGGGGCAGGTTACGGACGACTATGAATCCGTGGTTTCGGTTAGAAACCAATATGAGGCGCTACGCCGAAGTGCTTATCCTGAACGTATGTCCCTCAAAATGGTCGAGGAAGCGAGGCGGACATGGACCTGAGCGGTGCCGTGTGGCGCAAGTCATCATGTTCCGGTCCTAACGGTGGGCAGTGCGTCGAGGTCGCTTCCAACCTGCCCGGAACCGTCGCAGTCCGCGACAGCAAGGACCCCTTCGGTCCCGCGTTGCTGTTCGCTCCCGCCACATGGCGATCCTTCGTCGGCGAGGTCAAGGCCGGCGAGTTCGACTCGCCGGCCTGATCGATACGGCCGAGTCAGCGAAGTGCCTGGATGACGCGGTGCCGCAGAGCGGTGCCGTTGATGTCGTCGGCGGCCCGCCAGGCGGCGTCGGTGATCTCCTCGGTCTGGAGCGGGCCGACATCGGCGGTGGTGCGGAAGAGGAACCGGAAGTCGAAGTGCTGGTGAGCGGGCTCGCCCTTGGCGTCGTTGGCTGGAATCGGGTGGACGTCGATGTGGACGGGACGGTCACCGACCGGGGTGACGGCGTGGGAGGGGACGCCGGTCTCCTCGACGAGTTCACGCAGGGCCGCGTCCAGGAGGGTGGCGTCGGACGGCTCCAGATGACCGCCGGGCAGGAGCCATCTGTCCAGGGCGAGATGGTGGATGTGCAGGACGCGCCCGTCAGGGTCGGCGAGGATCGCGCCTGCGGTGGCATGGCCGCGGAACTCCTTGCGGGACGTGAGGCCGGCGCCGTCGTCCAGCAGTTCCAGGATCGGGGCGAGGCCGCGCTTCTCCTCGGGATGCGCGTCGAGGTAGTCGCCGATGACGGCGCGGATGTGGTCTGCCGTGATGGCCAAGTCGATCACCTGTTGAAGTAGGAGAGCCAGATCGCCGCGATGGCGGCGCGGTCGGCCGTGGAGACCTCGTGTATACCGGGGGCGAGGTCGCCGCGGGTGAGCATTCCGATTCCGGCGAGTATCTCGGCTTGGACCAGGAAGATGAACGGTCCGACACTCGCGCCGTGCAGGAAGTTGACGGCGTTACCGCCGTTCGCCAGGTAGAAATAGTGACCGGTTGTCTGATAGCGGGTGACATGGTCGCCGACCATCGTGCGGGTGTAGACGTCCGGCAGTCCGTCGAGTTCCAGTTCGTCCTCACTTGAGGTGACGGTGGCAACGTAGGCGCCGTTGCGCAGATGGGGGAAGTCCTCGCCGCGCAGGGAGACCGCGCCGGTCGCGCAGAGCACAAGCCCGGCT
This sequence comes from Streptosporangium sp. NPDC004379, assembly GCF_042873875.1. NCBI lineage: Bacteria > Bacillati > Actinomycetota > Actinomycetes > Streptosporangiales > Streptosporangiaceae > Streptosporangium > Streptosporangium sp. NPDC004379. The sequence continues at coordinate 32,269 of NZ_JBIAMC010000026.1, forward strand.
CCGGCCAGGGCGCTGTGCCGGTCATGGGCCACGGCGAAGCCCTGGGACATGGCCTGGGTGCGCCGGACGGGGTCGATGTCGAAGACGGTGACCTGGACTCCCTTGGCGTGCAGCAGGCGGGCGATCGAGCTGCCGAGTTTGCCGAAGCCGATCACCAGGGCCGTGCGGCCGTGCGGGATGTCACCGCGGCTGCGCATGACGGCCTCGGTGGAGAAGACCACCGACTGGCCGACGAGGAAGTCCTCGGGGTCCTTCAGCGGCGAACGGGCGACCGAGATCACCGGGCAGGGAAGTCCGCCGAGAGCCTGGTAGCGCCGGTGGCCGTTCTCGGTGTCCTCGATCACTCCGAGAAGACGGCCGGAGAAACTTCCGTTCAGGTCGTTCAAGGTCGGGGCGAAGTAGCCGCCGACGTCCAGCAGCACGATCGGCTCGGCGGCGGCCCGGGACTCGAAGTAGTCCAGCGCCGTCTTGGGCCGGTCGAACAGCTCGCGGGAGAGCGCGTCGACCGGGACGGTCTGTTCGACCTCGCGCTGCGCGGCAGCAGTGATCGACTTCGGCTTGGGCAGCACCGCCCGCAGACGGCTCATGGCCGCGACCGCGTGGACGAAGCATGGTCGTTCGGGCAGAAGGTGCGTCACCAGAAAGGACGTGACCTGTTCATCGGTGACGAACCGAGCGGTGATTTTGGCGAAGTAGGCGTCCAGCCGGGCACGTTCGAATGCTTCCATGATCATCTCTCTCGGGGTGAAGGTGGATCTTGTACGGGATGGCCGGACGCCGCGTCGGTGAGTCAAGGGCCGGTTCCGGGTTGTGGCGACGAAGGGACGGCCGGTGCTGGACGAGCGGAGGGGAGCGCCCTGTCATGTGTGGTGCGGGCAGAGAAGAGCCTGCCGGAAAGGTTGCTTTCCCGATGATGTACCGCTGGTTTCTCTCCTGTCCGAAGGGGGATCATCCGCTTTCCCGTCCTTCCTGCCGGAAGGGGAATGCGTGTGATTAGATTGCCCTCGCGGCAGGTGAGGAAATTGCCGGTCCGCATAACCGGAGATGGCGGGGGATGACGACCGCCGGTTTACGCAAACCGTGTCGCGGTATCGCCGCCGGAACAGGGAGCCCGTTTTTCTCATTTTCGGGAGGAATGCGATGAGCGTCGAGCCTTTCCTCGACCCCGCCTCACCGCGGATGCGGTTCGGCGCGGAGATGCGCCGGCTGCGGGAGGAGGCCCGGCTCTCCCAGGCGGCGGTGGCCGCCCGGCTGGGCTGCACCCAGACCCAGGTGAGCCGCCTGGAAGCCGCGACCCGCACCCCGTCGAGGTCGGACGCCGAGCGGCTGGACCGCTTCTACGGCCTGGAGGGCGCCACCTCCTTCACCCGGCTCTACCACCGCATCCTCGCCAAGCCGGGCAGCCCGGCCTGGTTCATGAGCTGGACCGAGGAGATCGAACCCAACGCACTGGTCCTGCGCTCCTGGGACCCGCTCCTCGTCCCCGGCCTGCTACAGACCGAGGCATACGCCCGGCATATCTTCATCAATGGCCCCCGTGCTGCTCCCGAGGAGGTGGAGGAACGCGTCCAGGCCCGCATGCGACGTCAGCTGATCCTCGGTCGAGAGAACTCTCCCCTGCTTCTGGTTCTCCTCGATGAGGGTGTGCTGCGTCGCAAGGTCAGCAGCTCGGAAGTGATGCGTGAGCAGCTCTCACACCTGCTGGAGATCACGCAACGACCCGACGTCTCAATTCAGATCGTCGACCCGGAGTGCATGGCCGGACTGGCCGGGCCTTTTATGATCGCCAAGCTTCCGAACGGACAACCGGACACCGTTCACGCGGATTCGCCTGTCGAAGGACAGGTTACGGACGACCCTATCTACGTGGCCTCGATATGGGACCGCTATGAAGCGATACGCCAATGGGCTTATCCTGGACATATATCCACGAAAAAGATCGAGGAAGCGAGGCGGGAGTGGACCTGAGCGCCGCAGTGTGGCGGAAGTCATCACGTTCTTCAGACAATGGTGGGCAGTGTGTCGAGGTCGCCTCCAACCTGCCCGGGACCGTCGCGGTCCGCGACAGCAAGGACCCCGCCGGTTCCGCGCTCCTGTTCGCCCCCGCCGTATGGCGGTCCTTCATCGAGGAGGTGAAGGCCGGAGGGTTCGGCCCTCCGGCCTGACCGATACGACCGGATCAGTTTCGATCATTCCTTAAGCCGAGTGCCGCCCATACCTTTCACCTGTAACCCTCGTCCGGACAACCGGTCGGGTCTCCTGTGTCTCGTAATGTTGTCGAGCCGTCCGATGAGGAGACCCGACAGCTCATGATCACGGCCCCTGAACCGGTTGCCGGATGGCACGATCACTCCCCGTCATAAACGGCCACCGTCAGCGTTCCGGGGCGCCGCAGGTACTGCGGGATGGACGTCTCCAGGTGGACCCTGATCGTTGTCGTCTTCTCACCGCTTGGCCGTTTGCCCAGATGGAGATACCCGCTCTCGGGAAGGGCGGAGCAGACGAGAAAGCCCTTGACCGGGCGCCCGTTCACCCACACCTCGTGCCTGAGCCGCTCGGCGAGGTCGTCGCCGCAGTAGGTGACGACGGCCAGGCTGCGGCCCCTGTTCGGCACGGTGAGCGTCACCTCACGGGTACCGGGCCAGGTGGCGCTGCCCTTGGCGGTCAGGCTGAGGTCCTTCCCGATCTTCGCGGGCGGGTCCACCGGGGGTGAGGCGGTCCGCGTCGTGGCCGGCGGGGTCCACTCGTACACGCCGAACCGCCATTTTCCCGGAGGCATCTTCTCCGAGTATGCCTTGACGGTGAATCTCACCGTCCGTGTCCCGGCGGGGAAGGGCTGCATGTCGACCGCCTTGCCCCGCTCGCACGAGTTCATCAGAAAGGGCGCCGGTGACAGCATGAAGTCCTTGTCCAGGCCCGGCACCCGCGCGCTGACATTCGGTTGCGCGGCTTTGGGGGAAGGGCAGTCAGGCAGGATGGCCACCGGCTTACCGCTCACCTCCACCTGAAACGTCTTCGATTCCTCGCGCGACGGGTCGAAGACCGCCGTGGTGAGTCTGCGGTAGACGGTGCCGTCGGACTCCTCGTACCGGGCCGGGAGCTTCTCGGTCACTTTCGCGGTGGTCGGCTGATCGACGTGGTCCGGCCCGCGCAGGCCGGCGATCGCTCCCGTGGTGACGACCGCGACGGTGGCGGTGACAGCGGCGGTGACGGCCGCCAGCCGGCGCCGCCGCGCGCCGCGCGTCCTGGCCCGCAGTGAGTGCCACGGGATCGGGCGGTCGAGTGCGGGGCGGCTGCGCTCGTCCAGCAGGCCGCGGAGTTCTCCCTGGTCGACATGCATGGTGCTACCCCCTCCTGTCGTACGCGAACGACTCGTCCATCCGAAGCTTCGCCAATGCCCTGCTCGCCTGGCTCTTGACCGTCCCGACGCTGCAGCCGAGCGTCGAAGCGGTCTGGGCTTCGGTCAGGTCCTCGAAGAACCGCAGCACGACGACGGCCCGTTGCCGGGCGGGCAACCGGCCGAGTGCCTGCCAGACCAGTTCGCGGTCGTCGGCCTGTCCCATGTGGTCGGCCGCCTGCGTCCGGTCGGGCGGTGACTCCCTGGTCAACTCGGCCTGTCTCCAGCGACGCCGCCACCAGGAGACGTGCAGGTTCACAATGATCTTGCGGACGTACGCCTCACGTTCGTCGCCCAGACGCGGCCACGCCTGCCATGCCTTCAGCAGCGCCGTCTGCACCAGGTCCTCGGCCGCTCCCCAGTCACGGGCGAGCAGGTAGGCGGTGCGGAGCAGCCGGTGCCACGACGCCTCGACGAACGCGTCGTACTCGGATCGATCCGCCATGTACGGTCCTTCTTCAGATGACAGTCACCCGCCTTTACGCCGCCGGAAGCACAGAAGGTTGCTCAGTCTCAAGAAGCCGTCTTCCATCGCTCTTCTGCGACCACTGACCGGCGAGGAACGCGGACATCCGGCCGGAGCGTGGCCGATCGTCGGGATTGTCGGTGTGCCCCGCCATACTCGTCCCCCGGCGGAAGCCGTCCCGGTGCCGCCGGACGAAGGGAGTGAGTATGGCCGAGGTTCTCCTGTTCCACCATGTGCACGGGCTGACGGCCGGGGTGCTGGAGTTCGCCGAGGAGCTCAGGCGGGCCGGGCACACCGTCCATGCCCCTGACCTGTACGAGGGGGAGGTCTTCGACGACTTCGAGGAGGGCGTCGCCCACGCGCAGAAGGTCGGGTTCGACGTGCTGACCGAGCGTGGGCGGGCCGCCGCCGAGGGGCTGCCCGGCGAGCTGGTCCACGCCGGGTTCTCGCTCGGCGTCCTCCCGGCGCAGTCGCTGGCCCAGACGCGGCCCGGCGCGAAGGGCGCGCTGCTGTTCCACGCCTGCATGCCGGTCTCGGAGTACGGCGGTGCGTGGCCGGAGGGGGTTCCGGTGCAGGTCCACGGCATGGACGCCGACGAGCTCTTCGTCGCTGAGGGCGACCTCGATGCGGCCCGCGCCCTGGTCGTGGAGGCCAAGGACGCCGAGCTGTTCCTCTACCCGGGTGACCGGCACCTGTTCGCCGACCCGAGCCTGTCCACGTACGACGCGGAGGCCACCGCGCTGCTCACCGAACGCGTGCTCCGCTTCCTCGACACCGTCCGCTGAGCCACGGGCGGTTCGCCCTAGTCGGTGCGTCACGGATGTTTTGTCAGTGATTGGGTAGCGGCGGGCGGGTGACGCCGACGACGAACCCCCGCCCGCCTCGTCCCCGCGCCCGGTTACGGGCGATCTCCGCCGTGATCGCCGCACTGGTGCTGTTGCTCCCGGCCTGCTCGGCGGGGGACGGCGAGCACCGCAGCATCACCGACGTGATCAAGCAGGCGATCGACGACGTCAAGCGGCACCGGGAGCAGAAGAGCGGCACCACACCGAGCCGACGGGACTCGGCTCCTCTGAGCACCGACGGGCGCACGTCCTTCGACTACGCCGCCTACCAGCGCACCCTGTCGGCCACCCTCGGCCTGCTGGAGCGGTACTGGAGCAGCCAGGTGCCGGAGCTGGGCGGCTCCTACGGCAAGCCGCGCGCCTACACCTACTACCGCTCCGACGAGGGCGGCGGCCCGGCCTGCGGCGACCAGCCCGCGCCCGCCCGCAACGCCTTCTACTGCCCGGCCGGGGACTTCATCGCGTGGGACGAGTCCGGGCTGATGATCCCGTACTACGTCAGCGGCGGCGACTTCGCCGCGTCCTTCGTACTGGCCCACGAGTTCGGTCACGCCATGCAGGCCCGGCTGCCGCGCCAGGAGCAGGCCGGAGTGCTGCGCGAGCTGCAGGCCGACTGCTTCGCCGGGGCGTGGGCGCGGTGGGTGGCGCAGCAGAACCTGCTGGAGGAGGGCGATCTGGACGAGGCCACGCTGGCGGTCTTCTCCGGCCGGGACCTGCCCGGCACCGCGTGGACCGACCCGGCCGCCCACGGCAGCGGGTTCGAACGAACCCGCGCCTTCGGCGACGGCTTCGAGTCCGGCGCCAAGACCTGCTACCCCGCCCCCGCCGAACGCTGGATCCTCCGCTGACGTCGACGCCAGGCCGTCAGGCGAGATCTTCGACGAAGGCGGAGAGTCGGACGACGTTGCGGCATTCGCGCATCGGGACGACCGCGCCGTAGGCGCTCGCCAACGAGTCGCCGGTGTCCCACCGGCTCACCGGCTCGGGGTTGAGCCAGCGGGCGGGCCGGGCCACGGCCGGTCCGCCCGGCGTTCCGCCGTTCACCGTACCGCTTCGGCCAGCCTGTCGGCGAAGTGGCGGCGGCAGGAGAGGCAGCAGAAACCGTAGGTCGTGCCCTCGTGTTCCAACGTCGCCACCGGATCCCTGGTGGTCATGCCGCACACCGGATCGACGAACACGCCGGGGTCAGCCGGAGCCGGGGTTCCGGTCCTGGCGTCACTGATCATTTCCAGCAGCGCCGACTCGCCGACGACCCGGCCCGACATCCCGTATCCGCCCTCCGGCACACCGATGACGTGTACCTCGACGTACGGCTCGCGGTGGTGGCGCTCGGGGTCGGGGTCGGCCTGTGAGATCACCCGGGTGACGGCGGCGACGAAGAACGCGCTCATGTCCTTGCGCCAGGGGCCGGGCACGTACACGCGCGCCACGTAGCGGGTCGGCCCGGCCGGGCCCAGCACGTTCCCGCCGACGACCCAGGTGCCGATCTCGTGCACGACCACATGGGTGATCGTGTCCAGGAAGTCCATCACCCCGGGATCGGTGCCGGACCCCTCGTCGCCGCCCACGACGTCGCGGATGGCGTCCACATGGGTCAGCAGCGCCTTCATGGTGAGCCCCTCGGCGAGCCGGCGCAGCTGCTCGGGGCTCTTCGTCCCGCGCGGAACGAACAGTTCGAGGAACATCATCTCCAGGACCTCCAGAACCGGCCGGGTCGATGCCGGCCGGACGCGTCGCGTACGGGCTGACGGGACACACCCTGGCGTTGCGACCTGTCAGACGGCTCTCAAGCCGCTCTCAGCCGGCTAGGGCGGCTCTCACCCCGCTTCTGGCCGACGATCCGCTGCTCCCGGCCGGCCGCGGTCTGGCGGCCGCCGGGCAGCCGGACCACCGGGCCCGTGGTCAGTGCGACAGCCGGTCGGAGACGACGGCGAGCGCGTCGTCACGGCCGAGACCTCGGCCACGGTCGTAGGCGGCCCGGTACGCTTCCGGGCCGAGCGCGGCCCGCAGTTCACGGCTCACCCTGCGGACATCGGGATCGCCGACGTCGGGGACACCACGCAACGCGTGGGCGGCACCGAGCACGGAGGCGGCGTCCCCGGCTGCACCGCTACGCAGCGCGAGTTCCGCCACGCCCACCGCGATCTGCGCCACCATCGGCATGTCAGGCATCGAGGAGGCCAGTGTGAACGCCTCCCGCAGATGGGCACGGGCCACGTGGAGGTCACCGGTGGACAGGGCCAGCCGTCCCCGGCCCAACCGCAGCAACGCGTCATTGAAGCAACCGTCGCCGAGCCGCTCGGCGGCCAGGTCGATCTGGGCCGCGGCTTCGGCCGGCTCACCGCTGTGCCGGCTCAGATCGGCCAGGAAGAGCCGCGCCATCGCCTCGGTGGCGTGCGGCGTCCTCTCGTCGAGGACCGCCAGCAACTCGGCGCGCGCCGCCACGGGCCCTCCGGTCCGGGCCCGCAGCATGGCGAGCCAGACGCGCTGGAAGTGATCGGAGCCTCCCAGGTCCCGGATCAGCGTGATCGACTCCTCCAGGGCCGAAGCGCCCGCGCGGGCATCGTCGGACATGCCCTCGGCGAGCCCGAGATAGGTCAGCGAGGTGGCCAGCCCCCAGCGTTCCCCGGCGTCCCGGAAGGCCGCCGCCGCTGCCGCGAGGTCCCGCCGCATCGTCGCCATGCCGCCGTCGGCGGCGCCGGCCAGCATGGCGCGGGTGAGGGCCAGCATCCCCCGGTGCCAGGGATCCGCGGGCGGTGGTCGCCGGTCGATCGCGGTGAGGCCGGCGGGGACGTCGTTCCCGAGCAGAGCCAGCAGCGCTGCCACCAGCGTCGCGGCCGTGTGGTCGGCGTCGCGGCCGAACGGCCCGGCGGCCGTTCCGGCCGCTTCCGCGGTTTCCGCGGTTCCGGCTGCTTCGGCTGATTCGGCCACCGGGATCGTTCCGGCTGCCCCGGCTGCCGGGATCGCTCCGGCCGCTTCGGTGGTCTCGACCGGCGAGATGGTTCCGGCCGCCGAGGCGGTCGCTTCCGCGTCCGGTACGCGCCCGCTGAGCACCGCGTGGAACAGGTACTGCGCCGCCACCTGCGTGCTCGCCGTCACCGGGGCCGCGCCGGGAACGGTCAGCGCGGTGCGTAACCGGTCGGCGGCCTCGGCATGGCCTCCCCGGATCGCCCAGAACAGCCCGAGCGCGGCGCCCAGCCTTCTGGCCGTGGCGGCATTCCCGGCCTCGGCCGCGAAGTCCAGTGCGGTGAGCAGGTTGTCCTCCTCGGCCGTCAGCACCCCGAGCCAGTACGGCTGGCCGGCGCCACGCAGATGCGGCGCCGCCCGCTCGGCGAGTTCGAGGAAGCAGGCCGCGTGCGCGACGCGCGCGGAGCCGGCCAGGCCGCTGTCGGCGAGCCGTTCCAGGCCGTACTCACGGATCGTGGCCAGCATCCGGTACCGCTCGCCCACCAGCTGCAGCAGCGACCTGTCCACCAGTGTGTCCAACGTCTCCCAGCCGACACCCACACGGTCGGCGGCCTCGGCGGTGAACGAGGACGGGAACACCGCCAGCCGGGCCGCCCGCGCACGCTCCGCGTCGGACAGCAGGTCCCAGCTCCAGGCCACCACCGCCCGCAGGGTCCGATGCCGCTCCGGCGCCGAACGCGCCCCGTGGGCCAGCACCCGGAAACGGTCGTCGAGACGGGCCAGGAGCCGCCCGAGCGTCATGGTCCGCAACCGGGCGGCCGCCAGCTCGATCGCCAGCGGCAACCCGTCCAACCGGCGGCATACCTCCGTCACCTCGGCCGCGGTGTCCTCGGTGAGCGCGAAGCCGGGGCTCACCGCGGCCGCGCGGTCGGCGAACAGCCGTGTCGCGGGACTCTCCGCCTCCGGGGCGTCGGGCAGCGGCAGCGGCGGAACAGGACACAGCCGCTCGCCGGTGACGCCGAGAGGTTCACGACCGGTGGCCAGCACCCGCAGGCGTGGGCACCGGGCCAGCAACTCGCCGACCAGTCCCGCGACGGCCTCGATCACATGTTCGCAGTTGTCCAGTACGAGCAGCGTCTCACCGGACGCCAGCACCTCGACCAGGCGGCGCACCGGATCGCCCGACCCGGCGGAGGTGTCCGGAACGCCCACCTCACGTGGCCCCAGCGCCGTGAGCACGGCCCGCGCGACATCACCGGCGGTCACCGAGGCCAGCTCCACCAGCCACACCCCGCCGTCGGTGCGCGCGGTGATCCTGGACGCGGACTCGGTCGCGAGCCGTGTCTTGCCCACGCCTCCCGGGCCGACCAGGGTCACCAGCCGGCCTTCTTCCAGCCGCGCGTGGATCCGTGCCACCTCTCCGGCACGTCCGACGAAACTCGTCAGCGGTGTGCGCAGGTTCCCCCTCGGCCGATTCCCGTCCCGCCGGTCATCGGCCGGCCGGGCGCCGTCCGGCTGTCCGCCGCGCAACACGGCCAGGTGCGCCCGCCGTACCTCCGGCCCCGGGTCGCACCCCAGCTCGTCGGCCAGCCGTCGCCGGACGTCCTCATAGAGGGCCAGCGCCTCCGCCGGCCGGCCGTCGGCGTCCAGGGCTCGTATCAGCAGGGCGCACAACCGCTCACGCAACGGGTACGCCGCGGTCAACTCGGTCAGCTCGGCCACCGGCGGCGACGCCGGCCCGCACGCGAGGTCGGCCTCCACCCGGTCCTCGATCGCGGCCAGCCGCAGCTCCCGAAGCCGTACGGCGGCGGCCACGGCGTAGGGCGCGTCCGCGGCGTCGATCAGCGGTTCACCCCGCCACAGCGCCGACGCCTCCCTCAACCGGCTCCTCGCCAGCCCGGCGTCACCCGTCCGCAACGCTCGCCGTCCCTCGTCCGCCAGCCGTTCGAACAGACAGGCGTCCACCGCCTCCGGCGGCAGATCGAGCCGATACCAGCCGCTCCCGGACCGCACGATCCGCTCGTCCGGAAGGGCCCGCCGCAGCCGCCACATCAACGACTGCAGCGCCGCCGCCGGATCCTCCGGAGCCGCCTCCGGCCACAGCGCGTCCACCAGGGAGCCCGTGGCGACCGGGTGCCCGACGTCCACCGCGAGCCGGATCAACAGCGCCTTCAGCCGAGTGCCGCCGATCCTCACCACGTCGTGGCCGACGGTCACCTCCAACGGCCCCAGTATCGACACGCGCATGTCCACACCCTGCCACGGGTGGCGGCGGTACGCCTTCCCCGCGCGGACCGTGCGCCTCCCTGGAACGGCGCGGCGACCTGCGGACCCGGCATGGCTTTCCCGCGCGGACCGTGCCGGCCGGATACCCGGACGCGAGGTGGGCGTCAGGTGAGGTCTTCGACGAAGGCGGAGAGCTGGACGACGTTGCGGCATTCGCGCATCGGGACGACCGTGCCGTAGGCGCTCGCCAGGGAGTCGCCGGTGTCCCACTGGCTCACCGGCTCGGGGTTGAGCCAGTGGGCGTGCCGGGCCTCGCGGACCATGCAGCGGAGGGTCGTAAGAGCGGGCGGCTGGTAGTTGGACCGGGCGTCGCCCAGGATCAGCAGGGACGTCTTCGGCCCCACGGCGTCGCCGTACCGTTCGGCGAACCGCTCGAAGGCGTGGCCGTAGTTCGTCCGGCCGAACCGCACCATGTCGGCCTCGGCGGTCATCCGCGTCATCGCCTCCGTCACGTCGGAGCCGGGTGTGAAGAAGCGGGTGATCTCGTCCACGGTGTCCACGAACCCGAACGCCCTGACCCTGGCGAACTGCTCGCGCAGCGCGTAGGTCAGCAGCAGCGTGAAGTGGGCGAAGGAGGCGACCGAGTCGCTGACGTCGCACAGGACGACCAGCTCCGGCCGGTGCGGGCGGCGCGGCCGGTTGACGACGGTCAGCGGCACGCCGCCGCTGGACAGCGAGGCCCGCACGGTCCGGCGGAAGTCCAGGCGGCCCCGGTGGCCGGTCCGGTTCCTGACCGTCAGCCGGGCGGCCAGCCGCCGGGCGAGCGGGTGGACCTCCCGGCGCAGCCTCACCAGGTCGGCCCGGGTGATCCGGAGGAAGTCCACCTGCTCCAGCGGCGGCCGTACGGCGGAGCGCGCGATCCGCTCGATCCCCGACTCCTCGGCGATCCGGCGGCGCACGTCGGTGGCGACGGCCTCCTCGAAGCGCCGGATGCCGTCACCGATCCGCCGCCGGGCCACCTTCTCGGCCAGGCCGCCGCGCTCCTGCCCGGCGAGGACCTCGGCCAGCAGCCGGGCCATGAGCGTCTCGGGGGACAGTGCGCGCAGCACCGGGTAGGAGAACCAGTTCTGCCGGCCGGGGGAGGCGGCCTGGCGGCCGAAGCGCTCCACCATGGCGCGGGCGAAGGCGTCCATGCCCTCGGCGCCCAGCAGCAGCTCCGCCAGCCGGTCGCGCAGCTCTGGCAGGTCGGCGGTCCCCGGGTCCACACCCGCGGTGAGGTCCCGGGACGCGGAGACGCCGGGGTCCCCGTCGCGCGGGTCCGCGGGCTCCTCCGGATCCCGGGCCGCGGGCGGGGCGGTGGTCGCGGCGGGGAACCACAGGTCGAAGAGAGCGTCGAACCCCGGCCGGTACGACGGCCGCTTGACCAGCGTGGCGGCGTAGGCGGCGCGCAGCGACTCGCGTTCGGCCAGGTCGACGACCAGCAGCGCCCGTGCGGCGTCCAGCCCCTCGGCCGGTGACACCGGCAGCCCGGCCTCGCGCAGCGCGCGCACGAAGCCGACGTGCCGGTCCAGCAGGCTCACCGCCCGGCCCCCGCCCGGCCGTGCCGGAGCGTCCGGAGGGTAATCCGGCCCGCCCGGCTGTCCCGGAGGGTAATCCGGCCCGGACGGGAGGGTGTCCGAACCGTCCGGTGAGCCGTCTCGGCCGGGCGGGCGCGGGACGGGCTCCCGGACGGTCCGGACAGTCCGGTCCGGCCGGTCACAGGCCCAGCTCCTTGCGGGTCCGCGCCTGGTCGGAGGCGTGTTTGAGCACCACCCCCAGGGTGGCGTCCACGGTCGCCTCGTCCAGCTCGGTCCGCCCGAGGGCGAGCAGGGTTTCGGCCCAGTCGACGGTCTCGGCGATGGAGGGCGACTTCTTCAGCTCCAGGGCGCGCATCGTGGCGACCGTACGGGCGAGCCGTTCGGCCAGGTCCGCCTCGACGCCGGGCACCCGCGCCAGCACGATGTCACGCTCGCGCTCCGGCGTCGGGTACTCCAGATGCAGGTAGAGGCAGCGCCGCCTGAGGGCCTCCGACAGCTCGCGGCTCGCGTTGGAGGTCAGCACCACGTACGGCCGGCGTGTGGCGGTGACCGTGCCCAGCTCGGGGATCGTGACCTGGTAGTCGGACAGGACCTCCAGCAGCAGGCCCTCCACCTCGACGTCGGCCTTGTCGATCTCGTCGATCAGCAGGACCGTCGGGGCGTCGGCGCGGATCGCCCGCAGCAGCGGGCGCTCCAGCAGGAACTCCTGGGTGAAGATGTCGTCGTGGGCGGCGTCCCAGCCCTCGCCGCCGCCCGCCTGGATGCGCAGGAGCTGCTTCTTGTAGTTCCACTCGTACAGCGCCCGGGCCTCGTCGAGCCCCTCGTAGCACTGGAGGCGGATCAGCGCGGCGCCGGTCGCCGCCGACACGGCCTTGGCGAGCTGGGTCTTGCCCACCCCGGCCGGCCCCTCGGCCAGCAGCGGCTTGCCGAGCGCGCCGGCGAGGAACACCGAGGTCGCGATGGAGTCGTCGGAGAGGTAGTCCGCGGCGGCGAGCCGGTCACGGACGTCGGCGGGCGAGGCGAACCACATGTGTGCTCCCGGGCGGGACCCGGACGCGATCCGGGCGGACTCGAACAGGCTCGTACAGGTACCGAATGTTGTTCTAGCGTAGCCGCTGACAGCGCCGGGCGGCATCGGGTGTCCCGCCGCCCGGCGGCTCCGGCGCCGGGGCGCTTCGGGCAGGAGAGGCCGCCTCCGCCTTCGGCCGGGCCCCGTATTCCGGTTCGGATCGTCCGGCGGAGTGCGCTATTCTTCAAGGGCTTCACGCGCCGCTAGCTCAGTTGGTTAGAGCAGCTGACTCTTAATCAGCGGGTCCGGGGTTCGAGTCCCTGGCGGCGCACAGAAAAGAAGCCCCGGCCCGGGTGCACCCGGGCCGGGGCTTCTTTCGATCTACGACTCCGGTGGGGCTTCAAGGCGTTCCGCGGCGGCGTAAGGGTCCGTCAGGGCATCCTCCCGGACTCCGCCGACGGCGTTGATCTGTTCGGCGGACAGGCCCGTGAGCAGAGCGACACGGGCGAGGTTCGAGCCGTCGAGTTTGCGCATGGACTCCGTCATCCTGGTGCGGATCTCCTCCCGCCGCAGTTCCGAGTAGACCCGGACCGCTTCGGCGACCAGTTCCTTCCTCGGGCTTTCTTCGGGCGCCCGGGCGCCGGCGGTACGGCCTCGCCGGCCGGGCTCGAACCGGCGCCCACCCGGTCCAGAGCCGGGCGCTCCACCACTGAGCTACGGCGAGGCCGTCCGTCGCGCGCGGCACCGCCGGCCGGGCTCGAACCGGCGCCCACCTGGTAAAGAGCCAGGCGTTCTACCACTGAACTACAGCGTGCCGGTGCCAGTCTGCCCGATGGCCCCAGGCGGAGGCCACCGGTTAACGACGGCTCCGGAGGCCGCCCGCCGGTGGGTCCTCCCTGGGAGGACCCACCGATCACCGGCTCACCGGTCCGGCAGGGGGCGTCGTGGGCAGGTCGCTCGCGACCACCCCGGAGGCCAGCCCATGGTAGGCCTCGGCGGCCAGCTCCGGCTTGACGCGCCCGCCGCTGAACACCCCTGCCCGGCGGAGCAGCGCCGCCCACACCGGGTCGGCGATGGTCACACCGTGCACCAGCTCGGGCGTCGGCCGGAACACCGCCGTCCCGCGCCGGGCGGCGGGCGCGGTCCAGCCGGTCCGCTCCGGATCGAGCCCCGCCGTACGGCAGGCCGCCTCGACGTCCGGACGGGTGCAGGACGCCTCACCGTCGAGCACCTCCCAGGGCGGCGGCAGAGCAGCCCACACCGCGGTGCCCGGGTCGACCCCGCCGCCGGAGACCTGATGCCAGGCGGCGAGATCGGCCGCCATGAACCGCATGACCTTGCCCGGACAGGCGGCGTCCAGAAGCTCCAAAGCGTCCAGTGAGGCCAGACAGGCGAGCCAGCCGGCCCGGGCCGCGTTGTAGGCGGTCGCCAGGTTGTTCCACGTGCTGGAGTCGTCACCCCGGCGCACGATCATCGTCGTGCGGTCGACGCCGGGACTCCAGCGGTCACGGAGCAGGCCGGCGCTCTCCCGCATGACCGCCGACCACCGGCCGAGCAGCAGTCCCCGCTCCTCGTCGGTGAGGCGGGCGAGGACGTCGGGTGTCGCCCGCACCTGGGCGATCATCCACCAGTCGCTTCCCGTCGCGCACCGGTCGAGCAGCACCTGGGCGATCTCGTCGAACGGGTTGTCCCGTCCGGACAGGCTGAACTCCCGGCGCACCTTGCGCCGGGCGGTGTAGTAGGCGACGAAGCAGGCGGCGTCGACGTCGGCGGCGAACCGCTCCGGCGGGATGTCGGCGCCGAAGCCGGTGACACCCACCATGAGCAGGCGCCGCTTGTCCTGCTCGATGCTCAGCGTGCCCGCCTTGGCGGCGATCCTGCGCAGCATCCGGAAGCGGCGGTTGTACTGCCGCTTGGACAGGTCCATCCCCGCCGCGTCCCGGGCCCGCCGGTCGAGCCGGTCCGCCAGGAAGTCGCTTCGCTCCGGCGCCCAGCCGATCGAGCGGCCCACGGTGGCCGCGAAGGCGAGCAGAGCCTCCGGGTCGTCCGGATCGCACTCCGCAGGGTGCTCGAACAGCCGGGCGGCCGTCGCGACCTGCCGGGTGCCGCCCACCGGCCTGGCGTAGTCGTCGGACATCGAGGAGAACCACGCCTCGCCACGGGAGGAGTGCGCGGCCGCGCGCCCCAGCACGACGCGCTCGCGCCGCGTCAGCCGTCCCTTCAGCGCCTGCAGCACCAGATCGGCCACATCCTCGGGCCGGTAGCGCCGGTCCAGTGATCGGTGCAGCTCGGCGAGGATCCGGCGGAGACGGTTGTCGTCGTTCTTGTGCTCGCGGAACGCCATGGGATCATCATCTCCGCCGGGTCCGGTGAAGTTCGACCGGATTATCCGCCGGATGACGTGAGGTCAGGGGCCGCCCGGCCTGGAGCCGGGTGAGGACGGCGGATGCGACGCGTTCCAGTGCGGTTCGATCCTGGACGGAAGCCGGATGGCCAGCAGGAGGGCCAGGAACCCGATGACGCCCCCGCTGATGATCAGGATGAGGGCGAGCCGCCAGTCGCCCTCCCCCCGGTCGTCCTCCCGGCCCGCGGTGGGGGAGGTGGCGGCGGGCGGCGGCAGGGCCGACTCGACCAGCCTGGTCGCCGCCCGCGCCGGGGTGTCGAACTCCGCCGACACCAGCTTGCCGGGATCGACGGACCGGGCGACCCTGCCCAGCGCGTCGCGCAGCCCGCGGCCGACGGACCCGTTGGCCAGCACGAGGATCGAGCGGCCCGGCGGGTCGGCGAACGCCTCCGACCGGGAGTAGTCCCCGGCGACCTCCCTGGGCACGAGGGCGGCCAGCACCTCTTCCTTCCGGAGGTCGCGCAGCGGGTCGGCCGCCGGGACGGTCCTCGGCTTCAGCGAGGGATGGCGCTCGCGCAGGAACCGTTCGGGGCTCTCCCCGGAGAGGGCGTCGGGAGGGGTGTCGGGCACCGAGACCCGGGCCTTGCCGTCCGGGCTCGTCAGGGCCGCCGCCACCTGCTCGGGCCCGGTCCGCCTGGCGTCGTAGACCAGGACGTACGGGTCCGGGACCGGGATGGTGGCGACCTCCGAGAACCCCTGCGCCGCGGGCGGGTCCGCCGGAGGCTCGGGCGCGGCGCCGTCCGGCGGGGCGGGGTCCGGGGAAGGGGCCGTCACGAGCAGCACGGCCGGTTCCCCGAGGGGCGCGGCGGCGGCGGGGGCGTCGCTCAGCCGGACCTCGGGCCGGTGGCCCGCCCGCCGTACGGCCGCTTCCACGAGACGCCTGGCGAACTCGTCGCGCCGCCCGGCCGATGCCTGGACGACGACCACGTCCGGGCCCGTCCCGGCGGTGCCCTCCTCGGTGGGCGGGTCGTCGCCGGAGGCGCTCACCATCGCGACGGCGCCGATGGCGATCAGGGTGACGGCCAGCGCCATGAACGCGGCGGCCAGGGTGAGCCTGCCGTGCGGGCTCCAGAGGGGCCCGAACCGCTTCGCGTGGTCCGCCCGCTCCAGCCCGCCGAGCGCGGTCCGCATCGAGGGCGGCACGGCGCCCGGCCGATGGGGCGCGGTCGTCGTGGCGGGCGCGGCCCCGTTCAGCCGCCTCCACGGCGTGCCGATGAGCGAGGTCAGCCTGCTGACGGGAGAGGTGTGCCGCGCCTCGTCGGGTTCCCGCTCCTCGCCGGGTCCGAGGGCGCGCGGGGCCGCGCCGGGCCACGGGGAGCCGCCCGCCGGAACCGGTTCCGGAACCCCGCCGCCGGGCACGGCGCGCCGGAGCCCCGTCGTGGCTCCCGGGGCCGCGACGGACTCCTCCGCCCAGGGGTCCTCCGCGCCTCGGCGGCCGGCCGCGGAGCCCGGGGCCGCGCCGGGAGCCTCCCGGAACCCCGGCTCCCACCCCGCCGCCTCCTCCTCCACCTCGGCGTCATCGGAGGACAGCTGCTCCTCGGGGTAGCCCGAGTGTTCGAGCAGCCGTACGGCGTCCGGAAGGTCGTCGGGGCCGAACGACAGTGGCTCGGTCATCCGGGCGAGGTTCTCCAGCATGTCCTCGACGCGGACGTCGGGCCGGGTCAGCAGGTCCAGGCAGACCTTCGCCCGGCTGTCCTGCCAGGCGGTCTCCGTTCCGCGGCCCCAGCGCACCTCGTGGGCGTCCTCCGGCGCGTGCCGCGCGAAGGACAGCCTGATCCGGTGCCGGGCCGTGCTGCTGACCCAGGTCGCCGCGGTCAGCCTCGACCGCATGCCGTACGGCAGGAGGGCGGCGACGGTGTCCAGGAAGCGCAGCCGTTCGGCCATGGGAACCCGTTCCGCGCCCACCACGCAGACGGGCCGCCCGGTCAGCAGCAGCGCGGCGGCGCACCGCGCGTCCGGCCCGGGGTCGAAGGCCGCGGGATCGGCCTCCGGCACCCGCACGACCAGCGGGGCGTACGGGGTCACCGGCAGGCGCGCGAGGGCGCGGTAGAGCGCCTCGTAGGACACCCGGTGAGCGGCCAGTTCCTCGTAGGGGACGTAGAACCAGCGGGTGTAGGCGATCTTCCGGTTGGTGGCGTCCCGGTGCCCGGACCACTCCTGGACCGCGAGCACGACGTGGCGCGACACCCGCTCCCGCTCCCTGGTCGCCGCGACCGCGATCGTCAGCTGGGGCAGGTCCGCCGACAGGCCGGTGGCGTACCTGTTCCTGATCTCCTCGAAGACCTCGGGCCCGAGGCGGTCGTCGCTCCAGGAGAGCAGCTCGTAGTCGTTGTGGGCGCCGGGCCGTTTCCCCTCCAGCGCCCACTCGAACCCGATGTCGTGGCCGGTCACGAGCCTCCCCTCCCTGGTCGTACGGCGGGCGTCCCGTGCCGGAGCCCCGCTCGTACGGCGGGCGTCCCGCGCCGGAGCCCCGCCGTGCGGCCGGTCACGAGACCCCCTTCGCCGGCCGGGTCGCGGCGAGTCGCTGTCCCAGCCAGAGCATGGGCTCCACCACGTTGATCGGGTGCAGCTGCCCCCGGATGCGCGAGTCCTCGTCCGCCTCCCCCGGGACCATGTTCTGGAAGTCGTCCCAGTCGAAACACCTCGTGCGCCGGTCGACGTAGAAGCCGATCGAGGAGGTGGCGAAGAAACGGATCCGGTCCGGGTGGAAGAACTGTTCGAGCGTCTTGAGCACCATGTCGGCGCTGCCGGTGGCCGACACCTGGGACAGCTCGTGGAACAGCTCCCGCGCGTCGTCGCCGGCCACCCGCGGCAGCCGGTAGGGGTCGTCGTCGTCCGTGGTGAGCAGCCCCCGCGCCTCGGCCGTCTCCAGCACCCGGGGGTCGTCGAACTTGGTGACGCACACGGCGACGTGGTGCGGCAGCTTCCCGTCGGTGAACCCGCCGGTGGCGAGCATCCGCTCGGCGAGCCGGTTGAGCGGAGGGTACATGTGGTCGAAGGCGTCCCCGAAGGTGAACTCCCTGATCGGGTCGAAGAGGAAGACGATGCCCCGGCTCTGCTCCAGGTTGTCCAGCAGCTCCTGCCTGCGGGGGTCCTCCGAGGGGTCCGGGCCGCTCGGGCCGCCCGCCGTACGCTGTCCCGTGCCGAACAGTCCCCCGGGGGCGTCGATCATGCCGATGCCGATCCGGGGCGGCTCCGCCTGCCTGGACTTCCTGCCCCAGAAGCCGGTCCTCCGGGGAGGGGGGCCGATGAGCGTCCAGTGGTAGCGCTCCAGGGCCATGCTCGCCTCGGGGAACACCTTGCCCCGCAGGAGGTCGTTGGTCCGCTCGATCAGGTAGTCCGACGACGCGGGATCGGATCCGACGATCTTCCAGCCGTCGTCGCTCCTGGTCAGGGCGGTGTACAGCGCCGCCAGCAGGGTGGTCTTACCGCTGCCGGGGGCGCCCCACATGGCGATGTTGTGATCGGGGCGTCCCCGGCTCGGATCGGGCTGCATGGGCGTCGTCACTCCGTCTCGTCGAGCAGGGGGAACGGGAGGCGGACGGGGGAGGGGGCGGTCAGGCCGAGGTCGGCGGCCAGCCCGCGTACGTCCACCGCCTCCAGGTGGGCCAGCGCCGCCGCGCCGAGCCCGTGCCACAGGGGGTGCGCCTGACCGGCGGCGTGGTCGCAGATCGCGCCCAGCGTGGTGTCCGGCCGCTGCCGCAGGGCTGCGGCCAGCTGCCGCCAGTCGTGCCGGCGGGGGCAGGGCAGGATCCTGGAGCGGTCGGTGCGGGGCGGGTGCGGCGGGCGGCCCCCGACCGTGAGGACGACGGCGGGCGCCGGGCTCGCGGGGCCGAGTCGCCCGGCCACCACGGCGAGCGCGTCCTCCAGCTGCGCCGCCTGGGGGTGGTACGGATATCCCCTGGTCACCGCCCCCTCGTCCTCCAGCGCGCCGAGCGCGTCCAGGGCCTCGGCGGGGCCCGCCTCCCAGGCCGCGATCCGCACCGGGTGCTCGGGCGCCGACGGGTCGAACGAGTGCGCGGCGTAGGCGAGGAGGGAGACCCGGATCAGGCCGCCGAGCTCTCCGGAGGCGAAGCTGATCATCTGGCGCGCCCGGCTCAGCCGTTCCGAGACCTGGTCGTCGGACCCGCAGACCTCCACCGCGCAGACGAGGTGCGCCGATCCGGCGCGCGGCGGCAGCCGGTCCGGGAGCGCGCCGACGAGCCGGTCCCAGTCGCGGGGGTCGGGGGAGAGGGCGGGCAGGCCGGTGAACCGTACCCGGCCGGAGCGTCCCAGCTCGGCGGTCACCTCGTACCGGCCGGGCGCGATCGGGGCGGACTGGACGGACAGCAGCCGCGGCTCCGGGCCCTGCCAGGTGACCACGGCCAGCGCGGTGCCGTGCGCGCCCGGCGCCGTGCAGCGGAGGGCGACCCGGGTCCGGGTTCCCGGGCGGGAGCCGATGGGGAAGAGCCGCCTTCCGGTCAGCCGGAGCCTGCCGGTGCCGGGGTCGGCGAGGAGGACGACCAGCTCGTACGACCTGGTGAGCGGGTCGTCGGCCATGGCCTCCCGGATCAGCGCGGCGGCCGGGGCGTCGGCGCGCAGCACCTGCGCGGCGGGATGCGCCGCGCGCAGCCAGTCGAGGGCCTGCTCGGCCCTCGGGTCGGCGGACGCGGCCACGAGGACCACGTCGGCGGAGGGCGAGGCGCCGCGGGCCGTACGGAGCGTGTCGGCGGAGGGCGGGTGGACATAAGCCGCACGCGTGTCGGCGGAGGGCGGGTGGACGTGGGCCGTACGCGTGTCGGGGGAGAGGGGGTGGACGCGGGCCGCGCGGAGCACCGCCTCGCGGACCGCGGCCGGGTCGGCGTCCCAGCCGTGCTCGCCCGCGAGGTCCGGCCAGGTCGCCGACCAGCTCCGGCCGCGGGGACGGCCGTTGCCGTCCCGGTGGAGCAGGAACGTGGTGACGCCGTCGGCGGCGACCTCCACCACGGTGAGGTGGCCGGTGTCGGCGAGGTCGGCCAGAGCCTGGGCGATCGCCTTCCTGGTCAGGTCCCTGTCGGGCTCCGGCACGGGGAGTCCTCCGTAGATATGTCGTATCAGCTGCGCCGTGTCCTCAATATCCTGGTTAGTCGGTTATAGAATGCTATGGCGGGCTATCCGAATAAGGTTCCGCGAGTTTCTCCGGTTAAATTCCGCTGGGTATCCGGAAATGTGACATTGGGCGCCTATGATAACCCCTCCGAGGGGGCCCGCGGCGTTCCGACCGGTGCCGGCGCGGTACGACTTCCTTTCCGAGGAGGAGTATGCGACGTTTCCTGGCCACGCTGTCCGCGGTTCTCATCGCGCTCTCCGGAGCGCGTCCCGAGGTCCTCCGGGCGTGCCCCACCGAACGCGGCAAGTTCGAGGGCATCGGGGGCGCCGTCCTCACCACGAGCGTGCTCGCCGCCGTCTCGATGACGTTCGCCCTCAACAGCGCGCTCGGCGTCAACATCGTCCTCGCCGTCGTCGTCGCCCTCCTGTGGGGCCTGGCCATCCTCAGCCTCGACCGGTGGCTCGTCTCCACCCTCAGGGCCGACTCACCGAACCGCTGGATGATGGCCGCGCCGCGCGTCGCCATCGCCATCGTGCTCGGCCTGGTGATCTCAACCCCCCTGGTGCTGCAGGTCTTCAAGGCGGAGATCGACACCCAGATCAACGAGATGAAGCAGCGGCGCGCCGACGACTTCACCGTGCAGCAGGCGCAGGGCGCGACGGGCAAGAGCGTCGAACAGCTCCGCAAGGAGGCGACCGGCCTCCAGCAGGTGATCTCCTCCGGCGGGGACGTCCCCCTCGACCTGGAACAGGACCCGAAGATAAAGGCGCTGTCCGCCCGGCGGGCCGACGAGCAGAAGCAGGCGGACAAACACTACAAAGAGTGGCAGTGCCAGCTCTATGGCGGTGCGAACTGCCCCAAGAAGGGCAACGGCCCTCTCGCGAGGGAGAGCCGGATCGCCTACGAGAAGGACAAGGACCGCATCGAGCTGCTCACCAGGCAGATGGAGGACCGCAAGCGGGAGCTGAACGCCACCGGGGAACAGGCCAAGGAGACACGGCTCGCCGCCGCCAAGGAGGCCCTGCCCAAGGTCCAGCGCCAGCTCGACGCCGCGCTCGATCAGCAGGCCCGCATCCAGAAGTCCTTCGACGAGGACAACCTCGCCACCGACGGGCTGCTCACCCGGCTCCGGGCGCTCAACGAGCTGACCGGCAAGGACTTCACCCTCAGCGCGGCCCGGCTGCTGCTGTTCGCGCTGTTCCTGCTCATCGAGTGCCTGCCGGTCGCGGTGAAGCTGATGCAGCGGCCCGGCGTCTACGAGAAGGCGCTCGCGCTCGCCGAGCGCCGCGAGATGGACAACGTGCGCGAGGAGTTCGGCGCCCGCTCCGGTTCGCGGCTCCGGTCCCGGCCGACGGGGCCCGGCGGATCGAACAGCGTCTGGAGCATCTGGTCGTCCCCGGAGGACACGTCCTCACGGTCCGGCTCCGTCTTCGGAGAGGAGACGGGGGCGCGCCAGGGGCCGAACGGCACCCGGGTCGAGCGGGCCGGGGACGACGACGGGTACGGCCCCGGGTCCGGCGGGTACGAACCGTCGTCCGGCGGCGGGTACGGCCATCCGCACGACGCGCACGATCCTCCGCGCGGCGAGCACGGCTTCCCGCGCGACGAGTACGGTTCCCCGCGTGACGGGCACGGCCCCCGGCCCGGTGAGCACGGTTCCCCGCGCGGCGGGCACGGCCCCCGGCCCGGTGAGTCCGGCGCGTACGGGCCCACGTCCGGCGACGAGTACGGGCCCCTGGAGGACCAGGCCCTGCGCGGCATGGCCGACACCCGCGTCGTGCGGAGGCCGGAACCGGGTTCCGGACCGGGCGCGGGGCCGGGTGCGGGGCGCTCGGGCGGCGTCGAACTGCTCCCCGACGAGGACTGAGGCCCCCGGGTGACGGCACGGACCATCGGAGGCCGGTACGAACTGAGGTCCCGGCTCGCCAAGGGCGGCATGGGCACGGTGTGGCTCGCCTGGGACCGGACGCTGCAGCGGTCCGTCGCGCTCAAGGAGGTCGTGCTGGCGCCGTACGGCGAGGACATGTCCGTGCGGCGGGAGAGGGCGCTGCGCGAGGCGCGCGCCGCCGCGCGGATCCGGCATCCGGCGGTCGTCCACGTCTACGACGTCATCATGGACGACGAGTCGCCCTGGATCGTCATGTCGTACATCGAGGGCACCTCGCTGGAACACCGGATCGAACGGCAGCCCCTCTCCGAGCGGGAGATCGCCCGGGTGGGACGCGAGGTGCTGGCCGGACTGACCGCCGCGCACGACGCGCAGGTTCTGCACCGCGACGTCAAACCGGCGAACATCATCGTCGACTCCGGGGACCGGGTCTTCCTGGTCGACTTCGGCATCGCGCGGATCTCCGGGGAACGCGGCCTCACCTCGGCCAACACCCTGATCGGAACCGTCGAGTTCATGGCGCCGGAACGGATCGAGGGGCATCCGGCGGGACCGGCGTCGGACCTGTGGTCGCTGGGGGTGACGCTGTTCTGCGCGCTGGAGGGCTACTCGCCGTTCCTCCGCGACGGTCCGATCGAGACGGTGCGGGCGGTCACCTCCGGGCGTCCCCCGGACTTCCGGCGGCCGGGCCCGCTCGCCGACGCGATCGCCGGACTGCTCGTCGCCGACCCCGCCGGCCGGACGGGAGCGGCCGAGCTGGCCCGGCGGCTGGGCGCGATCCTCGCCGCGGGACCCCGGACCCGTAAGCGTGAGGACGAGCCGCGGCCCCGTGGGCGGGAGGACGGGCCGCGGATCCGTGGACGGGAGGACGAGCCACGGAACCATGAGCGGGAGGAACGGCGCGCCGGCCGGGGGCAGGACCGGGAGCCGGGAGGCGGACACGACCCGCGTCCCCCGGACCGTGAGGCGCGGCGCGGACCCGACGCCCACCGGCCGGACCATGAGGCGCGACGCGCGCAGGGCGCGCACGGGCCCGGCGGAGAGGCGCGGGGCGGACAGGGCGCCCACCGGCAGGACCGGAAGGAACAGCGCGGACCCGCCGCGGACGGGGCGGACCGGGAGGCGTGGCGTGACCAGGGCGCGCGCGGGCCGGGGCGGGAGCGGGAGGCGCGGCGCGGCGCGGGCGCCCACGGTCCGGAGCGCGCCCGGGAGGCGGGGCGCGGGCCCGGAGCGCGCGGATCCGGCGCGCGCGGACCAGGGCGGGACGGGGCCGCGGGCCGGGCGGGGGAGGCCGATGACGGCGGGAACCCGCTGCTCGGCCGGTCCGGCCGGGAGGCCGCCGCCCTGCTCGGCTCGATGGAGCCGAACGCCGCCGGACGGCTCCTGAACGACGCGGCGGAGACGCCGGGCCCGGCGGCCGAGGCGCTGACGCTGCTGCCGGCGCAGCGCGCCGCGCGGCTGGTCGACCACATGATGCCGCAACGGGCGGCCAGGCTGCTGGGCGCGATGCCCACCGGCCCGTCCGCCGCCGTCCTGGTGCACGCGGACGACCGCGTAGCGGCCGCCGTCCTCGGCGCGCTCGGCGTCGTCCCCGTCGCGGCCCGCCTGGTGGAGGCGATGACGGTACGGCGTGCCTGCCGGGTGCTCGCCCACCTGCCGCCCGCCGTCGTCGCGGGCCTGCTGTCGGCGACCTCGGACGGCCGTACCGACCGGCTCCTCGGCGGGCTCGGCCACGCCGTACGCGACGAGTTCACCCGCCTGACCGGCGCGACGTGAACCGAGCCGGCTCCGCCCAACCGGCTCGATGACGTCCTCCATCGTCGAACCTTGCCATCAGCCCTACGGCCCGGATGAGACCGTGTCAGAATGGCCGGGCCTTTCCCGCCCTCCGATCTGAATGCGTTGGGAAGTGCCAAGATGGTGACCATGAGCGTCAATCGGCGTGACGAGGCCCTGAACGAACTGGCCGAGGCGATCGGGGAAGTGGACGTCCCGGACGCGCCCACGATCGTGCGGGCGTCGCGGACTACGACCCGGCCTTCGATGCCACGCGGATGAGCGCCCTCGGACACATCAACACCGCCCGTTCCGGCATCGACGCCATCAAACGGATGGACAAGAACAACCTCCACCAGTTCGACATGTTCCTTCTGCTGGCACTCGGCGGCGAGCGGATGATCAGGAACAGCTGATTCCGGTCCTCGCTTCTCCCGGATGCCACACGCCCCGAACCCGGGCCCGTCTTCGGGAACCGTCTGGCGGTGTGTCCGCCCTACTGCCATCCGCTCATAGGTGACGTGGTGGTTCCGACGTGGCCGGGGAAGTCGGCGGCTTCTCACGTCCGCGCGAGCCCATCGGCAGGCAGGTGATCGGCGCGGAGCGGTTGCCCATCGATGACCGGCGAAGCTCGGTGTAAAAAATTCTGTACATGGGGTCAAAGATCGGTTACCTTCGAGATGTCAAAGATTCTGTACATCGGAAGGTGTCGATCATGACTCACGTGGAGAAGCGCGCCTGGATCAGGCTGGTCGTCGCCGTGCTCGGCTACACGGCGTACGTCGTGGCCGTCCTCAGAGGGGCGGGCGGAGAGCCGTTACCGGACGTGCCGTACACCGCCGCCCTGCTGTGGACGGTCGGCGGGGCCATCGTCGTCTCGATCGTGGCCGAGATCGGGATGGCGATCGTCAACCCGAGGGCCTCGCGCGTCGTCGACGTCCGCGACAGGCAGATCGGGCGGCTCGGCGAGTACACCGGCCAGGCGTTCGTGGTCATCGGCGCGCTCGCGGCGATGCTCATGTCCATGGCCGGATGGGACCACTTCTGGATCGCGAACGCGGTCTACCTCTGCTTCGTGCTGTCGGCGGTCCTCGGCGGAATCACGAAGATCGTCGTCTATCGCAGGAGCCTTCCCGAATGGTGAAGCCGACACACGTGACCAACCGCATCCGCGCGCTGCGGTTCGCCCACGACGAGATGACCCAGGCCGAGCTGGCCGAACGCATCGGTGTGACCAGGCAGACCGTCATCGCCATCGAACAGGGCCGGTACTCGCCCTCGCTGGAGATGGCCTTCCGGATCGCCCGGGTGTTCGGCACCCCGCTCGACGACGTGTTCCAGTACTCGGACCCCCCGGAAGGAACGTCATGAAAGCCATCGTCCAGGACGTGTACGGCCCGCCGGACGTGCTCCGCCTACGCGACATCGACCGCCCCGGCATCGGTGACGAGGAGGTGCTCGTCGAGGTCCGTGCCGCCGCGGTGGACCCCGGCGTGTGGGTCCTCATGACCGGCCGGCCGTACCTCGCGCGTGTCATGGGCTTCGGGCTGCGCAGGCCCAAGGTCGCGGTCCGGGGCCGTGACGTGGCCGGGGTGGTGGCGGCCGTCGGCGCCCGCGTGACCCGGTTCCAGCCGGGCCAGGAGGTGTACGGCGCCTGCGAGAGCGGTTCGTACGCCGAGTACGCGAGCGCGCGGCAGGACAGGCTCGCGCCGAAGCCGGCCGGTCTCACCTTCGAGCAGGCCGCCGCGGTGCCGGTCTCCGGCATGACGGCGTTGCAGGCCGTACGGCACTCCGCCGGCGTACGGCCGGGGCAGCGGGTGCTGGTGATCGGCGCGTCCGGAGGCGTGGGGTCGTTCGCCGTGCAGATCGCCAGGGCCTCCGGCGCGAGCGTCACCGGCGTGTGCGGGCCGGCGAACGCCGGGCTCGTCCGGTCGCTCGGGGCCGGCGACGTCATCGACCACACCCGGGAGGAGATCGACCGGGACGGGCCGTGCCACGACGTCGTCGTCGACACCGCCGGGAACCGGCCGCTGTCCCTGCTGCGCCGCGCTCTGACGCCGAAGGGGACGCTGGTCATCGTCGGCGGCGGGCACGTCGCGTACCGCTTCACCGGGGGCATGGGACGCACGTTCCGGGCGCCGCTTTTGTCAGTGTTCACCGGGCAGCGGCTGCTCCCGCTCATCTCCAGGGAGCGCGCCGAGCTCCTGGAGGAGCTGACCGGGCTCATCGAGTCCGGCGCCGTCACCCCGGCGATCGACAGCGTCCATCCCCTCGCCGCCGTGCCCGACGCGATCCACCACCTCATCGCGGGGCACCCGGGCGGCAAGGTCGTCGTCACCGTGACCGGAACGGCCTGAGGTGAAGGGCCCCGGAGCCGTCGTCCCCCACGTCGCCCCCTCACCCGGTACCGCCGTACCAGGTGAGGGGCGGTCGTTCGTACGGTGTCCCGGAGGGTCCGGCAGGCGGTCAGGTGAGGGCGGGGGCCTCGGTGAGGGCGACGCGGACGGCCGACGGGTCGCCGCCGCCGAGCGGGGCGGCGAACACCGCCGTCCGCCGGCCGGCCCCGTAGACCACGAAGCGCAGGCCGTCCTCGTCCCAGGTGTCCTGGACGTCCGAGGTGAGCAGGGCGGACGCCGAGCAGTAGGCGGGACTGAGGTACAGCAGGCGCAGCGTGACCTCCAGCGGGACCTCCCCGGGCGGGGGCGGGGCGAGCGGCCCGCTCAGCCGTACCCGCAGCCGGCGCAGGGGGGTGAGCCAGTGGCGGTCCAGCTCCGCCGAGAGCCCCAGCAGGGCGACGGCCTCGGCCAGGCCGAGCGCCACGAGCGAGGAGTCCATCGGGTACGGTCCCGCCCCGATCGCCACGAGGCTCATGGCGAGCAGAAGCCCGGCCCGGACGAATCCGCGCCGGTCGACGGGCCGCGAGTGCGCGCCCAGGCAGCCGCACGACGAGGTGGGCGCCGCCCGGCGCGCGTAGACGAGGTAGCCGAGGAACCCCGTGGAGAGCGCGGCGGCGGCCACGCCCTCCACGGGGGACGCGGGCGGCAGCAGCAGCGCCGCCGCCACCGCGAGCTCCAGCACCCCGACGAGCCGGAGCGCGGGGACCGCCCGCGCCGGGCCGACCAGCCTGGCCAGAGCGGTCCGCCCGGCCTGTGCCCGCGTCCGCCGGTCGAGCAGTTTCAGCAGGGCGGCCCAGAGGAGGAAGAGGCTGATCACGTACGGCTGCAGCGCGGCGATCCCTTGCATCTGTCGCTCCTAGTGGGCGGAGAAGACGGTGGCGATGTCGACCTCGTTGGTGTCGGGCCGCCAGGCGCCCATGACCTGCACGTGCTGGCCCACGCGCAGCAGCGACAGGTCGCCGGAGGGCGGCGCGTCGGAGTAGATCGCCACGGACCTGCCCGGCACGCGGTGACAGAGGACCTGCTGACCTTTGTGGTCGAGGTGGATCCGCTCGGCGGTGATGTTCCTGACGTGTCCCTTGATGTTGACGATGTTGAGCCACACCGCCTCGGCCGCCAGCACGCCGTCGGGCATGCGGACCCCGCGGGCGTAGAGACCGTCGCCGGGTTTCGCCTGGTCGAAGGTGGTGGGGCCCAGCTTCCACAGGCTCGTGCCGTCCACGATCCTGATGCGGTGGAACACCATGTTCGACCCCAGAACGAGGAGGGTGTCCTCCTTGACGGAGCGGATGCGGCCCTCGGCGAAGTTCGGGTCGGGCGCGCCGGGCTCGACGTCGGGGGCGGCGGCGCCGAACGCCGCCTCCGGCCCGAGCGACCCCAGCGCGGTCGCGGCGACGACGCCGGCCCCGCCGCCGAGGAGGGCGGACTTGAGCAGTTGCCTTCTGCTGGTCATCGTCGTCCTCCTAGGGGGTCGAGATCTCGCACGGCCGCAGGCCGGTGGACAGGCTGGCGATCCGGCTGTAGGCGGCCGGGGTCAGGTCGATCAGGCGGTTGCTCGCGCAGGTCGAGCCGCAGCAGCTCCGCTCGCCGCAGAACAGGTCCGTCTGCGGGCCGCAGTCGGCGATGGAGGTGATGACGCTGCCGCCGCCGCACAGCGAGGTGATCCGGTGCTGGAAGCCGCAGGTCCTGCGGCTCAGTGACACCCCGCAGCTGTCGGGCCGGGTGATCGACCAGCAGGCGTCGGAGGTGTTGGGCCAGGCGTGCTGCAGGCTTCCGGAGTTGCAGGTGCCGCAGGCCCCTTTGCCGGTGCCGCTGCACGGCCCCCAGGCCGTGCCGCAGCAGAACCAGGAGACCTCTCCCTGCACGGCGGCGAGGAGGTCGATGGGCGGGTCGGTGGGCTGGGTGCGCGTCATGCGCTTCCTCCTGGGGGGTGGGAGGCGGGGTGGGGGTGGTGTGAGAGGTGAGGCGGGCGCCGAGGGATCCGGGATGGGACGGGTGCCGATGGATCCGATCAGGCGGCGCGGTAGCACGAAATTTCCTGACTTTTCACATGAAAAGCATGTAACTAAATTTCGTCAATCCCTCATCTGACGGCATCCGCCGACGCTCCGTCCCCAATGGCCGATCGCCTCTTGTCGGAGGTATCCCCGTCTGTCACAGTCGGCAGAAGATCCACTACCCCGGCCGGCGTGCGTGGAAGGCGGAACGCGGTGATCGAGCTGACGTCCGGTGACCTGGAGGAAGTGCTGACCCTGGTCACGGGGCAGCAGGAGGAGACGCCCGGCGAGATCCTCCACGTCGCCCGCCGCGAGCAGCCGTCCCTGGTGGCGACGCTGCTGAGCGTCTGGGAGCGGGAGGGGCGAGACCTCGGGCCGGGACTCTCGCACGAGCTGCGGCAGCAGCGGGCGCGGACGGACTTCTACCGCGGCCTGCAGGCGGGTCTCGGCCGGGCGTGGCCGGAGGCGGTGCCGCTCAAGGGCCTGGAGGTCGCCGACCGCTACCCGGACGCGCTGGTGCGCTACATGAACGACCTGGACTACTGGTTCCCCCGGCGGGACCGGCTCTGGGAGGCCGCGGGCACGCTGCTCGCGGACGGCTGGTCGATGCACACGGCGACCTTCATGCGGGCCGGCGGAGAGCTGCAGTTCCTGCTCAGCCTGCGCAGGCTCCCGGAGGACCCGTACGCGCTGCCGTACGGCATCGAGCTGAGCACCACGCCGCTGGTCGGCGACCGGATCGGCGTGCCGGTCCGTACGGCGCTGCCCGCCCTCTGCGCCGACCCCGTGGTCAAGAACCTGGTCGCGCTGCTCTTCGAGCGGTTCGAGCAGCCGTACCGGGCCCGCGACCTCGTCGACGCGGCCGTGCTGCTGACCGGGGCGTCGCGGCGGCTGCTGGCGTCCTGCGCGCTCGCGGTCCACGAGCTGGCGCTGTGGCCCGAGTACGCGGAGCTGGCGGCCCTGCTGGAGGAGAGCCCGTTCACGGTGCCGCGCCTGCCGGGGGACGAACGGGTACTGGTCCGGGCCAGCCGCATGTGGCGGCGGGCGACCGCGGTGGGCGGACTGCGGCGGCCGTTCGGCCTGGCGGTGACCGCGCTGCAGAACGGCATGGTCGGCGGCTCCGCGGGCATGCTCGGCAGACGGGCCTGGGACGCCGTGTCGCGCCGGATGAGCCCGCGCGCCGCGCTCGACGCGGGGCTTCCGCTCTTCGCCCTGCCCGTGGAGGGCGACCACCGCGCGGAGCGGGTCACGCTGGCCGAGCGCGGCGGGGCGCTGTGGGCGTACACGCCGGTGGGCGGGTTCGTCCTGGTCCACGGCGACGAGATAGACGAGGAGCTGCTGGCGGGGGAGAAGGCCGCGGGCGGCATGCGTGAGGAGGCACACGGATGACCGAGCCGATCCGCGCCGAACTGCCGGGCGGAGTGCCCGCCTGGATCCTGCACCGGCCGGGGGCGGGCGTGACGACCGTCACGCTGTGGACGCTGACCGGGTCCAGATACGAGGACGAGGACCTGTCGGGCGGCACCCACCTGCTGGAGCACGTCCTGATGCAGGCGCCGCTGCCCGGCGGGGGCCGCCCGGTGGACCTGCTGGAGGCGCTCGGCGGCGAGGCCAACGCGGTCACCAGCCGGGACCACCTCGTGCTGTACGCCCGCGTGCCCACCTCCGAGACGCTCGCCGCGCTGGACGTGCTGTCCCGCGCGCTGACCGGGCCGGTCATCACCGCCGAGGTGCTGGAGGCCGAGCGCAGGGTGGTCCAGGAGGAGCTGCGCCTGGCCGCGTCCGACCCCGCCGACGTGGTCCACGACCTGTTCTTCGATGTCGCCTTCCCCGGCGGCGCCCTGGGCCGCCCGGTCGGCGGGACGGCCGGGAGCGTCGGCCGGATGGGGCTGGAGGCGCTGCGCGCCCACCATGCCCGGTGGGTGCGCGCGGGGACGGTGGCCGCGGTGATCTGCGGGGGAGCCGATCCCGGGGCGCTGCTGCGGGCGCTGGAGAGCGGGCCGCTCGCCGCGCTGCCGCCCGCGGGGCCGCTCCCCGAGCCGGAACGGCCGCGCTTCGGCGGCGGCGGGCGGCGGACGCTCGCGCTCAACAGCGACTCGGCGGGCGTGGTCCTCGGCGGGCGCGCGGTGCCGTACGGTGACCGGCTGCTGCCCGCCTGGCAGGTCCTCATGGACCTGGTCGCGGACGCCAGCTCGGCGCTGCTCACCGAGGAGATCAGGAACCGGCGCGGTCTGTCGTACGACATGTGGGGGTTCGCCAACGCCTACCGCGACGCGGGGGTGTGGCGGGCCTTCGTCTCCACGGCCCCCGAGAACGTCGGCGAGGTGGTGGACACGGCCGTGGCGCTGCTGGAGGAGCGGTTGGGGCCCGGCTGGACGGAGGAGGAGGCGGCGCTGGCCGCCCGCCGTACGGCCGGGCTGTTCCGGCTGGAGGCCGAGGAGTCGCTGGAGGAGGCGCTGCTGTACGGCCGGTACGGGCTGCTCGGCGGCGACCCGCACTGGACGCTCGACGGGCAGGTCGCCGCGATCCGCGCGGTGACCTCGGACGACGTGCTCGCCGCGCTGCGGACGGCGACGGATCCCCTCGTCATCGCCATCGCCGGTATTGACTAATACGGATTTATCCCTAAAAACTCGTTTATCAAGGATCGGTCCGGCGGGGCATTTCCTGTCCTGTTCGGCGGTGATCCATGGCCGAAAAGGAGGATAGGGATGGACCGGAGAGCAAAACTCCTTCGCCGCCCCAAGACCGTCAAGCCGAAGAGGAAGTGACCGTGGACCGAGGGCGGAAGCTTCTCCGCAGGCCAAGGGCCGTCGCGCCGGGCACGTCGAAGAAGAGGTGACCATGGACCGCAGGTGCAATCTGCTCCGCCGTCCCAGGGTCTCCACATCCCGGAAGAGGTGACCGATGGACCGCAGACACCATCTGCTCCGCCGCCCCAGGACGGCGAAACCCAAGAAGGGCTGACGATGGACCGCAGGCACCAGTTGCTCCGCCGTCCCAGGACGGCGAAACCCAGGAAGGGCTGACCGATGGACCGTAACCGCGTGACGGCTCGCAGGCCGCGCGTCGTGAAGAAGGCCAAGGCCTGAGTCAGGCCGGAAACCGGGATCGGATCACACGCTGAGGCCGGCGACGGCCGGAGCCGGCCGGGAACCGCGACCGGCAGGAACGACACCCGCCGGGAACGGACACCGGCCGGGAGACCGAGGAGGCCGGAACGGTGAGTGATCGGTGACCGCGATCGAGTGGCAAAGGACCGTCCTGTTCCTCCTACCGCCCGACGCGCTCGAACGTCACCTGTGCGGCCCCGTCCTCGACATGCTGGAGGAGAACGGGTTCTCGCCGGTCCGGTACGACGTCCTGTGGCACCGGCCTCCCAACCAGGACGCCTTTCAGGAACGCAACATCACTTCCGTCTGGAAGGCCTACTTCTACCGGCAGGTCGACCTGGTGTTCGACCTCGGACCCACCCTCGCCCTGCTGGTAGAGGACAGGCGCGCGGACGCCGCGCCCGGCACGAGCCACACCCGGCTGCGCGCGCTCAAGGGCGCGAGCGACCCCGCCGAGGCCGCCCCCGGCACCATCCGCCGCGACCTGCGCGGCATCAACGTCATGCTCGACATCGTGCACAGCTCCGACAGCCCCGAGGACTCCCGGCATGAGGCGGAGGTGTTCTTCGGCCCCGGCCTCGGCAGGCCGCTCGACGGCCCGGAGGAACTGCGAGACCTGGTGGCGCTGCTGGAGGCGGGCATCCCCAGGGAGACCAGGGAGTACGACGACGTGCTCACCGGGCTGCGCGCCAAGGTGGTCGCCGCCGTCTGGAACGAGCTCACCCCCGAGGGGCGCGAGGCGGCGCCCGGCCTGACCCGGCTGACCCGCCTCGGCGCGGGGGCCGAGCTGGCCGCGCTGCTGCCGGGCGGGACCGCCCACCCGCTGGCCGAGCTGCTCTCCTGCGAGTTCCTGCCGGACCATCCGAAGACCGACCTCAAGCGGGCGGCGGCACGGATGGCGGTGTACGGCCTCACCCTCGACCGGTGGGAGAACGCGGTACTGCAGACCTCCATGATCTTCCCCCCGCTGCGGCGGGACTGACCCGCCCTCCGCGTCCCGTACGGCCGCCTCTCCGCGCCCCGGACGGCCGGCCGCCGTGACACTCGCCCCGCCCGGCCTCGTCCGGTCCCGCCCGGTCTCGTCCGGCCGGGCGGAACCGGGAGGCTCAGGGGGACAGCAGGGACGTCGTGCGGGCGCTCCACGCCACGGCGGGGGCCAGCGCCGGATCCAGCGGCAGCACCCACCCGGACAGCTCCACCGCCTCGCAGCCCCGCGCCGTCTTCGCCCGCCAGCTCCCCTGGCCGTAGTGCAGACGCCGTACGCCCGCCGGGTAGGCGAGCCGGGCGGGCTCGTAGAAGACCGTCGCGAAGTAGGTGTGCCGGGCCGCGGCGGAGGCGTAGTCCATGCCGGTGCTCACGCAGTACCGGACGCCCGCGTGCTCGACGAACAGGCCGTAGCCGAGCAGGACCCCGGCGCGCTCGGCGCGCAGCAGCAGCGCCCCGCCCGCGCACAGGTCCCGGAGCCGTCCGGCCGTCTTCGCCCGGTCCGGCGGGCGGCCGTTGTACTTCGCCGAGTGGCCGCACTTGAGCTCCACGACGTCCGCGCCGGGCTCCGTCACCCGTTCCGCGCGCACCTCCACCCCCGCCTCACGGAGCAGGCGCAGCTCGCGGCGGGCCTCGCCGCGCCGCTTGCGGGGCAGGGCCCCGAGGTAGTCCTCGAACCCGTCGCCGGGCAGCCGCAGCTCGCAGGAGTACGCCAGGGGGACCTCGGTGAACCCCCGGGCGGCCAGGACCCGCCCGAGCGGCGCGGTGTCCGGCGGGGGGTAGAGGAACGCGACGGCCCGCAGCCCCCGGTCCGCCGCCCAGTCCGTGACCGCCGCCACCAGGGTGTCCAGGGCCTCGTGGTCGCGGGCCAGCGGCCCGAGCGGGTGACACTCGTAGCCCGGCAGCATCACCACCAGGTGCGGGAACCAGTCGTCCCGAGGGGGCGCGGGCTCAGGGGGGCCCGCGGCCCGCGCCGCCCGCGCGGCGGCGCTGAGCGGCAGCTCGGCCGGGTCGCCGGCGAGGATGTACGGCAGGTCGAAGACCTCGCCCCGGCCGGGACGGTCCACGCCGGTCACGACCGTGCCGTAGAGGGCGAGCACCGCCGCGCCCGCCGCACCCGCCGCACCCGCCGCACCCGGCATGGCCGGATGCGCCGCGCCCGGCACGACCGCGCCCGCCGTACCCGGTGCGGCCGGCACGGTCGCGCCCGCCTCGCGCAGCACGAAGGTGTACGCGGCGCCGGGCACCCGGCCGCGCATCGCCGTGAGCCACCGTTCGGTGGCGAACATCGGCCCGTCCGCCGCCAGAGCCGGCCACTCCGGCGGGCGGCCGGGCACCGCCTCGAAGGCGAAGGCGCTCATCCGGCAGGGAGCAGGCAGGCGTCGAGGGGGATCGGGGTGAGGCCGTGCCTGAGCTTGAACACGTGGTTGCCCCGGCCGCCCTCCAGGGTCGTCAGCCCCTCGCGCAGCGCCTGCCCGACCGAGAGGGGGTAGAGCAGCGGGTAGGGGCTGTAGTTGCCGCCGACCTCGTAGTCCACCCCGCAGGCCCAGGCGTGGAAGCGGCTCTCGTCGCGCAGGCAGACGGCCGCGCCGACCAGCCGCCCGCGCTCGCGGACCTCGATGACGTGCGCGGCGTCACCGAGTTCGGTGAGGAACCCGGCGAAGACCTCCCGCGGGTAGTAGGACCCCGTACCGTGCCGGGCGGCGGTGCGCGCGCACAGCTCGCCGATCTCGGCGAGGTCCGCCTCCGCCAGGGGAATGGACGCGCTGCGCGCCCCGGCGTCCTCGGCCCGGCGGCCGTTGCGCCGCATGTTGGCCCGTCCCCGGGGATTGGCGCTCGCGATGTAGCCGTCCACGTCGGCGAAGGGGCGCAGGTCGACGCGGAACCGGTCCTCGATGTGCCGGGCCGGGAAGCCCAGGGAGACCAGGCCGTCGCCCAGCTCCGACCCGCGCGGCACGTTGACGAAGCCGTACCAGGCCGCCCCCCGCTCGGCGGCCAGCTCCCGCATGGCCGCGGTGACCGCCTCCAGGTTCGGCTCCCCGGGCACCCAGGCGTCGTAGCAGTGCCACACGTGGCTGAGCAGACCGGTCTCGTCCCCCGACAGCGGGTATCGGACGCGGAGCTGGCCGAGCGGGTCGAGCCCGCGCAGCAGCGTGACCGGGAGCACCGTGACGGCACGTCCGCCGGCCCGCACGACGAAATAGAAAAACGCCTCGATCGGGATAAGGGGAAACCGCTCGTAGGCGCGCAGATAACGGGACCGGTAGAAAACCGGCGCTCCCGACCTCGATACAACCTCATCCCATTCGGCGGTGTCAACGGTCTCTATGGACGTGCTGATATCGACGGTTAAGGAAGCACTCATGGCACACCTAGCCTCGGAAACCGGCGCGGGTCGGGGGAGATGAGACGCTTGACGACAATGTCGTATATGGCGCAATACTAAGCGGATACTGCTCTCCGTAGCGAGGGAGAAAGCCGTGGTTCACGTCGTCTTCCACAACAAAGTCGGTGGGTCCGAAAATCTCGCGGCCGCTCCCGGCCAGCCGTTGACGGCGGTCCTCGCCGCGCACGGCATCCCGCTCAACGCCGTCCTGACGACCCGCAACGGGCAGATCGTCCCCGAGCAGACGACGATCGTCGGGGAGGACGACCTCATCGAGGTCCGCCAGGTGCGCCACTACGACCTCGACGTCACCCGCAGGCCCGCCCGCACGGTCTACGGCACGCCCGACCCGGTCTACGTCAAGTCGGTCCTGTTCGACACCCTGGGCCGCCTGGAGCAGCGCGTCGAGCAGTTCGACGCCGAGGGGTTCGTCCGCTACGTGGAGGAGACCTTCGTCCAGAGCGTGCTGCGCGGCGAGGTGCTGCGGCAGGGCGACTCCGTGGTGATCGGGCTGTCCGGCGGCAGGGACAGCGTGGCCTTCCTCAAGCTGCTGGAACGCACCCGGGACCGCCTGCCCGCCTTCACGATGACCTCCGTGACCATCACCGGGCTGCCCGACTGGGAGGAGCCCGCCACGTTCGCCGCGGCCCGTGCCTCGGCCGAGGGGCTCGGCATCGACCAGGTCATCGTGGACGCCACCGACATCGAACGGGTCTTCAAGCTGCGCAGGCCGTTCGTCGAGGCGATGAACAGCGTGGTCGCGGGCGACGCGAACCACCTGACGATGGTCGTCGGCCACCAGGTGCTCCGCCGCATGCTGGAGGACCACGCCCAGCGGATCGGCGCGGGCACCGTCGCCTTCGGGTTCAACGCCGACGACCTCGTCGCCAGCATGGTCACCTGGATGACGAGCGGCTACCGGATGGGCGGCATCCCCGTCCGGGAGATCGGCGGGATGCGCTACATCTTCCCGCTCTACCGGATCCCCAAGAAGGAGCTCACCCTCTACCTGGAGCTCGTCGCCCCGGAGCTGAACCGTCAGGGCACGCCGGGCCGGTTCACCACCGGGCCGCAGGAGAGGTCGATGGCCTACGCGATGGCCGACCACCTCTACGACCTGTGGCCGGGCATCGACTACTACCTGTTCGAGGCCTTCGCGAACATGCAGCGGTACATGTTCCCGCTGGTGGAGGACAAGTGCCGGGTGTGCGAGGGCGTGTACGTCATGCAGGAGGGCGTCCCCGGCAATCCGGCCGGCCTGTGCGACGTGTGCGACTTCTTCGCGCGCCGGGAGTTCGCGTGACGGGCCTCCTCGCACCTGGACCTCGCCGTCCGGGGGTTCGCGTGCCGGGGGCTCGCGCGGTGAGGGCTCGTGCGGTGGGGGTTCGCGTGCCGGGCCGGTTCGTGTCCAGGGTCCGTCCGACGGGCCGGTCCGCGTGACGGGCTGGTACGCCGACTACTTCACCGCCGACTACTGGAGCTTCGCCCGCCACGAGTACACCGCCGAGCGTACGGCGGGCGAGGTCGCCTACCTGGCCGGGATCCTCCGGAAACACGCCCCCGGGCGGCGGGTGCTCGACCTGGGCTGCGGCGTCGGCAGGCACGCCGTCCCCCTGGCCCGGCACGGCTTCGAGGTGGTCGGCGTCGACGTCTGCGCCTGGGCGCTCGACCGGGCCGCCGAGGCGGCCGGCCGGGCGGGCGTCCGGATCGGGCTCCTCCACGCCGACCTGCTGGCCGCCCCGGACCTCCCGGAGGCGGACGCGGCGATCTGCGTGCAGTCGTTCGGCTGGGGCTCCGACGCCGAGCAGCGCGCGTTGCTGGCCCGGGTGCGCGAGCGCCTCGCGGCCGGGGGCGTGCTGATCCTGGACCACTCCAACGTCTCGGCCATCCTGAGCCGCTACGAGCCCGCCGCGCGGTTCGAGGCCGAGGGGGAGGTCTTCGACTTCCTGCGCTCCTACGACCCGGTGAGCGGGCGCAGCCGCGGCGAACTGCGCGTCACCCGCCGCGCCGGGTCCGGCGGGCCCGTGTCGGGGCCCGTGCCCGAGTCCGAATCCGAGCCCGAGTCCGAGTCCGAATCCGGCTCCGGCTCCGGTTCGGATTCCGGTCCGGACCCCGACTCCGGTTCGGGTTCCGGAGAGACGGTCACCGTGCTCCGCGACGACGTGCGGCTCTACCAGCCGAGTGAGGTGACCGCCCTGCTCCGGGAGACCGGCTACGACGTCGTGCGCGCCGACGCGGACTTCACCGCCGGCTCCCCGGTACGGCCCGGCACCCGGTACGTCCAGTTCGTCGCCGTGGCGCCCGCGCGCCCCGAGCTCGCGGTGCTCGACCACGCGCGCTCGGAGCCTTCCGCCGGTCAGGTGGACCTGCGCTGGGCGCCCGACGAGGTGGAGTACGTGCGCGAGGCCGTCGACCGGGCCTGGGCGCGGGTGGCCGCGGAGCCGGGCGGGCTCGCTGAGACCGCGCGGCGCTACGCGCTGGGCGATCCGTACGGAGGCGTCCGCGCGGCCCCCGTGCTCGGCCGGCACTTCGGCGCGGACCTGCCAGCCGACCGGGTCGTGACCGGGGCCGGGACGACCGGGCTGCTCAACGCGCTGAGCGCGCTCGTCGCGCCGGGCACGCCGCTGTTGTGCACGCCGTACGCCCATCCCGACCTGCCCGCGTGGGCGGCGCGGCGGGGTGCGGCCCTCCACGTGTTCGATCCGGCGGACGGCGAGGCCCCGGAGCTGGTGGCGCGGCTCCGGCCCTCGATGGTGCTCGTCGAGCGGCCCGGGGTGCGCGGCGACCTGCTGCCGCCCGGCCGCGTCCTGGAGCTGGCCGAGGCGGTGAGCGGGGCCGGCGGCCTGCTGGTGGTCGACGAGGCGTGCGCGGCGTACGCGGGTCCGGAGGTGAGCGCGGTGCCGCTCACGAGGCGGGCCCGTGGCCTCGTCGTGCTGCGCAGCGTGTCCAAGGGGTACTGCTGCGGCGGCCTGCGCGCCGGGTTCGCCGTCGCCTCCGCCGGCGCCGCCGGAGCCCTGCGCGCGGTGGCCCCGCCGCTGGCCGTTTCACCGCTGTCGCTGGAGGTCGCCCTGTGGCTGCTGGAGCAGGGCGACGTCCTCGGCCCGCTGCGCGCCGCCGTGGCGGAGGCCAAGCCGGAGCTCGTCGCGGCCCTGCGCGACCTGGGCCGGGAGGCCGACCCCGGGCACCCGGCGCTGCCGTGGGTGACGGTCGAGGGTGACGCCCCGCCGGGTGTTCTCGGCAGGCCGCTGCGCCACCGCGCCGGAGGTCCCGCGCTGACGAGGATCAGCGTGCCGCTCTCGGCCGCCCGCAGGCGCGCGCTGCGCGAGGCGGTGGCCGCCGCGGGCGGCGGCGAGCGGACCGGCCGGACGGCGGTGGGCGGATGACGGGACCGGGCGGAGACGGGTGGACGGGGACGGCGGCGGGCGGGAGGACCGGATGACGGGGCCGGGCGCGGCGGCGGACGTCGGCGGGACCACCGGGCTGGTGCACGCCCGGTTCGACGTCGGGGCGGCCGAGAGGGACGTCGCCGAGCTGTGCCGGTTCGACCGCTACCAGGCGTCCGACGGGATCATGGCGGCCGCCGCGTACGTCGCCGGACGCGCGGAACGGGCGGGGCTCTCCGACGTGCGGCTGCTGGAGTTCCCCGCCGACGGCGGCAGGCACTGGTGGACCTTCCGCGCCCCCGCCTCGTGGACGCCCGTCCACGCCGAGCTGGCCGGTGTGACCGCCTACCCGGACCGGCCGTTCGCGCTCGCGGCGTACTCGGCGTCCACCGGTCCCGGCGGGGTCGAGGCACCCGTCGTCCGGCTCGGCGCGGGACCGGACGACCCGGAACGGCTGCGCGGCGCGATCGTCGTCCACGACGACCCGGACCTGCCGCTGCCCGCGGCCCTGGACCTCGCCGTCCGGTACGGCGCGCTCGGCCTGGCGACCGACCGCGTCTCCGGCCCCGGCCGGACCGGCCGGATCGAGCTGCGCGCGGGCGGTCCGCTCCTCGCCTTCAGCCTCACCTCCGGACAGCTCGCGGACCTGGCGCGGCGTGACCGCGTGCGCGTCACGGTGCGGGCCCACGGCGCGGCGCCCATGCCCGTGGTCACAGCGCTGCTGCCCGGGGAGCCCCGGGGGGCCGGAGACCCCGCGGCGGAGGAGGTGCTGCTGTCGGCGCACCTGTGCCACCCCCGGCCCAGCGCCAACGACAACGCCTCGGGGGTCGCCGCCCTCCTCGGTGCGGCGGCCGTCCTGGCGGGCCTCCGGCGCGGACGCCGGGCCGTCCGCTTCGTGTGGGGCCCGGAGTTCACCGGCATGGCCGCCTACCTGCACGATGTCGCGCCCGCTCCGCCGGTGGCGGCGGTGAACGTGGACATGGCGGGCCAGGACCAGCGGCTGTGCGGCGGCCCGCTCATCGTCGAGCGCAGTCCCGACCACCTGCCGGGCTTCGTCAACGCGCTGGCCGAGCACGTCGTCGGCGAGATACCGCAGGCCGGACGCTCCTACTCGGGCGCGGTGGCCTGCGACACCTGGGCCTGGCGGGCGACGCCGTTCGTCGGCGCCTCCGACCACAGCCTGCTGGTGGACCGGTCGGTCGGCTGCCCCACCGTCACGCTCGGCCACTGGCCGGACCGGTTCAACCACAGCTCCGCCGACACCCTCGACAAGGTGGACTTCCAGGAGTTGCGGCGTACCGCGACGATCGCCGGAGCCTGTGCCGCGGTGCTGGCCGACGCGGGCGAGGAGACCCGGGGTGAGCTGGAGCGGATCGCGATCCGCTGGGCCGCGGCGCGGCTGCTGGAGTGTCTGCCCTCGCCCGGCGAGCCCCCGGCGGACCGGACGACCGCCCTGACGACCGGCCGTGCGGCGGACCGAACGGCGAACCCTGCGATGGACCGGACGGTGGACGGGGCGGTGGGACGGACGGCGGACCGGACGGTGGACGGGACGCGCGGGCTGCTGAGGCACCGTACGACGGTGGCGCTCGGCGCGCTCGACGGGGTGGACCGGCTGTGCGGCCGGCCGGGCGACCCGGAACGGCACCGGTGGGTCGAGGGTCTGTCGGCGCACGTCGCCGGACTGCTTCCCGGCACCCGTCCGGAGCCCGCACCCGCGGAGCCCGCGGGGCCGCCGCTGCGCCGTACCTGGGAGGGGCCCTTCAACCTGCGCGGACTGGCCGAGACCGCGAGTCCCGCCGGGCGGAGCTGGATCGACGGGCGGCTGGCCGCGGACCGCTCCGGCGCGTACGCGCTGATGCTGGCGCTGGCGCACGGCATCGACGGCGCGCGGGACCGCGGGGAGCTGGCCCGGTACGCCGGGTACGCCGCCGGACTGCCCGTCGGGACGGACTTCGCTGACGGGTTCCTGTCCGTCCTCGTCGAGGCGGGCTGGGCAGAGGAGACGACCAACGCCGAAAGGGGCGCCGATGCGCAGGCTCCTGCGTGACCGACAGTTCGTCCTGCTCTTCTTCGGCCAGGCGGTCAACATGTTCGGCGACCGCGCCCTGCTGATCGTCCTCGCCATCTTCGTGAAGGACCTGACCGGGTCGGACTCGATGGCCGGCGTCGTCCTGGTGCTGCTGTCGCTGCCCTCCTTCATCGCCCCGCTCACCGGGCTGCTGGTGGACCGGTTCCCCCGGCGCGCGACGATGATCGTCAACGATCTGGTCGCGGCCGTGCTGGTGCTGTCGCTGCTGCTGGTGCGGCACCCGGGCGACCTGTGGATCGTCTTCGTCGTCACCTTCGGCTACGGCGTCTCCAACCAGGTGTTCAACGCGGCCAGGGGCGGGCTGGTCCACTCGATGCTCCCGTCCGAACTGCTCGGCGACGCCAACGGCCTGTTCGGCTCCTTCAGCCAGGGGCTGCGGATCGTCGGGCCGCTGCTGGGCGCCGCGCTCTTCACCGCGATGGGCCTGAGCGCGGTGGCGGTGCTGGACGCGGGCACCTTCCTGGTGTCGGTGCTGGTGCTCCTGGCGCTGCGGCGCGCACCCGACCTGACGCGCTCCGGCGAACGCGGGCGCGAGGGCGGACGTGAGCCGGGCCGCCTGACGCGTGATCTCACCGCCGGCATCCGGCACATCCTGCGCGACGCGGAGCTGCGCTCGGGCGTCGTCGCGCTCGGCCTGGCGCTGGGCGCGGCGGGGCTCATCAACTCCGCCATGTTCGCCGCGGTGGACCAGGGCCTGGACCGGCCGCCCGCGTTCATCGGGGTGATCGCCGCGTTCGAGGGCGGCGGGGCCATCGTCGGCGGCCTGATCACCGGGACCCTCATCCGGAGGTACGGCGAGCAGCGCACGGCGGCCGTCGGCTTCGCCTCCAGCGCGTTCGGCCTGCTGCTGGTGATCCCGACGAGCGTGGTGAGCGTGTGCGTGAGCGGCGTCTTCGTCGGGCTGTCCATCCCGATGTTCATGGTCGCGACCACCACGCTCGTGCAGCGCCGCACCGGGGCCGGGCTGCAGGGCCGGGCGCTGACCGCGATGGACGCGCTGATCGACCTGCCGTTCGTGGCGTCGATGGCGGTGGGGGCGTTCGCCATCCGGTTCGTGGAGTTCCGGTTCGTCTACGCCTTCAGCGCGGTGGCGTTCGCGGCGGTGGCGGCGTACGTGCTGCTGTCGCGCCGCGGGTCCCCGGTGGCGGCGGGTGAGCCGGAGCGGGCCGAGGCCGGGTGAGCCGGAGTGGGCCGGAGTGGGCTGGAGTGGGCTGGAGTGGGCCGAGGCCGGGTGAGCGGCTGTCTGGGACGCCGGGCGGGAGGTCCGCCGGGACGGCGCGCGGGCGCGGGCGCATTCGTCAATGACCGGCGGGCCGTTCGATTTCCCCGTTGACAGGTAAGTCGTCCCATTTTACGTTCATTCACATAATCTCAGGGGAAATCGTCAAATCCCCATCAGGAGGTCCAGCGTGATGCCCGAGATCCTGCAGCAGACGACGACCGAAACCCCGGTTATGCTCACGCCTGAACTCGTGGAGACAATGCTCTCCGAGCGCCAGGCCGTACAGGTCATGAAATTCCGCACGACCTGCACGGACTGCGTGCCGAATTACTGATGATCGGAAGACCCGGGACGCCCGCCGCGAGAAACCCGTCCGGCCTTGCCGGATGACGCGGACCTGACGGGCGGACACGCCGGCGTCCCGGGGGTCGGCGTCACACCCCACCCCCGGGAGTCGTTGCGCGCGGTGCCGGACCGGATCCTGGCGGCGCTGGAACGGGCCGAGCGCGGGGTCGTCGTCCTGGCGGTGGACGGCCTGGCCTGGCGGGCGGCCCGCGCGGCCTGGCCCGCGGCCGGTCTCACCCGCCTCACCTCGACGTTCCCCAGCACCTCGGCGACCGCCTGGATGACCTCGGTCACCGGCCTCCCGGCCTCCGGGCACCTGGCGATCGGGGCCGCCTGCCGCTCACCCGCCGACGGCTCCCTCATGAACGTGATCACCGGTGAGACGCTCGCGCGAGCCGTACCGGATCGGCCGGGCGGCGCCCCGCCCGGCGGCGGCCTCTCCGGCGGTCCCCCACGCGGTGCCCGTCCGGACGGCGGCCCCCAGGGCGGCGCCTCTTCCGGCGGCGGCCCGCCGGGCGACGACCCCCGTGACGGCCCGCCCGGCGGTGACCTCATCGCGGCGCGGACGACCGTGTTCGAGCGCGCGGCCGCGATTCCCGGAACCGTCGCCGTCGCCGCCGGACGCGAGATCGACACGCTCGGGAGCCCCTGGTCCGCCGCGCTGCTGCGGGGAGCGGCCCGGTTCCCGGCGTTCCGGAACGCCGGAGAGGTCCCGGCGGCGCGGCGGAGCGAACTCGCCGCCCAGGCGCTCGACCCGGAGAGCCTGGTGGCGGCCGTGGCCCGCGACGTCGAGGCCGCGTTCGCCGCGCACGCCGCGGACGGCCGGCGGCTGCTGCTGTGGATCTACGTCAACCTGGACGACCACGTCCACCGGCACGGTTACGACCCCCATGCCATGCGCGCCGTCGCCGGACTGGAGCGCCACGCGCTGGCCTGGGCCGCGAGGGGGTGGCACGTGATCGCGCACTCCGACCACGGCCAGGTGCCCGTCGTCCCCGACCCGGCCCTGGAGGCCGCGTGGGCCGAGGTGGACGTCCCGGAGCTGTGCGCGCTGCCGGGCGGGGGCGCGGGACGGGTGCGCTGGCTCCACCCGCGTCCGGGACGGGCGGACGAGGCGGCGGAACGGCTCGCCGCCGCTCTCGGCGGGCACGCGCTCGTGCTGGCCGCCGACGAGCTGCCCGGCATGGGCCTGCTGGAGCTGACCCCGGCCGTCCGGGAGCGGATCGGGGAGGTGGTGGCCGTCGCGGCCTCGCCCCGCTTCCCCCTCCCGGTGCGCGGCCCGCGTTTCGAGCACGGGGCGCTGACCGAGGACGAGATGCTCGTGCCGCTGGCCGTCTGGTCAGCGGGCTGAGCCGTACTCCTCGTCCAGCAGACCGAGGGTCTCGCGCAGCCAGCGGATCTCCGTACGGCTGGTCGCGGTGGCGATCGTGAACAGGCCCCGCCGGAAGGGGTCGTCGAAGTCGGCGGCGCGCAGCGGACGGTCGCCGTCCCAGAAGAAGCTGGCGGGCTGGGTGAGGAAGTCCAGCCGGCGGCGCAGGACCGCGGCCTGCCGCGCGGGGTCGCCGAGGTGGCGCAGGAAGGCCAGGACGGTGAACCAGCGGTTCTCGTCGGTGACGAACTGCTCGTCGGGCTCGCCCAGCCGGCGCAGCAGCTCCCGGCGCCCGGCCTGGGTGAGGCTCAGCATGTGCCGGGGAGCGGCGAGGGCGCCGGGCCGCAGCTCGCGGGCGAGCAGCCCGGCGCGCTCCAGGCGCTTGATGGCCGGGTAGAGCGTTCCGTCGGCGATCGGCCGCACGTGCCCGGTCAGCGCGGCGGTGCGCTTGCGTGCGGGTGAGGGACGACGGGAGCCGGATCCGCTGGGTGGAACTGCCGGGCGTGGAACCGGCCAGGGTGTTCGTGCACGGCCTCGGCACGTCGTCGGCGCCGTACTTCACCCCGGCTGCGACCCACCCGGCGCTCGCGGGCCACCGGACCCTGATGATCGACATGCTCGGGTTCGGCATCAGCGACCGGCCCGCCGACTTCGGCTACACCCTGGAGGGGCACGCCGACATGCTCGCCGCCGCGCTGACCGGCGCCGGCGTCGGCGCCGCCGAGGTCGTGGCGCACAGCATGGGCGGCGCGGTGGCGACGGCGCTGGCCGTACGGCATCCGCACCTGGTCTCGGCGCTCGTCCTGGTCGACGCCAACCTCGACCCGGTCGATCCCGCGCCGTGGCCGGGCAGCTCGGGGATCGCCACCTACACCGAGGAGGACTTCCTGCGGTACGGCTGGGCGGAGACCATGGAGCGGGTCGGCCCGCACCGGGCGGCCACCATGCGCCTGGCGGGTCCCGAGGCGCTGCACCGCAGCGCGGTCCACCTGGTCCGGTGCGCCGTGCCGTACGGCGGAGCCACCCGCAGCGTCCGCGAGCTGCTGCCGGAGCTGACGATCCCGCGCACCTTCATCCACCCCGAGGCGGACGGCGCGCCGGTCGGCGCCGCCGGACTGGTCGCGGCCGGGGTGGACGTCGTGGCGGTCCCGGACTGCGGGCACAACGTCATGCTCGACAACGTCGACGGCTTCGCCCGCGCCGTCGCGGCGGCACTGCGGCGGCCCCGGGGTGCGGGTCCGGGGGTGTGAGGGGCCGGCAGTCGCGGTCGGCGGCCCGGCGGGAACGGCCCGAGGGGTGAACCCGGAGGTGTCCCGGACGTGTCCCGGGACGCGGATCCGGGGGCGTGCGGGTCAGGCGTCCCGGGCGGCGGGCCGCCAGCGGTAGCGGGCGTCGGGGAGGTTCTCCTCGTTGCCCTCGCCGTCGCCCAGCTCCACCAGGGC
The DNA here is from genome assembly GCF_042873875.1 of Streptosporangium sp. NPDC004379. Lineage (NCBI taxonomy): Bacteria > Bacillati > Actinomycetota > Actinomycetes > Streptosporangiales > Streptosporangiaceae > Streptosporangium > Streptosporangium sp. NPDC004379. The sequence goes on from NZ_JBIAMC010000026.1 coordinate 76,561, forward strand.
GAAGCCGTGCCGCTCGTAGAAGCGGCGGGCGCCGGCGTTCTCCTGGAACACGTGCAGGTCGAGCCCGTCCGGCCGCCGCTCCTTGGCCAGCGCGAGCAACGCGGCGCCGAAACCCCGGCCCTGGGCCTCCGGCGCGACGTACAGGTGCTCCAGCCACCCGTCGCCGAGCGCCGCGAAGGCCGCGACCTCGCCGTCCGGCCCGGTCACCCAGACCTCGTCGTCCCGGAGCACGACGTGGGCGATCCAGCGCCGGGTCTCCTCCTCGGTGTGCAGGTCCGGCAGGTAGGTCATCTCCGCGCGAGCGGCCAGGAAGACCTCGGCGATCCGCCCGGCGTCCCCGGGCAGGGCCCGGCGCGGGCCCGCGGTCTGTCGCATCCGCCCACGGTGGCACACCCGCGCGATGGCGGGCCACCGGATATCACCGACGGCCCGCCCTGCCACCGGAGGGGTCCGGAGCGGGCGACGGGATCCCGAGTCGCTAGTGCTGTGACCGGAAACGATCACCGGGTTGTTGCAGGCATGAGCGCCTTTGGAGAGGCTCTTCCGCGTCTTCGGAGATCGGGCGCTGTCCGTCAACACCAGTGATGGGAGTAGACGACGATCACGGTGGGGCCGGGGGATGAATTCAGCGGTAGCCGCTCAGACCGTCCGCCAGTTGTTCTTCGTCGCCGTCCCGGTGCGCGGATAGAGCCTGCTGCAGGGCGAAGGTTGTGCGAATGATGGCGATGCGGGTGGCCATCGTGCTGTCCAACCAGCCGCCCAGCGTCAGTACCCGATTCAAGAAATGCGTGCCGTAGCCGGCCCCAACGGCCGCAAGATCCTCGGCGGGATCACCAATCGTGACCTCATCCCAATCGATCACCCCGCCGAGCACGGGCAGTCCGTCCTGGCACTCCCATAGGACATTCTCGGCACCGAGATCACCGTGGACCACCGCATCGGTGATGTGGGGAAGGCTGTCGAGCGCCGCGAGCTCTCGCTCAGCTCGTTGACGCCCGCCATCGGACATGAGCCCGAACAACTCGGTGCGGACGTAGGCTGCGAACTGCCGCCACCGATCTTGTGGTGCCGGCAGGGCCGCTCGCACCTTCTCCTCAGCGCCGACTCTGGCCAGTTCGGTAAGTAGCGCGACGTACTGCGCGGCCGCGGCCTCGGCCACCTTGGCATCTTCGAGTGCATCGGCCTCCAACGGGGCTCCGGGAACGCGGCTGAGGACGAGGAACTGCGGCTGGTCTGTGCCGTGAGTGCTGCTCTCTAGCAGTGGCTGAGGCGTGCGGAAGCCGAGATCGAATCCGGCGAGCAGGCGCAAGACAGCGGCCCTGTGCGGCAGCCGGGTGGCCGCGGCTTCGGTGCGAGGCAGGCACACGACACGGTCTGCGCCGATCACTACCTGGTGGAATTGTCCTTGGCGGACGGCGAGATCCTCCGGTCTGACGGCCGGCAGTAGTCGGCTCAACAGAGCGTGATTCGTCTGCAGGATCTGCATGAGGTGCGAACTGTCCTTTCCTTCAGAGCGCCGGGGGTACCGGGCGGGTGGTCACGCGGCGGGTGCCAGCGGTCGGCCGCCCCAGCAGATGCCTTTCTCGCTGCGGATGCGGGCGCGTTCGCGGCGTTGCGCGGCCAGCACGTCGGGATGACGGAGGTGAGCGTTGCGCCAGCGCAGGTAGGCGTGCAGTGCGCGGGTCTGCACGGTGTGGTTGGGATGGTCGGAGTTGGACAGGGTGAACTGGCGCAAGGGCCCGAAGTGCGCCTCGATCGGATTGGCCCAGGAAGCATACGTCGGGGTGAACAGCAACTCGACCTTGTTCTTCTTCGCCCAGGCGAGGCTGCGGGCGTTCTTGTGCGCCGACAGGTTGTCCAGGATCACGTAGATCGGGGCGCCGTCCGGGCGGGCCGCCCGGATCGAGCGCAACGCGGCCCAGGTGTGATCGATGCCCTTGCGTCGATGGTTGATGCCCCACAGCAGATCGTCGCCGACGGAGTAGCAGCCGTGGAAGTACCTCACGCCGTGGGTGCGGTGGTAGGTGGCCGGCAGCCGGTCCGGCTGGCCCTGCGGCGCCCAGCCCGTCCCGGCGGTCGGACGAATGCCCAGGGGACCGAACTCGTCGAAGGCGAAGGTGCGCTCGGGCCGCTGCGTCAGGGCGTACTCGATGCGTTCCAGCTTGGCCTCGAAGTCCGGGTCGGGCGATTCTTTCCGGTCTTGGTGCGCTGGAAGGTGATCCCGCGCCGGGCCAGCAGGGTGCGTAACGCTTCCCGGCCGATGGCGATGCTGCGGTCGGGCAGACGGCGCAGGTAGTCGAGGAGCTTGCGGATGGACCAGCGGGTGAAGGGCTGGCCGAGCTCGGCAGGTCGGGTAGTGGCCGTCGCCGCGACGAAGTCTTCGTCGTCAGGACTCAGCAGGCGGGGACGGCCTCCCGCCCACTGAGGGTCCAGGCAGGCCAGCCCGATCTCGTTGAAACGATGAATCACATCGCGCACGGTGTCCTCATCGGCGGTCACCAGGCGCGCGATGACCGGCACGGTATTGCCACCGGCCGAGGCCAGCAGGATCATCGCCCGCCGATGGCGCACCGTGCTCATCGTGCCTCGCCGCACGATGCGCTGCAGCTTCTGCCCTTCTTGATCCGTGAGCCTGCGGACCTTGACCGGTTGCGTCACCCTGCCTCCCGAGCACTGATCGAACACGATCAAAGCGGCACGGGCGCCCTACGCGCCAACCCGATGATCGTTTCCGGTCACAGCACTAGTAGTGCTTTGTTAGGTCAGGCTGTTGTGGCTGGTCGGGTCGTCCGGGTGATGGTTCGATGCGGGCGTGACCCCCGAACAGCTCGTTCATA
>NZ_JBIAMC010000027.1:0-78623 GCF_042873875.1 Streptosporangium sp. NPDC004379
TCACCGTCGAACCGGACCCTCAGGCCCGTCTCTCCGGGGCGTTTCGTTCGTTTCGTTGTGCCTTTATTCTTTCAGACCGGCTTTTTCGTGTCAAATCGCTCTTTCGGAGCGATTTGCTTTGATCCAACCGTCCCGAAGGGAATTCGGGCCGCCTCTTTCGGAGGCAACCCCTTAAACTTACCAGCCTCTGAGCGGCTCTGCGAACCGATCTCCGCGGCGGTGCGTTTCAAGGGGATATCGGGGAACACGGAACAAGCCACGTCGAAGTCACCGGAGTGATTGGAGTGGTTTGCCGGCCCCTGCCGACCACGAAAGATTAGCAGCCCTCGCGGACCGCTTGAGCCGTAATCGCAGAACCTCTCCCCGCCCCTCCCCGACCCGATCCGTCCCATCGCGACCCGCCCCTCCCCGACCCGATCCGTCCCGCCGCGACCAGCCTCCCCGCGACCCGAGCCACCGCGACCCTGCCCAGGTCGACCCGACCCGCCCCGGCCCCCGGGAGAGGTCCGGCGGGAAACATAGACTCGGCGGGGTGAGCAGTCAGATGCCGCCCAAGGCGAAGAAGGTTCCCAGCGAGCGCGTGCACCACGGAGACACCGTGGTCGACGAGTACGCGTGGCTGACGGTCAAGGACGATCCCGACACCATCGCTTACCTCGAAGCGGAGAACGCCTACACGGAGCAGGCGACCGCTCATCTCAAGCCCCTGCAGGAGACGATCTTCCAGGAGATCAAGGGCCGGACGCTGGAGACCGACCTCTCGGTCCCCGGCAGGAAGAACGGCTGGTGGTACTACTCCCGGACCGAGGAGGGCAAGCAGTACGGCATCCAGTGCCGTGTGGCGGCCACCGGGGAGACACCGCCCGAGTTGAAGGCCGGCGAGCCGCTCCCCGGCGAGGAGGTCCTCCTCGACGGCAACGAGCTGGCCGGGGACAGCGACTTCTTCGCCGTCGGCACCAGCGCGGTCAGCCCCGACGGCACCATGCTGGCCTACGCGGTGAACTTCACCGGCGACGAGCGCTTCACCCTGAGGGTGAAGAACCTCGTCACCGGCGAGATCCTCCCCGACGAGATCCCCGGCATCTTCTACGGCGGCGCCTGGTCGGCGGACGGCACCGCCTTCTTCTACACGACGGTGGACGAGAGCTGGCGGCCGTACCGGGTCCACAGGCACACGATCGGCACCTCGGCCGAGGACGACGTGCTGGTCCACGAGGAGACCGACGAGCGGTTCTGGCTGGGCATCGGCCTCAGCCGCAGCGAGCGCTACCTGATGCTGGCGGCCGAAAGCAAGATCACCAGCGAGGTCAGGATCCTGGAGGCGGACGACCCCACCGGCGAGTTCCGCGTCGTGCGGCCCCGCGAGACGGGCGTCGAGTACGGCGTCGAGCACGCCGGCGACCGCTTCCTGGTCCTGCACAACCGGAACGCGGAGAACTTCGAGCTGGCCACCGCGCCGCTCGACGATCCCGCCGCCTGGACCCCGCTGATCGAGCACCGGACCGACACCCGGCTGCTGAACGTCGACGCGTTCCAGAGCCACTCCGTCGTTCACTTCCGCCGGGACGGCCTCACCGGCATCCGCGTCCTCCCCGGGGACGGCGAGCCGTACGAGATCTCCTTCCCCGAGCCGATCTACGAGGTCGGACCCGCGGGCAACCCGGAGTTCGTCACCGAGCGGCTGCGCCTCGGCTACACCAGCATGGTCACCCCGGCGTCGGTCTACGACTACGACCTGCGGACGCGCGAGCTGATCCTGCTGAAGCGCAAGCCGGTGCTCGGCGGTTACGACCCGGACGACTACGAGCAGTTCCGCGAGTGGGCGACGGCCTCCGACGGCACCCGCGTCCCCATCTCGATCGTGGTCAGGAAGGGCACCGAGCGGCCCGCGCCCACCCTCCTGTACGGCTACGGCAGCTACGAGGTGTCGATCGACCCGTCGTTCTCCATCCCCAGGCTCAGCCTGCTCGACCGGGGCTTCGCCTTCGCCATCGCGCACATCCGGGGCGGCGGCGAGATGGGCCGCCGCTGGTACGAGGACGGCAAGTTCCAGCAGAAGAAGAACACCTTCACCGACTTCGTCGCCGCCGCCGAGCATCTGAAGGCCGAGGGGTGGTCGAGTTCGATCGTCGCCCGCGGCGGTTCGGCCGGGGGGCTGCTGATGGGGGCCGTGGCCAACCTCTCGCCGGAGAGCTTCGCCGGCGTCGTCGCCCAGGTGCCGTTCGTGGACGCGCTCAACACGATCCTCGACCCGTCCCTGCCACTGACGGTGATCGAGTGGGACGAGTGGGGCGATCCGCTGCACGACGCCGGCGTGTACGAGTACATGAAGTCGTACACGCCCTACGAGAACGTGGACGACCGGGTCTACCCGCCGATCTTCGCGATCACCAGTCTCAACGACACCCGGGTCTTCTACCACGAGCCCGCCAAGTGGGTCGCGAAGCTCCGCGACATCGCGCGGGGCGGGCCGTTCCTGCTCAAGACGGAGATGGGCGCCGGCCACGGCGGGCGCAGCGGCAGGTACGACGCCTGGCGCGAGGAGGCCCTCGTCCTCTCCTGGATCCTCGACACAGCCAAGGTGACCAAGTGACATACATCGCGGCGGATGACCGCTACGACGGGCGGCAGCCGTACAACAGGGTCGGCAGGAGCGGGCTGAGGCTGCCCGCCGTCTCGCTGGGGCTCTGGCACAACTTCGGCGACGACAAGCCCTTCGAGACCCAGCGGGCCATCCTGCGCCGGGCGTTCGACCTGGGGGTGACCCACTTCGACCTGGCCAACAACTACGGCCCGCCGTACGGCTCGGCGGAGACCAACTTCGGCCGGCACATGCGGGACGACTTCGCTCCGTACCGCGACGAGCTGGTCATCTCGACGAAGGCCGGGTACGACATGTGGCCCGGCCCCTACGGCGAGTGGGGGTCGCGCAAGTACCTGCTCTCCAGCCTGGACCAGTCGCTGAAGCGGATGGGGCTGGACTACGTCGACATCTTCTACAGCCACCGGTTCGACCCGGACACTCCGCTGGAGGAGACGATGGGCGCGCTGGACCACGCGGTCCGGTCGGGCCGGGCGCTGTACGCGGGCATCTCCTCCTACTCTCCGGAGCACACCGCCGAGGCGGCGCGGATCATGCGGGAGATGGGCACGCCGCTGCTCATCCACCAGCCGTCCTACTCGATGCTCAACCGGTGGATCGAGGGCGGCCTGCTCGACACCCTGGAGCAGGAGGGCATGGGCTGCATCGCGTTCTCGCCGCTGGCCCAGGGCATGCTGACCAGCCGCTATCTCGACGGGATCCCCGAGGGGTCGCGGGCCTCGCTGGGGAGGTTCCTCACCCCCGAGATGCTGACCGAGGAGACGATGCGGCACGTCCGCCGGCTCAACGAGATCGCGGAGGGGCGGGGCCAGACGCTCGCCCAGATGGCGCTCTCCTGGGCGCTGCGCGACAGCCGCGTGACGTCCGTGCTGATCGGCGCGAGCAGCGTCCGGCAGCTCGAGGACAGCCTCGGTGCGGTGCGGAACCTGTCGTTCACCGACGACGAGCTCGCGGCCGTCGACAAGGACGCGGTCGAGGCGGGCATCAACATCTGGGCCCGGTCGAGCGAGTCCTGACGGTGACGACGCGGACGGGCGTCTCCCGGCGGGGCCCGTCCCGGGGACCCGGGGCCTGACCGGTCCCGGGTCCCCGGGCGGGATCCGCCGGAGCCGTCCGGGAGAAACGGGACCGGCGGAGCCGCCCGGGAGACGCTCATCCGCGCCCGCCCTGCATCCGCCGGACGACGGGCGGGAGCGTCCTACAGCGCCTCGTGCCGCTGGAGGTAGGCGAACGAGGCCCACCCCGGCAGGACCGGCAGCCAGAAGGTGAACAGCCGGAACAGCAGTACGGCCGACGTGGCGACCTCCTTGGGCAGGCCGGCGAGGGTCAGGCCGGCCGCGAGGGAGACCTCGACGGCGCCGAGGCCGCCGGGGGTGGGGGCGGCGGAGCCGATGGCGTTGCCCGCGAGGAAGACGATCGCCACGGCGGTGAAGTCGAGGGAGCCGCCGAACGCCCGGATGGAGGCGTCGAGGCAGGTCACGAAGAAGATGGTCAGCAGGAGCGTGCCGGCGAAGCCCTCGAGGAGCTTGCTGGGCGTCTGCAGGACGTCGAGCAGGCGTGGGACGACGCCCGAGAACAGGCTGCGGACCCGGGTGGTGACCAGCCGGCGCACCCGCGGGACTCCCAGCGCGATCAGCGCCGCCCCGGCGACGGCCAGCAGCGCGAACACCAGGGTCCGCGAGGGCGTGAACGACTCGGCGGTCCGGGAGCCGGTGACGTAGGCGAACAGCAGCAGCAGGCCGACGTGGAAGGCCAGGCCGATGACCTGGGAGGCGCCTACGCTGGCCACCGCCTGCCCCGGGGGGATGCCGCGTTTCTGCAGGTAGCGGGTGTTGATGGCGACGCCGCTGACGGCGGCGGGCGCGACGAGCTTGACGAAGGACCCGGCGAACTGGACGAGCACCGTACGGCCCAGCGGCAGCTTCTCCGGCACGAAGCCCTTGAGCATCAGGGCGGCGGCGACGTAGCTCAGCATCGCGGCGGCGAGGGCGACGACGGTCCAGCCCCACTTGGCGGAACTGAGGACGTTCAGGTTGATCTGGCTGAGCGAGCCGACCAGGAAGTACGCGGCGACGGTGCTGGCGATGATCGTGACGAGGGTCCGCGGGCGGAAGCGCTCCAGGCGGACCTCCTCGCCCTCCACCTTGGGGGCGAGCTCGACGATCCGCTCCCGGATGGCCGGCAGCAGTCCCTTGTTCCGGTTGAGCGCCGCCCGGGTCTCGCGGGTGAGCGCGATGGGCTGCAACAGCGGCAGCGCGCCGGCCAGCACGCCGGGCCCGGCGACGGTGGCGGCGGCGTCGACCGCGCGCTCGGCGCCGACGCGCAGGCTGAGGTAGGTCAGGAGCTGGGCGACGTCGAGGCGGAGCAGCAGGTCACCGGCGGCGATCTCCCCGCTGCGGGCGTCCATGAGGATGACGCGGCCGTCGTCGTCGACGTGGATGCTGTCGCCGGTCAGCCTCCGGTGGGCGAGCCGCTGGACCTGCAGGAGCAGGACCTGCTCCCAGACCTGGGCGAGCAGGTTGTCGTCGATCTCCTCGTCGGGGATGTCGTCGAGGGGGCGGGTGGGGACGTGCTCGTAGGCGAGCAGCGCCGCTTCGGTGCCGATCTCGCTGGTGCCGACGAGCCGGGGCGTGCTGGCCCCGGCGGCCTGGGCGGCGTACGCCATCAGGGCCTCGCGCTCCAGTTCGGCGCGTAGCGAGCGGATGGCGCGGCGGCGGGTCTCGCTGTTGAGCCTGATCCGCCGCCAGAGCCGGTAGAGCAGCCCGGCGACCTGGCGGTCACGGTCGAGGACGGTGACGTCGAGGCGGGTGCCGTCCTTGAGGTCGACGGCGTAGCGTCTGCTGCTCTGGTGGTCGTCGTCCATCCGCCGGGCCTTGACGGGCTGGAAGCCCAGCTTGCGGAGTGTGGCGACGATCGCGCCGCCCGGCGGGCGGGTGTTGGGGCTGCCCAGGCCGTACAGGGTGGCGTAGCCGACGGCCAGGCCGACCAGGATGGACACGGCGACGCCGAGGAGGGTGGCGGCGCTGCCGGCGAAGAGGGCGATGGTGTTGAGCGTGACCGCGCTCCACAGGGCCGCGCGCCAGGTGGGGCGGCGGGAGATGCGCACCGCGGTGACGTAGGCGATGACCGAGGTGACCAGCGTGTTGAGCGGCTCGACGTCGCCGCGTCCGCTGGTGAACAGGAACCGCAGCTCGGCGGAGCCGAACTTGATGATCCACTCGCCGAGGGCGAAGGAGAGGATCATGCCGGCGATGGCCGCGAAGACGCCTTCGGCGATCCGCAGGCCGTCGCGATGGAGCACCCGCTCGATCGCGTACGCGCCGGGGACGCCGAGCATGGCGGCCCCGCTCAGCACGCCCACCACGCCGCCGAGGAGGAACGGCAGGTGGTTGGTGCTGTCGGCCACGTCGCCCTCGAGGCCGTTGAGCGTCTTCTGCGCCACGAGCGCGAGGAGGACCACGGCCGCCAGCACGACGACCGTGGCGAGGAAGCGCAGCAGGTCGGAGGGGCGCCGGATGCGCTGCGGGAGCAGCGGCTCGTCGACGAGCACGACGGGATCGCCGTTCGCCGGGGGGCTCTCACCGTCGGCGGACGGCACTTCTCCGTGCTCTCTGATTTCGGTCACCACTCGCGATTCTGCACGTTCTCCATTGCTGCTGCGTCATCGATCTTCATTACGGATACGTCACCGATCTTCCTTTCGCGTCGGTGACCGGAGTCGTGAACACCGTGCCGGACGGGCTTCCGGCCGTCCTGCGGGTGGCCTCCATTCTGCTGCGTGGAACCGGAAAAGAAGTCCCGCCCCCGGTCACGGGGCTTCGGGCGGCGGGCGGCGGGTGGCCGGCGGGGTCAGCGGGACCAGCGGGATCAGCGGGATCAGCGGGATCAGCAGGACCAGTGGGATCACGGCGGGCGGGCCCCGCCCTCGGTGCCCCGCGCGCCTACGCCACCGGGGGCGGCCGGTCAAGTAGGGATGGGGAACGCCCCGAACGCTGATTCGACTCCGCTCGATAACGAATGTCGGAGCGGTCTTTAAAGATCAAGATTGTCCGGGTTACGTTCTGTCCCATCGCGATCACGGGGGATTTTCGGCACCACCGTTGTTCTCAAAGGAGTCCGCATGCGCGTACGCGCGTCGAGGGGTCTGGTAGCCGCGGTCACCACCGCGGCCCTGGCCCTGCCCGTCGTCTCCGCCGTCCCGGCGAGCGCCGATCCGAACCCGGAAGGGCTCAGCCGTTCGGTCAAGGTCCCGTCCGTCAAGCAGCATCTGGTGAAGTTCCAGCAGATCGCCGACGCCAACGGCCGCACCCGGGCGTCGGGCACCCCCGGTCACGAGGCGTCGGTGTCCTATGTCGCCGGCAAGCTGCGTGCCGCCGGGTACGACGTGACCCTCCAGGAGTTCGAGTTCCCGTTCTTCCGCGAGCTCACCCCGTCCGTCCTGGACCGGGTCTCCCCCGCGGCGAAGAACTACGCGCGCGGCACCGACTTCAGGGTCATGACCTACTCCGGCTCGGGAAGCGTCACGGCCGCGGTGCAGGGCGTGGACCTGGTGCTGCCGCCGAGCCCGGCTCCCAACGGCTCGTCCTCGGGCTGTGAGGCGAGCGACTTCGCGGGCTTCACCCCGGGCAACATCGCCCTGATGCAGCGCGGCACCTGCAACTTCCAGGTCAAGGCCGAGAACGCCCAGGCGGCCGGGGCCGCCGGAGTGATCATCTTCAACGAGGGGCAGCCGGGCGAAGGCCCCAACGACCGCACGACCCTGCTGAACGGCACCCTCAACGAGCCCACCACGCACATCCCCGTCGTCGGCACCACCTTCGCGGTCGGCAACGAGCTGGCCGCGACCGGGACGACGGTGCGGCTCGCGGTGAGCGCCGAGAGCGACCTGCACCGCAAGACCCGCAACGTCATCGCCGAGAGCCGCAAGGGCGACCCGGGCAAGGTCGTCATGCTGGGCGCCCACCTCGACAGCGTCCCCGAGGGGCCGGGCATCAACGACAACGGCTCGGGCAGCGCGGCCATCCTGGAGACCGCGCTGCGGGCGGGTCACCTGCCCACCCGCAACCGGCTCCGCTTCGCCTTCTGGGGCGCCGAGGAGCTCGGCCTGCTCGGCTCCGAGCACTACGTGGACAGCCTCTCCGCGGCCGAGAAGGCCCGGATCAAGCTGTACCTGAACTTCGACATGATCGCCTCGCCGAACTACACGCTGGGGATCTACGACGGCGACGACTCCGACAAGACGGGCGCCCCGGCGGGCCCGGCGGGGTCGGGCGAGATCGAGAAGCTCTTCGAGACGTACTACAGGGCGATCGGCCAGCCGTACGTCGGCACCGACTTCACCGGCCGGTCCGACTACGGGCCCTTCATCGCGGTGGGCATCCCGTCCGGCGGCCTGTTCACCGGCGCGGAGGGCGTGAAGAGCCCTGAGGAGGCGGCCAAGTTCGGCGGTGAGGCCGGGGTCGCCTACGACAAGTGCTACCACCAGGCGTGCGACACCATCGCCAACGTCAACGACAAGGCGCTGGCGATCAACACCGGCGCGGTGGCGACGGCGGCGTTCGTCTACGCCTACAGCCGTGACCTGCCCGGCGGCGGCACGCCCGGCGCCACGCAGGCGGGCACCGGGGGCGGCGGCCTCGGAGCCGACCACGACCACGGCGGCGTCTCGCAGTGACCCACGGGGGGTACGGCCGCGCCGGCCGTACCCCCCTTCGGCGCCCGCGGCTAAAGTCGAAGCCATGCCGCTGGGTGAAATAGGTGAATCAGGCGAACTGCGCGTTCTGGGGGCCTGTCCGCTGGACTGCCCCGACACGTGCTCGTGGGTCGTGACGGTGCGGGACGGTGAGGCCGTCGGGCTGCGGGGCAACCCCGACCAGCCCTACACCCGGGGCGCGCTCTGCGTGAAGGTCAACCGCTACCTGGAGCAGGTGAAGTCGCCCGAGCGCCTTCTTTATCCGCTGCGCCGCACCGGCCCCAAGGGGTCGGGCGAGTTCGAGCGGATCACCTGGGACGAGGCCCTGGAGGAGATCTCCGTACGGCTGCGCGGGATCGTCGACGAGCACGGCGGTGAGGCGATCTGGCCGTACCAGGGCACCGGGACGCTCGGCTACGTCCAGGGTGTCGAGGGTGAGGCCGGGCGCCGGTTCTGGAACGTGCTGGGCGCCTCCCGGCACGTCGCGAACATCTGCTCGGCCGCCGGAAACGCCGGCCTGACCGAGATCAACGGCACGCCCGGCGGGATGGACCCCGAGACCTTCGCGCTGTCGAAGCTGATCCTGCTGTGGGGCACCAACACGCTGACCAGCGGCCACCACCTGTGGAAGTTCATCCAGGACGCCCGCGCGGACGGGGCGCACGTCGTCGCGATCGACCCGATCCGCACCCGTACGGCCGACCAGGCAGACGAGTACCTGCCGATCCGGCCCGGCACCGACGCGGCGCTGGCGCTGGGGCTGCTGAACGTGGTCCTCTCCGAGGGCGCGGAGGACCGCGACTACCTCGACCGGCACACCGAGGGCTGGGAGGGCTTCCGGGAGGAGATCCTCCGCCACCCGCCGGAGACGGTCGCGGAGATCACCGGGCTGCCCGAGGCGGACATCCGCGCCCTGGGGCTGCGGCTGGCGCACACCCGGCCCACCGGCATCCGGACCACGATGGGCATCCAGCGGCACGCCGGCGGCGGCGCCGCGCTGCGCACGATCGCCGCCATCCCGGCGGTGACCGGCGACTGGCGTCGTCCCGGCGGCGGAGTCGCCTACTCCACCAGCGGATACGTCCACCTGAACATCGACACCCGCGACGACCTGCTCGCCCGGCCGGTGCGGCGGCGGACGATGACCCGGCTGGCCGACGAGCTGGACGAGTCGGTGAAGTGCCTGTGGGTGTACGGCGCCAACCCGATGGCCTCCACCTCCGACCAGAACCGCATCCGCGAGCGGCTGCTGCGCGAGGACCTGTTCACGGTCGTGATGGAGCACTTCCCCACCGACACCGTCGACTACGCCGACATCGTGCTGCCCGCGACCATGCAGATCGAGCACACCGACCTGCACGCCGGCTACGGGCACATGTACCTGATGTGGAACGAGCCCGCGGTTCCGCCGCCCGGCGAGTGCCTGTCGACCATGGAGACGTTCCGCCGGCTGGCCCGGCACATGGGGCTGACCGAGCCGTCGCTGTACGACTCCGACCTGGAGCTGGCCGAGCAGCTCCTGTCCTCCGGCCATCCGTCGCTGGCCGGGATCACGGTGGACCGGCTGCGCAAGGAGGGGTGGGTCCGGCTGAACGTGCCGCAGCCGTTCACGCCGTTCGCCGACGGCTTCCCCACCCCCTCGGGGAGACTCCGGTTCGGCTCCGGACCCGCCTACGTCCCCCCTCGTACGGCCTCGGCCGACGGCGGGCCGTACCCGCTGGCGTTGGTCACCCCGGCCGCGCACATGTTCCTGAACAGCACCTTCGGCAACAACCCCGAGCTGCTGCGGCGCTCCCGGGGCCCGCGGGTCCTGGTCAACCCGGCCGACGCCGGGCCCCGGGGGCTCGCCGACGGACAGCGGGCCCGGGTGTTCAACGACGTCGGCGGGTTCGAGGCCGTGGTGGAGATCAGCGACCGGGTACGGCCCGGCGTGGTGGCCGCCACCAAGGGCCACTGGCGCAAGCTGAGCGCCGGTGGCTCGACGGTGAACGCCGCGGTGGAGGCGCGCGACGCCGACCTGGGCCGTGGCGCCGTCTACCACGACAACCTGGTCGAGATCAGCGCGAGTGCTTCGTGACGAACGCCGTGATCGCCTGGAGCGCCTTGTCGCCCTGCGCTGCGGTGAACAGGGCGCTGGCGTGCTCCCGGCCGTTCAGCACGAGGAGCTGGCGGTCGGCCGACTTCTTGGCCTCCTCGTAGACGGCCTGTACCTGGTCGAGCGGGGCGGTCGAGTCCTCGTCGGCGGTGACCTGGAGGAAGGGCGCCTTGAGGGCGGTGACGTCCTCGGGCAGGGTGGTGCCGCCGGAGACGCTGATGACCCCGGCCACCGGGAACTTCAGCATCCCGGCCGCGAGCACGGACTGCCGGCCGCCCATGGAGCCGCCGACCAGGAACACCTTCTCGACGCCCGCGTCGTGCAGCCGCCGGGCCATCTCCACGGTGTCCTTCTCGGGGTTCACCACGTCGTTGCGGTCGAACAGCAGGACGCGGCGGCCCTCGGCGACCAGCCGCTCGGCCAGCGGCAGCCAGTCGCATACGGTGCCGCGGCGCTCGTAGGAGACGACCGCGCCGACCTTCCCCTTGCCCATGATCACACCCTTGGTGACGGTGCCGTCGCGGGTGTACTTGAAGATCTTGCCCATGTCCGCGGTGACGCAGCCGGCGATGTTCTCCCCGGTGGGGCTGGGCTGCGGGCTCGGCAGGCCGGCCGGGGTGGGGCTCGCGGTGCTCCCCGTGGGGCTCGCGGCCGCGTCACCGGTGGCGCTCGCGGCGGCGCTCGCGGTGCCGGCCGGGGTCGCCACCGGGTCGCCGGTGTTCCCGCCGCAGGCCGTCAGCAGCATGGCCAGGGCTCCCAGCCCCAACACGTGTCGTCTCATATCGCCCATCCCGTCGGCTCGTGTGTAGCGGTGGGGACGAGGATAACGATCAGCCCAGGGTGAGCTTGTATCCCTCATGGGAGGCGACGAAGCCGAGCGAGTCGTAGAACCGGTGGGCGTCCTTGCGTGCCTTGTCGGTGGTGAGCTGGACCAGCGCGCAGCCGCGGGCGCGGCCCCGCTCGACGGCCCACTCCATCATCCGGCGGCCCAGTCCCCGGCCGCGCAGCGGGGCGGCGACGCGGACCGCCTCGATCTGCAGCCGCAGGGAGCCGCGCCGGGAGATGCCGGGGATGTAGGTCAGCTGCATCGTGCCCACCACCTCGCCGTCCAGCTCGGCGACGACGAGCTCGTTGCCGGGATCGGCCTCGATGGCGTCGAAGGCGGCGCGGTGCTCGTCGCCGAGCTCACCGGTACGGGCGGCCGCGATGGCGTCGTCGGCGATCAGGGTCACGATGGCCGGCAGGTCGCCGGGGCGGGCGAGGCGGAGTTCCACGGGCATGACGGCCAACCTACCGGGGCGGGGTACGGCGGGGCCGCAGGGGGCGTGGGCACGGGGCCGCAGGACACGGGAGTGAGGAGCCGCAGCGTACGGAGGCGCGGAATCGCAGGAGGAGGGGGGTGCGGAGGCGCGGGGTGCGGGGTCAGGGTCGAAATCAGGGTCTCTCCCCGATGCGGGCAGGGGGACGCGGAAGGCACCCTGAGTGCATGAGCAACGAACTGACTCGACGTGACGAGATCTCACTCGCCGGAGCCGCCCTGCACGGCGCGCCCTGGAAGGCCGCCGCGGTGACCGGCGGCACCGTCGCGGCCGTCAACTTCGGCCTCGGCGTGATCCTGCTGGGAAGCGCCGACCTGACCTGGGCGCTGGTGCTCGGCATCGGCCTGTTCAGCCTGGTCGCGTCGATCGGCGCGGTCTCCAGGCCCGAGAAGGGGGACCGGGTGACCCGGCAGGCCCGCCTCTGGGCCCTGCGCCACCCCTGGCGTTTCTCGCTCTACCCGGCGCTCGGGGCCGCCGCGCTCATGTATCCGGTCCAGCTCGTCGTGGACGGCGAGGGCGTGTTCGGCGCGGCGCTCGACGCGCTCCAGGGCGGCGTCGCGGTGTACCTCATCACCGCGTTCCTGACCCTGTTCTTCCGGGGGCGTGGCCGCGACCAGCGCTCCCTGCCGTACGGCGGCTGAGCGCGGGCGGGGCGTTCAGCCGCCCGTGGACGGCGGCGCGGCCGCCTCCGCCGCCGCCTTCAGGCGTTCCAGGGTCCGCAGCATGTTGGCCCGGTTGTGGGCGGCCCGGTCGCGGACCCCTGAGACGAGTCCGCCCAGCAGCCGCATGACGGGACCGCGGGTGTCCCAGGTGCTCTGCTCCACGTGGCAACCGGTCTCGGAGGGGGTGATCTCGAAGCGCCAGATCGCCACGTCCAGCAGGCCGCCCGCGCGGACGCCGTAGGCGAAGACCCGGTGGGGATCGGCGACGGTGACCGTGCAGAGCGTGGACCACCGCCGCCGGCCGTTCCTGTTGTGCCCGCGGAACCTCGCGCCGGGTCGCGGCCCGCGGATCGGGCCGACCCACTCGGCGCTCTCGCACTCGACGTTCCAGCCGCTCATGTCCGTGACACCGGTGACGAGCTCGTAGACCGTCTCGGGCGGCGCCGAGACGCTGATGCTCGCGGACGCGCTCGGGGGGCTCATGACCGCAGCATTCCGGAGCGAACATCATTCCGGCAAGACCCCGCCGCCGTGCCGGGACCGGCGCCTCCTCAAGAGCTCCGGCCCCCACGGGATCGCGACGCCCCCCGGGACCAGCGCGCCTCCCGGGACCGTCACGCCTTCCCGGAACCGTCACGCCTTCCCGGGACCAGCGCGCCTTCCCGGACCGTCACGCGCCGCGCGCGGGGACCGGCGCGTCAGGACTTCTCGTACTCGGCGCGGCAGACGCAGAACTCGTTGCCCTCGGGGTCGAGCATGGTCACCCAGCCCCTGCCATCGGCGGCGCGCCGGTCGTCGTGGACCGTGGCGCCGAGTTTCAGCAGGCGCTCCACCTCCTCCTCCCGGGTCGTGCCGCCGGACCCGGTGACGTCCAGGTGGACCCGGTTCTTGACCGTCTTGCCCTCGGGGACCCTGATGAACAGCAGGCCGGGCGTGCCCGGCACGAGGACCTCGTCGTCGGAGGCGTCGTCGTCGGGGTGGATCGGCCGCCCGGTGGCCTGGCTCCAGAAGGTCGCAAGCTCGTACGGCTCGGCGCAGTCGAAGGTCACGTAGGGGATCTCAATCATGCCCGCCACCTAACCGCGACACCACCTAAGCCGTCAAACAGGTTACGCGGTGCGGCTCTCAGGCCGTCTCCCACCACACCGTGAACCACCGATCGCGCGGGAGCGGCCACATCCCCAGGGCGACCGCGGCCTCGGCCACCTCCCCCGCCCGGTTCGGGGCGAGGCAGAGCCGGCGGCAGGCGCTTTCGGCGAGCTCGTCCAGCGACGCGTAGCGGGGCAGCGGAGCCGCGCGGGACTCGTGGCCGACCTCGTGGCCGAGCGCCCCGGCGACGGCCACCAGGTCGTGGACGGTCGGCCGGGCGGGACGGGGAAGGCCGTGGAAGTGCCGCCACAGCGGGGCGAGCCAGCTCATCGGGTGGCGCTCGGTGAGCTCCAGGACGACCCGGCGCCGGGCGTGACGGGTCAGCTCGGACAGGAACGCGGCCAGGTCGGGGACGTTGTAGACGACGTGGGCGGCGATCGCGACGTCGGCCACCGGGGTGCGGTCCGCCACGTCGGGCCAGCGGCCCGGCACCGTGCGGACCGGGACGCCGAGCCGTTCGGCCCGGGGCGTCAGTTCGGCCAGCATCTCCGCGGAGACGTCCACCGCGACCAGCTCCCCCAGGCGGCCGGCCAGCGGCAGCGAGGCCGCCCCGGTGCCGGCGCCCACGTCGAGCACACTCCCCCCGGCGGGCAGGGCCTCGGCGACCCTGTCCAGGGACGGGCCCTCGGGGGCGGCGAGCGCGTGCTCGGTGCGCTGGGCGAACCGCGCCGGGGAGTGCCCCCAGGGACTCCCCGGGGCCCGCCTGAGGATGTGCTCGGGGATGTCCCACCGCGCGAGGTCCGCGCGCCACCCCTCGTCCACCGCCCGCTCGTCGGCCGCCAGGCCGTTGACCGGCCGCCCGTCCACCGGCGCGTCATCCACCGGCCCTCGTCCGCCCGCCCCGCCGTACGACTTCGTCATGTCCCGAGCGTACGGCGGCGCGTCCGCGGCGTCCCGTGACCGCGAGCGGCACGTCCGGGCGTGTCCCGGACCGCGGCTCCGGAGGGCCCGGGACCGGCGTCAGAAAAGCTTGCCGAACTGGTCGATCAGCGTCAGGACGGAGAAGTAGCCGAAGAAGGCGAAGGTCAGCAGCACGATGACCAGCCGGTACCCGCGGATCCTGATGGGCCCGGGGAGCAGTTTGCGGTTCAGCAGGGCCAGCAGCGCCGAGTACAGGAACATCATGATCCCGCCGACGCTGGCCGAGATGACCAGCAGTGTGATCGGCTGGTCGAAGCCGACGGTGAGCATCGCGATGCCGAACAGCACGATGAACCAGACGACGAGGCTGTAGACGCGGCTCTCGGTCCAGCGGGTGCTCTCGGGCAGGTAGACCGTCTTGACCACGTCGGCGACCATCCGGGCGACGTAGTCGCAGATGCCCATGCTGGCCGCGAACAGCGACAGCGCGCCCACCGCCCAGAAGAAGACGCCGAACCACGACAGCCGCTGGCCGAGCACCTCACCCTCGGTCTTGAGGAAGGTGATGTCGTTCGCGGTCTGGGCGCCGAAGACCATGGAGTAGGCCAGCATCGACATCAGGAAGATCGTGACGATGGTGATGGCCACGAACGAGACGAGCTGCTCGGTGTTGGCCACCCGCCACCACGCGCGCCAGCGGCCGAGGTTGCCCTCGTCCGGCTCGAAGGTGTAGCCGGTGGCGGGGGCGGCCTGGTCCTCACCGGTCACCGGGGAGACCAGGCGCGGGATGCGCTCGCCCATCCCCATGTTCTTGTCCCTGATCCAGTTGCTCTGCACCAGGTTCTGCCCGCCTCCGGCGCCGGCGAAGGCCATCGCGCCGAGCACGAGGGCCGCGCCGAGCTGGCCCGGGACCTGGCCGACGTGGGTGACCGCCTCGCCCAGCCCGCGGTAGGCGTCGCCGGTGATGGCCAGGAACAGCGCGATGACCAGGAAGAGGAGGACCGCGCCGACCTTGATGAACTGGGTGGCCTCCAGGGTCCGGTAGACGACCGGGGAGAGGGTCAGCGCCGCCGCGATCACCAGCAGCTCCACCACCGCGATGATCGTGACGTCGCCGCGGCCCACGGCGTAGGTGAGGACGGTGGCCGAGCTGGTGGCCCAGCCGGGCCAGATGTTGGCCAGCACCGCCATGAGGGCGAACACCAGGCCCCAGTGGCGGCCGAGCCGGCTGAACCCGGTGAGCGCGGTCTCCCCGGTGGCCAGGGTGTAGCGCTCGATCTCCATGTTGAGGAAGTACTGGGCGACCACGCCCACGACCGCGGCCCACAGGAAGACGAGGCCGACGTTGGCGGAGATGTAGGGCCAGATGACGAACTCCCCCGAGGCCAGGCCCACTCCCGCGGCGATCACCCCCGGCCCGAGCACTTTGCGCAGCGGTTGCGCGTCCGGCAGGTCGGCATGGCGGAACCCAGGAAGCCCCATGGGAGAAGGCTTCCCCGAGGAGGTGTGACAAACGTCCCATCGTTGCCGTTTTTTAGGGGTTACTCGCGGGTAGCATTGTCGGTAAGGTTACTGGCGAGTATGCAAGCGTCCCGGTTCACCCGTGTGAAGGAGCCGACCCCATGGGCCACTACAAGAGCAACATCCGTGACCTGGAGTTCAATCTCTTCGAGGTGTTCGGGCGCCGGGACATCCTGGGCGGCGGCCTGTTCGCCGACATCGACGAGGACGTCGTGCGCAGCGTCCTGGACGAGGTGAACCGCCTCGCCACCGGTGTGCTGGCCGACTCCTTCGAGGAGGGCGACCGCCGGCCGCCGGTGTTCGACCCGGCCTCCGGCACCGTCACCATGCCGGAGGGTTTCAAGAGGTCCTTCGCCGCCTACCGTGACGCCGGGTGGACCAACCTCGGCCTGCCCGCCGAGCTGAACGGCCCCGGCCTGCCCAGCAGCGTCAACTGGGCGATCGCCGAGCTGGTGCTCGGCGCCAACCCGGCAATCTGGATGTACTCCAGCGGCCCCGCCTTCGCCCACGTGCTGCACACGATCGGCACCGAGGACCAGAAGCGCTTCGCCGAGCTGGCCATCGAGCACCAGTGGGGCGCCACGATGGTCCTCACCGAGCCCGACGCCGGCTCCGACGTGGGCGCCGGCCGCGCCAAGGCCGTTCAGCAGCCCGACGGCACCTGGCACATCGAGGGTGTCAAGCGCTTCATCACCAGCGCCGAGCACGACATGGCCGACAACATCTTCCACCTCGTGCTGGCCCGTCCCGAGGGGCACGGCGTCGGCACCAAGGGCCTGTCGATGTTCCTGGTCCCGAAGTACCACGTGGACCTCGCGACCGGGGAGCCGGGCGAGCGCAACGGCGTCTACGTCACCAACGTCGAGAAGAAGATGGGCCTGAAGGTCTCCACGACCTGCGAGCTCACCTTCGGCGAGAAGCACCCGGCCATCGGCACGCTGGTCGGCGACGTGCACGAGGGCATCAAGCAGATGTTCATGATCATCGAGCACGCCCGCATGATGGTCGGCACCAAGGCGATCGCCACTCTCTCCACCGGCTACCTGAACGCCCTGGAGTACGCCAGGCAGCGGGTGCAGGGTGCCGACCTCACCCAGATGGCCGACAAGACCGCCCCGCGCGTCACCATCGCCCACCACCCGGACGTCCGCCGCGAGCTCATGCTCCAGAAGTCGTACGCCGAGGGCATGCGCGCACTGGTCCTGCTGACCGCGACCTACCAGGACGACGTGCAGATCGCCGCGTTCGAGGGCCGTCGCGACGAGCACGCCGAGGCCATGAACGACCTGCTGCTCCCGCTGGTCAAGGGCGTCGGCTCCGAGCGCTCCTACGAGCTGCTCGCCCGCTCGCTGCAGACCCTGGGCGGCTCCGGCTACCTCCAGGACTACCCGATCGAGCAGTACATCCGGGACGCCAAGATCGACTCCCTCTACGAGGGCACCACCGCGATCCAGGGCATGGACCTGTTCTTCCGCAAGGTCATGCGCAACCAGGGCGTCGCCCTCGGCACGCTGTACGGCGACATCAAGGCGTTCGCCGCCTCCGACGCCGGCAACGGCCGCCTCAAGGAGGGGCGCAAGCTCCTCGGCGAGGCCGCGGACGAGGTCAAGGCCATGGCCGACACGATGGCCGGCTGGACCATCGCCTCGCTGGAGACGCCGCAGGAGGTCTACAAGGTCGGCCTCAACACCACCCGGTTCCTGCTCGCCCTGGGCGACGTGGTGATCGGCTGGCTGCTGCTGCGCCAGGCCGAGGTGGCCCTCTCCGCGCTCGGCGAGTCCGACCGGGACAAGGCGTTCTACGCCGGGAAGGTCGCGGCGGCCTCGTTCTTCGCCCAGACCGTCCTGCCCCGCCTCGCCGCCGAGCGCCGGGTGCTCGCCGCGACGAACCAGGACCTGATGGAGCTGCCCGAAGAGGCCTTCTGATCCGCCGGCCCGGCCTTCCGGCCCGCCGATCCCGGCCCTTCCCGAAGACGCCCCGCTCCCGCGGCAGGCGGTGACGGGGGGCGGTCCCGCCCGCGGGACCGCCCCCCGTCCGCGTTCCCGCCGGTTCCGGGTTCCCGCCGGTTCCGGATTCCCGGCCTACCCGCCGCCTCCCGGCTCCCGGCCTCCCCGCCGCCTCCCGGGTTCCCGGCCTCCCCGCCGTGTCCCGCCCCTCGGCTCACCGCCGCCTCCGGCCACCCGGCGCTTCGCCCCGCCCGCCGCCCCGAGCCCTTTCCGGTCCTCCGCTCCCGGGTCTTCCGGACGGGCCCGTACCGCGCCGGTGGTGGGATCGCGCGGGAAGGGGTATGAGAGATCGCAGACGCTCTCTTTGCCTGCTCACTACGTGTGTCCGGAGGGTCCGATGGGTGTCGGGGTCAGCATCTTCTTCCTCACGATCGGCGCCATCCTCCGGTTCGCCATCGAACCCGACGTCCTCGGCGACAACGTGCACATCGACGTCATCGGGGTCATCTTCATGATCGTCGGCGCCGTCGGAGTGGTGCTGAGCGTGGTGCTGGCGCCCCGGCGCGGGGCGACGTCGGAGGGCCGCCTGATGCACCGGGAGAACCACCCGCCGGAGCTGTGACGGCGGCCTGACGACACGACCGGCTAGACGGCGCTCCCGGGGCCCGCCGTACCTCCGGCCGAGGTCAGCCGACGTACTGCACGGCCGCCCGTGAGGCCAGGATCGGCTTGACGTGCTCGGCGATCACCGCCTGGTGGGCCGGGTGATCGCGGTAGACCAGGTAGTCCTCGGAGCTGTCGAAGTCGGCGACGACCGCGAAATCGTGGTTGCCCGGGTTCACGCCCGCGTCGGCCCCGACGGCGTAGGAGCGGATCTCCGGAATGATCCCCGGGAGCCGGCGCAGCTCGGTCGCGACCGCGGCCTTCTGCTCCTCGGTGGCCGTCTCGGACCAGGTGAACAGCACGACGTGACGGAACATGGGCTTCCCTTCGCTCGGATGCCCCGTCAGCGTACGGCCGGGCCCTCCGCGGCCCTCCGGCACCCCGCCGCAACCGTTCCACCCCGGCGTTCGACCCCGCCGTACTATCTGTCTGAAATGCCTGGATATCTGCTATTTATTTGTTATTTATACACATCTGTGCGCCTTTGCCAACCTATAGGTGATTTGCGGTGACTTGATCGCTCCGCCTCCGGCACGCTGTGAACTGTCCAGCAATCCAGGAGGACGGGTCACGTCTTCTCGTGGAATCGGAGGACCGCATGAAAAGCAGAACGGCCGCCTCGTTCGTCACGGGCCTGATGGGCGCCGGGCTCATCGCGGGAGCCCTCGTCGCCGGGCCGGCGCAGGCGTCGTCCTCGACCACCACCTCGACCCCGGCCGTCCAGGGGGTCACCGCCTCCAACTTCGTCACCGGATGCGGCTGCTGCCGCCGTGGTTGCGGTTGCCGTCGCTGCGGCTGCGGGTGGCGCAGGTGCGGCGGCTGCGGCGGCGGCTGCGGCGGTGGCGGCGGCTGGGGCTGGGACGACTGGTGGTAAAAACCCGCGGCGCCTGACGGGCGTCTGAGAACCGCACGGCCGGAAGGGCGCGCCCGCCTTTCCGGCCCATATGGAAAAAACACCCCAAGAAACAGGCCAAAAGGTTTCGGGACGCTGTTTCACGGGGTGGTATTTCCCAGGATCGGAGCCCCGCCGCGGGCCCGTCCCCTTTTCCCGGGGACGGGCCCGCGTTTCGCGGAAACCGGCCTGTTCAAAGAAACCGGCCGCCTTCTGCTCGTTCTACGGGGTCAGCTCCAGGCGAGCATGCGGAGCGGGTCCTCCAGCATGGCCCCGATGTCGCGCAGGAAGAGCGAGCCGAGCTCACCGTCGATGACCCGGTGGTCGAAGGAGAGCGCGAGCGTGCAGACCCTGCGGGGCACGACCTGCCCGTCCACCACCCAGGGCAGGTCCCTGACCTGGCCGAACGCCAGGATCGCCGACTCGCCCGGGTTGAGGATCGGGGTGCCCGCGTCCACACCGAACACGCCCACGTTCGTGATCGTGATCGTGCCCCCGGACATGTCGGCGGGCTGGGTACGGCCGGCCCTGGCCGTCTCGGCGAGGGAGCCGATGGCCCGGGCGAGGTCCGGCAGGGACAGCTCGTGCGCGTTCTTGACGTTGGGAACGAGCAGGCCGCGCGGGGTGGCCGCGGCGATGCCGAGGTTCACGTAGTGCTTGACCACGATCTCCTGGGCGGCCTCGTCCCACGTCGAGTTGATCATCGGGTACCGCCGCGCGGCGACGAGCACCGCCTTGGCCACCAGCAGCAGCGGCGAGACCTTCACCTCGGCGAAGTCGGGCAGCGCCCGCAGCCGGGCCACGGCCTCCATCGTGCCGGTGACGTCCACCTGGAGGAACTCGGTGACGTGCGGCGCGGTGAACGCCGAGGCCGTCATGGCCTGCGCGGTCGCCCGGCGCACCCCCTTGATCGGGATCCGCTCCTCACCGCCGCGCCCGGCCGGGACCGCCCGCTCGGCCGCCTGCGGGGCCGTACGGCCGGCTCCGGACGCCGCCTCGGCCGCGGCGTGGACGTCCTCGCGGGTGATCGTGCCGTGCGGGCCGGTCGGGGCCACGGCCGCCAGGTCGACCCCGAGGTCCCTGGCCAGCTTGCGCACCGGGGGCTTGGCGAGCACGGCGGCCCGCCGCGCCGCCGGGCCCGCGGCCGGCTGCGCCGGGACGGCGGGAACGGCCGGGGCCGCCGGAACGCCTCCCCACGCCGGCGGGACCGCCTCCGGAGCCGCCGCAGCCGCTTCCGGAGCCGCCGGAGGGGCGGCGGAGGCCCCCGCGGACGAGACCGCCGGAGGGGCCGCCGAGGACTTCCGGGGACGGCGGCGGGCCGCACCGGGCTTGACGCCGTAGCCGACCAGGACGGGCTGGCGCTTCCCCTCGGGCGGCTCGTCCGCCGCGGCGGGCTCGGGCACCATGTCCTCGGCCAGGGCCTCCGCGCGGGCGGCCGTACCGGCGGCCGGGGCCGCGGCGGGGCCGGAGCCGTCGTCCACCGAGATGATCGGCCTGCCGACGTCGACGGTCTCGCCCTCGTCGGCCATCAGGGCGGCCACCACGCCCTCGAACGGGCAGGGCAGCTCGACGACGGCCTTGGCCGTCTCGATCTCCACGATGATCTGGTTGACCTTGACCGGGTCGCCGGGCTTGACGTGCCAGCGGACGATCTCCGCCTCGGTCAGACCCTCGCCCACGTCGGGGAGCTTGAACTCCTTCATCCTCGTCCCCCCTCAGAACGCGAACAGGCGGTCGACGGCGTCGAGGACCCGGTCCAGGTCGGGCAGGTAGTGGTCCTCCAGCCGGGAGGGCGGGTACGGCGTGGACGGCCCGCCGACGCGCAGCACCGGGGCCTCCAGGTTGTAGAAGCACCGCTCGGTGAGCCGGGCGGCGATCTCCGCGCCGAACCCGTTGAAGACCGGCGCCTCGTGCACCACCGCGCAGCGCCCGGTCCTGACGACCGACTCGGCGACCCGGTCGATGTCCAGCGGGTTGAGCGAGCGCAGGTCGACGACCTCCACGGAGCGGCCGTCCTCCTCGGCCGCCGCCGCGGCCTCCAGGCAGGTCCGCACCATGGGTCCGTACGCCAGCAGGGTGGCGTCGGCGCCGGGCCGTACGACGCGGGCCTGGTCGAACGGCGTCCAGCCGTCGGCGGGGGCGGAGGTGTCGACGTCGGCCTTCTCCCAGTAGCGCCGCTTGGGCTCGAAGAAGATGACGGGGTCCTCGCACCGGATCGCCTGCTGGATCATCGTGTAGCCGTCGGCGGGGTTGGAGCAGGCCACGACCCGCAGGCCGGCGGTGTGGGTGAAGTACGCCTCGGGGGACTCGCTGTGGTGCTCCACCGCGCCGATGCCGCCGCCGCAGGGGATGCGCACGACGACGGGCAGCTTCAGCTTGCCCAGCGAGCGCAGCGGCATCTTGGCGAGCTGGGTGATGATCTGGTCGGCCGCGGGGAAGACGAAGCCGTCGAACTGGATCTCGCAGACCGGGCGGTAGCCGCGCAGCGCCAGGCCGATCGCGGTGCCGATGATGCCGGACTCGGCCAGGGGGGTGTCGATGACCCGCTGCTCGCCGAAGTCCTTCTGCAGCCCGTCGGTGACCCGGAACACCCCGCCGAGCTTGCCCACGTCCTCGCCCATGACGAGGACCTTGGGGTCGTCCTCCATGGCCTTGCGCATGCCCTCGTTGAGCGCCTTCGCCAGCGTGAGAGTCGTCATCCCTCGAACCCCTCCAGGTAGGCGGCGAACTGAGCGCGCTCCTCGTCCATCAGCCGGTGGGGCTCGGCGTAGACGTGGTCGAAGATGGCCAGGGGCTCAGGATCGGGCAGTTCGAGACAGCGTTTGCGCACGTCACGACCCAGCTCGTCGGCCTCGGCGTCGATCGCGTCGAAGAAGTCCTGGTCGGCGATCCGGTTCTTGAACATGTAGGCGCGGACCCGCTCGATCGGGTCCTTGAGCTTCCACGCCTCCAGCTCGTCGGCCAGGCGGTAGCGGGTCGGGTCGTCGGAGGTGGTGTGGGCGCCCATCCGGTAGGTGAACGCCTCGATCATCATCGGGCCCTGCCCGGACCTGGCGTCGGCCAGCGCCTTGCGGGTGACCGCCAGGCAGGCGAAGACGTCGTTGCCGTCGACCCGGACGCCGGGGAAGCCGAAGCCGCTGGCCCGCCGGTACAGCGGGATCCGCGACTGCTTCTCCAGCGGCTCGGAGATGGCCCACTGGTTGTTCTGGCAGAAGAACACGATCGGCGCGTTGAACACCGACGCCCAGATGAACGACTCGTTCACGTCCCCCTGGGAGGTGGCGCCGTCGCCGAAGTAGGCGATCGTGGCGGCGCCGTTCTCCCCGACGGCGCCGTCGCGCTGGACGCCCATGGCGTAGCCGACGGCGTGCAGGGTCTGGCTGCCGATCACGATGGTGTAGAGGTGGAAGTTGTGCTCGGCGGGGTCCCAGCCGCCGTGGTTGACCCCGCGGAACAGTCCGAGGAGGTTGACCGGGTCGACGCCCCGGCACCAGGCCACGCCGTGCTCGCGGTAGGTCGGGAAGACCATGTCCGACTCGGCGAGCGCCCTGCCCGAGCCGATCTGCGCCGCCTCCTGGCCGAGCAGCGAGGCCCAGATCCCCAGCTCCCCCTGGCGTTGCAGGGCGACCGCCTCCAGGTCGACGCGGCGCACCAGGACCAGGTCCCGGTACAGGCCGCGGACCTCCTCGGGGGTCAGATCGATGTCGTAGTCGGGATGCTCGACCCGTTCGCCTTCGGGGGTCAGCAGCTGGACGAGTTCCGGGGGTGCTTCCGCACCACGAGGGGCCTCGGTTGTCACGCGCCTCTCCTGTGTGCTCGGGGCCGTCGGGACGGGTTCTCCGCCTCTGCCCGGCCGGTCAGGGAAGCATGCGAACCGAATGATGGTGGTTCGTATGCGTTTGTGGACATCGTGGCAGAGGTCACATACCTGCGCGCAAGACCTGTCCCGGCATCCATAAGCTCCCCGTTCCCGACAGGCGCCCCGCTTACGCCCGCCCGGGGACGCCCGGCCCCGGCCCACGCCCGCACGCCGGGACGCCCGGCCCGGCGACGAGTCGCCGCCGCGGGCGGCTACGCTTGAGGCCCCGATCCGTCCCCGCTCCCAGCAGGAGGAACACCGTGGCGCGCGTCATCGTCGACGTCATGCTCAAGCCCGAGATTCTCGACGCGCAGGGTCAGGCGATCGCCCGCGCGCTGCCGCGGCTGGGCTTCTCCGGCGTCGCCTCGGTACGGCAGGGCAAGCGGTTCGAGGTCGAACTCGACGGCCCCGCCGACGACGCCGCACTCGCCGACGTCCGGAAGATGGCCGAGACCCTGCTGGCCAACACCGTGATCGAGGACTACACCGTCACCGTGGAGCCGGCCGAGTCGTAGGGCCCCCTGCCGGTCCGCGAGGCGGTTTCGCGGGTCGCGGGCCGTGGCGGGAGCCGGGGATGACGCCGCCGGGCGGCGTGTTCCGCCCGCCGGACCGCGCCGTGTCACCACGGCGCGGTTCACGCGGCATTCCGCCGGGAGGGTTCCGTGATGGATGGCCGTAATCCCACGGCTTGACCAACGCTAAATAAGATCAGGGTTATTTTGCGGTTAGCCCGGAATCTGTGGGGAAGCCTTGACAGGGTGACGTCTGGCCCCGGGAGGAATCCGGTGGATATCGAGTTCTCATTGGCACTGCCGAGGGAGGCCATGGGTATTCCCATGGTCCGGCGGGCGCTGGGCGACGCCCTGCGTTCGCTCGGCGTCGCCGAGAGCTGCGTCTCCGACATCCTCCTCGCGGTGACCGAGGCGTGCGCCAACGCGGTCCGTCACGGCGGGCCCGCCAACCGCTATCTGGTCGAGGTCTCGATCGGGCACGGCCGCTGCGACGTCCGCATCATCGACCGCGGCCACGGGCTGCCGAGGGTGCCCGAGCAGTATCCCCCGACGGACGCCGAGCACGGCCGGGGCATCCTGATCATGCAGGCCGTGGTGGACGAGATCTCCTTCGGCATCACCCCCGGCCAGGGGACCACCGTGCACCTGTGCAAGCACCTGGCCTGGGACGACGAGCCGGTCATCCCCCGTCAGCGGGCGCTCGCCGCCGTCTGACCCGCCGTACGGCCGGGCCTTTCCGGGTGTGACCTGACAGGGACGGTTTGTGCGATCCTCCAAGGTGCGCCTCCGTGGGATGCGGCGGGTTGTGCGATCGGACGGATCCCGTGCGTCCTCATCTCCGGCGAGCGGATAGCCTGGGCGCACCGCCGCAGACCGCCGTCCGCTGGGTGAGACGGCCGGCGCGGCGCTCGTTTGTGGAGGGGAACGCTGTCATGAGTGCTGCCCGCGTGGGCGTCGTCACTTTTCCCGGGACTCTTGACGATCAGGACGCGGCCCGTGCCGTACGGCACGCCGGTGGCGAGGCCGTGCCGCTCTGGCACGCGGACCCCGACCTCAAGGGGGTGGACGCGGTCTTCCTGCCCGGCGGGTTCTCCTACGGCGACTACCTCCGGTGCGGGGCCATCTCCCGGTTCGCGCCGCTGATGGAGGAGCTGATCCCCGCCGCGAGGGCCGGGCTCCCGGTCCTCGGCACCTGCAACGGCTTCCAGATCCTCTGCGAGGCCCACCTGCTGCCCGGCGCGCTGATGCGCAACGCCGGACTCCACTACATCTGCCGGGACCAGCGCGTCCGCGTCGAGAGCACCGGCACCCCCTGGACCTCCGACTTCACCGAGGGCCAGGAGATCGTGCTGCCGATCAAGCACGGCGAGGGCCGCTACGTCGCCGACGCGGCGACCCTGGCGGCGCTGGAGGCCGGTGGCCAGGTCGTCTTCCGCTACGCCGGGGGCAACCCCAACGGCTCCATGAACGACATCGCGGGCATCCGCAACGAGGCGGGCAACATCGTCGGTCTCATGCCCCACCCCGAGCACGCGGTCGAGGACCTCACCGGCGCCCCGAGCACGGACGGCCGCGGATTCTTCTCCTCGATCCTGAAGAGGCTGGTGAACCTGTGAGCGAGCGACCCGGCGAGCACGGCGTGACCCTCGACACCGTCAAGCGGGCCGAGGACACCCCCGACGAGCGCCAGCCGTACGCCGAGCTGGGCATGAAGACCGACGAGTACGAGCGGGTCCGGCAGATCCTCGGCCGCCGCCCGACGAGCTCGGAGCTGGCCATCTACAGCGTCATGTGGAGCGAGCACTGCTCCTACAAGTCCTCCAAGGTGCACCTGCGCCAGTTCGGCGCCAAGGCCCCCGCCTCCGACGCGCTGCTCGTCGGCATGGGCGAGAACGCCGGCGTGGTGGACATCGGCGACGGCTGGGCCGCCACCTTCAAGATCGAGTCGCACAACCACCCGTCGTACGTCGAGCCGCACCAGGGCGCGGCGACCGGCGTCGGCGGCATCGTCCGCGACATCATGTCGATGGGCGCCCGGCCGATCGCGGTGATGGACGCCCTGCGGTTCGGCGCGGCCGACGCCCCCGACACCCGGCGGGTGCTGCCCGGCGTGGTGGAGGGCATCAGCCACTACGGCAACTGCCTGGGCCTGCCCAACATCGGCGGCGAGGTCGTCTTCGACCCCTGCTACATCGGCAACCCGCTGGTCAACGCCCTGTGCGTGGGCCTGCTCCGCAAGGACCAGATCAAGCTGGCCACCGCCCCCGGGCCGGGCAACAAGGTCGTGCTGTTCGGCGCGCTGACCGGCCCCGACGGCATCGGCGGCGCGTCCGTGCTGGCCAGCGCGACCTTCGAGGACGAGTCGCAGGCCAAGCGGCCCAGCGTCCAGGTCGGCGACCCGTTCATGGAGAAGCTGCTGATCGAGTGCTGCCTGGAGCTGTACCAGGCCGACGTGGTCGTCGGCATCCAGGACCTCGGCGCGGCCGGCGTCTCCTGCGCCACCACCGAGCTCGCGGCCAAGGGCACCGGCGGCATGGACGTCCGGCTCGACCTCGTCCCGCTGCGCGATCCGTCGCTGCGGCCCGAGGAGATCCTGATGAGCGAGTCGCAGGAGCGCATGATGGCGGTCATCACCCCCGACGACATCGACGCCTTCATGGCGATCTGCGCCAAGTGGGACATCCCCGCCACCGTCATCGGCGAGGTCACCGACGGCGGCCGGCTGGTGATGACCTGGTACGGCGAGACCATCGTGGACATCCCGCCGGGCACCGCCGCCGACGAGGGCCCGGTCTACGAGCGGCCGTTCCACGAGCCCGCCGGCCAGGCCGCGCTGAACGCCGACGACCCGGCCCGCCTGCCGCGCCCCGACGACCTGCGGGCGACGCTGCTCACGCTGCTCGGCTCGCCGAACCTCGCGTCGAAGGAGTGGGTGACCTCCCAGTACGACCGCTACGTCCGGGGCAACACCGTGCTGGCCCAGCCCGCCGACGCGGGCGTGCTGCGGATCAGCGAGGTCATGCCGGGCGCCGAGGAGACGGTCCGGGGCATCGCGCTGGCCACCGACGGCAACGGCCGCTACGCCCGCCTCGACCCCTACGCCGGGGCCCAGCTCGCCCTGTCGGAGGCGTACCGCAACGTCGCCGTGACCGGCGCGCGGCCGCTCGCGGTGACCGACTGCCTGAACTTCGGCTCCCCGGAGGACCCGGAGGTCATGTGGCAGTTCGCCGAGGCCACCCGCGGCCTGGCCGACGCCTGCAAGACCCTCGGCGTGCCGGTGACCGGCGGGAACGTGTCGTTCTACAACCAGACGGGCACCACCGCGATCCACCCGACCCCGGTCGTCGGCGTGCTGGGCGTGATCGACGACGTGGCCCTGCGGGTCAGGAACGGCTTCACCGGCGAGGGCGACCGGGTCGTCCTGCTGGGTGACACCCTTCCGGAGTTCGGCGGCTCGGAGTGGGCCCACGTCCTCCACGGCCACCTCGGCGGCCTGCCGCCCCAGGCGAACCTGGAGGCCGAGCGCGCCCTCGCCCGCGTCCTGACCGACGCCGCCACCCGGGGCCTGCTGACCGGGTCGCACGACCTGTCCGACGGCGGGCTGGCCGTCGCGCTGGCCGAGGCCGTCCTCGCCCACGGCATCGGCTGCTCGGTCTCGCTGCCGGGTGACGACGCGTTCACCGACCTGTTCAGCGAGTCGCCGGCGCGCGCGCTGGTGACGGTGCGGCCCGAGTCCTTCGACGCCTTCGCCGAGCTGTGCGCCGCCCACGAGGTGCCCTGCCTGAACCTGGGCGTCACCGGCGGCTCCTCGCTGGCCGTCGAGGGCGTTCCGGCCATCCCGGTCGCCGAGCTGCGGGAGACCCACGAGGCCACCCTGCCGGGCATCTTCGGCTGATCTCTTCAAAGGGGCCGGTCTTCCGGGAGGGGCCGGCCGTTTCCTGAGGGCCGGCCCCTCCCGGAAGAAGGCGGCTCTCAGGAATGAGCCGGCCTTCCGGAAGCAGGCGGCCCTCCGGAGGAAAACGGTCCTCCGGAGAAAGCGAAGGGGAGGCGCGGGCCGGGCCCGCGCCTCCCCTGCCGTCTCCGGCGGCCTCCCCCGGATGCCTCACATGTTGATCATGTGACCGGCGAGCCCGTGGACCGCCTCCTTGACCGCCTCGCTGAGCGTGGGGTGGGCGTGGACGTTGCGGGCCACCTCGTGGACCGTGAGGTCCCACTGCTGGGCCAGGGTCAGCTCGGGCAGCAACTCGGTGACGTCCGGGCCGATCATGTGGGCGCCGATCAGCTCGCCGTACCGGGCGTCGCTGATGAGCTTGACGAACCCGGTGGCGTCGCCCAGTCCGTGGGCCTTGCCGTTGGCGGTGAAGGGGAACTTCGCGACCTTGACGTCGTAGCCCAGCTCCCGGGCCTGCGTCTCGGTGTAGCCGAAGCTGGCGACCTGGGGCTGGCAGTACGTCGCCCGCGGGATCATGACGTAGTCGAGCTCCATCGTCTCGGCGTCGCCGATGGTCTCCGCCGCGATGACGCCCATGGCCTCGGCCGTGTGCGCGAGCATCAGCTTGGCGGTCACGTCGCCGATGGCGAAGATGTGCGGCACGTTCGTACGGCACCGGCCGTCGATCTCGATGGCCCCGCGCTCGGTCAGCGCGACCCCGGTCCGCTCCAGCCCGTAGCCCTCGACGCGCGGCTGGAAGCCGATCGCCTGCATGACCTTGTCGGCCTCCAGGACCTGCTGCGAGCCGTCCCGCGAGACCGTCACGCGCACCTTGTCGCCCGATTCGTCGATGGACTCCACCCGCGTCGAGGTCAGCACCTCGATGCCGAGCCGCTTGTAGCGCTTGGCCAGCTCCGCCGAGACCTCCTCGTCCTCCAGCGGGACGATGCGGTCGAGGAACTCCACGATCGTCACCTTGACGCCGTAGTTGCGCATCACGTAGGCGAACTCGACGCCGATCGCGCCCGCTCCGGCGATGATGATGCTCTCGGGGAGCTTCTCGGTGAGGATCTGCTCCTCGTAGGTCACGACCCGGTCGCTCACCGAGGTGCCCGGCAGCAGCCTCGTGGTCGCTCCGGCGGCGATGATGCAGTGGTCGAACGTCACCGTCTCGGTGCCGCCGTCGCTCTTGGCCACCTCGATCGTGTTGGCGTCGGTGAAGGTGCCGCGCCCGTCGTACTCGGTGATGCCGTTCTTCTTCATCAGGTAGTGGACGCCCTTGACGCGTCCGTCGGCCACCTTGCGGCTGCGCTGGAAGGCGGCGCCGTAGTCGAAGGTGACCTGGCCGTCGACCTGGATGCCGAACGTCTTGGCCTCGTGGGTGAACAGGTGGGCCAGTTCGGCGTTGCGCAGCAGGGCCTTGGAGGGGATGCACCCCACGTTGAGGCAGACACCGCCCCAGTACCGCTCCTCGACGATCGCGGTGCGGAGGCCCAGCTGGGCGGCCCGGACGGCGGCCACGTATCCGCCGGGGCCGGCACCGAGAACGACGACGTCATAGTGAGAGCTCATGAACCGGACAATAGTCAACGCTCCGACCGGATAACGCCGGGTGGTCGGACAGACCGGCGGAACGGCATGCCCGCGGGCTCCGGAACCGGCGGGCGTCCTCGCCCCCGAGCACCGGAACCGCCGGCCCGTCCCGCCTGCCGTCCCGCCTGCCCGGACGACCGGCCGGATGGCATGTCGTCCGTCCACAGCCCGTCCACAGCCCGTCCACGGGCCTTCGACGGCCGAAGGTGGGCACGGTGGGCACGGGACCGGCCGGGTCGCCTCTCCCCTCCGAAAGGAGACCCGGCCGGTCGTCACATACGGCGCGCGAGACGCTCACGCCCGGAGCGTCGCCCGTTCACGGGCATCGATCCTGTACGGGGTGTCAGCCCTTCTTGGCGCAGACCACGTAGACGGTGACCGTGGCGGA
Source organism: Streptosporangium sp. NPDC004379 (assembly GCF_042873875.1). Classification (NCBI taxonomy): domain Bacteria; kingdom Bacillati; phylum Actinomycetota; class Actinomycetes; order Streptosporangiales; family Streptosporangiaceae; genus Streptosporangium; species Streptosporangium sp. NPDC004379. Next base: position 29,686 of record NZ_JBIAMC010000027.1, read on the forward strand.
GGTGAAGGTCTGCGCGGCGAGGCCCTGCGCCTTGCCGCCGGCCCCCGGGGTGGGGTTGGGGGTGGAGGAGCTCCTGGCGGAGCCGGTGGAGTCGGGAGAGCTGCTCTTGGCGGACTCCTGGGAGCCGTTCCCGGAGAGGAAGAGGCCGGTCTTGTTCACCTTCGCCGACCAGCCGTTGCCGCTGGGCATCGACGCCACGATCGAGAAGTTGTCGTCACCGGTGATGGAGTAACCGCCGCCGGTGGCCAGCTCGCCGGCCTGGCAGTTCACCGAGACGGATCCGTCGCTCTTGAAGAGCTGGCTCTGCTGGCGGGTCGTGACCGCCGCCAGGCCGCCGTCCTGACCGTCCTTGCCGGGGGTGCCGTCCTTGCCCGGAGCGCCGTCCTTACCGTCCTTGCCGGGCAGGCCGCGCTCGCCCTGCTCACCCTGCTCGCCCTTCGCCCCGGGAGCACCGTCCTTACCCGGGAGGCCGTCCTTACCCGGAAGACCGCGCTCACCCTGGAGGCCGCGGGGACCCTGGAGGCCGCGGGGACCCTGGAGGCCGCGCTCGCCCTGCTTGCCGGGGGCGCCGTCCTTGCCGGGAGCACCGTCCTTGCCCGGAGCACCGTCCTGGCCGTCCTTGCCGGGCAGGCCGCGCTCGCCCTGCTCACCCTTCGCCCCGGGAGCACCGTCCTTACCGGGCACGCCCTGCGGACCCTGCTTGCCCTGGAGGCCGCGCGGCCCCTGGGGACCCTGCGGACCGGCGGGACCGGGCCTGCCCTGCGGACCCTGGGGACCCTGAGGGCCGGCGGTGCTCACGGTCTGGGAGCCGCCGCCCTCCCCGCCCCAGGTCACCCGGACCTCGGTGGTCCGGCACCTGGCCGAGGCGTTGACGATGCGCGCGTAGCGCGTCTTCTTGTTCACGCACGCGTGGATCTCCTCGCCCGCCGAGGATGCGACGGCGCTGCCGCCACCGACCGTCAGCATCGTTCCGGCCAGCATTCCGACGGCCGTGACGGTGATCGCGCGCCTGCCCGGCAACTTGATAGCCACTGGGCTTCCTTTCTGCGACGCCAGGGACTGGCGTGATCTATGGATACGCTTGATACACGTTTGAACCGTTCCAAAAGATGACGTGGCAAACATCACAGTTCGGCATCACCGTATGTCCTCCACCGGCTACGGTCCGGTCTGGCCGCCGGGGCCGGGCCGCCGGCACGCCGTACGTCAGACTGGCGGCATGGTCTCCGCCCCCCAGGACCCGCGTCCCGGCGACCGGGCAGCCTCGGACCCGCCGGACACACCGAACCTGCGGAACGCGCCGGACCGGCCGGACCCGCGGGACACGCCGGGCTCGCCCGAGTACGCCGCCCGGCTCCGCCACGCGTGGCTGGTCTGCTCCGTGACCGGTCTCGGCCTGGTGCTGATCGGCGTGGCGGGGAACACGCTCAACGTGGCGCTCCCCGAGGTGGTCGGGCACTTCCATGCCGACGCGTTCGCCGCGGGGTGGATCCTGCTGGCCTTCATGCTGGTCAACACCGCCAGCCTGGTGTTCTTCGGCCGGGTGGCCGACCTGCTCGGGCGCAGGGAGGTCTACCTGGCGGGTTTCGCGCTCTTCACCGCGGGGTCGCTGCTGGCCGGGCTCTCCCCGGGGGTGTGGTTCCTGATCGCCATGCGGGCCGTGCAGGCGATCGGGGCGTCGATGATCCTGGCCAACGGAACGGTGATCATCACCGCCGCCTTCCCGCCCGACCGGCTCAGCCAGGGCATGGGCGTCTACATCGGAACCCTCTCCGTCGCCCAGCTCGCCGGCCCCACGCTGGGCGGCCTGGTCGCCGAGACGGCGGGCTGGCGGTGGATCTTCTGGATGAACGTCCCCGCCGGTCTGCTCGCCCTCGTCTGGGGCGCGTTCGTGCTGCGCCGGGTCGCCCCCGGCCCCCGCGAGCCGGTGGACGCGGCCGGGAACCTGGTCGTCTTCGCCATGCTGTCGGCCGCGCTCGTCGCGCTGTCGGAGGCGGGGTCACGCGGCCCGTCCAGCCCCGTCGCGCTCGCCGGCGCCGTCGTCGCGGTGGTCCTGGTGCCGGTGCTGGTGGCGGTGGAGCGCCGGGCCGCGCGGCCGGTGCTCGACGTCCGGCTGTTCGGTGAGCGCATGCTGGCCTTCGCCAACGCCGCCTCGTTCTGCAACGCGCTGGCCCGCGCGTCGCTCATCCTGCTGGCCGCCCTCTACTTCCGGGCCGCCAGGGACGCCGGGCCGATCACCGCCGCCCTGTCCGTCCTGCCGGTCCCGGTCGGCATGGCCGTCGCCTCGCCGCTCGCCGGCGCCCTGGGCCGCCGGATCTCCCCGCACGCGCTGTCCGTCGGAGGGGCGCTGCTGAGCGCCGCCGGGCTCGCCGTACTGATGCCGTCCGCCGCGCCGGGCACGCCGTACTGGGTCGTGGGGGTGGGACTGTTCCTGTGCGGGTGCGGCAGCGGGACGTTCCTCACCGGCAACACCACCCAGGTCATGGCCGCGCTGCCGGCCGGCAACCTCGGTCTGGTGAACGGTTTCCGGCTCATGATCATGAACGTCGGGATCGTGCTCAGCGTGGCGCTCACGCTGAGCGTGCTGACCGGGCCGGTCAGCGCCGAGCTGCGCGGCCGGGTGTACGCGGGCACGCTCTCCCGTGTCTCTCCCGCCGCCGTGGAGCAGTTGATGACCGGCTTCCGCAACACCTACGCCGTACTGCTGGGCGTCGCGCTGTGCGGGGCCGTGTGCGCGGCGCTCGCCCGGCCGCGGCGGCGCGGCGGGAACGGCGGCGGACCGTCCGGATCGTCCGGGGCGTACGGCATATCCGGGACGTACGGCGCTCAGTCGCCGAGCCGGGCCGCCATCGACTCGATGCCGGACAGCAGCAGGTCCACGCCGAACGCGTCGTAGAGCTCGGCGTCGCCTCCCTCGGAGAGGGGTTCGGCCATCCGCACGATGGTCGGGTAGGCGTCCGGCGGAAGCGACTGGAAGCGGACGCGCTTGAGGCGTACGCGTTCCTCGCGCTCCTCGTCCGGCCTGCCCGGGAAGTGCTCCGTCGAGCCTCCGGCGAGGGCGATGGCCCCCTGGAGGATGTACCGGGTGATCAGGCAGCTCTCCTGGGGGCCGAACCTGGCGCGCAGGGCCAGGCCGAGGGCGGTGTCCCACACCCGCAGGAAGGCCGGCACGTCCATCTTGTCGACCTCCTTCAGCACGTCCTCCGCGCAGGGGTGACGCCGCAGCACCCGGATCAGGCGGCCGACGAGTTCGCGGAGCTGCTCCTGCCACGCGCGGGAGCCGTCATGGGTGATCTCGAAACCCTCGACCAGATGGTCGGCCATGCCGATCACCAGTTGTTCCTTGTTCTTGAAGTGCCAGTACAGCGCCATCGGCGTGACGCCCAGCTCCTGGGCGAGCCGCCGGATGGTGACCGCCTGAAGCCCTTCGGCGTCACCGATCTCCAGCGCCCGCTCGACGACCGCCTCACGCGTCAGTTTTCCCATCACGCTTGACAACTATACGCGGTACAGGTTCCATTGTGCGCTGTACATGTACACCGTACAAGTACAGCGTAGAGGAGTTGACATGTCGCAAGATCGCAGGTGGTGGGCGCTGGGGGCGATCTCCCTCGCCACCTTCATGACCTATCTGGACAACAACGTGGTCAACGTCGCGTTGCCGACGATCCAGCGGGACCTCTCACTGGACGTCTCGGGCCTGGAATGGGTCGTGAGCGTGTACGTCCTCGTCTCGGCCGGGCTGATGCTGGCCGGCGGACGGCTGGCCGACCTGTTCGGGCGGCGGCGGGTCTTCCTGATCGGCCTCACCGCCTTCACCCTGTCCTCCCTCGCCGCCGGCCTGGCCACTGACGGCGGCGTGCTGACCGCCACCCGGGTGTTCCAGGGTGTCGGCGCAGCCCTCCTGGCGCCCACCGCCCTCGCCCTGCTGACCACGGTCTTCCCCGATCCCAAAGAACGCGCGAACGCGGTCGGCCTGTGGAGCGCGGTCGGCGCGCTGGCCATGGCCCTGGGGCCGCTGACCGGCGGGCTGATCAGCGAGCGGTGGCACTGGGGGTGGATCTTCCTGATCAACGTCCCGATCGGGATCGCGGCCTTCGGGCTCGGCCTGTGGGCCATCACGGCCACCCCCCGGGATCCGGTACGGCGCCGCCTCGACCTGCCCGGTATCGTCACGTCGAGCCTGGCGATGGTCTCCCTGACGTACGCCCTCATCGAGGGCGGGAAGAGCGGCTGGACCTCGCCGGAGATCCTCGGCGCGTTCGGCCTCGCGCTGGCATCGGCGCTGGTCTTCGTCACGGTCGAGCTCCGGACGCCCGAACCGATGATCGACCTGTCCCTGTTCCGGTCACGGGTGTTCAGCGGCGGCACCCTGGTGACGGGGCTGTGGTCGTTCGCGGTGTTCGGGATCTACTTCTTCACCGCGCTGTACCTGCAGAACGCGCTGGGGTTCTCGCCCACCGAGGCCGGGGCGTCGTTCGTGCCGATGGCGCTGGTCATGTCGGTGGTCGCGGCGGTCGCGCCCCGGGTCACCGTACGGCTCGGGACCGCGCGCACCGTGGCCGCGGGGATGCTGCTGATGGCCGTGGCGGTCTTCGGGATCTCCTTCGTCGGGGAGGGCGGCTCGTTCGCCGACCTGCTGCCGTGGTTCGTGCTCTACGGGCTCGGCGCCGGACTGCTGGTGCCGCTGACCACCGCCATCCTGGGCGCGCTGCCCGCCGGCCGCGCCGGGGTCGCCTCGGGGGCGCTGAACGTCTCCCGGCAGGTGTTCGGGCTGCTCGGCGTCACGGTCCTCGGCGCGATCCTCAGCACCCGGCAGGGCTCGCTTCTCGCGGACGGCGCCACCCCGGCGGCGGCCTTCCTGGACGCCTACGGGTACGCGCTGGTGGTGTCGGCGGCGATCGTGCTGGCCGGCGTGCCGATCAGCCTGTTCGCCCTGCGGACGGCCCGGCCCTCCGTCCCCGGGGCCGAGCCCGCGGAAGCCACCGGATCCCGGACCGAAGCGGAGACGGCGACCGGAGCCGTGCCCGGGGCCGAGCCCGCCGGAACCTTGGCCGTAGCCGGAGCGGTGTCCGGAGCCGAGACCGCCGGAGTCGGACCCGGGACCGAAGTCGGGCCCGGGGCCGAGCCCGCCGGGACCGCGAACGCCGGGGCGCCGATCGGGTAGGGCGCGGCACGCCGGATCAGCGTGCCTCCCCTTTTTTCGCGACAGGGCACACATAATTAAGACGAACAGCCTGGTCAGGGCGATGATCCGGGCGCTCTCGCCCGGATCGCCCGGGGCCCGGGCCGTGGATCCACGCCATGGCGGAGACCCGCGGAGCGTGGCCCCGGCGAAGCACCCTCCACCGTCACCCGTGCCGTGCCCGGCGGAAGCACTCCACCGGCACGGGCACCCGTCCGGGCAGGAGGATCGCATGCGTCTCGTCGCCGGCACCGGGGTGGCCGCCGCCTTCCTGGCGGTCCCGGCCGTCGTGACCTGGCCCGGCACCGCCCCGGTCGCCGGCGCACTCGCGCCCGGCTCCGCGGCTGTTCCCGCCCCCAGCCCCGGAGCGCTCGCGAACCGCCCTGGAGCACTCGCGAACCGCCCGGGAACGCTCACGAACCGTTCGAGAGCACTCGCGAACCCCGGCGCCGGTCCCGGCGCGGGCGGGCGTCCGGCCACCGGCCCCGGTGCCCGGAGGAGTGAAACCCCTCGCGTCGGCACGGGCGCGGGTGTGAGCGCCGATCCGGGCATGAGCTCAAGCGCGAGCGCCACCCCGAGCGCCGGTCCCGACGCCAGTGCCAGTACCAGTCCGAGCGCCAGTGCCAGCCCTAGTCCGAGTACCAGTGCGAGCGCCACCGCCACCGCCACGGCCACGGCCACGGCCAGCGCCACGAGCACGGCCTACGTCAGGGCACGGATCGACCAGACGGTGTCCACACCGTTCACCGGGGGACGCAACCACATCCCCGGGCCGTTGAAGAAGGTCCCGTCGCTCCGGGTCCTGCCCTTCGACCCCCGTCAGGCAAGCAGCGTCCGGATATTCGTGCACTGTCCCAAGACGGCGAACCACGCGCTCATCGGCTCGACCGCCTTCAACCTGAAAGGGTCGCGCCGGATCTACCGGGAGGTCGGACTGGGCCTGTCGAACAGGGGCCTGGGACACCGCGCCGCCCAGATCTCCTACTACGCCCTGCCGGGCTTCCACGAGGTCTGCCTGAGGTGCGTGAAGGTCACGATGAACCTCAGGACCCGCATCAGGCACATCCGGGTGGTCGGCCGGGACTCGGCGCCCCTGATCGTCCGCAGGTTCAGCATCTGGCAGTTCTTCGATCCGTGCCTCCGGCTCGTCCGGTGCGCCGCCGACCCGGAACCTCCGGCGGGCCGCCATCTCTCCTGACGCCCGGCGCCTCCCGGACGCGCGGCGCCTCCCGGAGCGGTGAACCCGGAGGCCGTCAGCCGGGCGGGCCGCACCGCGCGGACGGGACCCGGCGGCGCGCCCGTACAACGGTACGGAGATGCGGCCGGATCCGAGGGCGCGACTGTACGGCGGTGCGGTCATATGACGGTGCGGAGTCCGGCGTTACGGCCGTGCGCCGGGACCCTACGCGTCCCGGCGCCGGAACGAGACGATCGCGACGCAGAGCGCGGCGACGGTCCACCCGGTGACGACGACCCACCTCCCCCCTGTGCCTGGCACCCCGCCGACGTCCGCGCCGCCGCCGGGCCACAGACCGGCGGTGCCGGGCAGGTACGCGGCGAGTGCGGTCCGGCCGTCCAGATAGGGGCCGACGACGAAGTAGTGCCCGAGGAGCACCGTGACGGCAGGAATCGTCCCGCGCGTCAACGTCGCGACGGCGGAGGAGAGCAGCACGGTGAGGACGAGGTAGACGGCCGCCCCCGCCACGGCCCGGACCGCTCCCGGCACGTCCACCGGCACGGCGGCGCCGTACGGCGGAGCATGCGCGGCGTGGGCGGCGAGGACGCCGGACGCGGCGGTCGCCACGGCGACGGGAAGGGCCGTCACGGCCAGGGCCGCCGCCTTCGCGAGCTGCGCCTCGACCCGGCGGGGGACGCACGTCAACGTCGTCCTGATCTGCCCGCCCCGGTACTCGGAGGCGGCGGCGAGGACGCCGAGGACGACGAACCCGGCCTGCGCGTATCCGACCGGGGCCAGACCCGCGTCCTGCCCCGTGCCGGACCCGCCTCCTCCCCGGGCGGCGGCCGAGACGTACGCGACCGCGAGGAGCGGGGTGGCCGCCCAGGTGACCGCGGCCGTCAGGTACAGCGCCGGGAGGGTGAGGAGCTTCAGGACCTCCGCGTGGAACGTGCGGGCCGCGGCGCGCAGGCCGGACACCCCGGACATCCCGCACACGCCCGATGGGTCGGGCCTGCCGGACATCTCGGATCCACCTGATCCACCGGATCCGCCCGAAGGATGGGTCGAGCCGGACCTGCCGGAAGGGCCGGCAGCGCCGGACGGGCCCGGCCCCGGAAACCGGGCGGCGGCGGTCACGCGTCCCTCCGGAGGAAGACGGCGGCGGCGACACCGAGCAGCGCGAGGGTCCAGGCGGCCATGACGGCGCCGCCGACGAGGGGCGTGATCTCCACGGACGACCGGAACGTCCGGATGAACATCCGTGCCCCGGCCATGTCGGGCAGGTAGTTCGCCAGAGGTGTGACCCGGGTCAGCAGGTAGGTGACGCTGACGACGGAGGTGTTCAGGATGAGCACGACGAGGGGCACCACGCCGCCGCGGGTGAGGAGGGCGAGGCCGTGGGCGAGCAGCGCGGTCAGCACCCAGTAGGCGACCACGCCGAGGGCACGCGGCGCGTCCGCGAGGACGAGCGGCGCCGCGGGTCCTCCGGACGCGGCCCGGCTGACGGCGAGCGTGGCCGCCGTGGAGACGACGGCGAGGACGGCGGCGGACAACGCCAGAGCACCCGCCTTCGCGGCGAGGAACCCGACGCGGGACGGCACCGCGGTCAGGCTCGCCGTGATCTGCCGGCTGCCCGCCGAGTCCCCTCCCTCGGCGAAGTACTCGCTGCTCGCCGCGACGACCCCGAGGATGATCACGCCGATGACGCCGAAGGCCAGTTCCTGGAACCCGGCGTCGACGCCGGCCGGGTCGGAGCCCCCCGCGGCCCGGCCGGAGTTCCGTGCCCCGGCGTTGAGGGCCGCGATGGCGAAGGGAACGACCAGGCCGACCACGACCGCCACCCACGCCGACGGGATCCCGGAGAGCTTGCGGAGTTCCGCGTGGAACGCTCTCACGGCCGGCCCCCGTACCCGGCTCGGAGATCCGCGCCCGAGGTGAGGGCGAAGAACGCGTCCTCAAGGCTGCGGTGGGCGCCGGTGACCTCGGCGAGGGTGCCCAGCCCCACGACACGTCCGCGGTCGATGACCACGACGTCGTCGACGGTCTCGGCCAGTTCACCGATGAGGTGGCTGGACAGCAGCACGGTCCCGCCGGCCGCGGCGCGGTCCCGGAGGAGCCCGCGGAGCGCGCGGATGCCCTCGGGGTCGAGCCCGTTGACCGGCTCGTCGAGCACCAGCACCGGCGGATCGCCCAGCAGGGCCGCCGCGAGGGCGAGGCGCCGGCCCATCCCGAGCGAGTAGCCGCCCACACGCCGCCCGGCGGCCTCGGTGAGACCGACGAGGTCGAGGACCTCGTCCACCCGGGCACGGGGCAGCCCGTTGGAGGCGGCGATCCAGCGCAGGTGCCCGCGGCCGGTGCGGGAGCGGTGCGCGCCGCTGCCGTCGAGCACCGCGCCCACCGTCGTCAGGGGCCGGCGCAACCGGGCGAACGGCCGCCCCGCCACGAGGGCGACCCCGGCGTCGGGGCGGTCCAGGCCGAGGAGGATGCGCAGGGTGGACGACTTCCCGGCCCCGTTCGGGCCGAGGAACCCGGTCACCCGTCCGGGGCGGGCCTCGAAACCGACCTCGGTGAGGACCCGCTTGCTCCCCCGTCGTTTGCTGACCTGGTCGATCGTGATCATGTGTCTCCCGTCGTCGCCGGATCGTCGCCGTCCCTGGGCTCCGTTCCGTGGACCCCCGACACGGCGGGGATCCACGGAACCCAGCCAACGGCCCCCACCCGGGTGGGCGCATCGGTCCCGGAGCGGGCCCGCCGGGACGGGCTCGGCCCACGGAACGTCAGACCCCGGTCCGATGCCGCCGGGGCGGGCGAACCGTAGGATCGTGGCGATGAACACTCCGGGACGGCCGGTGTGGCGGTCACGCGTGCGATATCTCGCCGGGACGGCTTTCGCCGTACTGGCCGTGGCCCTCCTCGCGGTCGGGGCGAGAGGGCCCCTCGCGGTCGTCATGCCCCTGGTGATCACGGTGACGGCGTTCGGCGTCGCGGTGTGGGCCGTCCGCCGGGGCCGCGCCGAGCGCGCCGCCCACGAGGCCCGGCTCACGGAGTGGGCGGCGTCCGAGGCGGTGCTGGTCGAACGGCTGCGCGTCGCCCGCGACCTGCACGACATCGTCTCCCACGGCCTCGGGTTCGTCACCGTCCGCGCCGCCGCGGCCCGGCACGTCATCGATGCCGGTGACACCACCCGTCACTCGGCCCGTGGTGCGGTCCGTGACGCCACCCGCGACGCGGCCCGTGGCACCGCCTGTGAGACCGCCTGTGGCTCCGTCTGTGGCACCGCTTGTGAGACCGTCTGTGGCACCGCTTGTGAGACCGCTTGTGAGACCGCCTGTGGCACCGCTTGTGAGACCGCCTGTGGCGTCGCCGCCCGCGAGGCGCGGGAGGCTCTGGCCGACATCGAGGAGGCGAGCCGGAACGCCACCACCGAGCTGCGCCGCATGCTCGCCGTACTCCGCCGGACCGACGGGCCCGAGACCCTCGACCCCGTGGAGGACCTGAGCCGGGTCCCCGAGATCGTCCGGGCCGCGCGGCTCGCCGGGCTGCGCGTCCGGCTCGACCTCGAACCGGTCGGGGAGGTGTCGCCGGGCGTCCAGCTGGCGGTGTGCAAGGTGATCCGTGAGGCCCTCGACAACGCCGCGCGGCACGCCGGCCCCACCGATGTCCGGGTGCGTCTCCGCCGCGACGCGGGCACCGTCGTCGTCACCGTCGACGACGACGGACCCATGGGCCACTGGACGGCCAGGCCCGGCGCCGGTCACGGCCTGCTCGGGTTGAACGAGCGGGTGTCCGCGCTCGGCGGCGTCCTCGGCACGGAGCACGCCGGGCACGGTTTCCACGTCACCGCCCGCATCCCGGACGGAGAGACGGCATGACCGCGAACGGAGAGACGGCGTGATGCCGGGCGAGAAGGCGGCATGACCACGGACGGAGAGACGGCGTGATGCCGGGCGAAGAGGGGCATGACCGCGAACGAAGGCGGCGTGACCGCGGGAGGAGAGGCGACGTGATCCCTGGCGAGGAGGCGGCATGACCGCGGACGGCGGTGACCCCCCGATCCGGGTCGTGCTCGTCGACGACCAGCCGCTCCTCCGGCGCAGCCTCGCCATGGTCATCGACCATGACCCCGGCCTCACGGTCGTGGGCCAGGCCGACGACGGCGTCGGCGCGCTCACCGCCGTCCGGGCCGCCCGCCCCGACGTCGTGCTGATGGACGTGCGGATGCCCGTGCTCGACGGCATTCAGGCCACCCGCCGGATATGCGCCGACCCGCTTCTGACGGCGACCCGGGTCCTCGTGCTCAGCATGTTCGAACTCGACGAGTACGTCCACGAGGCCCTCCGCGCCGGGGCGTCCGGGTTCCTCCTCAAGGACATCCAGCCCGGCGAGCTCATCGCCGCGATCCGGCGCGCCCACTCCGGCGAGGCGCTCTTCGCCCCCTCGATCCTCACCAGGCTCGTCGAGCACTACCTGAGGACGCCGGCCGTCCGCGAGCAGGCGCCGGTCGGCGCGCTCACCGCCAGGGAGGTCGAGATACTCGCGCTCATCGGCGCCGGGCTCTCCAACGGAGAGATCGCGGACCACCTCACGATCTCCGTCAAGACCGTGAAGACCCACATCTCCCACCTGCTCGCCAAGCTCGGCGCGCGGGACCGGGTCCACCTCGTCATCGCCGCCTACGACCACGGGCTCGTGACCCCCCGCGCCGGAGCCTGACCCCTCCGCGGACGGGCGTGAGGCCGAGGCGACTCCTCTGCCGCACCGCTCCCGTCCCCGGGACGGTGGCCTGTGTCCCACCGGTCACCGTCCCGGGGACGGGCATGACGGCCTGTGTCCCACCGGCCGCGCCGCTCCCGGGGCCGGGCATGATGGGGGCGTGCCACCTCACAAGCCCGATCCCGCCAAGGTACGCGCCGCGCTGGACGCCCAGCTCTCCGCGCTCGACGAGCCGCCCTACGACGGGCCGGAGAGCCCCGCGGCGCTGCTGGCCGCGTGCGTGCCGGTGGTGCTGCGGGCCTACGACCGCGGTCTGCGGCCCGAGCGGGAGATCGCGCGGCTGGCCGTACGGCACCTGCTGGACCGGCTGGCGGCGGAGGCTCCCGGGCGGACCGTCGAGGTGCGGGTCCCGCCGTACGCCGCCGTGCAGTGCGTGGAAGGACCCCGGCACACCCGCGGCACCCCGCCGAACGTGATCGAGACCGACGCACGGACCTGGCTGGAGCTCGCCACCGGACGGGCGACATGGGCCGAGGCCATGGCCGGCGGGAAGGTCTCCGCGAGCGGGGCCAGGGCCGACCTGTCGGCGCATCTCCCGGTGTCCTGACGGGTCACACGGCGACCACGGCGGTCACGGCGTCGCGGCCACCTCACGACCGCCACGGCCATGTCACGGCTGTCACAGGTGTCACGGCTGTCACAGGTGTCACGATCACCTCATGGCCGTCACAGCCATCTCACGGCCGTCACGGTCGCCTCACGGCGGCCACGGTCGCCTCATGGCCGCCGTCCGGTGGTCACGGCGTGCTCACCTGGATGCCGAGCCGGTCCTCGATGCACTGCCGCTGGAGTTCCGGTGGCAGGTTCGCGCAGTCACCGACCTTGCTGTAGAGCCAGCTCAGGAGGATCACAGCGATGATCAGGGTCAGCGCGCTCAGGATGATGCCCGCCCAGGCGCGGCCTCGGCCGGAGTTCTTCGCCACCGCGACGATGCCGATCACCAGTCCGACCACGGCCGTCAGCACGCCCAGGCCGCACACCAGGAGCAGGAAGAGGCTCACGATGCCGAGTACGAGCGCGGCGGTGCCGAGCCCCGTCTTCGGCTTCTCCGGCGCCCACTGACCTCCGGGATACGCCGGGTAGGGCGTCGATCCCGGGTAGGCGCCGCCCGTCCCGTACGGCTCGCCGCCGCCCGCGGCCGGATAGGCCGATGTCTCCCCCGCGCCTCTCTCCGGATAGCCGGAAGCCCCCTGGTACGGCGGGGTCCCCTCGTACGGCGGGGCCCCCTGGTAGGGGGGAGTCCCCTGGTAGGGCGGAGTCCCCTCGTGCGGCGGAGCGCCTTCGTACGGCCCGCCGCCCGGCGGGGGTGCGGCGCTCCGGCCCGGCTCCTCGTCCGCTGGCGGTGGCACGGCCCGGCCGGGTTCACCCGCTCCGCCCTGTCCGCCTGCTCCGCCCTGCCCTGCTCCGCCTGCTCCGCCCTGCCCTGCGCTCTCACCCGGTTCACCGGCTCTGCTCGGCTCGTTCACTCCGCCCGGTCCTCCTGTTCCACCCGCTTCGGCACGCCCACCCGGCCGCTCCGGCTCATCCCACTCACCCGGCCGTCCCGCCTCACCCGGTCGTTCCGCTCCGCCCGGTCGTTCCTCCCCGCCCGGTCTTTCCTCCCCGCCCGACGGGGGTTCGAAGCGGGAGGGCTGCGCGGCGACCGGCGGTGCGCCCGGCTCGCCGAACGGCTCGTGGGCCGTCCCCTCGGGCGCGCTCTCCCACCCGGGGTAGGCGGACGGGGTGGAACCCGGCACCACATAGGGAGTCTCCGGCCGCTCGGTCTCCGGCCGTCCGGGCTCGGGCCGTCCGGGCTCGGGCCGTCCGGGCTCGGGCCGTCCGGGCTCGGGCCGTCCGGGCTCCGGCCGCTCGGTCTCCGGCCGCTCGGTCTCCGGTCGTCCGGGCTCCGGTCGTCCGGGCTCCGGTCGTCCGGGCTCCGGTCGCTCGCTCCCGGGCCGCTCGGGCTCCGGTCGCTCGCTCCCGGGCCGCTCGGGCTCCGGCCGCTCGGGCTCCGGCCGCTCGGGCGGGACGTCAGGCGGCCCACCCGGTGCGGCGGCGCCCTCCGGCTCCGAGCGGATCGGCTCGGGGACCTCCGGGGCGGCGGGCACGTCCGGGTGACCCGGCAGCGTGGGCTCCGAGGGGGTGGAGACCGGCGGCCACCCGGTGTCCTCGTCGGGGACGTCCGGTTCCGGAGAACGCGGCCGGGTCTCCTCCGGGCCCTCCTCCTCCGGCTCCCGCCGGGGGTCGGGCCGGTGCGGATCCTCAGGTGTTGTCACGTCTCTTCTCCCGACGCTAGATATGCCGGATACCTCACACTCCCCCCGGCCTGTGCCCCGAAACAGTCCGACACGGCAAACGGCAGATCATAGTTCGGCCAAGGCCGGGCGCCCCCCGGAGCACGAGCAGCGATTCGGCCGACCTAGACTGAGGCATGTGCTGAAGGGCGACGGCCGGCTGAGCCATGACCTTGATCCCCAAGACCGTCCGCCGAAGGACGCCTGTGGCGTCTTCGGTGTCTGGGCGCCGGGAGAGGAAGTTTCCAAACTCACCTACTACGGGCTGTACGCGTTGCAGCACCGCGGGCAGGAGTCCGCGGGCATAGCGGTCAGCGAGGGCAGCCGCATCCTCGTCTACAAGGACATGGGCCTGGTGGCCCAGGTCTTCGACGAGTCGGTGCTCGGCACGCTGCGCGGCCACATCGCCGTCGGCCACTGCCGCTACTCGACGACCGGGTCGAGCGTCTGGGAGAACGCCCAGCCGACGCTGAGCTCCACCGAGGACGGCGGGCTCGCGCTCGCCCACAACGGCAACCTGATCAACACCCCAGAGCTGTCGCGGCGCCTCGCCCCCGGCTCTACCAGGGCGACCACCGACACCGAGGTGCTCGCGGCGCTGCTGGCGCAGGACCGCAGCCAGCCCATCGAGGAGGCCGCGTCCGAACTCCTCCCCCAGGTGAGGGGCGCCTACTCCCTCGTCTTCATGGACGAGAAGACCCTCTACGCCGCCCGCGACCCGCAGGGCATCCGCCCGCTCGTGCTCGGCCGCCTGGAGCGCGGCTGGGTGGTCGCCTCCGAGACCGCGGCGCTGGACATCGTGGGCGCCACGTTCGTCCGCGAGGTCGAGCCGGGCGAACTTCTCACCATCGACGAGCGCGGCGTGCGCTCGCGCATATTCGCCGCGGCCGACCCCAAGGGCTGCCTGTTCGAGTACGTCTACCTCGCCCGCCCCGACACCACGATCGCCGGGCGCAGCGTGCAGTCCACCCGCGTCGAGGTCGGGCGGGTGCTGGCCCGCGAGCACCCGGTCGAGGCCGACCTGGTCATCCCGACCCCCGAGTCCGGCACCCCGGCCGCGGTCGGCTACGCCGAGGAGAGCGGCATCCCGTACGGCCAGGGCCTGGTCAAGAACTCCTACGTCGGCCGGACCTTCATCCAGCCGTCCCAGACGATCCGCCAGCTCGGCATCCGGCTCAAGCTGAACCCGCTGAAGGAGGTCGTGGCGGGCAGGCGCCTGGTCGTCGTGGACGACTCGATCGTGCGCGGCAACACCCAGCGGGCGATCGTCAAGATGCTGCGTGAGGCGGGCGCGCGCGAGGTCCACGTCCGGATCTCCTCCCCGCCGGTCTCCTGGCCCTGCTTCTACGGCATCGACTTCGCCACCCGGGCCGAGCTGATCGCCGGCTCGCTCAGCGTGGAGGAGATCCGCGCCTCCCTCGGGGCCGACTCCCTCGGCTACATCTCGATGGAGGGCCTCACCCGGGCCACCACGCTTCCCGCCGAGCGGCTCTGCCGGGCCTGCTTCGACGGCGTGTACCCGATTCCCATCGACCGCGACAACGTGGGCAAGTACGTCCTGGAGGCCAAGCTGTGACCAGCTACGCCGCGGCCGGCGTCGACATCGACGCCGGCGAGCGCGCCGTCGAGCTGATGAAGTCGAAGGTCGCGCGGTCCCGGCGGCCCGAGGTGGTCGACGACCCGAGCGGTTTCGCCGGCCTGTTCGACGCCTCCGCGCTGCTGTCCTACCGGCGGCCGCTGCTGACCACCTCCACCGACGGCGTCGGCACCAAGGTGATGCTGGCGCAGGCGCTCGGCAAGCACGACACGATCGGCATCGACCTGGTCGGCATGGTCGTGGACGACCTGGTGGTGTGCGGCGCCGAGCCCTTGTTCATGACGGACTACGTCGCCTGCGGGAAGGTCGTCCCCGAGCGGATCGCCGAGATCGTGGGCGGCGTCGCCGAGGGCTGCCGCCTCGCGGGCTGCGCGCTGATCGGCGGCGAGACGGCCGAGCATCCCGGGGCCATGGGCGCCGACGAGTACGACCTCGCGGGCGCCGCCACCGGCGTGGTGGAGGCCGACGCGATGCTGGGTTCGGCCCGTGTCCGCGAGGGCGACGTGGTGCTGGCCCTGGCCTCCTCGGGCGTGCACTCCAACGGCTACTCGCTGGTCAGGCACATCATCAAGCTGGCCGGTCTCTCCCTTTCGGCGGAGATCCCCGAGCTGGGCCGGACGCTGGGCGAGGAGCTGCTGGAGCCGACCAGGATCTACTCCCTCGACTGCCTGGAGCTGGCCCGCTCCGTCGACGTCCACGCCTACGCCCACATCACCGGCGGCGGCCTGGAGGGCAACCTGTCGCGGTCCCTGCCGCCGACCCTGGACGCCCTGCTCGACCGGTCCTCCTGGACCCCTCCGGCGATCTTCGAGGTGCTCGCCGGGCACGGCGGGGTGGCGCGGGCCGACATGGACCGCACCTTCAACCTGGGCGTGGGCATGGCGGCGATCGTCGCGCCGGACGCCGTCGACGCCGCCCTCGCCCTGCTCGCGGAGCGGAACCTCCCCGCCTGGGTGCTCGGCGAGGTCGTCCCCGGCTCCGGCCTGGCCCGCTACCGCTAGATACGACGGGCCACCGCCAGACACGACGAAGAGCGCCCCGGGGATCCGGGGCGCTCTTCGGTCAGAAGACGGAGAAAACACCCGGTGGCCCGAGGCCACCGGGTGTCCCGCTCATACTCGGTCTGAAGTTCTGCCTAACGGCGACCGGACGAGCCGCCGTCGCGGTCGTCGTCTAAGTCGTCGGCGTAATCGGCATAGCGATCCGCCAGCTCGTCGTAGGCGTCGTCGGCGTCGTCACCGTGGTTGGAGTCGTCCCTGACCCCGAGCTCGTTGCGAAGACGCTCAAGATCAGTGCCACCGCTGTTGTACTTCAGCTGGCGAGCAACCTTGACCTGCTTGGCCTTTGCTCGGCCGCGCCCCATTGGCTCGACCCCCTCGTGTGGGGTCGTGCCCGACCCCTCGTCGCTAACGCACCACGCACTGACGCCACCTGACTTGAGGCGTCAGCTCTCGTTCGACTACAACCGTACCTGTTTTACGCCCGGCTCGGTACGCCGTATGGGCGCGAGGCGCTAGTGGCCCAGCCAAATGCCCCTAATTCGCCCGACTTCCGACATTCTGCGTTCGGCAAGCCTATCGGCTGCGACCGCCGGGGGGACCCCGTCCTCAGCGGCCATGGCGAAGATCTTGAGAGTCGTGTCGTAGATCTGGGTGGCCTTTGCCTTCGCACGGTCCATGTCGAAACCGCCGATCTCATCGGCGACCTGGATGACCCCGCCGGAGTTGACCAGGTAGTCGGGCGCGTAGAGGATGCCGCGCTCGGCGAGCTCCTTCTCCACCCCGGGGTGGGCGAGCTGGTTGTTGGCCCCGCCGCAGACGATCCCGGCCCGCAGGCGGGCGACCGTCTCGTCGTCCAGCGCCCCGCCCAGCGCGCACGGCGCGTAGACGTCGACGTCGGCCCCGGTGAGCTCGGCCTTGTCGGCGACGACGTCCACCTCGGGGTGCCGCGACCTGACCCGCTCGACGGCCTGCTCGCTGACGTCGCAGATCACGACCTCGGCGCCGTCCGCGAGGAGGTGCTCGACCAGGCGGTGGCCGACCTTGCCCACGCCCTCGACGCCGACGCGCCTGCCGCGCAGGCTCGGCGAGCCGTAGGTGTGCTCGGCCGCGGCGCGCATGCCCTGGAACACGCCGAAGGCGGTCAGGATCGAGGAGTCGCCCGCGCCGCCCTGCGCCGGCGTGCGGCCGGTCACGAAGGAGCACTCGCGGGCCACGACGTCCATGTCCTCGCTGTAGGTGCCGACGTCGCAGGCGGTGTAGTAACGGCCGCCCAGCGACTGCACGAACCGGCCGTAGGCGCGCAGCAGCGCCTCGCTCTTGTCCGCCGACGGGTCTCCGATGATGACGGCCTTGCCTCCGCCGAGGTCGAGTCCGGCCAGGGCGTTCTTGTAGGCCATGGCCCGCGAGAGGTTGAGCACGTCGGCCAGCGCCGCCTGCTCGCTCTCGTAGGGGTAGAACCTGGTGCCGCCGAGCGCCGGCCCGAGGGCCGTGTTGTAGATCGCGATGATCGCGTACAGACCGCTGCGCTCGTCGGAGCAGAAAACCACCTGCTCGTGCTTGGTCTGGCCGTTCGAGGGGCTGGTGTCCTGGTGGGACAGCCCGAAGACGTCGGTCACTGTGGTGACTCCCGGTCGTCAGGTCCGCCGCTCCGTCGCGGCGGAAATCAGTCTCAGGGTAACCACAACTTCAGGGACGGCGGAGGAGGAAACCCCGCCTTTCCACCAGGTGGGACGCCCGGACGGCGGCGGGCCGACGCCGGGCCCGTCCGGCGGGCCCGGCGTCGGCACCGGACAGGGAGCGGTCCTTCATGACACGATTACGGTCGTGCTGCCCTATGCCGCCTACCTCCGCGTCTACGAACCGCTGGCCGCGTTCGCCCCACGGGAACGCGCGTCCTGGACCGCCTACGCCGAGGCCTCCGACCGGCCCCGCCGCGCGGTCGCCCTGCGCGCCGAGCACGGCGAGGCGGTACGGCGCCTGCTCGGCGTGCCCCCGGCCCCCGCTCCTCCCCACGAGAGCCCCAACGCCTATCTCAGGCGCGTGGAGGACGTGCTGTACGTCTGCCCCTGGCAGAGCCGGCTGAGGTCGTGGCTGGCCTTCTCCCGGTTCCGGGGGGCGACGCCCCCCCGCCTCGCGGAGCGGTTCGTGCCGCTCACCGTCTCCCAGCAGACGGCCGACGACTTCGACAGGTTCAAGCGGCGCGGCGGCTCGGCCGCGCTGCGCACCAACATCCGGACCTCGACGTGGCACGTTCCCACGGCGTGGTTCGTCCCCTTCGACCACAACGAGCGGTGGCTCGTCCTGGACGACGGCCGGCCCGGGAGCGGCGCGACCACCACGCGCAACCTGATCTACGTGACGTCCATGGCCCACGCCAGGCGCCGCAGCGCCCGCGCCCTGCAGATCGTCCGCAGGCACGTGGGCGACGCCACGCTGGTCTCCGAGGTCGAGGAGGTGGCGCGCTGGCTGGAGGAGTTCCACCCCCACTCGCTGGTGGAGCTCGACTACGGCGGCATCGTCCACCTCATGGACGACGACACGCTGCAGGCCGACCACTCGGTCGCGGAGATCTCGGCGGCCCTGACGGGTCTGGAAACCGGCGAGGAAGAGTTGGCCTTCGCCATGTACCGGCGGGTGATTCTCCGCTGGAGATCAATACAACTTCTCGAATCAGCAAACTGAGTCGCAAATCATCCCTCTGACCTGCATAAGTAGTTCAGTCGATGACCGGTGACACATCTACGAACTGAGTAGTTTGCCGTTTTCACTGCGATACCACGAAACGTGTCGCTAGAATCACCGAGCGTGACAACAACAGGTGCACAAGAGAGATGAGCCCCGCAAAGGCTCGCCAATCGCTCTACGTGGCTGTATGGTCACATCGGGTGATGCCGCATATGGTCCGAACAGCCGCACGCAAGGGGCCATAAGCGGACATCCGTGACAAGCGTCAAGTCGCAGGATCGCTGTCGCCGGTCCACATGGAGGAGAGGCCGCACAAATGTCAGCTCGTACACCCGAGGCAGAGCCGCTGCTCACCCCGGCGGAGGTCGCAACCATGTTCCGCGTCGATCCCAAGACCGTCACACGGTGGGCGAAGGCGGGCAAGTTGACATCCATCCGCACCCTGGGTGGTCACCGCCGCTACCGGGAGACCGAGGTCCGGGCGCTGCTCGCGGGGATTCCGCAACAGCGTTCCGAGTAAGACGGGGATCGATCGCTTCAGAAACTAGGGGGACCAACCGCGCGCTCACGTCGTGGGCGCGCAGACCACACCGGTTGTGTGGGGAGCGGCGCCGCCCGCCCGGCGCCGCCCCGGCACGGCACCGGCCGTACCGTCCGCGTGCGTCGCGTGTGTCATGCTCCGCGTGTGTCGTGCGTGTCGTGCGTGTCGTGCGACGGCCGTACCGTCCGTGCGTGTCGCGCCCCGTCCGGTCTGTCCGGTGAATCGTTCCGTATCCGCTCCGTAACCGGCTGAGGGGGCCCTCCCGGATCCGTCCGGCGGCCCGCAGCCGTTTTCCCCGCGCGCCACGCCGCGCGGACGACACCCTCGTCGATCCTCATCGGCGATGTCCTGCCTGGTCGGAGGCCCCCTCCGCGCGGCGCTCCGCCCGGGGCCCGCCCGCGGGGCCGGACGACCGCGGCCATCGCATGATCGGACTTCCTGAACACAGGCCGTACCCCATCGGGTTCTCGATCGTTTTGAGTGACAGGTGCCCATCCACCATCACGGGGGAGAGCCATGTCAGGTCCGCCGATCAACGCCACCGCCACCCGAGCCCGAGGGCTCACCGAGCCCGTCGCGCCCGACGGCTACGGACCCCGCCCGCGACCGACGATCCGTAACGTCGCCGAACGCGCCGGTGTCTCCAAATCGCTGGTGTCACTCGTCCTACGGGGGTCGCCGCACGTCAGCGAGCATCGCAGGCAGGCCGTACTGCAGGCGGCCAGGGAGCTCGGCTACCGGCCCAACGCGGTCGCCCGCAGCCTCGTCGAGGGCCGCACCCATCTGGTCGGCGCGCTCGTCGCCGACCTGCACAACCCGTTCTACGCCGAGTTCCTGGACGGCCTGCAGGAGAGCCTGCACGGCGACGGGCTCCGGCTGCTCATCGGCAACAGCCAGTGGGACCCCGCCTTCGAGGACGAGGCCGTGGGAGCGTTCCTGGAGCTGCGGGTGGACGGCCTGGTGCTGCTCGGCATCGCGCCCACCAGCGAGACGCTGATCGAGGCCACCTCCTACACGCCCACGGTCGTGGTGGGCGAGCGGGAGACCGACCTCGGCGGCGTGGACATCGTCGTCGACGACGACCAACTCGGCGCCCGCCTGGCGATCGACCACCTGGTGGAGCTCGGCCACCGCCGGATCGCCCACATCGAGAGCTCCCGGTTCTCCTCGGGGTGGTTCCGCTGCGAGGGATACCTGGTCGCGATGCGCCGCCGCGCGCTCGCGCCGTACATCATGGTCGAGCAGGGCGACTGCACCGAGGAGGGCGGCGCCGCGGCGGCGCGCGTCCTGCTCACCCGCACCCCCCGGCCGACCGCGATCTTCGCCGCCAACGACACGGTCGCCATGGGCGTGCTCACCGCGGCGGCCGAGCTCGGCCTGCGGGTGCCCGAGGACCTGTCGGTGGTCGGGTACGACAACACCCACCTCGCGGGGACCGCGCCGATCTCGCTGACCACCGTCGAGCAGCCGCGCCGGAACATGGGCCGTTCGGCCGCGGCACTGCTCAGCGACCGGATCGGCGACCCCGGCAAGGCCTCGCGGCTGCGCCAGGTGACACCGCAGCTGGTCGTACGGCGCACCACCGGCCCGGCTCCGGACTGAGGCGCCCGCCTGGATGCGCCGCACCGCGCCCAGGCGGGCCCCAGATTCCCGTCAAGACCTGGTCAACCCCCGAAGTGGCGGCAAGCCACCGGTGTTCACTCCTGGATGACAGGAGGGGGTTGACGATGCGTGATCCAGAACTGGTTTCATGCGCCCAGCGCGCGGCCGCCGAGCTGGAGCGGGCGTGGGCACACTGGAGGGCCGCCCGAGGCCGCGCCGGGGACGTCGGCGCCGAGTCCGTGGCGAGTTATGTGGCCCATTCGATCGACCACCCGTGGGGGCGCCCGCGCGTGGTCCTCGGGCTGGACGCCGAGGACGCCCGGGAGCTCGCCTCGCTCCTCACCAAGCAGGAGATGGGCGACCACGTCTGGTGACGGTGGCGCCGGTCACGCTCCGAGCCACGTAAGTTGGGTGGTTGACGACTCCTTCGAGGGGGATGAGCGTGACCAGCAAAGCACTGGCGACGGTTCTCGTCGCCTGCGGCCTGAGCGCCGCCGCGTGCGGTGGCGGCGCCGCCGCCGCGGGCCCGGCGCGCGACGCGGAGCCCGCGCCCCGCGCGGCGAATCCGGCGGCGGCCCCGAGCGGCCCCGCGACGGAGACGACCCCGGCGACCCCGGCGACCGCTGCGCGGACCACCCCGCCGGCGGCCGGGAGCACCCCGGCGAAGCCGCTGAGCGGCAAGACCGTGGTCATCGACCCGGGCCACAACGGGATGAACTACAAGTACCCAGCGAAGATCAACAAGCAGGTCGACGTCCTGACCCAGCGCAAGGCGTGCGACACCACCGGCACCGCCACCGACAGCGGCTACAGCGAGGCCGCCTTCACCTGGGACGTCTCCCGGCGGCTGGCGAAGATCCTCGAAAGCCGGGGCGCGACGGTGAAGCTCACCCGGCACGGCAACGACGGCGTGGGCCCCTGCATCACCGAGCGGGCCGCGATCGGCAACAAGGCGAAGGCCGACGCGGCGATCTCCATCCACGCCGACGGCGCGGGCCCGGCCGACCACGGCTTCCACGTGATCATCCCGAAGAAGATCGGCGGACCGGTCGACCCGGTGGTGGCCGACTCCCGGCGGCTCGGCCTCGACATCAGGAACGCCTACCGCTCGGGCACCGGCGTCCCGTACTCCACCTACATCGGCTCCAAGGCGCTGAGCTTCCGCAGCGACCTGGGCGGGCTGAACCTCTCCACGGTCCCGAAGGTCTTCATCGAGACCGGCAACATGCGCAACGCCGGTGACGCCGCCAAGCTGAAGAGCCCCGAGTTCCGGCAGCGGGCCGCCGCCGCGCTGGCCGCCGGGCTGCAGACCTACCTGAGGTGACGCGCGGCGCGATCCCGGGGGTGCGTGGTCCGGCCGGAGTTGGCATGATCTGAAGGCATGACTGACCTTCTGCCGCGTCCTGTCCGCTTCGATCCGGCCGGCGGGTCCTTCGACCTCCCCGCCGGGGCGGGCGTCACGGGCCCCGCCGGGCCGGTGGACGCCCTGCGGCGGGCGCTGCCCGCGCTGGACCTGCGTCCCGCCGGGCACGGACCGGTCACGATGACGGAGGACCCGGCGCTGGGCGAGGAGGCCTACACGCTGGAGGTGACGCCCGAGGGCGTCCGGGTCGCGGCCGGCGGCCCGGCCGGCGCGTTCTACGCGGGCCAGACCCTGCGGCAGGCGCTCGGCGCCGAGGCGTTCCGCGCCGCGACGGCCCGCGGCTCCTGGACGGTGCCGTGCGGCCGGGTCGAGGACGCGCCCGCGTTCTCCTGGCGCGGGGTCCACCTGGACGTGGCGCGGCACTTCCTGCCCAAGCGCGAGGTGCTGCGGATGGTCGACCTCATGGCGGCGCACAAGCTGAACCGGCTCCACCTGCACCTGGCCGACGACCAGGGCTGGCGGACCGAGAGCCGCGTCGCGCCCCGGCTGCACGAGATCGGCTCGCACCGGCCCCGCACGATCACCAGCCTCCGCGGCGAGGAGGACGCCTTCGACGAGGTGCCGCACGGCGGTCACTACACGCTCGCCGACCTCGCGGAGATCGCCGCCTACGCCAGGGCCAGGGCCGTGACGGTCGTGCCGGAGATCGACGTGCCCGGCCACGCCTCGGCGATCCTCGCCGCCTACCCCTCGCTCGGCGCGCGGGCCGCCGACGGCGGGGAGCCCGAGCCCTTCGCCGTGCTGGACCGCTGGGGCATCTCCCCCGCGATCCTGTCCCCATTGCCGGAGACGATCGAGTTCCTGACCGCCGTGTTCGACGAGCTGCTCGGCGCGCTGGGCGAGACGCCCTACGTGCACATCGGCGGCGACGAGTGCGTGCTCGACGACTGGGCCGCCTCCCCGGCCATCACCGCGTTCCGCGAGGAGCTGGGGCTCGCCCGGCCGAGCGACCTGCACGCCTGGTTCCTGCGGCGGCTGGCCGACGACCTGGCGGGCCGGGGCAGCCGGGCGGTCGTCTGGGACGAGGCGTTCGTCAGCGGCGCGCTGCGGCCCGACACGATCGTGATGCCCTGGCGCGGGACGGGGGTGGCCCGGCGCGCCGCCGAGGCGGGCCACGACGTGGTGCAGACGCCGGTCTTCCCGCTGTACTTCGACTACGCCGAGTCCGCCTCGGAGGACGAGCCGATCGCCATCGGTGACGCGATCACCGTGGCGGACGTGGCGGCCTTCGACCCCGCGCCCGCCTCGTGGACGGCCGGGCAGCGCGGGCACGTGCTGGGGGCGCAGTTCCAGCTGTGGAGCGAGCGGCTGCCCGACGGGCGGGCGGTGGACTACCGCGCCTGGCCCCGCGGCTGCGCGCTGGCCGAGGTCACCTGGTCCGGCGCGGCCGGCGCCGACCTCCCCGGACGGCTCACCGGCCACCTGGAGCGTCTGGACGCGCTGGGCGTCGAGTATCGTCCGCCGTCCGGGCCGCGCCCCTGGCAGCTGGGCGGCGCGGGCCACCGCCGTCACCGGCCGCGGGCCGTCAAGGTGGAGGAGGTCATGCGGCGGCTGGAGGAGATGACCCACCTCGCCGACTCCACCCGGCCCAGCATGGGTCAGCCGGCGACCTCGTAGCCGGCTTCCTTGATCGCGGCGCGGATCGCCGCGTCGTCGGGGGAGTCGCCGGAGACCTCGACCCGGCCGCTTCCCAGGTCGACCTCGACCCCGGTGACCCCGGGGACCGCGCCGACCTCCTCCTTGACCGAGCTGACGCAGTGTCCGCAGGTCATCCCGGTGACGGTATACGTGATCACGCTCATCGGCGCCTCCAACCCTCGTTTTCCTCCGGTGAGGGTATCCGCCCGGACCGGCGCGCCGCGGTCCAGGTGGCGCGATACCCGATTCGCGCGATACGACCCTGATCCGCCGTACGCCTCAGCCCGCCGTACGGCCTCGACCCGGTATGGGCCCCCGGTCCGCCGTGGGCCCTCGGTCCGGCATGGCTCCCGGTCCGCCCCGTACGGCCTCAGTCCGCCGTGAGGCCGATGATCTCGCGCAGGTCGGTGACGCCGCGGCGGCGCAGCCGGCGGGACAGCTCGCGGTTGATCCGGTGGGCCCACAGCGGCCCCTCGTAGATCAGCGCGCTGTAGCCCTGGACGAGGGTGGCCCCGGCGAGCAGGCGCTCCCAGACGTCGTCGGCGTCCTCCACGCCGCCCACCGAGACGAGCGTCAGGCGGTCGCCGACCCGGGCATGCAGCCTGCGCAGGACCGCGAGCGAGCGGTCCTTCAACGGGCGGCCGGACAGCCCGCCGGTCTCGTCCCAGTGCTCGTCGGCTCGGCCGTTCCGCCCGGCGTCCAGGTCGCGGCGGATCGTGGTGTTGGTGGCGATGATGCCGTCGAGGCCGAGGTCGAGGGCGAGGTCGGCGATCGCGTCGATCTCGTCGTCGGTCAGGTCCGGAGCGATCTTGACCAGCAGCGGGGTGCGGCGGGGGGTGGCGTCGGCAACCTCCTTGACCGCCGCGAGCAGCGGACGCAGGAGCTCGACGGCCTGGAGGCTGCGCAGGCCGGGGGTGTTCGGGGAGCTGACGTTGACGACGAGGTAGTCGGCCGGCGGGGCGAGCTTCCGGGCGCCGGCGACGTAGTCCTGGACGGCCTCGGCCTCGGGGACGACCTTGGTCTTGCCGATGTTGACGCCCACGACGGCTGGGACCCCCCGGGGCCGGCTCAGCGCCCGGGCCGCCGCGTCCGCCCCGGCGTTGTTGAAGCCCATCCGGTTGACGATGCCCCGGGCCCGGGGGACGCGGAACAGGCGGGGCCTGGCGTTGCCCGGCTGGGCGTGCGCGGTGATCGTGCCCACCTCGACGTGACCGAAGCCGAGCGCGGACATGGCCTCCACGCACCCGGCGTCCTTGTCGAAGCCCGCCGCCAGCCCGAACGGCCCGGGGAAGTGCACGCCGAACGCCCGTACGCGCAGGGCGGGGTCACGGGGGGCGAGCCGCCGGTGGACGAGCCGCTTGGCCACGGGCGTCGCCGACAGGAGGTGGAGCGCGCGGACCGTCAGATGGTGCACATCCTCCGGGTCGAAGCGGCTGAGGACCTGCGTGAACACGAATCGATACATCACCGATCAGATTAGTGCCCCCGGCGAGCGGTACGGCTCGCCGCGGGCCGCCCGTTCACCTCGGCTCGCCCGCCTCCTCGCCCAGTACCTCGGCCGCGAGGTCGGCCACCCGGCGGCGGCTGTCCCTGGCCCGCTTGCGCAGGCCGGTGAACGCCTGGGCCGCGGTGAGGTCGTGCTTCCCCATCAGGTAGCCGATGGCCCGCTCGATGACGACCCGGTAGTCCAGGGCGTACTGGAGCTGCTCGGCCAGGGCGCTCTTCTCCTCGGCGGCCATCGCGGCGCTGAGAAGCTGCTCGATCACGTCGGCGTAGGCGTAGAGGGCCTGGACATCCGATTCGTCCCACTCGTACGGCTCGGCCTGGTAGACGTTCAGGGTGCCCACGGGGTCGCCGCCGAGCCGCACCGGGACCCCGGCGACCGCCCGCACCTCCGGGTGGAGCAGGTCGGCGAGCTTCGGCCAGCGCCGGTCCGAACGGACGTCGGTCGAGGTGACCGCGGTGTCCTCCGCGTAGGCGGACACGCACGGGCCCTGGCCGAGGTGAAGCTGCGCGCCTTCGAGGCTGCGTCCCCGGTCGTCGGTGGCGACCAGGTAGCGCAGTTTGCCGCCCTCCTCGGCGAACATCAGGCCGGCGCCCGAGTAGCCGAAGAGGGTGTCCACAACGTCCACGGCCCGCTCCAGCTGGTGGATGATGCCCTTCCCCTGGGCGGACGAGGCCGTCTGGAGGCGTCTGAGACTCGCGACCAGTGAGTCCGGATCGACATGGGTCATATGTGTGGCGCCTTTCAGCGTCGGCCTACCTACTTGACGTGAGCGTTATAACTGCCCAGAAATAGGAGAAATAACGGTTATTATCTTTGGGGCGGTCACCCCGAGTCCAATGGGACGCTCTCCTGCCCGGGATCTCACGGGCCGCCGTTCACCGCCGGTCCGGTCTCGGGAGCCGGGGCGGTCCGAGTCCGGGTACGGGTTCGAGTCCGGAGCCGGCGACCGGGGCGACCCGGGTGCGGGGGTTCGGTCACGGGTGGCCCGGCCGCCGGGTTCCCGGCGGCCGGTCGACGTGCCGCCCGCGCGCGCCGGCGCGGGGAACTCCGCGCCGGGGGTCCGGGTCGTAGCCGACGGGCCGGGATGGTCCATCACCTTGAGCCATGGGAAAAGCTTCCTCCGAGCCGAGGCAGCTCCGCGGACGCAAGGCGGAATGATCTGCGGCAAAGACTAGTGCCGTCGGGTGCCTTGGGCCAATCGCCCAAGGCGGGCCACCGTCCGGCGCCCGGCGCGGCCGACCCGCCGCGTCCCAGGGCACGATCCGGCACGTCTCCCGGCACCGCTTGGCACGTTCCGCAATCGCCGTCAACAGGGTTTTAAGTGATCGGCAAGTGGAAGGCGGCAGAGTGAGGCATATGAGCACTCTGTCGCGTTCCGTAGCAGTCCACCGCCGGCGCACCCTGGCCCGTGTCATCCTCCGCGACCTGGAGGAGACCGGCGCCACCACCGTGCCGCCGTGGTGGGAGCCGGAGATCGAGCGGGAGTTCGGCGGCCTGGGTGGGTTCCTCGCCGAGCTGAGCCGCCAGTGGTGGACCGCCTACGCGGCGCACCTGGACGCGCTGCTCGAACTCGGCGCGAACGACCCGGCCCAGGCGTGGCGGGACGTCACCGAGCAGATGCCGTGGTTGCGCGCCGTACTCGACTCCCACGCCGGAGAGGCCGCCCTCGCCGAGGCCGAGCGGCGGCACTGCGACGTGTTGCGCTGGACCACCCGGCGCGAGGCCCGCCGCGCCGCCTGACAGGGGTCTCCGGCCGCCACGGGCCGGATCACCGGCGGACGGCGGCCCCCTCACGATCTCCCCTTTCACGGCCTCCCCCTTCACGGCCTCTCACTTTTACGGTCTTCCACGCATATCCGGGTGTCCTCGGGTACCCGTAATGAATGCTCAAGTCGCCCAGTCGCCATGACAGCAAGGCGTCGGACCGCCGTCTGGGTACGCGGCTCACCCTCTCGGTGGCCCTCGTCGCGCTGTTCGCCGTGCCGTTCATCCTGCTCCTCGTGTTCGTCGTCTCCTCCTTCACCCCGCTGAACGACCTGGATGAGAGCGTGGCGCGGAGCCTGCACACCCGCGCCCTCGCCGAACCTCGCTACACGCACTTCCTGAGCGTGGCGACCGAGGTGCTGGGGCCGAACGTGTGGCGGGCGCTGGTGGTGGCGGCGGCCCTGTGGCTCTGGTACCGCGGGACCCGGCGGCTGGCCGTGTGGGCGGTGGTAACGATCACCGTCAGCGGGCTGCTGAACCTCGCGGTCAAGGAGATCGTGAACCGGGCGAGGCCCGTCCTGCCCGACCCGGTGGCGACGGCGCCGGGCGCGTCCTTCCCCTCCGGGCACGCGATGGCGGCCGCCACGGGGGTGTGCGTCCTCGTGCTCCTCCTGCTGCCGTACCTGAGGAGCACGGGCGCGCGCGTGGCCGCGTGGACCGTCGCGGCGGCCGTCGCCGTCTTCGTCGCCTACACGCGGGTGGCGCTCGGGGTCCACTGGCTCAGCGACGTGACCGCCGGGGTGACCCTCGGTGTGGTGGTGGTCGCCGGGACCGTCGCCGGGTTCGAGAGCTGGCGGCGCGAGGAAGGCCACAGGCCGGTCGAACCGCACAAGGAAGGTGTCGAGCC
This sequence comes from Streptosporangium sp. NPDC004379, assembly GCF_042873875.1. NCBI lineage: Bacteria > Bacillati > Actinomycetota > Actinomycetes > Streptosporangiales > Streptosporangiaceae > Streptosporangium > Streptosporangium sp. NPDC004379. Next base: position 57,699 of record NZ_JBIAMC010000027.1, read on the forward strand.
GGAACGTTCTGAGGAGGTGATTTAGGGTAGCTCGCGCGCCATGTCGAAAACGTCGATCGACTTCAAGAACGTGGCGCGCCTCATCCTGCTGCCACTGGTCCTCATGGCGGCCCTGACGATCGGCGTCGGGCTCCTCATCACCAAGGTCCTGCAGACCACCACCCTCATCGCGAACGACGAGGGGGTGAACGCGGCGATGGTCAAGGGCCGGAACGCCTTCTGGAACTCGCTGACGGACACCTTCACCGGATTCTCCGACATGCCGACGATCATCATCGGCACCGCGGTGCTCGTCATCGTCTTCCGGCTGGTGTTCAAGCGCTGGAACGAGTCGGTCTTCCTGGCCCTGGTGGTGTTCTCCCAGTCGGCCATCTTCCTGCTGGCGACCGTCTTCGCCCAGCGCAAGCGGCCCTTGGTGCAGCACCTGGACCCCGCGCCCCCCACCTCCAGCTTCCCGTCGGGCCACACCAGCGCGGCCGTCGCCTTCTACTGCGGCCTCGCGCTGATCATGACCCTGCACACCCACCGCTTCAAGATCCTCAACGTGCTGTGGTGGGCGGTCGGGCTGGGAATCCCCCTGATGATCGCCTACTCGCGGATGTACCGGGGCATGCACCACCTGACCGATGTGAGCTGGGGCTTCCTGCTCGGCCTGGTCTGCATCGCGGTGGCGGCCAACGCGCTGCTGCGGAGGCGGCCGTTCGGAGGGGAGAGGCCCGTCATCACCCAGGACACGGCGAAGAGCGGCACCGGGAGGACCGCGGGGAACGCGAAGAACACGGTCACGACATAGCGGCCTCGCCGGGATCGGCGATCCGGGCGCCCGCCGCGGCGAGTTCCTCCTCGACCTTCCGGGAGACGACCGCGGCGGGCTCCCCGGCCGCCCGGGCCCGCTCGGGCGGCGTCGCGAGGGCGGTGGAGACCTCCCGGGCACCGGGTCCGGGGGTTCGAGCATGTCTCGCCGGACGTCGACGAGAAGCGGGATCTTCGAGGGCCGAACTCTAGTTCGACTTATGACACGGGGGAATCCTATAGTGACGGAACCGGGCTTCCGGGAAAGCAGAGGCAGATTACAAGATCACTTTTTGTATCCACATGATCGCTCTATGACACGAAGTACGATGGAAGTCCCGACAAGGAGATTCACTCCTTCTCCTCAGGGCAGGAGCAGTCAGCCGACCGGGTCTTCATCGTCCGGCGGCCCCCTCAGGAAGGAATCCCGCCCATGGATCGTCAACCCGTCGTCTGCGCCACCTGCAACGGCGTCCCACCCGCCGCGGACGCGCACGCCTACACCTCGCAGCGAGCCCGGCTGATCGTGGCGAACGGATACTGCTCCTGCCGGTCCGCCGCGGACGCCGCCCACCCGGTGCGGGGACGTGCCGAACAGGCCCCCGCGCAGGCCGCACAGCCGCAGCACCCCGGCTCCGCCGAGGGGGACGCCACGCCGGAGTCCGCCCCGCAGAGCCGTCCCCGGGAGGAGCGTTCACCCGCGGAGCACGCCACGATGGTGCGCGCCTGACCCAGCCCTCCCCGCCGGCCGACCCCCTCCACCTCGGCCGGCCCTTTCCCCGATCCATCGCACCCGCCGCGCCGGACGACCGCCGCGGCTGCTTCGCCTTTCACCCCGACACGCGCCATAGCCAGCAAACGGGGCAAACATAGAGGTGAGGGGCATACAGCGGGTCGGGGGATGCCATGCAGACACGTGACGAAGGTCTGATCGTCGTCGGATACGACGGCTCGGAGGCGAGCGAGCAGGCGGTGCGCTGGGCCGTCGAGGAGGCGCGGATGCGGTTCGTCCCGCTGTGCGTCTGCCACGTCTGGCGGCAGCCGTACCCCGTGAACTTCATCGATCCCGCGACGATGGACGTCCTGGCGCACATGGGCCGATACGTCCTCGACCGGGGAGTCGACCTCGCCCGGGGGCTGGCGCCGAGGCTGGACGTCAGGGGCCGCCTCGACACGGGCTCGCCGACCGCCATCCTGCTGGCCGAGTCCGCGGCCGCCGACCTGGTGGTGGTCGGCCAACGCGGAGCGGGCGGGTTCGAGGAGCTGCGCGTCGGCTCGACCGCCTCGCAGCTCGCCGCGCACGCCTACTGCCCGGTGGCCGTCGTCAAAAACCTCCCACGGTCGCGCGAGCGCCGCGTGGTGGTGGGCGTGGAGAGCACCCGCATGGAGCGGGGCGAGCTGAAGGTCGCGTTCGAGGAGGCGCGGATCAGGCGCGTTCCCCTGTCCGCGTTCTGCCTGTGCCCCGCGGGCACCGACGACCCCAAACCATTCGCCAAGCGCTTCTACTGCGACATATCGGTGTGGGAGGAGAAGCATCCCGGGGTCGAAGTCGAGACCGTCATGGACTCCCGCCCCCACACGCGGCTGCTGCGCCGGGCGGCCGAGGACGCCGGCCTGGTGGTGATCGGCGACTACGGGGACGACGACCCGGTGGAACTGCCCCTCGGCCTGGTCTGCCAGGCGCTGCTGCGCGAGGCGCCGTGCACGGTCATAGTGGTTCCGTCTCGGAGGTCTGCCACATCTTCTCGGTGACGTGCCGCCGTTCGGCCCGGATGATGTGGATGACCGCGTTGATCAGCGCGAGGTGGGTGAACGCCTGGGGATAGTTCCCCAGGTGGCGCCCGCTGTAGGGGTCGATCTCCTCTGCGTAGAGGCCCAGCGGGCTGGCGAAGGACAGCACCTTCTCGCAGAGCTTGCGGGCCCGGGTGTACTCCCCGATCTCCACCAGCGCCGACACCAGCCAGAACGAGCAGATCGTGAAGGCCCCCTCCTCCGCGGCCATGCCGTCGTCGGTCTCCTTGGGGTCGTAGCGCAGCACGAGGTCGTCGACGGTCAGGTCGTCGGCGATGGCCAGCACCGTGGCGCGCACCCGGGGATCGGTCGGCGGCAGGAACCGCAGGAGCGGGATGAGCAGCAGCGACGCGTCCAGCTCGTCGGTGCCGTAGTGCTGCCGGAAGGTCCCCCGCTCGCTGACGCCGTAGGTGCACACGTCCTCGTGGATCTCGTCGGCCACCGCCCGCCACTCCTCCGCCAGTTTCGGGTCGTCGCGGAGCCGGGCGAGCCGCGCGCCCCGGTCCACCGCCACCCAGCACATGACCTTGGAGGAGGTGAAGTGCCGGCAGTCGCCGCGCACCTCCCAGATGCCGCGGTCGGGCTCCCGCCAGTACTTGATGGCCGACTGCACCTGACGTTTCAGGACCGGCCAGATCCGCTCGTCGAGGTGGTCCCGGGAGCGGGTGTGGATGTAGAAGGACTCCAGGACGGCGCCCCAGACGTCGTTCTGGCGGTGCTTGTAGGCGGCGTTGCCCACCCGGACCGGCCTGGCCCCCTCGTAGCCGCCCAGCCGCTCGATGACGTGCTCCGACAGGTCGCGCTCCCCGTCGACGCCGTACATCACCTGGAGCTCCTTGTCGCGCTCGGCGATGTCGGCGATGAAGGCGAAGAAGTCCTCGGCCTCCCAGTCGAACCCGAGGGTGTACAGGCCCCAGAGCGCGAAGGTGGAGTCGCGGATCCAGGTGTAGCGGTAGTCCCAGTTGCGCTCCCCGCCCGGGGTCTCCGGCAGGGACGTCGTCGCCGCCGCGACCAGCGCGCCGGACGGGGCGAAGGTCAGCCCCTTGAGGGTGAGGGCGCTGCGTTCCAGGAACCCGCGCCACGGATGGTCGGGGAAGTCGCCCCTGGCGAGCCAGTGCTGCCAGTGGTGGGCCGTCCACACGAGCCTGCCGTACGCGTCCTCGAAGGTGCGGGGCGGCTCGTGGGCGGTCCAGGAGAGCGCGCAGAACCGCGTCTCGCCCTCCCGGAGCAGGGTCCGCGCCTTGGCCCGCGCCTTCTCGAACCCCAGGCGCATGTCCGTGGTCAGCGTGAGCTCCAGATCGGTCCCGTCGGCGCGGGCGACGCCCTGGTGGTAGCTCTGGCCGGTGTAGTCCCATCGGACCGGCCTGCGGCCGTAGTCGAACACCGGCTCGCAGTCGAGGACGACCTGCATCTCCCCGCTGACGCAGCGCACCGTGCGCAAAAGCACGTGGGCGGCGTCGTAGTCGGTCGGGGCCCTGCGGTGGGTGTGCGACAGTTCGTCCTCGTGGTGCCACGGACCCATGAGCAGCGCGTCGCGCACCACGATCCAGCCGCTCGGCGAGCCCCAGCTCGTCTCCAGCACCATCGTGCCGGGGAGGTACCGGCGCGCGGAGGGCACCCTGAGGTCGGCCGGGCCGATCCGGAACCCCCCGGCGTCCCGGTCCAGCATGGCGGCGAACACGCTGGGCGAGTCCATCCTCGGCAGGCACAACCACTCGACGTTCCCGCTCGGCGCCACCAGCGCGGTGGACTCGCAGTCGGACAGGAAGGCGTAGTCCGCGATGGGCGGGAAGGGCGAGAACTCGTGGAGCCCGGAGCCCGGCGGCGGGTTGGTCGTCATGGATGCCCCCGCTTTCCCGGAGACTCGTGGAGCGGTTGATCACGAACGCCGATATCACTACTTTAGGCATGAAACCGCAGGTAGGGAAGGTGGACGCCCGCCCGCGGGCCGTAGCCCGGACAGGCGGGCGCCCATCCGCGGGCCGTGAGTGCGGGCCGTCAGGTGGTGGAACCGGCCAGCCTCTCGAAGCCGCCCGGGAGCTGTGAGGCGACGTGGCCGAAGACCTCGTCGCCGGCGGTCTCGCGGAGGACCGTCAGGACGGCCTGGACGCCCTCGGTGGCCGCCTCGGTGTTCAGGCCGGCGTGCCGGGCCACCCGCGTGATGAAGTCGTCGAGCCCGAACTGCTCGCTCCTGCCCTCCGCCGGGACGAGTTCCGCGAGGGAGTCGGGCAGCCGTTCGGCGAGGTAGCGCGCCTCCCCGGAGCTCAGCCGCGCGCCGAGCGTCCGCAGCACCGCCCGGGTGAGGTCCGCCGCCTCCTCACGCGTCAGGACCGTGCGGTCGGCGACCGCCTGGACGAACTCCTTGTATTCCACTTCGGTCTCCTCTCGTCGTCCGGCTAGCGTTCCCAGCCGTTCCGGAAACGAACACCAGGCACGAAAGAACTCAAAGATGTGGAATCAGGGCGCCCTCGCCGCAGGGCCGCATATGGCGACGTTATGCAAAATCGTGGGGTTCTCCGGCCCCCGCGTCGATGACAGCTTGGGGGCGACCCGGAGCGCCGGGTCCGGACCGGCCCGCGGTCACCGTACGGCCCCGTCGTACCCGGGCCGGTCCGGGCGGCCTCCGGCGCCGGGCGCGTCCGGCGGGCCGTACGGCGTGCCCGTCGCGGCACGCGGACCCGCCCGGACGCGAGGCATGTTTCCCCGACCCCCCGAGGAGGCCACCGTGGACGCCGAGAACACCCGACCCGAGAACGCCGAGGAGAACGGAGGCGGAGGCATCAGCCGCAAGACGCTGCTGAAGGCCGCCCTGGTCGCCGTCCCGGCCGCCCCGCTGCTGGCCGGCCGGGCCATGACGCCGGCGAGCGCCGCGACGGGCGGCCCGCTCCCCCTCACCCCCGCCTGCGACGACGGCGACGCCCCGACGATCCAGCAGATCGAGGGCCCCTACTTCAAGCCGGGCTCGCCGTTGCGGACCTCGCTGGCCGGGCCCGGCACGCCGGGCGTCCCGCTGACCGTCAGCGGGTACGTGTTCGGCCGCTCGTGCCGGCCGATCGCCGGGGCGCTGCTGGACTTCTGGCAGGCCGACAACAACGGCGCCTACGACAACACGGGATACACCTTCCGCGGCCACCAGTTCAGCGACGCGCAGGGCGCCTTCCGGCTCACCACGATCGTGCCGGGCCTGTACCCCGGCCGGACCCGGCACATCCACGTGAAGGTCCAGGCCCCGAACGGGCCGGTGCTCACCACCCAGCTCTACTTCCCCGGCGAGCCGCGCAACAACACCGACACGATCTACAACCCGGCGCTGCTCATGACCGTGCGCACGGTCGGGTCGGGCAGGGAGGCGACGTTCGACTTCGTGCTCGACGTCACCGCGCCCGGCCCGAGCCCGTCCCCGACGACCACCCCGCCGCCGAACGGGGGCGGGACCTGGCAGGCCGGGACGAGCTACCGGGCCGGCGACCAGGTCACCTACGGCGGCGTGACCTACCGGTGCGTCCAGGCGCACACGGCCTACGCCGGGTGGGAGCCCCCGAACGTCCCTGCCCTGTGGCAGCGCGTCTGACGCGCCGGCCACGGGCGCTCAGGGCGCCGGCGCGCTCGCCGTCCCGTTTCCGGGGTCGGGGACCTCACGAGGGGGGTCCGTGATCTCGTGGGGGGGCAGGGCGGCGAGCGCGCGCAGGGCCCGCAGGAAGCCGTCGCGGTCGCCCTCGGGGAGACGCGCCAGCAGGCGCTCCTCCCCGAGGCGGATGCCCGCCCGCGCGGAGTCGCGCAGCCGGCGGCCCTCCTCGGTCAGCGACAGGAGGCGGGCACGCCGGTCGGCGGGGTCGGGGATCCGCTCGATGAGCCCCCTGCGCTGGAGGTCGTCGAGCACCCCGATGATGCGCGTCTTGTCCGCGCCGATGGACTGCGCGAGCGCGGCCTGGGTGCGCAGCGGCTCCCCCTCCAGCGCCAGCAGTACGCCGTACGCCCACATCGACAGGCCGTGCTCGGCCAGCACGGGCCGCTCGGCGTCGATCAGCGCCCGGGTCAGCGGGAGGAACATCGCGGCCAGGTCGGGACGGTCCGTCACGGCACTCCACTATACGGTTGACAGATAATAAGCTTCCGTAGACGATAAGCATCTGCTTATCGATCTGAGGAGCCGCCGTGGACATCAGGGAAGCCGTGGACATCCGGGAGGCGGACAGGCGCGCCGTCCGGGCGAGCGTGGACGTGGTCGCCGGGGCGTCGGCCGCCGACCTCGGGCGGCCGACGCCGTGCGAGGGATGGACGCTGGCGGACCTGCTCGCCCACATGACCGCCCAGCACCACGGTTTCGCCGCCGCCGCCGAGGGCCGCGGGGCCGACCCCGAGGTGTGGCGGGTCCGTCCGGCCGGAGCCGACGCGGTCTCCGCCTACGCCGAGGCCGCCGAGCGGGTGACGGCGGCGTTCGCCGCGGACGGCGTGCCGGACCGCGCCTTCGCCCTGGCCGAGTTCGGGGCGAAGGCGGTGTTCCCCGCGTCCCAGGCCATCGGCTTCCACTTCATCGACTACCTCGTGCACGGCTGGGACGTCGCCCGCTCGCTCGGCCTCCCCTTCGTCCCGGACGCGGACCTGGTGGAGGCCGCCTGGCCGATCGCCCTGGCGGTCCCGGACGGCGAGGGGCGCCTCGCCCCGGGGGCGGCGTTCCGGCCGGGACTGGCCGTCCCCGCCGACGCCTCCCGCTTCGAGGTGATCCTCGGCATGCTCGGCCGCTCCCCGGACTGGCGGCCGCCCGTACGGTGAGGCCCGCCCGGACGGCGAGACCGGCTCAGGCGATGGTCCCCGTCCGGACGGCTCCCGGATCGGCCGGCCGGCCATGTCCGGAGACGGGCGCCGCGCGGGCGGCGGGTCCTGTCCGGGTTCCGGGTCGCGTCCGGGCTCCGGGTCGCGTCCGGGCGCCGGTCAGGCGCGGAAGGCGTCCGCGTGCTCGGCGACCCAGCCGGCGAACGTGCGCGCCGGACGGCCGGTGACCCGCTCCACGACGTCGTTGACGATGTTGGGCTCCTCCGGCACGTCGCCGAACACGCCGATGAGGAAGTCGATCAGCTCCTGCGGCTGCCCCTCGGCGGCCATCCGCTCGCGCGCCTGTTCCTCGGTCAGCTCGACGAACTCGACGGGCCGGCCGATCACCTCGCCGATGACGCGGACCTTGTCCCTGGTGGACAGTCGCTCAGGCCCGGTCAGGCCGTACGTCCTGCCCGCGTGGCCGCCCTCCGCCAGCGCCGTGGCGGCCACGGCCGCGATGTCGGCCTCGTGGACCACGGCGGTGGTCGCGTCGCCGAACGGCTCGTGCACCACCCCCTCGGTGCGGACCGGCTCGGCCCACTTCAACGCGTTGGACATGAACTCGGTCGGGCGCACGAAGGTCCACTCCAGGTCACTCGCCCGTACGGCGGGCTCCAGCGTGCCCTGGTCCCAGCCTCCCAGGACGGTGACCCGGCGCACCCCGGCCTTGACCGCCAGGTCCACGATCTCCCGCCCGTTGCGCAGCAGGCCGTAGTCGTCCCCGCCGAAGTTGATGAGGTGGACCGCGGTGACGCCGTCGAACGCGGCCACCAGGCTGTCCGTCACGGTGAGGTCTCCGGCCACGACCTCCACCCCGGCGGGCACGGCGGCCCGGCCCGGGTCCCGGGTCAGGGCGCGCACCCGGCGGCCGTCCCGGACGAGCTCGTCCATGATGTGACGGCCGACGGTCCCTGTGGCCCCGGTCACGAGAAAGGTCATCGCGGTCTCCTCCGCTCGGTTCCTGCTACGAGAGGGACGCTACGGGCGGATGCGGAAGGCTTCTTTCCTTGATTGCGAGATTCGTGCATCCGATCGCGGTGGCGGGGCGGCACACTTCCCGGATGACGTACAGGACATACGACGGCCTTGCGGACATATGACCGGATACCGATAGTTTGCCAAGCATGAACGTCGCCATTACCGGTGGATATGTCGTACCTGTTGACGGGGAGCCGATCGACGGCGGAACCGTACTGATCCAAGATGGCAAGATCACGGCGATCGGGCCCGCGGCCGAGATCGCCGTTCCCGAGGGCGTCACGACCGTCGACGCGGGCGGCTCGTGGGTGCTGCCCGGCTTCGTCGAGGCGCACGCCCACCTCGGCGTCCACGAGGAGGCCGAGGGCTGGGCCGGCCAGGACACCAACGAGATGACCGACCCCGTCGGCGCCCGGATGCGCGCCCTCGACGCGATCAACCCCGCCGACCTGGGCTTCGCCGACGCGCTGTCCGGGGGCGTCACCACCGCCGTGATCAAGCCCGGCTCCGGCAACCCCATCGGCGGGCAGACGGTCGCGGTCAAGTGCTGGGGCCGTACGGTCGACGAGATGCTCGTCCGCCAGCCGGTGAGCGTGAAGAGCGCCCTCGGCGAGAACCCCAAGCGCGTCTACGGCGACCAGAAGAAGCTGCCCTCCACCCGGCAGGGCGTGGCCGCGGTCATCCGCGACGCGTTCACCAGGGCGCAGGACTACCGGGCCCGGCGGGAGCACGCCGCGGCCGAGGGCAGGCCGTTCGACCGGGACGGCACGCTGGAGGTCCTCGTCCGGGTGCTCGACGGCGAGCTGCCCTGGTGCCAGCACACCCACCGGGCCGACGACATCGCCACCGCCCTGCGGCTGGCCGACGAGTTCGGCTACCGCGTGATCCTCAACCACGGCACCGAGGGGCACCTGCTCGCCGACCTGATCGCGGAGCGGGAGGCGCCGGTGATCATCGGCCCGCTCTTCACCAGCAGGTCGAAGGTGGAGCTGCGGCAGCGGTCGCTGCGCAACCCCGGCATCCTGGCCAGGGCCGGCGTCGAGCTGGCGATCACCACCGACCACCCGGTGGTGCCGATCCACTTCCTCGTGCACCAGGCGACGCTGGCGATCAAGGAGGGTCTGGACCGCGAGACCGCACTGCGCTCGATCACGCTGAACCCCGCGCGGATCATGGGTCTGGACGACCGGGTCGGCGCGCTCCGGCCGGGGCTGGACGGTGACGTGGTCATCTGGTCGGGCGACCCGCTCGACGTCATGAGCCGCGCGCTGCGGGTGTTCGTCCAGGGCCGCGAGGTCTACTCCTTCTCGGCGGAACGGGGCGAGGGCGAGGTCGCCGACCCCTACTACCGGGAGTCCTGACCGGCCCGCCGGTCCAGGGTGAAGACGGCGGAACGACACACCGCCGGAGAACCGCGCCTCACCGTTTCCCACGGCCTAACCTGCGAAAACAGGATCAGGCAACAATCGGCTCGCACGCTCTCCGCCTCTCCGCCGGACGCGGGCGAGCCCCGGGGCGGGGGCACCAGTGAAGATCGGTTACAAGCTCGCGGCCGAGGCGTTCGGCCCGGACGACCTCATCCGGCAGGCCGTACGCGCCGAGGAGGCCGGGTTCGACTTCGTGGAGATGAGCGACCACTTCCACCCCTGGCTGAACGTCCAGGGGCACTCGCCGTTCGTCTGGACGGTGCTGGGCGCCATCGCGGCGAGGACCGAGCGCATCGGGCTGGCGACCGGCGTGACCTGCCCGACCGTCCGCTACCACCCGGCGATCATCGCCCAGGCCGCCGCGACGACGGCCCTGGTGTCCGGCGGGCGCTTCACCCTGGGCATCGGGTCCGGGGAGCGGCTCAACGAGCACGTCGTCGGTCTCGGCTTCCCCGACACCGTACGGGTGCGCCACGAGATGCTCCGCGAGGCCCTGGAGATCATCCGGCTGCTGTGGCAGGGCGGATACCGGTCCTACGAGGGCGAGTACCTCCGGCTGGAGGACGCCCGGGTGTTCGACCTGCCCGAGAAGGCCCCGCTGATCATCGTGGCGTCCGGCGGCCCGCACGCCTCCCGCATCGCCGCCGAACTGGGGGACGGGCTGTTCGCCACCGAGGACGAGCCCGAGCTCGTCCGGCACTACCGCGAGGCCGGCGGCGACGGTCCCCTTTACGCCGAGGTGCCGGTGGCGTGGGCGCCGGACGAGGAGGAGGCGGTCCGGGCGGCCCTGGAGACGTCCCGGTGGGCGGTGACCGGCTGGAAGGTCATGAGCGAGCTGCCCAACCCGGTCAACTTCGAGGCCGCGAGCGCCACCGTCCGAGAGGACGACATCCGCGCGCAGTTCGCCTGCGGACCGGACCCGGCGCGGTACGCCGAGAAGGCGCAGGGGTTCGTCGACGCCGGCTTCGACCACCTGGTGATGCAGAACGCCGGGCCCGACCCCGACGGCTTCATCGACTTCTACCGCGCCGAACTGGACGAACGACTCCGCGCCCTGACCCCGTCACACTGACCCTCCCGGCCCCTCCGGTGTCCCCGGGAGACCGGCGCGGGCTCCCCCGGATCACCAGAGGGTCCAGGGGCTTTCCACGCCGCCGCGGTAGGAGGCCGTACCCGTCGGTCTCCACCGCTGGCGGACGTCGTGCTTGGTACCGGCGCGCGGAGCCGTCGCGGTGAACGGGCCGCAGGTGACGGTCGCGCCGTCGCTCGGCGGGGCGACGCCCGCGCAGACGAAGGGCTGGGAGACGTTGGTCTCGTTGTCGGTGTCGTACAGCTGGACGTGGACGTCCGAACGGACCGAGCTCGACCCCCTGATCCGTCCCATGAGCTGGAAGACATCGCCCACCATGGCCATGCAGGGCGACGCTTCCACGCCGGTGCCCGCGCCGGCGGAGATCCACGGGCGGCAGCGCCAGACCGGTTCCGCGACCTGACGCGGGGGCTCCGCCGTACGCTTGCCGGCCGGCTCCGGTTCGGTCGCGCTCTTCGACCGCTCCGGCACGGCGGTGCGGGGCTTCGACGTCGGGGTACGGCGCGCGGCGGGCTTCTCCGGGCCCGGCCGCGCGGGCCGCGTGGGGACGGCCGCCTCCGTGGTACGGCTGCGCGCCGGTCGCTCCTTCGGGTCCTTCGGGTCCTCCGGGGTGGCGGTCGCGATCGCGGGGTCCCCGGTCGGCCCATCGGCCGGCCCACCGGTCGGTTTCACCTCCGCCGCGGCCCGGCCCCCGGCCATCTGGAGGTCCGCGGCCCGCCACGGCGCCGCGAAGGCCACCGCGGCGGCGGTGAGCGCCAGCGCCGCGCCGGCGGCCACGAGGACGGCCGGCCTCCGGAACGGCCCGCGCCGCTCCGCTCTCCCGGCCCCGCGGCCTCCGCCGGCGTTCCCCGGAGGCACGGTTTCGTGAACGGCCGGCCCTCCGTGGAACGCGTGCCCGGGAGGGGGCACGGCACCGCCCGCGACCGGCCCCGCGTGGAGCGCGTGCCCCGGAGGGGGCACGGTCCCGTGGGCGGCCGGGTCCGGACGGGAGGTGTTCCCGGACAGCGGCTCGGAGGTGACGGCCGGGGCGTCCTCCCTGGCCACCGGGGGCAGCGCGGGCAACCCGGCCAGCGACGGAACGGCCCCGCGCAGCGCCGCGGCCACCTCCCCCGCGTGCGGACGTCCCGCCGGGTCCTTCGCGGCGCAGTCCGAGATGATCCGCCACAGTGCGTCCGGCATCCCCGGCAGCCTCCGGGGCGCGGCCGTCGCGTGCAGCCGGAGCAGGGCCATCGGGTGCTCGCCGACGAACGGCGGACGGCCGGCGAGCAGCTCGTACAGGATCAGCCCGGCGGCGTAGACGTCCACCGCCGGGGTGGCGGCCCCGCCGTCGGCCACCTCGGGCGACAGATAGGTCGGCGTGCCGATGATCGAGCTGGTCCGGGTGAGGCCGGGGCCGTGGACGATGCGGGCCACGCCGAAGTCCGTCAGCCGTGCCCGCCCGGTGGCCCCGTCGAGCAGGATGTTGCCCGGCTTGACGTCGCGGTGCACGATGCCCGGCGCGTGCGCCGCCGCCAGCGCCTCGGCGACCTCGGCCACCAGCCCGGCCGCCTCCGCCGGGGGCAGAGTGCCGCGCCGCCGGAGCAGCGCGCGGAGGTCCCCGCCCTCGACGAGGTCCATCACCAGGGCGAGGCGCTCACCCTCGATGACGAAGTCGCGAAGCGTGACGATGTTGGGGTGGCGCAGGCTCCGCATCACGTTGCGTTCCTGTACGAACCGCAGGACCAGGTCCTCGTCTCCGGCGAGGCCGTCGCGCAGCAGCTTCACCGCGACGATCTCACCGGTGTCCCGGTGCCTCGCCCGCCAGACGCTCCCCATCCCGCCGGCGCCGATCTCGTCCAGGAGCACGTACCGGCTGCCCAGAGACGCCCCCGCCCCGTCCGCCGCCATCGCCCGTCCCTCCCTCGACCAGATGTAGATCACAATAGTGAGGAAGATCCCATTCAGGGGAACCTTCGATGAGGCCCGCCCGGCATCACAAACTCGCCGTATCGCACGCGGACTCCGGTTTCGACACCATCTGCCGCCGCCCGGTCTGTCCAGGACCCGCCGCCGCTAAGGTCCAGATCATGCAGATCATCAAGAGTGCGGGTGAATGGGCGCGACCGGCCGCCGGGGCCGCCAACGACTGGATCGAGCACCTCAGGGTGCCGGACCTGTCCGTCGGAACGTACTGCATCCCGGCGGGCGGGACCGACACTCAGAGCCCACACACCGAGGACGAGATCTACGTGGTGACGGCGGGGCGGGCCCGGATCGTGACGCCGGACGGTGAGGCGGAGGTCGGCCCCGGCTCCGTGATCTTCGTCCCGGCGGGCGAGGAGCACCGCTTCGCGGACATCGCCGAGGATCTGGCACTGCTGGTCGTGTTCGGTCCGGCCTACGGTTCGCGCGCGGGCTCCCGGATCTGACCTCGGCAGGGGCCGCACCGGTCCCGTTGAGGTGCGCCTGGAAGGCACGATGGTCATCATGCGAACGGAGGATGACGGTATGGGGGGGAACCGCCGGCGGTCCGACCGGCCCGGCGCGGCGGGTGGCCGATGTGCGGATGCCGCCCACCCACACCGACGAGAGTCTGCGCGCCGCGCTGGAGATCCGGCGGCGATGGCCGCAGGTCAGGGTCCTGGTGCTGTCGCAGTACGTCGAGAAGCGGTACGCCGCCGAGCTGATGGGCGGCAGCATCGACGGCGTCGGCTACCTTCTCAAGGACCGGGTGGCCCAGGTCGGTGACTTCCTGGAGGCGCTGGAGCGGGTGGGCGCGGGCGGGACGGCGTTCGACCCGGAGGTGGTGCGCCGGCTGCTCGCCCGCACCACCCACGCCGACCCGCTGGCCCGGCTCACCGCCCGGGAGCGCCAGGTGCTGGAGCTCATGGCCCAGGGCATGACCAACGCCTCGATCGCCCGGTCCCTGCACGTGTCGCAGAGCGCGGTGGAAAAGCACGTCAACGCCCTGTTCGACAAGCTGGAACTGTCGCACACCACCGGCTACAGCCGCCGCGTCCTGGCCGTGCTGCGCTACCTCGGCACCTGAGCGGCCGAGGCTCCCCGCCCGGCCGTACCGCGCTGTCCGGGCACGTGAGCGGCTGCGGTTTTCCACAGGTGGAGTGGGCGGCGCACCGCATTCCAGCGTGAAACCGATCTCCGTAGCGTCGGGCACATGATGAAGACGATGACGAACGTGCTGGTGGCGGCGGCCGTCGCGACGGGCGGCCAGGCCGCGGCCGTCGCAGGGAGCGGCCGGTCCGTGGACATACGCTCCGGCCTGGAGAGGATCGTGGCGGACGGCGGGGCGACGGCCGCCCTGGCGCGGGTCTCCGACGGCCACCGCACCTGGACGGGCGCCGCGGGGGTGCGCGACATCGAGCGTGGGGGGCGGCCGTCACCCGGCGGTTATTTCCGGATCGGCAGCGTCACCAAGACCTTCGTCGCGACGGTGGTGCTCCAGCTCGTGGACGAGGGCAAGGTGCGGCTCGACGACCCCGTCGGCGAGTACCTGCCCGGCCTGGTGCCGGACGGCGAGCGGATCACCGTCCGCCAGCTCCTCAACCACACCGGCCACCTGTACGACTACATGAGCGAACCCGGATACTCCACCAACCGCTGGCGCGGAGACGCCCGGTTCCGCTCCTACCGGCCGCGAGAACTGCTCAAGGTCGCCTTCGCGAAGAAGCTCCCCGACGACGGGAAGTGGCACTACTCCAACACCGGCTACGTGGTGCTCGGGCTGCTGGTGGAGAAGGTGACCGGCCGCCCGTACGGCGAGGAGGTCACGCGCCGCGTCCTGCGCCCGCTGGGGCTGCGCCACACGCTGGTGCCGGGTGACCGGGCGGGGCTGCCGTCACCGCACGCCAAGGGGTACGAGCCGCTTCCCGGCCTGGTGGACGCGACGCGGATGAACCCCTCGCTGGACTGGGCCGCCGGAGAGATGATCTCGACCGCCGCGGACCTGGAGCGGTTCATGTCGGCGCTGCTCGGCGGCAGGCTGATCAGCGAGGCGTCCCTGAAGGCGATGCGCACGACCGTCGAGACGGGGGCCGGATTCGGCTACGGGCTCGGGCTGCAGGCCTACCGGCTGCCGTGCGGCACGGTGTGGGGGCACAGCGGCGAGCTGATCGGCTACCTCACGTTCACGTTCCGATCGGACTCCGGCACGTCGCTGACCCTGTCGATCAACCCCTCGACCCGCAACCCGACCACGGAGGAGGTCATGGGGCTCGCCGTCAGGACGTTCTGCGGGCCGTCGGGCCGGGGCGGCGGCGCGCGGTCGACGTCCGGTCCGGGCTCGCCGGCCGCCGTCTCCCCGGCGCCGTCACCGCGTTCCTGACGCGGTCCGCTCTCTCCTTCGCCGTCGCCGTATCCCCGGCGCGGCCTGCTCTCTCCTTCGCCACCGCGTCCCTGACGCTCCGGCCCGCTCTCTCCCGGCGCCGTCATCGCGTCACCGGCTCCGGCCCGTCGCACCTGCCGAAAACCAGGTGCGGACCACCGGTGCGGTGAGGTGTGATCGGGGTCATGACGATCGTGCCGGGTGAGCCGGGAGTCGACGGACTGAGCGAGGTCGTGGAAGCGCTGCGGGAGTGGCAGCACCACGGGGCACCGCTTCAACTGCATCCGGGGGACCTGGGCTGGTTCTGGCGGTTCGGCGCGGAGGCGACGGCCGCAGCGGTCCGGACGTGGAGCCGGGACGGCCGGATTCTCGCCGCCGGACTGCTGGACGGCCCCGGACTGCTGCGGCTGGCGATCGCGCCGGACGCCCAGCGGGACGAGAATCTGGCGCGGCGGCTGGTCGAGGACGTGACCGAGCCGGAGCGCGGCGTGCTGCCCGGGGGGAGGGCGGACATCGAAGCGCCCATGGACGCGCTGGTCCAGGACCTGCTGGCCGAGCGCGGATGGGACCTCGACGAGCCGTGGACGCCGCTGCGCCGCGACCTCACGGAGCCGGTGGAGGACCCGGGCGCGCGGATCGAGGTGATCGGGCCGGAGCGGGCGGACGTGTGGGCCACCGTACTGCGGGCGTCGTTCGACGGGTCGACGTTCACCGAGGACCGCTGGCACGCGATGGCGGCCGGGCCGGCGTACGCCGATGCCCGGTGTCTGGTCGCCCACGACGACCGGGGGAACGCGGTGGCGGCGGTGACCGTGTGGTCGGCCGGTCCGGGCAGGTCCGGGTTGCTGGAGCCGATGGGCGTGCACCGGGAGCACCGCGGTCGCGGCCACGGCACAGCGATCACCCTCGCCGCGGCGGCCGCGCTCCGGGAGATGGGCTCGCCGAGCGCGGTCGTCTGCACCCCGAGCGCCAACGTCGGCGCGGTCGCCACCTACGTGTCAGCCGGCTTCGAGCGGCTCCCCGAGGTCCGGGACAGACATCGGGACGCCTGACCCCTCCCGTGGCCCCCGGCCTGATCGCCTCATGTACCCTCCCCCGGCCCGCTCGCCTCACGTATCGTCGCCACGCCGCGAAGCGGTGGCGGGCCGGGGACGGAGCGCCGGCCGGGTCCGCGGGGACCGGAGAAGCCACGGATGATCATCGGTCGTCATCCTCGTACGGCGCCTCGCGTCGCGAGACCTCATGTCGCGAGACCTCTTTTTGCGAAGCCGGGTGCTGTGAGGACCCGTGTCGCGAGGACTCGTGTCGCGAGACCGGTACCGCGACCTGTTCGGTGTCCCTGTCGCGGGTCGCCCAGAGGTAGACCAGCGCGCCGGCGAACAGCACGATCGAGGTCCACTGGTTGATCCGCAGTCCCAGGAGTGTCACCGCGTGGTCCACGCCGCCCACCGGGTCGATCCGCAGCCCCTCGATCCAGAACCGCCCGAACGTGTAACCGGCGACGTAGACGGCGAACAGGCGGCCGTGATGCAGCGCGAACCGCCTGCCTGCCAGGATCAGCCCGAAACCGAGCGCCGCGTCCCACAGCGACTCGTACAGGAACGTCGGGTGGTAGAGCACGCCCGGTTCGCCGCCGTGCGCCTGATCGATCTCCAGGCCCCACGGCAACGTGGTCGGACCGCCGTACAGCTCCTGGTTGAACCAGTTGCCCCAGCGGGCGATCGCCTGCCCGAACGCGATGCCGGGCGCGACCGTGTCGGCCACGGCTCCCAGGGACAGCCCCCGGCGACGACAGGCCAGCCACACGCCCACGCCTCCCAGGGCGACCGCGCCCCAGATGCTGAGCCCGCCCTCCCAGATGAACAGCGCCCGGTAGGGCTCCTTGATCGCGCGCGGCCCGAAGTAGGTCTGCCAGTCGGTGATGACGTGGTAGACGCGGGCGCCGATCAAACCGAAGATCACCCCGGGGACCGCGATGTCGCCGATCGCGCCCTTCTCACCGCCGCGGGCGCGCCAGCGGCGCTCGCTGAGCCAGATGCCGAAGCCGATCCCGAGGATGAAGCACAACGCGTACGCCCGGATCGGGACGAATCCGAGATGCCAGACCCCCTGGGGAGGGCTGGGAATCGAGGCAAGCATCATGCCGGTGAGGGTAGTCAGCCCGAGGCCGCCTGGCCGCCTCCGTGACCTGATCGCAGCCGTCGGCGATCACTGCGGCGGTGTTCCGGCACACGTTCCGGACCCGCTGTCGTTTCCGTCCAAGACGGCCGCCGCGGCCGAGATCTAGCGTGGACCCGGCAGCTCGCCCGAGCATGAGGAGACAGCACAATGCGTGACCTGGTCTACACCGGTTTCATGTCACTGGACGGCGTCGTGGACTCGCCCGGCGGCGGGCCGGAAGAAGAGCACCGCAGCGGCGGCTGGGTGGTCAAGGACCTCGAGTTCGTCCCGGAGGCCTGGTCGCTGAAGGGCGAGGAACTCGCCGACACGACGGCGCTGATGTTCGGCCGCCGCAGCTACGAGCTGTTCGCGCCGGTCTGGCCCGGCTCGGAGGACCACGCCGACTACAAGGAACTGCCCAAGTACGTGGTGTCGACCACGCTGTCCGACGACGCCCTCGTCGACGGGTGGGGGCCGACGACGATCCTGCGCTCGACCGAGGACGTCGCCGCGCTCAAGGAGGGCGAGGGTGGCGCGATCTTCATCCACGGGAGCGCGGAGCTGGCCCGGCGGCTGGCGGACGCGGACCTGATCGACCGGTACAACCTGCTCGTCTTCCCCGTGCTGCTCGGCGCCGGGAAGAGCCTGTTCGGCCGGGCCGACCGGGACAAGCACATGCTGACGCTGCGGGAGTCGGAGAGCTACTCGAACGGGATCCTGAAGCTGGTCTACGACGTCAGGCGCTGATCCAGGTCGAGGGCGATCGCGCCGCCGGCGCCCTCGCGCAACTGCCCGACGGTGCGTCCGACGTAGGAACGCAGAGCCCGGGCCAGGTGCGGCTCGTCGAAGTAGCCGAGCTTGGCGACGACGTCGGCGGCCGGACCACCGGCGGCCAGCAGCTCCGCCGCCGTGCGGGCCCGCTCGATCTGCCGGACCGCGCCCCGCGTCAGTCCGGTCGCGGCGCGGAACCGGCGTTCGACGGTACGCCCCGAGACCGCCGGGCGGTGACCCCGCAGCACGTCGTTGACGAGCGGGTCACGGACCAGGGTCCCGGCCCGGACGAGACCGTCGACCAGGTCCTCGATGTCATCGGGGCCGGGCGTCTCCCAGCGCGCGCCGTCCAGCCGGAACGTCCGGCGCGTGGTGCCGGGGAGCACGACGCCGCCGTCGACCAGCGCCGACGCGGGCATGTCCCGCAACGAGGTGCCCACGGCGAACTCGATGCCGGTGAAGGTCGCGCCCTCCGGCACCGGCGCCGTGCCGGTCCGGGTCTCGGGACCGGTGATGCTCGTGTACGCCCGGCCGGCCTGCTCCCAGAACACCAGGCCCCAACGCGCCCCCGCGACGGACGTCATCGCGGTGACCTGCTCGCTCGTGCATGTCCACACGCTGTCGATCCACGGCGAGTCGGACCGGCGTATCTCGAACCGCAGCCTCACGGGCGAAGGATACGCAGCTTCGTCCGCTTCCACGACCTCCGGCGCATCTGCATGAATCTCCTTCTCGACCTCCGCGCCCACCCACAGGCGGATCATGACGACGCGTCGACGACGGAAGATCGACATTAGGGTGACGCCATGATGATCGAGCACCCACCCGGGTGGCGTCTCCTCACCGCGGTGGCGATCGCGGCGTTCATCAGTCTGTGGTGGTCCAGCGTGCCCTTCCCGTACGCCGAGGGAGGAGTCTTCGGGCTCTTCGTCTGGGTGCCGCTCGTCCTGTACTGGCTCATCCGCCTGTGCGTGGCGATGGTGACCGGATGGCGGACGCTGTCGATGCGGTTGCTGCTGCGCTGGCTCCCGGTTCCCCTCATCGTGCTCGGCGTGTGGGGCGTCATCCACCTGGACGGTTCCTTCTCGGCGCGCTTCGCGCTCTCGCGGTCCGGCATGGAGCAGTACGCCAGATCGATCATCGACGACGGCGGACGCACCGACCCCGGATGCCGATGGGCGGGGCTCTACCACGTCTGCGGACATTACGCGGGCGAAGAGGACGGCACTCCCCCCACCGCACGGCTCGATGTGACCGACTGGCCCGTCGGGGGGTCACGGTGCTTCAGCTGGACCCCCAACGGCCGGCCTCGGCCCCAGGGTCACGAATACGGCCTCAGACACCTCACCGGCCCCTGGTGGGGATGCAGGGGATGGGACGGATGGTGACGGCGTCCCACCTGTCGCCCGGCGCGGAACCTCGATGGAGCCGGACAACCCCTGACGAGGTGAGGAGATTCGCGAGGCCGCCGGCCTCGAAGGCACGCGCTTTCATGATCCCCGGCACACCTGTGACCCTGCTGCTCAACCTCGCTGTCACCCTAGATCAAAAAAGCCCCGAGCGATCATCACTCGGGGCTTCTCTGCTGCTCAGGTGTGGTGGTCAGGGGCAGGGTCGAACTGCCGACCTTCCGCTTTTCGGGCGGGACAACTGCCCTGCTCGCCTGACCGAGGCCATGGTCAGTCACATGTGGACGGTGACGCGGATGTGCTGGTGTGTGGGCATGTTGCTGCCAGTGCTGCTGTCACATCAGCGCAGGTCACCTCGCACCGGACCGTCCATCGGGCCCCAGGGTCGATCGTCCTGGCCACAGCCGGCGAGTGACAGGCGTCTCCCGTAAGAGGGGCGCCGCAGGCTTCCCGCTCTGAACCGAAGCGGGATGCCGAGGCTCGTCGGCCGGGCGGATGCTACTTCTCGTAGTGATAGCGACAGGCGGCGATCATGATCGTGTCGTCGTTGACGCGGTAGACGAGCCGGTGTTCTGAAGTAATGCGCCGGGACCAATAGCCGGACCATTCGTACTTCAGCGGCTCTGGTTTGCCGATGCCTTCGTTCTCGTTTCGGGCTATGTCGGCGATCAGCTGATTGATCCTTTTGAGGATCCGTCGATCCTCTCGCTGCCAGTAGCAGTAGTCATCCCAGGCAAGCTCATCGAAGAGGAGCTTCACGAGGTGGTGCCCTCATCGGCCAGTTCACGGACGGTGCCGCCGCCGGCCTCCAGGCGGGCGACCGCCTCCGACAGACGTCGGCGGTTGGCAGGCGAGGCCATGAGGTAGAGCGTCTCGCGCATCGATTCGTATTCATGCTGCGACACCATGACGACGCCTTCCCCGCCAGGGCGGGTGATGAGGACTTCTTCCTGGTCATTGATGACAGCGTCGAGGGTGGCGGCGTAGTTGGCCCGCGATTCGGACATGGTCATCACCTTCATGGCTTCAGTGTACGTGATGATGTACATCAAAGATGCTGCGGTGGGTCCGTGCGCGGGCATGCGTAGAACTCAGGCCGTTGCATGAGGATACGAACGAGATGGAGGATTGCCGGCTGCCTCAAGAGCTCAGAGGTTGGCATGGACGAGCACTTCCGCTATCTCCGAGAGATGGCCGAAGACCGGTGAGGCTGCTGTCACTGAAGATCAAAAAAGCCCCGAGCGGTCAACGCTCGGGGCTTCTCTGCTGCTCAGGTGGGTCGCGTCCAGCGAAGTGGTGTATGAGCCGCCCTTCGCGTGATCCTGTTTCTGCAGGTTAAGCGGTGAGTGTCTGCGGGAGAGGACTCTGTTG
>NZ_JBIAMC010000028.1:0-59131 GCF_042873875.1 Streptosporangium sp. NPDC004379
ACCCACCCACCGCAGCGCGAACCACCGACCAGCACGGCAAGCGGCGACCCGCCCAAGCCCGGAGGAACCGCCCCGCGACGCGAAAAGCCCCAGCCGCAGCGGAGCCGTACGGGTCATCCCCCGGCGGTGACGGCGCTGCCCGCACGGGGCCGGTCGCCATCCAGCCGTCCCTCCTCGCCGGAAGCCCCGCCGGAAGCCCCGCCGGAAGCCCCGCCGGAAGCCCCGCCGGAAGCCCCGCCGGAAGCCCCGCCGGAAACAGCCTTCCGGCGCGGGCGGGCGCCCGCGTACAGGACTCCGGAGACGATCAGCGCGGCGGCGGCGAGCTTCACCGGGGAGACGGGTTCCCCGGTGACCAGGAAGGCCGAGGACATGCCGAAGACCGGGACGAGCAGGCTGTAGGGCGCGACGACGGACGCGTCGTACTTCTTGAGCAGGAAACCCCACACCCCGAAGCCGCCGAGGGTGGCGAGCAGAGCGACGTACAGGACCGCCAGCACGCCCTCGGTGGAGAGCCGCACCTGAGGGACGCCCTCGACCAGGAGTGACAGGCCGAACATGGGAACCGCCGCCACCGCGCTCAGCCAGATCATGAATCGCATGGTGCTGGGCGGCGCCGCCTTGCGCACCGCGATGTTGCCCAGCCCCCAGCCGAAGGCGCCGCCGACGACCAGGAGGAAGGCGCCGACCGGACCGCCCTCGCCGCCCAGGTCCGCGCCGATCAGCGCCAGTCCGGCGAGCGCGACGCCGAGGCCGGTCGCCCGTCGCGCGGTGATCCGCTCCTTCAGCAGGAGCACCGCCAGGAGCACGGTGAACACCGGCTGGGCCTGGATGACGACCGAGGTCAGTCCGGCGGGCATGCCGGCCCGCATGCCCAGCAACAGGAGGCTGTACTGCGCGACGCCGAGCGTGGCCCCGGCGGCCAGGACCCGCCGCCACGGCACACCGGGACCCCCGATGAACAGCAACGCCGGGAAGGCCGCCAGGGCGAACCGCAGCGTCACGAAGAGCAGGGGCGGGAAGTGGCGCAGCCCCGCCTCCATGACGACGAAGTTGAAGCCCCAGACGGCGGCGAGGCCGACGGCCAGCAGGAGGTGTCTGGTTCTCATTTTTTCATCGTTGACCGTACCGATAATTCAGGACAAGCGAGACTTTCTTTGCTGGTGGCTTTAGAATCGCTTACATGTTGGATCTCAACCGCCTCAAGGCCCTGCACGCCGTGGCGGTCTACGGTTCCGTGGGCGCGGCAGCCGAGGCCCTGATGGTGACCCCGTCGGCGGTCTCCCAGCAACTCGCCAAGCTGGAGCGGGAGACCGGTGCGCCCCTGCTGGAACGCAACGGACGCGGGGTACGGCTGACCGACGCGGCCGGGCTGCTCGCCGACCACGCCGGGCGCATCCTCGCGCTGGTGGAGACCGCCGAGGCCGACTTCGAGGCGCTGCGCGGGGAGGTCGTGGGACGGCTGTGCATCGGCGCCTTCCCCACGGCGGCCCGCGGCCTGCTGCCCGGGGCGCTGCGCCTGCTGCACAGGCGCCATCCCGACCTGCGGCTGCAGATGATGGAGCGCGAACCCGCCCGGCAGATCCGCGAGGTGGCCAGGGGTGAGCTGGATCTCGCGGTGGCCCAGGACTGGTCGAACCGGCCGATGGCCATCCCCGAGGGGCTGTCGCGGGAGACACTCCTCGACGACATCGCGGACGTGGTCCTGCCCGAGGCGCACCCGCTGGCCGGGCGGTCGGAGATCGAGCTCGCCGGCCTGTCCGGGGAGCGGTGGGTCAGCTCCTCGCCGGGCACGGTCTGTCATGACTGGCTGGTCCACACGCTGCGCGCGGCCGAGCTGGAGCCGGAGATCTCCTGCATGGCGGACGAGTACCCGACCCAGCTCGCCCTCGTCGCCGCCGGACAGGGATGCGCGATCATCCCGCGCCTCGGCCGCGACTTCGTGCCCGAGGGGGTCAGGATCGTCCCGCTGCGGCCCCGCCCGTCCCGCCGGGTCTACGCCCTGTGGCGCGCCGACGCGGCCCGCCGCCCGGCGATCCGGGCCGCGGTGGAGGCGCTCAAGGCGGTGGCCGCCGACCTCTGACGTGGGCCGCGCCGTACGGATGGGTAGGCTGATGACACCATGGCCGAGACCACCATCGTTCACTTACTGCGCCACGGCGAGGTGCACAACCCCGCCAACGTCCTGTACGGCAGGCTGCCCGGTTTCCACCTCTCGGAGACCGGCGTGCAGATGGCCGAGACGGTCGCCAAGGCGATCGCCACCCGCGACGTCGTCGCCCTGTTCTCCTCCCCGCTGGAGCGGGCCCAGGAGACCGCGGCCCCCCTGAGCGCCACCTTCGGGCTGGACGTCACCCTCGACGACCGGCTCATCGAGGCGGAGAACATCTTCGAGGGCCTGATGGTCGGGGGCGGTGACGGGATCTTCCGGAGCCCGAGCCGCTACCGCTACCTGTGGAACCCGCTCCGCCCCTCCTGGGGCGAGCGTTACACCGACGTGGTCCGGCGGATGAAGGCGGCCATCGACGTCGCCCGCGACGCGGCGCGCGGCCACGAGGCCGTGCTGGTCAGCCACCAGCTCCCGATCTGGATCATCCGGCTCGCGGCGGAGGGCCGGCGGCTGCCGCACGATCCGCGCCGCAGGCAGTGCGGGCTGGCCAGCCTCACCACCCTGTCCTTCGAGGGCGACCGCCTGACCAGCGTGGGTTACAGCGAGCCGGCCGGCGCGCTCTCCAGACGCCCCGCCGTACCGGGCGCGTGACACCCGCGGACGCGTCACCGGGCGCCTGACACCCGCGGGCACGGGGTACGCGCGGGCGCGTGACCGGGAGCGTCACACCCGTCGCCGGGCACGTGGCGCCGGTGGACGCGCCCGCCGGACGCCCCACTGTGCCGGGGCGCGTGACCCCGCCGGTAGAGTGGCTGCTCTACCGGTTGTAGTACAGGGAGACCCCGCCACCGATGCGCGCAAAACTCTTCTCCGCTGCCGCGCTGTGCGCCGCCGTCGCCGTGTCCGCGTCCGGGTGCGCCGGGAACCAGGGGTCGCAGCCGCAGGCGGGGGACACCCGTTTCGTGGCCGGCGACGGCAAGATCACCGTGTTCGACGCGGCCTCCCGCAAGGCCGCCCCCGAGGTCGCGGGGGAGACCCTGGACGGCGGCCGGACCACGCTCGCCGAGCACCGGGGCAAGGTCGTGGTGCTGAACTTCTGGGCCTCCTGGTGCGCGCCCTGCCGGGCGGAGGCGCCGACGCTCAAGGACATCGCGGCCAGGACCAAGGACTCCGGAGTGGAGTTCGTGGGCATCGACTTCAAGGACCGCAAGGCCGACGCGCTGGCCTTCGAGCGGGGGCAGCAGCCGGGCTATCCCAGCATCTTCGACCAGCCGGGAAAGATCGCGCTCTCCTTCCAGGGCACGGTGCCGCCCGCGGCCATCCCCTCGACGCTGGTCATCGACCGTCAGGGCCGGATCGCCGCCCGCGCGCTCGGCGCGGTCAAGCACAGCGAGCTGCTCGCGACGGTCACCAAGCTGAGCGCCGAGTCACGGTGACCGGCGGCGGACCCGATGAACGCGGGCGTGATGAGCGCTGACCTGGCCGGGACGGTGGCGGGCGGGTCGCTCGCCCTGGCGTTGCCGATCGCGGTGGCGGCGGGGCTGGTGTCCTTCCTGTCGCCGTGCGTGCTGCCGCTGGTGCCCGGCTACCTGTCGTACGTGACCGGGATGAGCGCCGACCCCCGGCGCGGCCGGATGGCCGCGGGCATCGCCCTGTTCGTCCTGGGGTTCGCCGTGGTGTTCGTGGCGGGCGGCGCCCTGTTCGGCGGGCTGGGCTCGGTGCTGCTCGGCAACGCCGAGGTCATCACGCGGGTGCTGGGCGCGGTGACCGTCGTCATGGGCCTGGCGTTCATGGGCGCGATCCCCGGCCTGCAGCGGGATCTGCGCATCCACCGGGTCCCGGCGGCGGGCCTGGCCGGGGCGCCGCTGCTCGGGGTGGTGTTCGGCCTGGGCTGGACGCCCTGCATCGGCCCTACCCTGGGAGTGGTGCTGACCCTCGGGCTCAACGAGGGCAGCGCCGGGCGCGGCGCGCTGCTGGCGTTCGCCTACGCGCTGGGCCTCGGTCTGCCCTTCCTCGCGGCGGGACTGGCCTACGGCAAGGCGCTGCGCACGTTCAAGGTCTTCCGCCGCCACTCACGACTGATCACCCGGGTGGGCGGGGCCATGCTGGTCGCCGTCGGCCTGCTGCTGGTCACCGGGCTCTGGTCGGGGCTGATCGCGACGATGCAGACGTGGATCGGCGGATTCGAGCCGGTGATCTGATGGACCGGGCCGAGCGCGACGAAAGGGGGGTGCGGTGAGCGAGACCGAGCGGACCGGCCGGGCCGGCACGGCCGTGGAGACGCCGCCTCCGGCCGGGCGGGAGCCCGCCGTACGGCCGGCGTCGTTCGGCGCGGTGGCGTGGGCGCGGTGGTTCTGGCGCACGCTGACGTCGATGCGGACCGCGCTGATCCTGCTGTTCCTGTTCGCGCTGGCCTCGATCCCCGGGTCGCTGTGGCCGCAGCGCGGCATCGCCGACGCCAGGGTCGCCCAGTACTTCCGCGACGACCCCGGGCTCGCCGAGTGGCTGGACCGCCTCTGGCTGTTCGACGTGTTCCGCGCGCCGTGGTTCGCCGCGATCTACCTGCTGTTGTTCGTCTCCCTGATCGGCTGCGTGCTGCCCCGGGCCGCCGCCCACCTGCGCGAGCTGCGCAGGAAGCCGCCCGCGCCGCCGCGCAACCTCGTCCGGCTGCCGCACCACGCCTCCTTCGACGCCGGCCTGACCGTGGAGGAGGCGGCCGCGCGGCTGCGTGCCCGCCGTTACCGCGTCACCACCGGTCCCGGCTGGGTGTCGGCGGAGAAGGGGTATCTCCGCGAGACCGGCAACCTGCTGTTCCACGTCGCGCTGCTCGGCATGCTGGTCGCCGTGGCCGTGGGCGCGCTGTACGGCTACCGCGGCAACGTGCTGGTCGTGGAGGGGGAGGGGTTCTCCAACACGGTCGCCGCCTATGACCGCTACATCCCCGGTCAGCAGGTGAGCGCCGAGTCGCTGGAGCCGTTCTCGTTCACCGTGGACGACTTCCAGGCCACCTACGTCGCCCAGGGCCAGCGGCGCGGTCAGCCCCTCGACTTCTCGGCCGCGCTCAAGGTCACCGACGCCCCCGGCGCACCCGAGCGCGACTACACCCTCAAGGTCAACGAGCCGCTGGACGTCAACGGCACGCTGACCTACCTGATCGACCACGGCTACGCGCCGACCTTCAAGGTCACGGACGGCAAGGGCCAGGTCGCCTACGACGGCCCGGTGCCGTGCCTGGTCGCCCAGCCGAGCACGTTCACCTCCGAGTGCACGATCAAGGTGCCGGACGCCCGGCCCGAGCAGCTCGGCATCCTCGTCGGCTTCCTGCCGAGCGGCGTGCCGATGGGCGGCGAGTGGGTGTCGGTCTTCCCCGGCGCGGCCAACCCCCTGGCCCAGATCTACGGCGTCTTCGCCGGTGACCTGGGGATGGGCGACGGACGGCCGCAGTCGGTGTACCAGCTCGACCCGGAAAGCCTGAAGAAGATGAGGCCGCTGGTCATGAAGGCCGGTCAGCCGCCCGCCGGTCAGCGGCCCGACCTGCCCGGCGGGGCGGGGGCGCCGGTCACGCGGGCCGACCCGCTGGCCGTCGGACAGAAGCTCGACCTGCCCGGCGGCGCGGGCTCGATCGAGTTCACCGGCGTCAAGGAGTGGGTGGCCCTGCAGATCACCCACGACCCGGGCCGGATGCCCGCGTTCGTCTTCTCGGTGCTGGCCGTCCTCGGCCTGGTGCTGTCCCTGACCGTCCGCCGCCGCCGGGTGTGGGTACGGGTGAAGAACGAGGCCGTGGCCACCGGGCAGGGACCGGACGGGTCCGAGCCCGGCCTTCGGCACATCGAGGTGGGCGGTCTGACGCGCACCGAAGGCGGTGACTTCGGCGAGGAGTTCGCCGGGGTCGTCGCCGCCTTGAATCCAGGAGTTAAGGATGCCCGTTGAGAACAGCGGCCTCGCCGTACTGAGCGACCAGCTCGTCCTGGTGACGGTGCTGCTGTACGTCTTCGCAATGATCGGATACGCCCTGGACCTCGGCTTCGGCCGTCCCCGGTCCGCGGCCAAGGCCGCCGGGACGACGGCGGACGCGGGAGCGGAGGTCAAGGCCGACGCCGTGCTCGCCACGGTCGGCGGCGGTACGGCACCGCCCGCGGCCGGGTCCGCCGGAGAGCCCCCGGAGGCCGCAGAGGTCCTGGAGAGCTCGGAGAGCACGGAGGGCGCCGGGCGGGAGGTTCCCGCCGGGAAGGAGCCCCCGTCCTGGGCGTCGCGGGCCGGCACGGTCGCGGTCGCGCTCACCTGGCTGGGCTGGGCCGCCCACCTGTCGGCGGTCCTCACCCGGGGCATATCGGTGAACCGGTGGCCGTGGGGCAACATGTACGAGTTCGTGGTCGCCATGTGCCTGGCGGCGGTGACCGCGTTCCTGTTCATGGACCTGCGTTACCGGATCCGCTTCCTCGGGGCGTTCGTCACGGTCGCCGCCGCGCTCGGGCTGGGCTTCTCCGTGAAGTACCTGGAGGTGCAGGCCGGACCGGTGGTTCCGGCGCTCAACTCCTACTGGATCGCGATCCACGTGACGGCGGCGATCATCGCCAGCGGCCTGTTCACCATGGCCGCGGTCTGCGGAGTCCTCTACCTCGTCCGCAAGGACACCGCGCTGCGGCTGCCGTCCCGGGAGGACCTGGACCGGATCGCGCACCGGGCGATCGTGATCTCCTTCCCGATCTGGACCTTCGCCGTCATCGCCGGCGCGCTCTGGGCCGACAAGGCGTGGGGCCGCTACTGGGGCTGGGACCCCAAGGAGGTCTGGGCGTTCATCACCTGGATCGCCTACGCCGCGTACCTGCACGCCCGCGCCACCGCCGGCTTCAAGGGCCGGGCCGCCATGATCGTGCAGCTGATCGCGTTCGGCTGCCTGCTGTTCAACCTCGTCGGGGTGAACGTCTTCCTCGGCGGCCTGCACTCCTACGCGGAGGTGCCGGGCTGACCGGCGGGCGTCCGGTGACGGGGCGGTGCGGGGTGATCCCGCGCCGCCCCGTCCGTGTTCCGGCGGGTTCTCCGGCGGGCCCGGGGCCTTCCGGCACGCGGTCTTCCGGCGGGTCCGGGGCATCCGGCGTAGGACCCTCTGGCGGGCCGGGAACGGTCCGCCGGGTGTCGTGCCGTCAGTCGTCGTCGCGCAGGCGCCGGTCGAGGTCGCGCAGGAAGTCGGGGTCGTCGTCCGGGCCCCGGGGGGCCTGCGGCCGCGGCGCCTCCGGGGGCAGGGGGACGCGGGGCGCGCGTGGGCCGGACGGCCTGCCGAGCAGGAGCCAGAACACCCCGCCGGCCAGGGGGACCAGCACGATGATGATCACCCACAGCAGCTTGGGCAGGTTTCTTGTCTCCTCGTCCGGCGTGGTGATGGCGTCGAACAGGCAGTACAGCCACAGGGCGAGCAGCGCCAGAGCTAGCAAGGGCATGTTCCGCACTGTAGGCCATCACCGGTCCGGGTGAGGCAAGAGCCCGGTTTCGGATGACTGGTGAAGATCCACGTCGTACGGTGGGATCCGTTGCCACTTCCCCTGGAGGGCATGCGATGGCGAGTTCCGCCGACAAGGGCCGCCACCGGCGGCGCTGGTGGCAGGGCGGCCTGTCGTCCCGGCGCGTGGACGGCGCGGGGCGGGCGCCGCGCGAGGCCGACCCGGCGCACGACGGCGGCGCGGTGCGGGAGGCGGGAAGGGCGCGTGACCCCGGCGCGGTGCGGGAGGCGGGCGCGGTGCGCGAGACAGGGGCCGGTCCCGAGCGCAGGGCCGGCACCGTGACGGCGTCCGCGGAGGACCGCCCGCGGTACACCTGGCGTGACTTCGAGTTGGCGGACGAGCGGCCACGGGCCCGGCCCCACCCGCCCGACGCCCCAGGCTTCGGCGACGGCCTGCGGCACTGCGGGCCCCTGGAGACGATCCTGCACCGCCAGTGGGACTCCCGGGAGGGCCCGCCCTCCCCGGAGACGGTGCGGGCGGTGGAGAGCCTCGCCCGGCTGCCGGACAGGCTCAAGGAGAAGCTGGCCGAGGGGCTCACCGGGATCTACGTCGGCGAGGGCGGGGTGCCCGACCTGGACGACATGGGCTACCTGCGGGGCGCGGCGCTGCCGTCGGGCCGCGCCACCTGGGACGTCTGCGCCGGCGCGTACGGTGACCGAAAGGTGGTCGTGGGGGACCGCCCCTCGCCCACGCCCGACGTGATGATGCACGAGATCGGGCACGCCCTGGACGACGTGGACATGCCCCACGACGGCTGGGTGTCCGACTCGGCGGAGTTCGTCGCCCTCTACGAGCAGTGCGTGCCGGTGCTGGCGTCGGGTTTCCACCTGCAGGCGGGGGAGCTGGGGCGCCGGGAGTTCTTCGCGGACGCGTTCGCCGCCATCGCCTCCCGGCAGCGGCCGGCCCTGGTGGACATGCTCGGCGGTGACACGCGGATGGCGCTCAATGTCATGTTGTTCTTCAACCGGCGCTACGGAATCTAGGTGATCTGGGGATGTACGTCATCAGGCTCGCTGACGGGACTCTGCGCGTGCCGCAGAGCCTGTCCAGCGATGACGGGCGTCTGATCGGCAACGCGTACGTGGAGATCTCGCCGGGGGACCCGGACTACGACCGTTGGCTGGCGGAGTCGCTCACCGAGGAGGAGTTCGCGCTCCGGCGGCGGCGCTGGCTGGAGGAGAACGACGAGTTGGAGCGGGAGTTCCTGGCGTTCAAGGCCGAACAGGAGGGGTGAGCGGCGGGTCGGCTCGCCGCTTCGCACGGGCACGCGGCCGGCGGACCGGTCCGCCCGTGGGCCGTGCGACTCCATCGGCGATCCTGCGGCATTCCGGGTAAGGCGCGCAGGACCACCGATGACGTGACGTCCTCAGTCGTCAGACACGCGGGGTCTCGCCTGCCGGCCGTTCGGCCGTCAGTACGTCCTCTCCGCGCAGGAGGGCGTGCACTTCCGACTCGCGGAACCGCCGGTGCCCCCCCGGGGGTACGGATGCTGCTGATGCGGCCTGCCGCGGCCCACCGCGTGACCGTCTTTGGGTCGACCCGGAAGAGGGCGGCGACCTCTCCGGGCGTCAGCAGACGCTCGCTGCTACTCTCCACAATCTCTCCCCCTCGCATCCCGCTTCCTGCCAGCGGGCGGACAGGTAACCAGTGTGCCGAGCGAAGTCTGATTTATCCGTGGTTTCTTACAAAGATCACGGGTTGTTACCGACTGACTGCCCGATTGTTATATGATAGAGCCTCTTTGACGCTCTCGTGGGTGTTTCTTTACAAAACTGATCTGTTGGGCACACTAGCAGCGCCCGTGCTCGGTGCGAAGAGCGTCCGCTCTGTCTTTATGGCACCGTCATACGCCCGGGCGGCACGGACCATACGTGGAGAGTGACGTAACCTCGACGGTGTGCATCCCGTCTTCGTTTACACCGTCTCCCGGCTGGGACTGTTCGCCGTGAGCTTCGGCGTGCTGTATCTCCTCGGCCTGCGTGAGCCCTTGATCCTGATAGTCGCCGCATTCCTGGTCAGCGGGGTGGCCAGTTACGTCCTGCTGTCCAAACAGCGGGACGCGGTGAGTGCGCGAATCGCCAAGAATCAGAAGTGATCACGGCAGCGGGAACATGCCGACTCGGGCATGGTACTCGTGACCGAGCCGAGTTGTGTCGCTACCAACGAGTAGTCCCCGGGGACAGGTGAGGAACGCCTTGACTCCGATTCCCCGCTCCCTGGTCGGGTTCCACGGTAAAGCCCGGCCGGTGCGCGGGTCGATCGCCCCGATCCCCGGCCTCGGGGCGGCCCCGGGCCCGGCCGAGTCGTGGCCCTCCGGGTTGTCGAGCCAGCGCTGGTGGCCGCCGACGTAGACCGCGGCCCCGGTCGCCGCCACCGCGTACAGCGAGTCGCCCCCGGTGTGGTTGACCCAGGTGGGGGAGACCTCACCCGAGGCTCGCTGCGGGCGGGTCTCGAAGCGGGCGGCGGTGTCGCACGGCCGCTCCGCCCCGCGCGGGCCGCCGGTCGTGACGACGGCGAAGTAGGAGCCGCCGGGCGCGAAGTCCAGGCCGCGCACGTAACCCGGGAAGTCGCGGGCGCACCGCGGCGCGTAGAAGGCGGTCCGCCAGGCGTCGACCCGGGCGGCGCGGACGTCCACCAGGCCGAGCTGGGCCCGCGGCAGCCCGCCCAGGGTGGTGAAGTCGCCGCCGACCGCCAGCCTCCCGCCGCCGAGCGCCAGCGCGTGGACCCGTGCCCGGGAGCCTCGCGGCGCGTCCGGCCGGATGTCGAACGCGGCGTCGGCGGCGCCGGTGGCGGCGTCCAGCCGGGCCAGGGCCGGGCGGGCCAGGCCGCCCGCGCGGGTGAAGCCCCCGCCCGCGTACAGCGCCGCGCCATCCCTGACCAGGGCGGTCACCGGGCCTCCGCTGATCCGGGCGGCGAAGCCGGCCACCGGCGAACCGTCGGACAGCCGCAGCCGGGCCAGCGCACCGGTCCGGCCGCGGGCGGAGGCGCTCACCGTGGTGAACTCCCCGCCGGCGTAGACGGTGCCGTCGTCGCCCGCGGCCAGCGCCCGGACCGGGCGGTCGGGGCGCGGGGCGAAGTCCGGCAGGATCCGCCCGGTGGCCAGGTCGTAGGCGAAGAGGTTGCGCCGCTCCACCTCCCGGGCCATGCCGGCCTCGCGCACCCGGCCGAACCTGCCGCCGACCACCACCGTGCCGCCGACCAGGGCGAAGGCGTTGACGATCCCGTCGAGGACGTGCGGGGTGGTGTCCACCGGGTCGGCCGAGACGACCGCGGGGTGCGGGACCGTGCCGGCCGCGGCGGGCGGCGGAGGGGCGGCGAGGACGGAGAGGGCGGCGAGGGCGGGGACGGTGGCCCGGCGGAGGGCGGGGACGGCCGCCGCCGGGGCCGGGACCGAAGGCGGCGCGGCGACCGGGGGCTGCGCTGTGAGCAGGGGCGGGACCGGAGCGGGGGCGGCCCGGGTGGGGGTGGTTTCGGGGAGCATTCCGCAATTACTAGCAGACCGTGAGTAACCGAGTGGCTACTTTCCGTGGAATGTCCCTGCGGCCCTAGTCTTGTCCTCATGACGCGCGCTTCGCTGGACAAGCAACCGCATGAGGTCGCCGCGATGTTCGATCGCACGGCCCGGCGCTACGACCTGGTAAACGACATCATCTCCCTCGGCCAGGTCCGGCTGTGGCGCAAGGCGACCGCGGCGGCCGTCGACGCGGGCCCCGGTGAGCTGGTCCTCGATCTCGGCGCGGGCACCGGCACCTCCACCGACGCCTTCACCGCCCTCGGCGCCCGCGCGATCGCCTCCGACTTCTCGCTCGGCATGCTGCGCACCGGGGTGCGGCGGCGGGGCGGCTCGGGCCTGTCCGGCGGCGGGGTGCGCGGGGTCACCTTCGTCGCCGGCGACGCGCTGCGGCTGCCGTTCGCCGACGACGTCTTCGACGCGGTGACGATCTCCACCGCGCTGCGCAACGTCCACGACACCGGCCAGGCGCTGCGCGAGATGCTGCGGGTGGCCAAGCCGGGGGCGCGCCTGGTGATCCTGGAGTTCTCCCACCCCACCAGCAAGGCGTTCGACCTCGTCTACACCCAGTACCTCATGAGGATGATGCCGCAGGCCGCCAGGCTGTTCGGCTCCAACGACGACTCCTATGAATACCTGGCCGAGTCGATCCGGGCCTGGCCGGACCAGCCGGGGCTGGCCAGGATCATCCGCGAGGCCGGCTGGGAACGGGTCGCGTGGCGCAACCTCGCCCTGGGGATCGTGGCGATTCACCGCGCGTACAAGCCGGCGTGAAGGATTCGCGGGCATTGACGGACCCCGCTGACACTTCAGGCCGTAAAGGGGCTAGACTTCGGGCCGACAAGTTTGTGAAGCACTTCACAAAGGAACGAAGGGCCGAATACTCAAAGGCCTCGAAGCTGTAGGACAGGACGGGTCCCGTGACCGTGCCAGCCGCCGCGCAGCGGAACGTCACCGAAATCGACGCCGACGTCATCGTCGTCGGTGCCGGACCCGCCGGCTCGACGACCGCATTCCACCTCGCACGGGCCGGCCTTGAGGTCCTGCTGCTCGAAAAGACGACCTTCCCCCGCGAGAAGGTCTGCGGCGACGGCCTGACGCCCCGGGCGGTCAAGCAGCTCATCGCCATGGGCATCGACCTCGACGCCCCCGGCTGGGTCAGGAACAAGGGCCTGCGGGTGGTCGGCGGCGGCCTGCGCTTCGAGCTCGACTGGCCCGAGCTGTCGAGCTACCCCGACTTCGGCCTGGTGCGCACCCGGCAGGACTTCGACCAGATCCTCGCGGCCAACGCCGAGCGCGCCGGGGTCCGCCTGCTGCAGGGCGTGAACGTCATCGCCCCGATCCTCGACGAGCGCAGCGGTCACGTCGTCGGCGTCACCGCGAAGAAGGACGGCGAGGAGGTCTCCTACCGCTCCCGTCTCGTGGTCGCCGCCGACGGCAACTCCACCCGGCTCTCCCTGGCGATGGGGCTGCACAAGCGCGAGGACCGCCCGATGGGCGTCGCCGTACGGACGTACTTCACCAGCCCGCGCCACGACGACGACTACCTCGAGACCTGGCTGGAGCTGTGGGCCGGCGACACCCTGCTGCCCGGCTACGGCTGGATCTTCGGCGTCGGCGACGGCACCTCCAACGTCGGCCTCGGGCTGCTGAACACCAGCGAGGCGTTCAAGGGCACCGACTACCGCGACCTGCTGCGGCGCTGGGTCGCGACCATGCCGCCCGAGTGGGGCTACGTCGAGGAGAACATGACCGCCCCCATCCGGGGCGCGGCGCTGCCGATGGGCTTCAACCGCCAGCCCCACTACACCCGCGGCCTGGTGCTCGTCGGCGACTCGGGCGGGATGATCAACCCGTTCAACGGCGAGGGCATCGCGTACGCGATGGAGACCGGCCACATCGCGGCGGAGACGATCGTCCAGGCGCTCGGCCGGGCGACCGCCGCCCAGCGCGAGCGGGTGCTGCGGGCTTACCCGGGTATCCTCAAGGACGCCTACGGCGGATACTTCACCCTGGGCCGCGGGTTCGTCGAGCTCATCGGCCGTCGCGGGGTGATGGACTTCATCACCCGCCACGCGCTGCCGCACCCGCCGCTGATGAGGTTCGCCCTGAAACTCCTGGCCAACCTCACCGACCGGCGCGGTGACGCGTCCGACCGCATCATCAACGCCCTGTCGAAGGTGGCGCCACCGGCATGAACCCCTGCTTCACGAAGCCCGGCCAGCGGGAGGCGGACCTGACGACCGCCCTCCCTAGACTTGCACACCACACAGAAACGACCAGCTACGCGCCGGCGCGCGTGGAGATGGGAGAGGAGGCGTAGCGATGGACCTGTACGCGCCCATCCTGGTGCTCGCCGTTCTCGCGGCGGGATTCGCGATCTTCTCGGTGACGATCGCGCCCTTCACCGGTCCCAAGCGCTGGAACCGCGCGAAGCTCGACGCCTACGAGTGCGGTATCGAGCCGACGCCCCAGCCGGTCGGCGGCGGCCGTTTCCCGCTGAAGTACATGATCACCGCGATGCTCTTCATCGTGTTCGACATCGAGATCATCTTCCTCTACCCGTGGGCGGTCGCCTTCGACCAGCTCGGCGTCTTCGGGTTGGTCGAGATGGTGCTGTTCATCGTCACCGTGCTCGTGGCCTACGCGTACGTGTGGCGCCGCAAGGGTCTGGACTGGGACTAGATATGGGACTTGAAGAGAAACTTCCGAGCGGGTTCATGCTCAGCACGGTCGAGCAGGTCGCCGGCTGGGCGCGCAAGAACTCCGTATGGCCGGCCACCTTCGGCCTGGCCTGTTGCGCCATCGAGCTGATGTCCACCGGCGGTCCCAAGCACGACCTGGCGCGCTTCGGCATGGAGCGCGCTTCGGCGTCTCCGCGGCAGGCCGACCTCATGATCGTCGCGGGCCGTCTCTCGCAGAAGATGGCCCCGGTCCTGCGCCAGATCTACGACCAGATGGCCGAGCCCAAGTGGGTCATCGCCATGGGCGTCTGCGCCTCCAGCGGCGGCATGTTCAACAACTACGCCATCGTGCAGGGCGTGGACCACGTCGTGCCCGTCGACATCTACCTGCCCGGCTGCCCGCCGCGGCCCGAGATGCTCATCGACGCGATCGTGAAGCTGCACGACAAGATCCAGAACATGAAGTTCGGCGCGCACCGCGCCAAGCAGATCGACGAGCTCGAACTGCAGGCGCTGCGGACGCTGCCGCTGATCGACCAGGAGGCCGCGAAGTGACCGGCGGTTTCCCTGCGGCGGGCCCGCGCACGGCGGACGAGGAGCGGTAAGGCGACCGATGACTGACAACCTCCCCGAGATCCCGGAGGAGCCGATCGCCCGCACGGGCATGTTCGGCGCCACCGGCACCGGCGACACCTCCGGGTACGGCCGGCTGGTCGTGCGGCGCAAGCCCGAGCTGGCCACCCCGCGCCCCTACGGCGGCTACTTCGACACCGTCGCCGACGAGCTGGAGCGCGCGCTCGGCGCGGACTTCGGCGACGCGATCGAGCGCGTGGTCGTCGACCGCGGCGAGCTGACCTTCCACGTCCGGCGCGAGCGCCTGCCCGAGGTCGCCCGGACGCTGCGCGACGACCCGGCGCTGCGCTTCGAGCTGTCGCTCGGCGTCTCCGGCGTGCACTACCCCCACATGGAGGGGGCGGAGCTGCGCGCGGTGATCCACCTGTGCTCGATCACGCACAACCGGCGGCTGCGCCTTGAGGTCTCCTGCCCCGACGCCGACCCGCACATCCCGTCCACGGTCTCGGTCTACCCGACCCACGACTGGCACGAGCGTGAGACGTGGGACTTCTTCGGGATCGTCTTCGACGGTCACCCCGGGCTGACCCGCATCATGATGCCCGACGACTGGGACGGCCACCCCCAGCGCAAGGACTACCCGCTCGGTGGCATCCCGGTGGAGTACCGCGGCGCCGAGATCCCGGCACCGGACCAGAGGAGGTCCTACCAGTGAGTGCCTCATACGACGAAGAGGTCACCGAGGGCAGGGTGTACACCGTCTCCGGCAACGACTGGACGGAGCTGGTCGACTCCCTCAGCGGTCAGCAGGACCAGCAGCTCGTCGTCAACATGGGCCCGCAGCACCCGTCCACGCACGGCGTGCTCCGCCTGGTGCTGAACCTCGACGGCGAGACGGTCACCGAGGCCCGCACGGTCATCGGCTACCTCCACACCGGCATCGAGAAGAACCTCGAGTACCGGACGTGGACCCAGGGCACCACGTTCGTCACCCGGATGGACTACCTCTCGCCGATCTTCAACGAGACCGCCTACTGCATGGGCGTGGAGAAGCTGCTCGGCATCACCGACCGGGTCCCCGAGCGGGCCCAGGCCATCCGCGTGATGATGATGGAGCTCACCCGCATCTCCTCGCACATGGTGGCCATCGGCACCTTCGGCATGGAGCTGGGCGCGACCACGCCGTTCCTCTTCGGGGCCCGCGAGCGCGAGATGGTGCTCGACGTGATGGAGTACATCACCGGCCTGCGGATGAACATGGCCTACGTCCGGCCCGGCGGCGTCGCCACCGACCTGCCGGCCGGAGCCGTGGACAAGGTCGGCGAGCTGCTCAAGGTCATGCCGGGCCGCATCCGCGACTTCCGCAAGATGCTCGACGCCAACCCGGTCTACCTCGCCCGCACCAAGGACGTCGCCTACCTCGACCTCACCGGCTGCATGGCCCTGGGCGTCACCGGGCCGATGCTGCGGGCCGCGGGCCTGCCGTGGGACCTGCGCAAGACGCAGCCCTACTGCGGCTACGAGACCTACGAGTTCGACGTCCCGACCGAGCGCAGCGCCGACGTCTACGGCCGCTACCTCGTGCGGATGGCCGAGATGGAGGAGTCGCTCAAGATCATTGAGCAGGCCCTCGACCGGCTGTCCGGGCCGCTCAAGGGCGGCCGCGTGATGGTGGACGACAAGAAGATCGGCTGGCCCGCGCAGCTCGCGCTCGGCCCCGACGGCTACGGCAACTCGCCCGACCACATCGCGCACATCATGAGCAGCTCGATGGAGGCGCTGATCCACCACTTCAAGCTGGTGACCGAGGGCTTCCGGGTCCCGGCGGGTCAGGTCTACTCCTCGGTCGAGTCGCCCCGCGGCGAACTGGGCGCGCACGTCGTCAGCGACGGCGGCACCCGCCCCTACCGCGTGCACTTCCGCGACCCGTCCTTCACGAACCTGCAGGCCATCCCCGCCACCTGCGAGGGCGGCATGGTGGCCGACGTGATCTCCGCGGTCGCTTCCATCGACCCGGTTATGGGAGGTGTGGACCGATGAGCCATGAGGAGGGCGCCGTCGTGGGCGCGACCTATCCGCCGGAGGTCCGCGAGCGTCTGGAACGGGACGCCAAGGAGATCATCGGCCGCTACCCGAAGCCGCGCTCGGCCCTGCTGCCGCTGCTGCACCTGGTGCAGTCGGAGGACGGCTACGTCTCCGACGCCGGCCACGAGTTCTGCGCCGAGATGCTCGGCCTGAGCAAGGCCGAGGTCGTGGGCGTCTCGACCTTCTACACGATGTACAAGCGCAGGCCGATGGGCGAGTACCACGTCGGCGTGTGCATCAACACGCTGTGCGCCGTCATGGGCGGCGACCAGATCTGGGACGAGCTGTCCGAGCACGCCGGGGTGGGTCACGACGAGACCACCCCGGACGGGAAGGTCTCGCTGGAGCGGCTGGAGTGCAACGCCGCCTGCGACTTCGCCCCGGTGATGATGGTCAACTGGGAGTTCTTCGACAACCAGACCCCGGAGTCGGCCAAGCAGCTCGTCGACGACCTGAGGGACGGCAAGGACGTCGTGCCGACCCGCGGCCCGAAGAGGCTGTGCACCTTCAAGGAGGCGTCCCGGGTGCTCGCCGGGCTGTCCGACGGCCTGGCCGGTGAAGGCCCCTCGGCCGCCGGCCCCTCGCTGGAGGGCCTGAAGGTCGCCAAGGCCAACGGATGGAAGGCGCCCGAGGCACCATGACCACTCTCACCCCGGTCCTGACCGCGAACTGGGACCAGCCCGACTCCTTCACCCTGGACGGCTACGGCGACTACGCCGCCGCCCGCAAGGCGCTGACCATGGACCCCGACGCCGTCATCCAGGCGGTCAAGGACTCCGGTCTGCGCGGCCGCGGCGGCGCGGGCTTCCCCACCGGCATGAAGTGGGGATTCATCCCGCAGGGCGACGGCAAGCCCCACTACCTGGTGGTCAACGCCGACGAGTCCGAGCCCGGGACCTGCAAGGACATCCCGCTGATGATGGCCAACCCGCACTCGCTCGTCGAGGGCGTCATCATCACCTCCTACGCGATCCGCGCCAATCACGCGTTCATCTACGTGCGCGGCGAGGTGCTGCACGTCATCCGCCGCCTGCGGGCGGCCGTGGCCGAGGCGTACGAGCGGGGCCTGCTCGGCAAGGACATCCTCGGCTCCGGCTTCGACCTGGAGCTGGTCGTCCACAGCGGGGCGGGCGCCTACATCTGCGGCGAGGAGACGGCGCTGCTCGACTCGCTGGAGGGCTATCGCGGCCAACCTCGGCTCAAGCCCCCCTTCCCCGCCGTGGCGGGCCTGTACGCCTCGCCCACCGTCGTGAACAACGTGGAGTCGGTGGCGAGTGTTCCCTCGATCATCGCCAACGGCGCCGAGTGGTTCGCCTCGATGGGCACGGAGAAGTCCAAGGGCTACGGCATCTTCTCCCTCAGCGGGCACGTCACCCGCCCCGGCCAGTACGAGGCGCCGCTCGGCATCACGCTGCGCGAGCTGCTCGACATGGCCGGCGGGATCCGCGCGGGCCACCGGCTGAAGTTCTGGACCCCCGGCGGGTCGAGCACCCCGATCTTCACCGACGAGCACCTGGACGTCCCGCTCGACTTCGAGTCGGTCGGCGCCAAGGGCTCCATGCTCGGCACCCGGGCCCTGCAGATCTTCGACGAGACCACCTGCGTGGTGCGCGCCGTACTGCGGTGGACCGAGTTCTACGCGCACGAGTCCTGCGGCAAGTGCACCCCCTGCCGGGAGGGCACCTACTGGCTCAAGCAGGTCCTCAAGCGGCTGGAGAAGGGTCAGGGCGGCGAGGAGGACCTGACCACGATCACCGACATCGCCGACAACATCCTGGGACGCTCCTTCTGCGCCCTGGGCGACGGCGCCACCAGCCCCATCCACTCGTCGGTGAAGCTCTTCCGCGACGAGTACCTCAAGCACTTCGAGATCGGCGGCTGCCCGTTCGATCACGCTCCGTCCACGGTGTGGGGGACCGCATGACAGTCGAAGCGACCACCCCGGCCCAGGCGCCGGTAGACCTGGTGACCCTCACGATCGACGGTTTCCAGGTCAGCGTCCCCAAGGGAACGCTGATCATCCGGGCGGCGGAGCTGCTCGGCATCCAGATCCCGCGGTTCTGCGACCACCCGCTGCTGGAGCCGGCCGCCAACTGCCGCCAGTGCCTGGTGGACATCACCGACGCCGGCAACGGCCGCGGCTTCCCCAAGCCGCAGCCGTCCTGCGCCATCGAGGTGGCCCCGGGCATGGTGGTGCAGACCCAGCTCACCTCCCCGGTGGCGGAGAAGGCACAGCGCGGAGTCATGGAGCTGCTGCTGATGAACCACCCGCTGGACTGCCCGGTCTGCGACAAGGGCGGCGAGTGCCCCCTGCAGAACCAGGCGATGTCCAACGGGCAGGGCGAGAGCCGCTTCACCGAGAGCAAGCGGACCTTCCCCAAGCCGGTCGCGCTCTCCACCGAGGTGCTGCTCGACCGCGAGCGGTGCGTCCAGTGCGCCCGCTGCATCCGCTTCTCCGACGAGATCGCCGGCGACCCGCTCATCGACTTCTTCGAGCGCGGGGCCAAGGAGCAGGTCGGCGCCGCCGACGGGCAGCCGTTCGAGTCCTACTTCTCGGGCAACACCGTGCAGATCTGCCCGGTGGGCGCGCTGACCGGCGCCGCCTACCGGTTCCAGGCCCGCCCGTTCGACCTGGTCTCCACGCCCAGCGCGTGCGAGCACTGCGCCAGCGGCTGCTCGCTGCGCACCGACCACCGCCGCGGCAAGGTCACCCGCCGCCTCGCCGGGGACGACCCGGAGGTCAACGAGGAGTGGAACTGCGACAAGGGCCGCTGGGCGTTCGCCTACACCACCGCGGCCGACCGGCTGAAGACCCCGCTGGTCCGTGACGAGGAGGGCCGCCTGGTCCCGGCCTCCTGGCCGGAGGCGCTCGCCGTCGCCGCCGCCGGGCTGGCCGCCGCCCGCGGCCGCGCCGGCGTGCTCGTCGGCGGCCGGGTCACGGTCGAGGAGGCCTACGCCTACTCCAAGTTCGCCCGGACCGCGCTCGGCACCAACGACATCGACTTCCGCTCCCGCCCCCTGTCGGCGGAGGAGACGCTGTTCCTCGCGCACGCCGTCGCCGGCAAGGGCATCGAGGTCCGCTACTCCGACCTGGAGACGGCCCCGGCCGTGCTCCTGGCGGGCTTCGAGCCCGAGGAGGAGTCGCCGATCGTCTTCCTGCGGCTGCGCAAGGCGTGGCGTAAGAGGGGCCTGCCGGTCTTCTCGATCGCCCCGTTCGCGAGCCCCGGCCTGGCCAAGATGCGCGGCACGCTGCTGCGCACGCTGCCCGGCGCCGAGGCCGAGGCCCTGGGCGAACTGGTCTCCGGTGGCTCTCCGGCCGCCGAGGCCCTCCGCAAGCCGGGCGCGGTCATCCTCGCCGGCGAGCGGCTCGCCACCTCGCCGGGCGCGCTGTCGGCGCTGGTACGGCTGGCCGACGCGACCGGCGCCCGGCTGGCCTGGGTGCCGCGCCGTGCCGGTGAGCGCGGCGCGGTCGAGGCCGGCGCGCTGCCGAACCTGCTGCCGATCGGCCGCCCGGTCGCCGACGAGGCGGCCCGCGCCGAGGTGGCCCGGATCTGGAACGTCGCCTCGCTGCCGGACACCCCCGGCCGCGACACCTCCGGCATCCTGGGCGCGGCGCTGGACGGCGAGCTGGACGCGCTCGTCGTGGCCGGCGTCGACCCCTACGACCTGGCCGACCCCGAGGCCGCGCTGGCGGCCCTGGAGAACACCCCGTTCATCGTGAGCCTGGAGCAGCGGGCCAGCGCCGTCACCGACCGCGCGGACGTGGTGCTGCCGATCGCCGCGACGGCCGAGAAGTCCGGCACGTTCGTCGACTGGGAGGGGCGCGGCCGCACGTTCGAGCAGGCGCTCCGGGTTCCCGGGGTGATGAGCGACCTGCGGGCCCTGACCGCGATCGCCGACCACATGGACGTCCACCTCGGCCTGCCCGACCCGGCCGCCGCCCGCCGCGAGCTCGGCTCGATCGGCGCCTGGCGCGGCCCCCGGGCCGCAGCCCCGGACGTCGCCTCACGCAGGGTCCCGGCCCTGCGACCGGGCGAGGCGACCCTCTCCACCTGGCATCTGCTGCTCGACGACGGGCGCCTGCAGGACGGCGAGCCGTACCTCGCGGGCACCGCCCGGGAGGCCGCGGCGCTGGTGTCGGCGGCCACCGCGGCCGCGTCGGGGGTCTCCGACGGTGACAAGATCGTCGTCACCGGCGAGCGGGGCTCGCTGAGCGTCCCGGTGCGCATCGCCGACCTGCCCGACGGGGTCGTGTGGCTGCCGTCGAACTCCGCCGGCCGCTCGGTGACCCGCGACCTGGGCGCCGTCGCCGGTGACACCGTAAAGATCGGGAGTGTCTCGTGAGGACTACCCTGCTGGCGGCGGCCGATCCGACCCTCGCCGACTTCGGCCATGACCCGCTCTGGATCAGCATCATCAAGGCCGTCGTCATCTTCGTCGTCCTGATGCTGGGCGTGCTGTTCGGCGTGTGGTTCGAGCGCAAGCTGATCTCCCGCATGCAGAACCGCTACGGCCCCAACCGGGCCGGCAAGTTCGGCCTCCTGCAGTCGGTCGCCGACGGCCTGAAGATGGGTCTCAAGGAAGACCTGATGCCCCGGACCGTCGACAAGGTGATCTACTTCATCGCCCCGGTCGTCCTGGCGGTCCCGGCGTTCCTGGCCTTCTCCGTCGTCCCGATGGGCCCGAAGGTCTCCATGTTCGGCGTCGAGACGCCGCTGCAGCTCACCGACCTGCCGGTCGCGGTGCTGCTGGTGCTGGCGATGGCCTCGGTCGGCGTGTACGGCATCGTGCTCGCCGGCTGGGGGTCGCGCTCGCCGTACGCGATGCTGGGCGGCCTGCGGGCCAGCGCCCAGGTGGTGTCGTACGAGATCGCGATGGGACTGTCGTTCGTCGGCGTGTTCCTGTACGCCGGGACGCTGTCCACCTCCGAGATCGTCGGCGCGCAGGCGGGCGGCAACGAGATCTTCGGCGTGCCGATGCCGTCGTGGTACATGATCGTCCTGTTCCCGTCCTTCGTCATCTACGTCATCACGATGCTGGGCGAGACCAACCGTGTGCCCTTCGACCTGCCCGAGGGTGAGGGCGAGCTGGTCGGCGGCTTCCAGACGGAGTACTCCAACTCGCTGAAGTTCGCGGTCATCATGCTCGCCGAGTACGTCAACGTCTTCGTCGTCTCGGCCATGTCGATCACCCTCTTCATGGGCGGCTGGCGCGCCCCGTGGCCGATCTCCATGTGGGACGGCGCGAACAGCGGCTGGTGGCCGCTGCTGTGGTTCTTCGCGAAGATGGTGCTGGTCTTCGCGTTCTTCATCTGGTGCCGCGCCTCGCTGCCGCGAGTCCGCTACGACCAGCTCATGGCCCTGGGCTGGAAGATCCTCATCCCGGTCAACCTCGCCTGGATCCTGCTGATCGCCACCGCCAAGGCGTTCCGCCTGGCCGGCACGGACCGGACCCTCGTGTACGTGCTGGGCGTCGTGGTGCTGATCGGCTGTGCCCTCATCTGGTGGCGCTTCGACAGCGTCCTGCAGAGGCGCAAGGAGGAGCGGGAGGCCCAGGTCCAGGCCGAGTTCGAGGAGCTCGGCGCCGAGCCCGCCGCGGGCGGGTTCCCCGTGCCGCCGCTCGACCTGCCGCACTACCACGGAGTGGCGCGCAAGGAGGTTTCCAGTGGGAGCAACTGATTGGCTGAACCCCGTCAAGGGGTTCGGCGTGACCTTCCACACGATGTTCAAGAAGGTCGAAACGGTCAACTACCCCGAGGAGAAGCGGCCCACGGCTCCGCGGTTCCACGGCCGGCACCAGCTCAACCGCTGGCCCGACGGCCTGGAGAAGTGCGTGGGCTGCGAGCTGTGCGCCTGGGCCTGCCCGGCGGACGCGATCTACGTCGAGGGCGGCGACAACACCGACGAGGAGCGTTACTCGCCGGGTGAGCGCTACGGCCGCGTCTACCAGATCAACTACCTGCGGTGCATCCTGTGCGGCCTGTGCATCGAGGCCTGCCCGACCCGCGCGCTGACCATGACGAACGAGTACGAGCTCGCCGACTCCAGCCGCGAGAGCCTCATCTACACCAAGGAGATGCTCCTCGCGCCGCTCGGCCCGGGGATGGAGACTCCGCCGCACCCCATGCGCCTCGGCGAGACCGAAGAGGACTACTACCGGCTGGGACGCAACAATGGGTGAGACCGTCACGTTCTGGGTGCTGGCCGTCGTCTCGGTCGCCGCAGCCCTCGGCCTGGTCTTCAGCCGCAAGGCCGTCTACTCGGCGCTGATGCTGGGCGTCGTCATGCTGTCCCTCGCGGTGCTCTACGCCGTCCAGGACGCCCCGTTCCTCGCCGCGGTGCAGATCATCGTCTACACCGGCGCGGTCATGATGCTCTTCCTGTTCGTGCTCATGCTGGTCGGCGTCGACTCCGCCGACTCGCTGGTCGAGACGATCAGGGGACAGCGCTTCTGGGCCGCGATCGCGGGCCTGGCCTTCGCGCTCCTGCTCGCCCTGGGCGTCGGCAACGCCACGTTCGGCCGGGCGCCCGGCGTCGGGGGCGCGGTCAAGGAGGCGGGCGGCAACGTCCCGGCGCTGGCCCAGCTCATCTTCACCCGGTACGTCTTCGCCTTCGAGGTCACCTCGGCGCTGCTGATCACCGCCGCGCTCGGCGCCATGGTCCTGGCCCACCGCGAGCGGGTCCGGCCCAAGGCCACCCAGCGCGACCTGGCCCGCGCCCGGTTCGCCGGGCCGCAGCCGTCGCCGCTGCCCGGCCCCGGCACCTACGCCCTGCACAACGCCATCGACATGCCGGCCCTGCTGCCCGACGGCTCGGTGGCGGTCAAGTCGATCAACCGGGTCCTCGCCAGGCACGACCTGGAGGACGGCGTCCGGCCCACCGACCCCGAGAAGGCCGCGCTCATCCGCCAGGTCATCGGCAAGGAGGAGGCCGGCGAGCCCGACGAGGCGGCCGGTGAGGCCGCCCGAGGCGAGGGCTTCCGGGTCGAGGAGAGCGTCGCCGGGCGCAACCCCGCCGTCGAGAGTCCCGCGGCCGCCCAGAACGCCCCCGCCGAGGACGGCGTCGCCGGGCGCGACTCCGCCGTCGCCGGGCACGACAGGGAAGCGGCTCAACGAGAGGAAGGCCAGTGACCACCCACTACCTGGTGCTCTCCGCGCTGCTGTTCGCGATCGGCGCCGTCGGCGTGCTGATCCGGCG
This sequence comes from Streptosporangium sp. NPDC004379, assembly GCF_042873875.1. Lineage (NCBI taxonomy): Bacteria > Bacillati > Actinomycetota > Actinomycetes > Streptosporangiales > Streptosporangiaceae > Streptosporangium > Streptosporangium sp. NPDC004379. The sequence continues at coordinate 23,655 of NZ_JBIAMC010000028.1, forward strand.
CAACGCGATCGTGGTGTTCATGTGCGTGGAGCTCATGCTCAACGCCTGCAACCTCGCGTTCGTGACCTTCGCCCGGCAGCACGGAAACCTTGACGGTCAGCTCATCGCGTTCTTCGTGATGGTGGTGGCCGCGGCCGAGGTCGTGGTCGGCCTTGCCATCATCGTGATGATCTTCCGAACCCGCAGGTCGGCGTCGGTGGACGACGCGAACCTGCTGAAGTACTAAGAGGTGGCCGGTGCAATCTCCCGTTGAGATCTTCCAGCACTCCGGTGGGGTGATCGGGGTCTCCTGGCTGATGATCGCGCTGCCGCTGCTCGGCGCCGCGGTCCTCCTGCTGGGCGGCCGCCGCACCGACCGCTGGGGTCACCTCCTCGGCGTGGCGATGTCGCTGGCCGCCTTCGTGGTGGCCGTCGCCGCCTTCGTCGAGCTGCTCGGCATGCCCGCAGGGGAGCGCCGCCAGGCGATCAGCCTGTACCAGTTCATCCCCGGCGTCGCCGACATGGGGCTGCTGATCGACCCGCTGTCGATCAGCTTCGCACTGCTGATCACCGGTGTGGGATCGCTGATCCACATCTACTCGATCGGCTACATGTCGCACGACCCCGACCGGCGCAGGTTCTTCTCCTACCTGAACCTGTTCGTCGCGGCGATGCTCCTGCTGGTGCTGTCGGACAACTACCTCGGCCTGTTCGTCGGCTGGGAGGGCGTGGGTCTGGCGTCCTACCTGCTGATCGGGTTCTGGCAGTTCAAGCCCACCGCGGCGACCGCCGCGAAGAAGGCGTTCATCGTCAACCGCGTCGGCGACTTCGGGCTGCTGATCGCGCTGTTCACGATCTGGTCGGTCTTCGGCTCGTTCGCGTACAAGAACCTCGGGGCCGGCGCCGTACAGGAGGCCATGGCCGGCGGCAGCCTGTCCCAGGGAACGGTCACCGCGATCGGCCTGCTGCTGCTCCTCGGCGCGTGCGGCAAGTCGGCGCAGCTGCCGCTGCAGTCGTGGCTCCTCGACGCGATGGAGGGCCCGACCCCGGTCTCGGCCCTCATCCACGCCGCGACCATGGTCACCGCCGGCGTCTACCTCGTCGTCAGGTCCGGCGCGTTCTTCGAGGCCGCCCCGACCGCGCAGCTCGTCGTGACGATCGTCGGCGTGGCCACGCTGCTCGCCGGTGCGATCATCGGTTGCGCCAAGGACGACATCAAGAAGGGCCTGGCCGGTTCGACGATGTCGCAGATCGGCTACATGATGCTCGGCGCGGGCCTCGGCCCGGTCGGCTACGCCTTCGCGATCGCGCACCTGATCACGCACGGCTTCTTCAAGGCCAACATGTTCCTCGGCGCCGGCTCGGTCATGCACGCCATGAACGACGAGGTCAACATGCGCCGCTACGGCGGCCTGTTCGCGGTGATGAAGGTCACCGCGGTCACCTTCTTCATCGGCTACCTCGCGATCATCGGCTTCCCGCTGCTCTCCGGTTACTACACCAAGGAGGGCATCATCGAGACGGCCATGGAGCACAACCAGATCCTCGGCTGGCTCGCCGTGCTCGGCGCGGGCCTGACCGGCTTCTACATGTCGCGGATGGTCTTCATGACCTTCTTCGGCAAGAAGCGCTGGGCCGACGACGCCCACCCGCACGAGTCGCCGTCGGTCATGACCGTCCCGCTGGTCCTGCTCTCCATCGGCTCGATCGGCCTGGGCGCCTACCTGATCCTCGGCAACCGGTTCATGAAGTTCCTCGCCCCGGCCGTCGGCCTGCCGGCGGAGCTGCCCGAGACGCACATCTTCGGTGTCGGCACGGTCGGCCTGGCCACGCTCGCGCTGGTCGCGATCGGCGCCGCGTTCGCCTGGTTCCGGTACGGCGCCGCCCAGGTGCCCGAGGTCGCCCCGCGCGGCTCCTTCCTCACCGTCTTCGCCCGCCGTGACCTGTACGGCGACGCCCTGAACGAGGCGCTGTTCATGCGTCCCGGCCAGTGGCTGACCCGGATCGCGGTGTTCTTCGACAACCGCGGCATCGACGGCCTGGTCAACGGGCTGGCCGCGGGGATCGGCGGGACCTCCGGGCGGGTGCGCCGCATCCAGACCGGCTACGTCCGGTCCTACGCGTTGTCCATCCTCTTCGGTGCCGCCGTGGTCGTTGGCGCGCTGCTCTACGTAGGGACCATGTGATGCCCTGGCTCTCAACCCTGATGGCCGTGCCCGTACTGGGCGCGGTGGGTGTCTCCCTTGTCAAGAACGACAAGCTGGCCAAACAGGTCGCCCTGGCGGTCTCGCTGGTCGTGCTGGCGCTCACCGTCGTCATGGCGACCCGGTTCGACCCCTCCTCGGCCGAGCGGTTCCAGTTCGCCGAGGTCCACCAGTGGATCCCGCGCTTCGGCGTCCACTACGGCGTCGGCGTGGACGGCATCGCGCTGGTGCTGATCGCGCTGTCGGCGCTGCTCGTGCCGATCGTGATCCTGGCCTCCTGGCACGACGCGGACGGCACCGGGGCCGCGGCCCCGCCCAAGCGGTCGGTGCGGACCTACTTCGCGCTGCTGCTGGTGCTCGAGGCGATGATGATCGGCGTCTTCGCGGCGACCGACGTCTTCCTCTTCTACGTGTTCTTCGAGGCCATGCTGATCCCGATGTACTTCATGATCGGGTCGTACGGCGGTGTCCAGCGGTCCTACGCGGCCGTGAAGTTCCTGCTGTACTCGCTCTTCGGCGGCCTGCTCATGCTGGTCGCGGTGATCGCCCTCTACGTGATCGCCGAGAAGAACACCTTCATGTTCCCCGAGCTGATCGGGGCCATCCAGGACCCGGGCACCCAGAAGTGGCTCTTCCTGGGCTTCTTCATCGCCTTCGCGGTCAAGGCGCCGCTGTGGCCGTTCCACACCTGGCTGCCCGACGCCGCGGCGCAGGCCCCGGCCGGCGCCGCCGTGCTGCTGGTCGGCGTGCTGGACAAGGTCGGCACCTACGGCATGCTCCGCTTCTGCCTGGAGCTGTTCCCTGAGGCCTCGAAGTTCTTCACGCCGCTGGTGATCGTGCTGGCGGTGGTCGGCATCGTCTACGGCGCGATCGTGGCCATCGGCCAGACCGACATGAAGCGCCTGATCGCCTACACCTCGATCTCGCACTTCGGCTTCATCGCGCTGGGCGTCTTCGCGATGACCAAGGACGCCGGCGCGGGCGCCACCCTCTACATGGTCAACCACGGGTTCTCCACCGGCGCGCTGTTCCTGATCGCCGGGTTCCTGATCTACCGCCGGGGCTCCAGCCGCATCGCCGACTACGGCGGCGTGCAGAAGGTCTCCCCGGTGCTCGCCGGGACCTTCCTGATCGCCGGACTGTCCGGCCTGTCGCTGCCGGGCCTGTCGACGTTCGTCAGCGAGTTCATGGTCCTCATGGGCTCCTACGAGCGCTACAAGGTCGCGGCGATCATCGCCGCCTCCGGCGTGGTGCTGGCGGCCATCTACATCCTGTGGATGTACCAGCGGACGATGAACGGTCCCACGGCCGAGTCGGTCAAGGGCTTCACCGACCTCAACGCACGTGAGCGGTGGGTGGTGGGCCCCCTGGTCGCGCTCCTCATCGTCTTCGGCTTCTTCCCCAAGCCGATGCTCGACGTGATCAATCCCGCGGTGGACAAGACGCTCACCAGCGTCCACGTGACCCCGTTCACCCCGGCCGTCGCTGAGAAGAAGGGGGCCGGGCAGTGAACAACGGCACCATCCAGGCTCCGACGATCGAATACGCGCTGCTCTCCCCGATGCTGATCGTGTTCGGCGCGGCGATCATCGGAGTCCTGATCGAGGCGTTCGCGCCCCGTTACCTGCGCAAGTCGATCCACATGCCGCTGACGCTGCTGGCGCTGCTCGGCGCGTTCGCCACCACGGTCCTCGGGGCGGTGAACGGCCTGCCGACGAGCGCCGCCGCGATGGGCGCCATCGCGGTCGACGGGCCCTCCCTGTTCATCTGGGGCATCATCCTCATCCTCGCGTTCGTCAGCGTGCTGCTGATCAACGACGACGAGCAGTTCGTCGCGCAGGCGGCCGCCGTACCGGGCAGCTCCGACGAGGAGGAGGCGGTCCGCGGCGGCTACGCGCAGACCGAGGTCTACCCGCTGCTGCTGTTCGCGGTCGGCGGCATGCTGCTGTTCGCCTCCGCCAACGACCTGCTGGCGATGTTCGTCGGCCTGGAGGTCATGTCGCTGCCGCTGTACCTGCTGTGCGGCCTGGCCCGCCGTCGCCGCCTGCTGTCGCAGGAGGCGTCGGTCAAGTACTTCCTGCTCGGCGCGTTCTCCTCGGCCTTCTTCCTGTACGGCATGGCCCTGGTGTACGGCTACGCCGGGACGGTGAGCCTCAAGGGCATCGGCGACGCGCTCGGCGCGGTCTCCGGCCAGGAGACGCTGCTGCTGATCGGCACCGCGATGCTCGGCGTCGGCCTGCTGTTCAAGATCGGCGCCGCGCCGTTCCAGGCGTGGAAGCCCGACGTCTACCAGGGCGCGCCGACCGCGGTCACCGCCCTGATGGCCTCCACCGTGCTGGTGGCGGCCTTCGGCGCGGTGCTGCGCGTCTTCTGGGTCGCCCTGGGCGGCCTGGAGTGGAACTGGCAGCCGGTCATGTGGGGCGTGGCGATCCTGACCATGGTCGTCGGCGCGATCCTGGCGATCACCCAGACCGACATCAAGCGGATGCTCGCCTACTCCTCGGTCGCGCACGCGGGCTTCCTGCTCACCGGCGTGATCGCCACCGGCGCCGCCGCGCAGAACTCCAAGGCCCTGTCGGGCATCCTGTTCTACCTCGTCGCGTACGGCTTCACCACGGTCGGCGCGTTCGCGGTGGTCACGATGGTCCGCGACGCGGGCGGCGAGGCCGGGCACCTGTCCCGCTGGGCGGGCCTGGGCAAGCGGTCGCCGTTCCTGGCCGGCGTCTTCGCGTTCTTCCTGCTGGCCTTCGCGGGCATCCCGCTGACCAGCGGTTTCTTCGGGAAGTACGCGGTGTTCGCGGCGGCGGTCTCCGGCGGCGCGGTGCCGCTGGTCATCGTCGGCGTGGTGAGCTCGGCCATCGCCGCGTTCTTCTACGTCCGGGTCATCGTGCTGATGTTCTTCAACGACCCGGCCGCGGACGGCCCGACCATCGCCGTTCCCACTGTGGGGACCTCGGCTGTGGTCGCACTCGCGGCAGCGGCTACCGTAGTGCTGGGAGTCTTCCCCCAGCCGGTGCTCGATCTCGCGGACCAGGCTGCGTCCGCTCTGTTCATTCGTTAGAGGAGTAGTGCTTCATGGCTGCGCCACCGGTTGTTGATCTGGCTTTCACCGACGAGCGGCTGGCGCAGGACCTCACAGCGGGGCTGGCGGAGGTCGAGAAGCTGCTGCGGGCCTCGGTGGAGAGTGACGACGCCTTCGTGACGGAGGCGTCCAAGCACCTCATCGAGGCCGGCGGCAAGCGGTTCCGGGCGATGCTCGTGCTGCTGGCCGCCCAGTTCGGCGCCCCCGCAGCCCCGGGAGTCGTGCCGGGGGCGGTGGTCATCGAGCTGACCCACCTGGCGACGCTCTACCACGACGACGTCATGGACGAGGCCCCGGTGCGCCGGGGCTCCCCGTCGGTCAACGCCCGGTGGGACAACACCGTGGCGATCCTGACCGGCGACTACCTGTTCGCCCAGGCGTCGGAGATCCTCGCCGACCTCGGCGCCGACATCATCCGCATCCAGGCGCAGACGTTCTCCCGCCTGGTGCGCGGGCAGATCCGCGAGACCATCGGCCCCCGCCCCGGTGAGGACGCGGTCGCCCACTACATCGGCGTCCTGGCCGACAAGACCGGCTCCCTCATCGCCACCTCCGGCCGGTTCGGCGCCCTGCTGAGCGGCGCCGCGCCGGAGGTCGTCGAGCGGCTGACCCGGGCCTGCGAGGCCATCGGCGTGGCCTGGCAGCTCAGCGACGACCTGCTCGACGTCGCCTCGGAGTCGGCCGAGTCCGGCAAGACCCCCGGCACCGACCTGCGCGAGGGCGTCCGGACGCTGCCGGTGCTGCACGTCCTGGCCTCCGACGACCCCGCCGACGCCCGGCTGCGCGAGCTGCTGGCCGGCCCGGTGGCGGAGGAGGACGTCGAGGAGACCCTGCGCCTGCTGCGCGCCAACCCCGCCATGGAGCGGGCCCGCGCCGAGCTCGTCGCCTGGGCCGACCGGGCCCGCGAGGACCTGTCGGGCCTGCCGGACATCCCGGCCCGCGCCGCCTACCTCGCGATGTGCGACTACGTGGTCGAGCGCTCGGGCTGACCGGCCGTACCCCGGCGCCGGAGCGCGGAACGGGGCGTGTCGCCGGGGACGGCCGGCGGCCGGCCCGGGTGGTGCCGCGGGCCGTGGGCGTTCGGCCGGCGATGACGCGCGACGGGCCGATTTCCGCCGCAGTACAGGACACAACCTGTCCTCCACCTTCGCCATGGTGATAGACGAGCCGTTCGAGAGATCGTCTTCCTGGTTCCGGCGGTCGCCGTCACCGGGGCCTGGACGGTCGCCGGCGGCATGTTCATCCATCCAGGCAAGGAACATGGCATGTCAGTCACGACCACCACCCACCTGAACTTCCGGGGCGCCGCACGCGAGGCGCTGGACTTCTACCGGTCCGTCTTCGGCGGACGCACCGTCGCGGTCACCTATAGGGACGCGGGCGCCGTACAGAACGAGAGCGAGGCGGACCAGGTGATGTGGGGCGAGGTGGTCGGCGACGACGGCTTCCACGTCATGGCCTACGACGTGCCCTCGCACCTGCCCTGGAACCAGGGTGAGAACCCGTTCTTCGTCTCCGTGCGCGGTGACGACGCCGAGGAGATCAGCGCCCTGTGGGGCAGGCTCGCCGACGGCTCGACCGTCGTGCGGCCGCTGGAGCCCGCGCAGTGGGCGCCGCTGTACGGCATGCTCACCGACCGCTTCGGCGTCACCTGGGTCCTGGACGTCGCCGCCCCCTACAACGGCTGAGCCGGCCGGACCGGGACGCCCGCGCCATCCGGGCCGCCGCAGCCACACGGGCGGCCCGGACGGCGCGGGCGCCGAGCACGCAGCACAGGAAGGAAACGGAGCCCATGCGGACCATGACCGTCCTCGGCACCCGCGCCCTCAACGCGTGCCCGCGGGCTCCAGGTCGCGGAGCGCGACGCGGCGCGCCCGGTGGGCGGCTCGGAGGCTGTCCCAGGTGAAGATCGACAGGGCCAGCCAGACGATGGCGAACCCGGCCCACCGGCTGGCCGGCATCGCCTCGTGGGCGATGAACACCCCGCACAGGAACTGCAGCACCGGGGCGATGTACTGCAGCAGACCGATCGTGGTGAGCGGCACCCGGATCGCGGCGGCGGTGAAGCAGAGCAGCGGCACGGCCGTGATCGCGCCGGCGCCGGCCAGCAGGAGAGCGTGACCCGCGCCCGCGGTCGCGAAGGTGCCCTCGCCCCGGACCTGCAGGTAGACCAGGTAGGCGAACGCGGGCACCAGCAGCACCAGCGTCTCGATGGTCATGCTCTCCGCGGCCCCGACCCCCGCGATCTTCTTGATGAGACCGTAGGTGCCGAAGCTGGCGGCCAGGACCAGCGCGATCCACGGCAGCCTGCCGTAGTCGACGGTGAGGACGACGACGGCCAGGGCGCCCATGCCGACCGCCGCCCACTGCAGGGGCCGCAGCCGCTCCTTGAGCAGGAAGACGCCGAACAGGACGCTGACCAGGGGGTTGATGAAGTAGCCGAGCGCGCTCTCGACCACATGGCCGGTGTTGACCGCGTAGATGTAGACGCCCCAGTTGACGGTGACGACCGCCGCGGCCAGGGCGAGCAGGCCGAGCTTGCGGGGGGTGCGCAGGAGCTCGCCGAACCACGACCAGTGCCGCCGGACCGCCAGGATGGCGGCGACGACCACCAGGGACCACACCATGCGGTGGGCGAGGATCTCCAGGGCGCCGGACGGCTTCAGCAGCGGCCAGTAGAGGGGGAAGAGTCCCCACATGGCGTAGGCGGCGATGCCGTACAGGACTCCTCGGCGCGTTTCAGGCATGTATTACATTTTCGCTGCTTACCACATTTAATACAAATTAGCGATGCTTCGCTAAGAGTTAAGCGCCGCTTACGGGAACATCGGGGCAGGCAAGCTGGTTCCCCCTGTAGCGACAGGTGGGGACGTTCGGGTCCCCCTGGAGCGACAGGTGAGGAGGATGTCGGCACATGGGCTGGCTGTTCGGCAACAAGACTTCCATGGTGTCCCCGGACGAGGCTCTGCCGGGCCGTGACACGAGGATGGCGGTGCCCGCCCGCCACGCCGTCCTCGACGCCCCCCTGGCTCCGCCGTACCCCGAGGGGACCGAGATCGCCGACTTCGGCCTCGGCTGCTTCTGGGGCGCCGAGCGGAAGTTCTGGCAGACCCCCGGCGTGGTGACCACCTCCGTCGGCTACGCCGGCGGGTACACCTCCAACCCCACCTACGAGGAGGTCTGCACCGGGCGGACCGGCCACACCGAGGCCGTCCGCGTGGTCTTCGACCCGGCCAGGATCTCCTACGAGGAACTGCTGCGCGTCTTCTGGGAGGCCCACGACCCCACCCAGGGGATGCGCCAGGGCAACGACGTCGGCACCCAGTACCGCTCGGCGATCTACTTCCACTCACCCAAGCAGGAGAAGGCCGCCCTGGCCTCGCGTGACGCCTACCGGAAGGTGCTCGCCGACGCGGGCTACGGCGACATCACCACCGAGATCGCCCCGGCGGGTGACTACTTCTTCGCGGAGGAGTATCACCAGCAATATCTGTACAAAGTGCCCAATGGGTACTGCGGCATCGGCGGCACCGGAGTCTCCTGTCCGGTGGGCATCGCGCCTGCGGGTGAGTAGCTCGATACCTTGGGTGGAGTCTGGTCTCGTCAGCGCAGAGGGCCGGGCATTGAAGTCGAGGTCGAGCCCTCCGCGGAGTTGGAGGGCTCAAGTATGTTCCAATGCCTGCACGAGATCAGCGGCCAGCAGAGATGTTGCCAAAGCAACGGTTTCTGGCTCGCCGATTCCCTCTTCCGCGCGCCCTGCCATCGTTGAGCCGAGCGCGTCCGGTCCTGCCGCGAACAGTGCCGCCAGATGTTCGACCGCCTGCTCGGTGACCTCACTGCTGATGGGGTCGCGAGCCAGGAGCCTGAACGCGGTGGCCAGTTCAGCGGTGTCGACGTCGACAAGGATGCGGTACGTGTCGTGTGCGTCCTTGTCATTCAGCCGGTGGGGGGCCGCAACCCGTTCGGCGATCTTGTGGAGCTTGGCTACCAGCAAGGCCGCGGGCCCGGCGACTCTGACTCGATATACGCGGGCATCGGCCGGGTCGAGGGCGGCCACGTCCATGACCGTGTTGTCGATGACAGCGGCTTCGAGACCTCGAGCGCGCCGGGTGGCGCGGCGATCATGTGGCGGGATGCGGGCTCCCCTCGTGTTCCTCGTACCTGCTCCTGCAAGAGCCTCGGGCACCATCAGATCGACCGGAACGCCCGCGGGGTTCAGCCACGACCCAGGTTGTCCGCCGATGGGATCACGGTAGAACCCCGCGCGGCCCATGGATTGCTCCAGAAGCGGATCGTCCTCCAGGACTCTCGGGTCAAGTGCGAGATCGCTGTCCTTCGTCGTCTCGGCGAGGGCGACAGGACTTCCCGCAGTGCGCAGGTAGACGGCCTGCGCTCCGATCACGATCACAGCTTCGCGATGGGCATCCAGCGCGGCCAACGCATCGAGAAGCGCGGATCGGGATCGGACGAGGATGTCGCTACTGCTTACGCCAAGAGGGTTCATGTCGCGTCATCCATTCAATGAGTTCTTCGGCTTCGGAGGGGTTGCGTCCAGGGCCTGTCATCAAGTCGACGGCGACTTGGGGTGGTGCTGCGATCGTGAGACCGGAAGCGTCGGTAAGGGTACGGGTGAAGACGACGTCGCTTTCCGGCTCGGCCAACATCACATTTGCTCCGGCGTCAGCGGGACGGAGACCCCAGAGCCGGGCGGTGTGCTCAGCATCCGTCGTGTAGATCATCGCGGAGCGAGCCGGAGCATGGGGGGCCCAGCCGGCTGCGGCCAAGGTCCCGGTTACGGCGTACCGGGCGGGGTTGTCGGCCGCTCGCCGCATGAGGTCGGGTAGGCCTCTCGGTGCTATCCATCGGGTGATGCGATTGCTTCGTACGAACCCGTAGTCCTCGCTCCAACGCCTCAGTAGGGCAACCCAGTCGGGAACCACGACCGCACCCGAGCTGTTCCGTGTCGCCAGGTTCTCGCTCTCGAGGAACTCGATCACCCGGTAGGTCGACCCCGTGGATACGCCGGCGACGTCGATCAGCTGGCGGATCGTCCATGATCTTCGGTGGTCCAACAGCGCACGCACGATCTTCGCTGCGGGAGCGCCCTTCAACGTTCCGCGCGGTCTTCCGGGACCACGCCATGGATCGTGGTCGGCTCCTCGATCCGCAACGTACAGACCGGGCTGAGAGACGTTCAAGGTGATGTTCCCTGTCGCGTCTATGTAGGACAGGCCGGCCTCCGTGAGCCGCTTACGCACGGGTGGCGACAGGTACCGGGAGACGACAACCCCACGACTGCCCGGGTGCTCGTCCGCCGCGTCATTCAACTGCTGGAGCAGCGTGGCGGTGTCACGTCTCTCCACCACGTTCTTGGCTTCCACGATCAGCACGACCGAGTTTCCGTCCGGTGCCGTCACCTTCCAGAGAGCGTCGAAGCGAGCATCCGGTAGTCCGCGCCCTAGTGGCTGAACGTCCCACCCGTTCGGCAACCGGTCACCCAGCACGGCCATTCCGGCTCGCAGAACTTCAACCTCGTTCCTAGGTTGTGGTCTCGCCTCCATTGGTGCTCTCCAGTCCCTCGGTGTTCGGGAAAAATCCTAACTCCGTTGAACGCGGAAAGTCGGGATTTTCTGAACAGCCAGCCGGAGGCGATCGCCGTCGTAGCACCTCTGAGGCCCGCCGGTTCGTTCTACGCGGGCGAGTTGTCGCCCGAAGGAGAGTGCTACCACCAGCAGTATTTGTTCAAGAACCCAAACGGCTACTGCGGGATCGGCGGTACCGGGGTGACGTGTCCGGTCGGCCTGACGACCGGCGAGGCCTGATTTCGCGGGAACCAGTCGGCCCGGAGCCCAGACCCCGGGCCGGCACAGCCGCTCTCGGCGGGTTGCGATCAGCCGCCGCGCCGCGCGGCTGTCACTCTCACCGTCGGCGAGGCGTAACCCTTCGAACCGATGGTCCGTGATGCGGGCCATCGGAGTTTGAGAGCGGGCTCACGTGGTCCATGAGCTTGTCGGCGGCGGCCCGGACGGCCATGTTCCCGGCACCTGATCGCGTTGTGGGCTGAGCCTTTGTCCGGACCGGCACTTGAGTCTCAAGTAACCGGAGACTCCAGGATCGACGACGTGGGCGGCATGTGCTCGTCTTCGCCGTCCGCGCCCCATCCGATTCGACTCCGGGAGAGTGCATTCCATGCCGCGATACGTGACGCCGTCCGCTGAGGATGGCAAGCGCCTCATCAACGACTTCATCGACGAGACTTTCGGGGGTCTGAACGCCAACCAAGACTTCGTCGCCATGCTGCGTACGGCGGTGCCTGAGATGCCCGCCGATCCCAGCCCTGAGCAGCTGGGCGCCTGGGCGGAGCTGTCCGAGCTGGTCCGCGATGCCGACTTCAAGGCCAGGGTCCGCAGGATGGCCGAGCATCAGGCGGCCGAGAGGGCGGCCGGGGATCAGACGGGCCTGCATCACGAGGTGACCGAGCTGGTCCGGGAACGGGTGCGGCAGGCGCAGGCGGACGGGGTCGAGCCGGGTTCGCAGGAGGCGCGGATGGTGCTGGTCGAGCTGATCGCCGGATACACGGCGACGTTCGGTCATCTCGACAGTGCCGAGTACCGCCGGAAGCTGCTGACTCGGCTGGAGATCGCGAATGATCCCCGTACGGAGCGGTACTTCGCCTTGCTGTCCACGATCAACGGCTGGCCGGTGCCGCCGAGCCTGGCGCCGGCGTTCGACTGGTTCACCCAGGCGCTCCGGCACCATCCCGTTCCCTAAAGGCCGGCTACGCGGGGGTTGAGTGCGGCGAGGAGCCAGCGGGCCGCAGGGACCGGATCGGGTTTCGGGGGCGTACCGTTGATCATGGCCAGCAGTCGCCAGTATCGGGAGACCCGAGGGTCGGCTCCGATGCGGATCCGCTCGGCGAGCCAGAGCCGGAACCCGGCGTCGTCGGACCGCCGGTGGGCCTGGGCGAAGACGGCGACCAGCTCGTTCACTATGGGCCGGGCCAGGGGGGATGCCGGCGGAATCCCGTCCGCCAGCGCGCGGCCGACGAGGTCCAGCGTGGCCTGCTCGGCTCGCGCCCAGCTCTCGTGGTCGCCGTGCTCGGCGCCGGAGGAGCGGTCCGTCGCGTGCCGCTCGAACGCCTCGCGTACGCTCTCCCGGAAGTGGGGGTCGCCGACCAGGTGTGCGAGCTCCAGCCACGCGTCGAGCTGCTCGACCGATGGGTCGCCGGGCAGGTCGGGCAGCATCGAGCGCAGGTGCGCGGCGAACGCGGGCTCCATGTCGAGCCCGCGAGTCGCTTCGGCCACGAGATCGGCCACCAGCTGCCGGCGCCGCTCCGCCGGTAGCCGGGCGAGCCGGTTCACGTGGGCGATTCCGGCCGTGCCGGTACGGCGGGTGGTGACGTAGCGCAACACCGCCTGGCGTACCCGCAAGGTCTGGATCTGGTCCTCCATGGCCGCGATCTGCCCGTCGGCGATCTCGTTCAGGGTCTGCGTGTCGGCGAGCACTCGTGTGATCGTCGCGATCTCGACACCGAGATCTCGCAGCGTCCGGACGAGTTCCAGCCGGTCCAGGGCGTCGTGATCATAGAGCCGGTAGCCACCGGCCGACCGGCCGACCGGAGGCACCAGTCCTTCGTCGGAGTAGTACCGGACCGTCGGCACCGGCACCCCGGCGAGTCGTGCCACCTGGCCGATCGTGTAGAGCCCGTCGTCCTTCACAGGTCCAGCCTGGCTTATCAGCCGCCCTTTCGGTGGGCCTTCGGGGGAGCACGACCGGTGATGCCGTTGAGAGGAGCTCTTCAGGCACGCCCTGGCGAATAGATGGCGATGTCTTGAAGCTTTGCGCGCAGATCCACGCTATTCGATCTCCGCCGTTTCACCGTCGTGCGCCCCCGGCATGTGGACGCCCTCACCCTTCTGCCCGAACGGCTCTGAACGCGGAGTCAGAACGCGTCTCGTGTCATGTACACGTAGTGGTCACCTGGCGTTGGTGTCGCGTGTCCGACGGGGCCGGTCCCGGCCGAGGATCGAGGCTCCGGGACCTGTCCGGTGCACGGCGGGTCAGCGGCGGGGTAGCACGCCCAGGAGGGTCGCGGTCAGGGCCAGCTTCAAGGAGTCCTTCAGGTCCACGTGGAAGCGGGCGAGGTCGGGCTCGGCCTGGTAGGCCGCCTGCAGGCTGGGTGGGGGTGTGCTGTATGCCGACAGCGCGCCGGCCATGACCATGGTCTGCAGGCTGAACAGCGTCGCGTTCTCGCCCAGCTCCGGCAGGTGGTTCCGGATCAGGGCGCTCATGGTCGTCAGGCGGTCCAGGGAGGCGCGCTTGTACCGTGCCACGACCTCGACGGAGACGTTGTGCTCCAGGACGCCGCCCTGCGCGCCGAAGAGGTCGCACAGCACCGTTCGGCTGGAGAGCGAGCGGCTGAGGATCTCTGCCACGGCTGTCGCCCGCTCGGCCATGGGGAGGTTCTCGTCGATTCCGGCGGCCAACTCGTCCGCCAGTTCCGTCAGCCACTCCTGCAGGAAGCGGTCCAGCAGTTCCAGCAGCACCGCCTCGCGGGACTCGAAGTAGCGCAGCACGTTCGGCTTCGCCAGGCATACCCGGCGGCTGAGCTCGTTCAGGGTGACCGCGGCCACGGGCATCTCGTGGAGCATCGCCGACGCCGTGTCGAGGATCGCCCGCCGGCGGATCTCCCGCTGCTCTTCGGTTCGCGCCCGCTTGAAGCCCACGATCGCCAGCCTATCTTAAGTACCCTCGGTACGTTGACAACGTACCGAGGGTACTTTAGCGTTGCGGACAGAAGATACCTTCGGTACTTTAGATGGGAGCCCGGCATGGGCAAGAAGTGGACGACGGCGAACATCCCAGACCAGCGCGGGCGGGTGGCCGTGGTGACCGGGGCCAACACCGGACTGGGATACGAGACCGCCAAGGCGCTCGCCGGACGCGGGGCGTCCGTGGTCCTCGCCGTGCGCGACGTCGAGAAGGGCGAGCGGGCCGCGGCCCGCATGACCGGCGACGTGATCGTGCAGGCCCTGGATCTGACCTCGCTCGACTCCGTCCGCACCGCCGCGGCGGCGCTGCGGTCCCGGTTCGACCGCATCGACCTGCTGATCAACAACGCCGGCGTGATGTACACCCCGAAGCAGACCACCCGGGACGGCTTCGAGATGCAGTTCGGCACCAACCACCTCGGCCACTTCGCGCTCACCGGGCTGCTGCTGGAGCTGATGCTGCCGGTGCCCGGCTCGCGCGTGGTGACGGTCAGCAGCACCGGCCACCGCATCCGGGCCGCGATCCACTTCGATGACCTGCAGTGGGAGCGGTCGTACAGCCGGGTCGCCGCCTATGGTCAGTCCAAACTGGCCAACCTGATGTTCACGTACGAGCTGCAGCGCCGTCTCGCCACGCGCGGCACCACCGTCGCGGTGGCCGCCCACCCCGGCGTGTCCAGCACCGAGCTCGCCCGCAACACCCCCGCGGCCTTCCGGCTTCCGCTCACCTGGCTCGCGCCGCTGATCACCCAGACGCCGGCGATGGGCGCGTTGCCGACCCTGCGCGCCGCCACCGACTCCGCCGTGCTCGGCGGCCAGTACTACGGTCCCGGCGGACGCTTCGAGGTCATGGGCCACCCCCGGCTGGTCGCCTCCAGTCCGGAGTCGTACGAGGTGGCCGTCCAGCAGCGGCTGTGGGCCGTCTCCGAAGACCTCACCGGGGTGAGGTTCCCCGCGGTCCGGTCCGATCAGAACCCGTTTCCCTCCGGATCGGCCATCACGATGTAGCCCGCGCCGGCAGGAGGCGCCGGCTCGTCCCGGTGGTCGTTGCGGAATCGGCGTCCGCTGTCTGATCGGTCTGGTCTCCGGCGAAGCCTGATCCGTGAGACGCGGGTCCCAGGGCTGCGAATTCGCGTGCCGTCAACGGTGGCATCGGCACAAGGTCTCGATCATGGTTACGTGGTGAGGCCCTTCAGCATCGAATGGACTGACGTGGCCGGGTGCTGGAGGAGGTTCTCGAGTTCTGGTCCGGTGGTGGCGAATTCCCCGCGGCGTGCCGCGCGGAACATGCCGAGCAGCATGTTCGCCTGATCCTCGGGCACACCATTGCCGATCATCGTGGCCGTCCACGCCGCGTCGTCGGCGACGACGCGGCGGATGGCGCGCCCGGTGAGTTCGGTGGCGATGCCGGCGATGTCGGCCAGATCGAGCGCTTCCGGTGCGGTGAGCGGCGGAGTCGGACCGTCGAACCGGCCCGGGTCCGCGAGGATGATCGCCGCCGCTTCGGCGAGGTCGGAATGCGTGGTCCAGGATATGGGCCCATCGGCCGGTGCGACGAGTTCGCCGGTCTCGAGGGCCCGGCCGAGCAGATGCCGGACGGTGTCGGCGTAGAACCCGTTGCGCAGCGCCGTGAACGGTGTTCCCGTCTTCGACAGGTGGTGCTCGGTGGCGGCGTGGTCGGGCATCGGTGCGAAGAGCGAGTCTTCGGCGGCGCCCTGGTGGCTCGTGTAGAGGATGCGCCGGGCTCCGGCGTCGCGGGCGGCGTCGATCGCCGCGATGTGCTGGGCGACCGCCTCTTCGCCCGCCCGGTCCGTCGAGACGATGAGCACCTGCGTCGCGCCCTCGAACGCGTGGGCGAGTGAGCCGGGGTCGGTGAAGTCTCCGTGGCGTACGCGTACCCCGCGCCCGGCCAGGTCGGCGGCACGGCCGGTGTCGCGGACGCTCACGCCGATCCCGTCCGCCGGGACCCGGGTGAGCAGCCGGTCGACGATTTGAGAGCCGAGCCGGCCGGTGGCGCCGGTAATGATGATCATGACCTGCCTCTTCGTCTGATAACAATGGAAACAAAAATATGCTACCAGTGTTAATAACCGAGATAGCAAGGGTGCGTTATCGTTGGAAGCGTGGCAGAGGTGAGGGCGGACGGCGTCGGTAGGCGCAAGACGCGAGTGAACATCGTGGAGTGCGCGGCGCGCCTCCTGCGTGAACAGGGCGCGAGCGCGGTCACCACCCGTGCGGTCGCGCAGGCGGCCGGAGTGCAGGCGCCGACCATCTACCGGTTCTTCGAAGACAAGGACGCGCTGCTCGACGCCGTCGCCGAACACGTCTTCGCCACCTATGTCGCCGGGAAGACCCTCGCTGAGGCCGGCGGCGATCCGATCGCGGACCTTCGGGCGGGGTGGGACGCCCATATCGGCTTCGGTCTCGCCAACCCGGCGTTGTTCGGTCTCCTCGCCGACCCCGTTCGCGGGGCTCGTTCACCGGCGTCGGCCGCCGGCCTGGAGGTTCTTCGCGCCCGGGTGCACCGCGTGGCGGCGATCGGCCGGCTCAGGGTCCCGGAAAAGCGTGCCGTCGACCTCATCCACGCCGCCGGGACCGGGACCGTGCTCACCCTGCTCGCCACCCCGCCGCAACACCGGGACCTCGACGTCGCGGACGCGATGTACGAGACGGTGGCGCGATCGATACTCACCGAGATGCCCACGCTCGCCGCGGACAGCCCGGTCGCGGCCGTCATCGCGTTCCGGGCCGTCGTGCCGAGGCTCACAACGCTCACCGACACCGAGCGCGCCCTGCTGTCGGAGTGGCTGGACCGAGTCGGTGACGGCCCGGCCCCTCCTCGTGCCTCGGCCGAATCCGACCCAGATCGACCGCTGACCTGACCGGCCCCGAACCACTGCGTGAAGCCAAGAACTCGTCGTCGTGTGAAAGGCCCGTCACCGTCTCCGCTCCGGAGCCGGGACGCGCCGGGTCCGGTCCCCGATCCAGGCCGCTTCGAGGATCGCGGTCAGGCTGGCGGTGTCGGTCGGGCCCGGATGGTTCTGGATCAGGCGGGTGACGCCACCCGCCATCTCCGCGAAGCGCGGGAGGTCGGCGCGTGCCACGCCGATGTCCGCCAAGGTGGCAGGGATGCCGATGCAGGCGAGGAGCCCGTCGAGCCAGGTGAGGAACGTATCTGCGGCCTCGGCCTCCGAGGCGCCGGTCACGTCGAGCCCGCACACCCCGGCGAGGACGGTCAACCGGTCGCCGATGGCGCCCTTGGCCGCGTCCAGCGCGTAGGGCAGCAGCAGCCCGACGCCCAGGCCGTGCGGTGTGTGGGTGGCCGCTCCGATGGGGTACTGGAGGGCGTGTGGAGCCGCGTTGCCCGCGTGGGAGAACGCGAGCCCGGCCAGCATGGACCCATAGGACATGTCCGCGCGCGCGTCCTTGTCGCCTCCGTCCTTGACGACACGGGGCAGGCTGCGGGCGATCCGCTCCGCGGCCAGGAGCGCGTAGTGATCGGTGATCGGGTTGCGGCCGAGGAAGACCTGCTCCACCGGGTCGCGCGGTCCGTGGACCCGTGGTCGCGCGGTGTAGCTCTCCACCGCGTGACAGAACGCGTCGATGCCGGAGTGGGCGGTGACGGCCGCAGGGCAGGTGTAGGTGAGCTCGGGGTCGACGATGGCGAAGTCGGGCACGATGTGGACGCTGGAGACTCCCACCTTCAGCTCGCGGTCCGGGTCGGTCAGCACGGAGACGGGCGTGAGTTCGGAGCCGGTGCCCGACGTCGTCGGGACCGCGACGAGGGGAATCGTCGGCCCGGGCACCTTCGACTCGCCGTAGAAGTCGCGCGGCGTCCCACCGTGGCACCGGATGACGCCGACGATCTTGGCGAGGTCGATCACCGTGCCACCCCCGACGGCGAGGATCACGTCGGCGTCCACCTCTGCGGCGACCGAGACGGCCAGGGCGACATCGGTGAGCGGCACGTCCGGAGTCGCGTCGGCGAACACCCCGACGACTTCGGCCTTCTCCCGTACGGCGGCTACGATCTCGGCCACGCCCGGCTGCCCCAGAAGGACCCGGTCGGTCACGATGAGGACTCGCGAGCCGCACTCGGCCACCACCCGTGGGATGTTCTGCGCGACCCCTTCGCCCACCATCAGCTGGCGTGGTCCGCGGACGGTCTCAAGCATGTCGGTGCCTCCCTGGAACGTCGGCGGTGATTCGCTGGGCGGACGTCCGGGTCACCCGCGAGACCGGGACGGCGTCGGCAAGGTCGGCTGCCGGGTGGCGCGGGCGCGCGCCGGGCTCCCGGACGCGGTGACCCTCGGCGGGCACCCGGAGCGGCAGGCCGGTCACGGTAGGTCGATCGCCGCGTAGGTGACGTCGAGGTACTCGAGGATGCCCTCGTGCGACCCCTCCTTGCCGATCCCGGACTGCTTCACGCCTCCGAACGGAGCCGACGGGTCCGAGATCAGACCACGGTTGACGCCGATCATCCCCGTCTCCAGCCCCTCGGTGAACCGGAGTGCCCGCTGGAGGTCGCGGGTGAAGACGTATCCGACCAGGCCGTGCTCGGTGTCGTTGGCCTTCGCCATCACCTCGTCGTCGGACGTGAACGAGATGATCGGCGCCACCGGGCCGAAGATCTCCGCCTCCAGTATCCGCGCGTCTTCGGGCACGTCGGCGAGGACCGTGGGCGGGTAGAAGTGGCCCGGCCCATCCGGACGCTCGCCGCCTGTCAGGACACGGGCGCCGCGATCGACCGCGTCGGCGACGAGCTCGTCGATCTTGGTGACCGCGGCCTCGTCGATCAACGCCCCGACGTCCACGCCGTCGTCGAGACCATGGCCCACCGAGAGCGCGCCCATCCGCTCGGCGAAGCGCGCCGTGAACTCCTCGCGCACCGGCTCCTCGACGTAGATCCGGTTGGCTGCGATGCAGGACTCCCCGATGTTGCGCATCTTGGCCACCATGGCGCCGTCGAGCGCGACGTCCAGGTCCGCGTCGGCACACACGATCAGGGCCGCGTTGCCGCCCAGTTCCATGGAGGTGCGCAGCACGTTGTCCGCCGCCTGTCGTAGCAGCACGCGCCCCACCTCGGTCGACCCGGTGAACGAAAGCTTGCGGGTCCGGCGGTCGGCCAGCAGCGCTGAGACCACCTCGCCGGCACGCTTGGTCGTCACGACGTTGACGACGCCCGGGGGAACACCGACCTCCTCCATGATGCGGGCCAGCAACAGCATGGTGAGCGGCGTCTGGGCCGCCGGCTTGGTGATCGTCGTGCAGCCTGCCGCCAGCGCAGGAGCGATCTTGCGGGCGCCCATGGCCAACGGGAAGTTCCAGGGCGTCACGAAGACGCACGGTCCGACCGGCTTCGGCACGGTGAGGATGCGATATCCACCGGCGGGAGCGGTGTTGTAGCGCCCCTCGACGCGCACCGCCTCCTCGGCGAACCAACGGAAGAACTCGGCGCCGTAGGCCACCTCTCCCCGAGCCTCGGCGAGCGGCTTGCCCATCTCGAGCGTTATCAGCCGGGCGACCTCCTCGGATCGCCCGGTCAGTGCCCGGTACGTCGCGGTCAACAACTCCGACCGTTTTCGCGGCGGGGTCGCCGCCCACTCCGCCATCGCCTTGCTCGCCGCGTCCAGAGCGGCGAGCCCGTCGTCGACGCCGGCGTCCGCCACCTCGGCGATGGTCCTGCCGGTGGCCGGGTCCTCGACGACGAAGGTGGCTCCGCCGGCGGCGTCGCGCCAGGCGTCGCCGATCCGGAGCCGCCGGTGCTCGGGGGCCAGGACGTTCATCGGGTCACTCATCGCGTCGCCTCCTGTGATGTCCCTGGTTCGACGTCGCCGTCCTGCGCGGTCACCTCCCGGCCTCGGACAGCGCCAGCCCGGTGGCCGCGTCGAACAGGTGCGCGCGGTCCAGGTCGACCGTGACGAGCAGTCGCTCGCCCGGCGTACCGGTGACGGTGGGTCGTGCCTTGACCTTGAGGATCTCCGTCCCCACCTGCACGTCGACCACCGTCCGGTCACCGAGCGGCTCGAGGCCGTAGAGCTCACCCGGCAACGACGCGTTCCCACGCCGCTCGACGGACAGGTCCTCCGCGCGCAGGCCCAGCAGCAGCGGACGACCGTCCTCAGCCGTGGTCCAGCGGGGCCGCGGCAGCGTCCAGCCGTCCGCCCCGACCAGACGGTCTCCCTCGGCGCGGCAGGCGAGCAGGCTGATCGGAGGGCTCCCGACGAAGCCCGCGACCCACTGGTTGGCCGGACGCTCGTACACCTCGGCCGGCGTTCCGACCTGTTGCACCTTCCCCTCCTTGAGGACCGCGACCTGGTCGGCCATGGCCAGGGCCTCGACCTGGTCGTTGGTCACGTAGACGAAGGTCCCCCCGAGGCTCCGGTGGATGCGGGCGAGCTCGGTGCGCATCTCGACGCGGAGCTTGAGGTCGAGGTTCGTCAGCGGCTCGTCCATGAGGAACGCGCGCGGGCGGCGGACCAGCGCCCGGGCCAGGGCGACACGCTGCATCTCACCGCCCGACAACTGCGCGGGACGACGCTGCAGCAGACGTTCGATGTGCAGCAGGTCCGACATCCGCTCGACGGCGGCGGCGACCTCGCTCGAAGAACGGCGGCGTGCCCGCAGCGGCGAAGCGATGTTCTCGTACACCGTGTGCCGCGGGTAGAGGGCGTAGCTCTGGAAGACCATGGCCAGGTCGCGTGCGGCCGGGGTGTCACCGGTCGCGTCCCTCCCGTCCAGACGCACCGACCCGGCGTCGAGCTTCTCAAGGCCGGCGATCGCCCGCAGGGTCGTCGTCTTGCCTGCCCCGGACGGCCCGAGCACGACGAAGAACGAGCCGTCCGGCACGTCCAGCGTCACCCCGTCCAGGGCCTGGACCTTGCCGAAGGACTTGCACAGCCCGTGCACCGCCACGGTTCCCATCAGGCCACCAGCTCTTCCGTGCTCACGTCGTAGACCGGCGGGGGCCCGCCGGTGTGCCGCAGCCCGACCGATGCGTCAGTGGCGAAACGGACGGTCGGTGGCATCCGAACCCGTACGTCGTGCCGGCCGCCGTGGTCGACCACGTAGATGATCTCGTCGCCCAGCCACTCCGCCGAGACCACGCGGGCCGGGACCGAACGTTCCGCCCCTGGTTCCGTGACTTCCAGCGCCTCCGGCCGGACGCCTGCGACCAGGCGACGGTCGCGCGGCAGGCCCGGCGGTGGCGTGAGGACCAGTCCGCCCTGACCGCGCAGCTTCCCGTCGGCCACCTCCACCTCGATCAGGTTCATCGGCGGGGAGCCGATGAACGCGGCGCAGAAAAGACTCGCCGGACGGTCGTAGACTTCCAGCGGCGTGCCGATCTGCTCGACGCGGCCCTTGTTGAGGATGGCGATCCTGTGACCGAGCGACATCGCCTCGACCTGGTCGTGGGTGACGTAGACCATCGTCGTCCCCAGCTCCCCCTGCAGGTGCTTGATCTCCGTACGCATGTCCGCCCTCAGCTCCGCGTCCAGATTGGTGAGAGGTTCGTCCATGAGGAACGCGCGCGGTCGTCGTACCAGGGCGCGAGCGAGCGCGACGCGTTGCTGCTCCCCTCCGGACAGCCGGTGCGGTCGCCGGTCCAGGAGCGGACCGAGCCGCATCAGCCGGGCGGCCTCGCCGACCCGCTCGTCCACCTCCGACCTGGGCA
The DNA here is from genome assembly GCF_042873875.1 of Streptosporangium sp. NPDC004379. Classification (NCBI taxonomy): domain Bacteria; kingdom Bacillati; phylum Actinomycetota; class Actinomycetes; order Streptosporangiales; family Streptosporangiaceae; genus Streptosporangium; species Streptosporangium sp. NPDC004379. Next base: position 45,366 of record NZ_JBIAMC010000028.1, read on the forward strand.
GTCCCTCGGCCCGCAGTGGGAACGCCAGGTTGTCGCGGGTTCTCAGATGCGGGTAGAGAGCGTAGAACTGGAACACCATGGCGATGTCGCGCTCGGGGGGCGGCAGGTCGTTGACCAGCGTGGTGCCGATGCGGATGTCGCCCGCCGTCTGCCTCTCCAGGCCGGCCACGGCCCGCAGTGTGGTCGTCTTGCCGCAACCCGAAGGGCCGAGCATCACGAACAGCTCGCCGTCGCCGATGGACAGGTCCACGTGATCGACCGCGACCGTCCCGTCCGGGTAGCGCTTGTGCAGGGCGGTCACCTCGATGCCCGCCATCAGCGTCGCACCGCCCCGAGCGTCACACCGGCGACGAGGTGTTTGCGCACCAGGTAGGCGAAGACGAGCACCGGCAGGGCGAACACCACGGAGGCGGCGGCCACGAGACCCCAGTCCACAGTGGTTCCACCGATGAGGCCGGCGATGGCGGGTGGGGCCGTCCGCACGGTGTCACCGGAGGTGAGGAAGATGGCGAACACGAACTCGTTCCACGAGAAGATGAGGGCGAAGACCGCCGTCGCGGCGATGCCGGGCACGAGCAGGGGAAGGGTGAACCGCCGGAACGCCTGCAGGCGGGTGTGGCCGTCGAGCATGGCGGCCTCCTCGTACTCCGCGGGCACCTCGTCGACGAACCCCTTCATCATCCAGATCGTGAACGGGACGTTGAACGCGGCGTAGATGAGGATCAGGCCGAGCTTGGTGTCGATGAGCCCGACCTGCCGGTACATGAGGAAGATCGGGATCACGACCACCACGGGCGGCATGAAGCGGGTGGACAGGATGAAGAACAGCTGGTCCTTCTTGGCCTTCACGGCGAAGCGCGAGTAGGCCCAGGCCGCCGGGACCCCCAGTACGGTGGCCAGCACCGTGGAGGTCCCGGCCACCACGACGGAGTTGAGGAACGCGACGGACAAGGCCGAGCGACCGCCGCCGGAGGCGACGAACACGTCCTTGAAATGGTCCAAAGTGATCTTGAAGTCGAAGAACTTGGCCGGGACGGCGTAGACGTCCCGGTTCTCCTTGATGGACGTCTCGATCATCCACAGCACCGGGAAGAGCATCACGACGGCCAGCACGGTCAGTAGCGCGACCTCCAGCACGGAGCGGCCCCGGCCGCCGAAGCGGCGTGTGGGGGGCGTGTGATCCCGGCCAGGACCCGCGGACACGGCCTCGTCGACGGAGACGGCCATCAGTCCTCCTTGAGCTTGTTCAAGTAGCGCAGGTAGAGCTGCGTGAGGACGATGACGACGAGGACCATGAGGATCCCGTACGCCGAGGCGGTTCCGGTGTTGAAGCCCAGGAACGCGACCTTGTAGACGTGGAACGACAACGTCTCGGTGGAGACCCCGGGACCTCCGCTGGTGAGGATGTAGACGAGGTCGAACAGCCGGAACGCCTCGATGGCCCTGAACAGCACGGCGATGAGGAGCAGCGGCCACACCAGCGGAAGAGTGATGGTGCGGAACCGGAACCACTCGGACGCCCGGTCGATCGAGGCGGCCTCGTACAGGTACCTGGGGACCGCGGTGAGGCCCGCGAGTGCGATGAGCATGATGAACGGCGTCCACTGCCAGGTGTCGACCACGATCAGGGAGATCAGTGCCGTTCGCTGCCGGGTGAGCCACTCCACCTGTCCCAGGCCGAGCGAGCCGAGCATGCTGTTGATCACGCCGAACTGCGCGTCGAGCATGAACCGCCAGAACAGCCCGACCACGACCTGCGACAGCATCATCGGAACCAGGAACAGGGTGGTCAGCAGTCCTCGCCCGTGCGTGCGCCGTGAGATCAGGTAGGCGATGGTGAAACCGAGCACGGTCTGCAGGGCGACCGCGCCGCACACGTAGATCAACGTCGTCAGGGCCCTCAGGTGGACCTGCGCCGACGTCAGGATGGCGGTGTAGTTCTCGAACCAGACGAAATGGGCCGGCCCCCCGCGGGTGGCCGAGTAGTCGGTGAAAGACAGGTACAACGCCCACAGCAGCGGGAACACCGACATCGCGAGCAACAGCAGCAGCGCGGGGGAGACGAAGGTCACGGCGAGCCCGCGGTCGCTCAACCGGCGAGACCGGCCCGGTGCGGGCGGCGTCGCGGACGCCACCTGCCCGGGGTGATCGGTCGTCAGAGGGACGGGGTCACTCACAGCCCGCCGCCGCCCTTGCGGCTGCTGGAGTCGAGCACGCTCTGCTGCTCCCTGGCGATGTCGTCGAGCGCCTCCTTCGGCTTCTTCGCGCCGTTGAGAGCCGCGTTCACGTTGGTGTTCTCGATGTCGACGAGGCGCGCGTACTCGGGGACGTTCCACATGTCCCGCATCCGTGTGACCGAGTCGGCGTACACCTGGTTGAACGGCCCGGCATCGAGGAACTCGGGCGACTCCAGGGCGTCCGTACGCGATGGCACGCCACCGGCCGCGGCCCACTTCTTCTGGATGTCGGCCTGCTCGAACCACTTCATGAAGTTCAGGGCCTCCGCCTGGTTCGCCTCGGAGGAGTAGGCCGACACGTGCATCCCCATGCCGCCGAGAGGCACCAGGTTCGTCTTCTGGCTCGGCAGGGTGGCGAAACCCAGCTTGTCGAGGATCTGCTCCCGCGTGGTGCCGAGCGTCGACTGCTTCGGGTCGAGCAGGCCACCGCTCGCGGCGATCCAGTTGAACGCGATGCACGCCTTGCCCTGGGCGACCGCCGCGTTCACCTCGTCGATGAACCAGTTGCCGGAGCCCTTGGCGGTCAGCGGTTTCATCTTGCCGACCAGGACGTCCATCGCCTCCTGGCCCGCCGCGTCGTTGATGACGCCGTCGATCTTGCGCGTCCCGGGGTTCCAGAGGTTGCCGCCGTAGACGCCGTTGACCGTGTTGTAGGTCACGGCCGCGGCGTCGGAGCCGTTGGCCTGGTGGAAAGCCAGCCCGCTGACGCCGGGGTTGTCCGCCTGGCACTTCTCGGCGACTGAGATCATTTCGTCCCAGGTCCGCGGTGGCCTGTCACCGATCAGGTCCTTGCGGTAGATCATCGTCCAGGTGTCGCCGAGCAGCGGCAGCCCGTACAGGCTGGCGTTTTCGTCGCGCTTCCCGGTCTCCGCCTGGGGGTACTGGCCGTAGGCCGCCAGGAGATACGGGTTGTAGGCTTTGACGTCGATGTTCTGCTTAACGAAGTCGGTGATGTCGAGGATGTTGCCGTTCGTCACGGCCTCGCCGATGTGTTGCGAGTCCAGGATCGGGATGTCGAAGTCGGTCTTGCGCGCTGCGAACTGGGTGAACATCGCGTCGTGCCAGTTGGCGTTCGGCACGGTGTTGACCTTGATGGTCACATTCGGCCGCTCCTTGGTGTACTCCGCGTTCGCGAAGTCCTCCAGCGCGTGGGCGGGGGGCCAGTCGAACCAGATGAAGCTGAGGGTCAGCGGGTCCTTGGTGAGCTCCGGGATGGTCGCCGGCGCCTTGGGAGCGCTCGCCTCCGTGTCACCGCCGCAAGCCGCCACGGTCGTGGCCACCAGCATGGCCGCCGTCGCCAGCTGCACCTTTCGGCCGGGAACGGATATTCGTCCTGTTCGCTGTGGATACCGCATCCTCTTGCCTGCTTTCTGGGGGGTGGGGACTTCCCGGGCCTCGCTACGTGCTTCGCCGAGCAGCCGCCGGGTCGTTCAGGCGCGTTGCCTGCTGTCGCAGGGGTTGATCCGCGGGCCGGCGTCACGGGCACGCCGCGACGCGATGGGGCTTCAGGCGGTCGGGAAGTCCTTCGGTCCTTGTGAGACCCGGTGGCGACCCGAGTAGGACGTCGAGCATGCTCATGGAGCTCCAACTGATCGAAGCGGAGCGATGGCGGACGGTTCCGCGATGGGCGAAGGATGGCCGGCATCCGCCACCTTTCCTATACGATCTGATTGGGGGCGTCAATATCCCGCAGCGTTGCGGCCGATGTCGGCAGGTTCCCGAAGACGCAAGAAAGGACGTCATGTCACGATGGACGACGAAGCGATGATCGCGCGGCGCCAGGGGGCCGTGACGGGCGGAACGTCGCCGGGGAGATCTCGCGGCCGGCTTGCCGACGAGGTGTACGACACGCTGCTCGGACAGCTGATGTCGCTACGGATCGAGCCCGGCTCCCGCGTCACGATCGACGCCCTGGCGCGAGAGCTGGGGGTCTCGCAGACGCCGATCCGGGACGCTCTGAACCGCATGGAGGCCGAGGGCCTGGTCGTGCGTGTGCCCCATGCCGGCTATCGCATTCCCCCCCAGATCACCCGTCAGCGATTCGAGGACATGCTCGAGGTCCGCCTGCTCCTCGAACCGGCGGCCGCGCGCAGATCCGCCGAACGCGCGTCCTCGGAGCAGGTGGCCGGTCTGCGGCGGATGCTGGAGGAGATGGCGGAGCTGGAGGGGGGCGACGGGCTCCTGGCCTACGGCGCGTTCGGGCTGCGCGACGCCGCTTTCCACGATCTCGTCGCCCTGAGCACGGAGAACCAGGTCATCCGCGAAGCGCTCGCCCGCCTGCACGCGCACGTGCACCTGTTCCGGCTTCTCCACGACACCCAGGTCACCCACCTGGCCATGGCCGAGCACGAAGAGGTTCTGGCCGCGATCGCCGCGCGTGACCCCGACGCCGCCGCCTACGCCATGCGCCGGCACATCCTGCTGTCCGGCGAGCGGTTCCGGCGATTGTTCGACGAGGCCCAGGGGGCGGACGGAATGGCGGCAGAGGCTTGACGGGTGGGCTGGGCCAAGGAATGCTGACTCAATCAGATCGGATTGGATCGGATTGGATCCACCTCACCCGCCTCAGATGCGAGGAGAAGTAGGTGCCCAGAGCGCTGCTCCTGACCGGCGACGCCGCCGAGGAGCTCGACACCATGTATCCCTACTATCGCGTGCAGGAGGGCGGCTGGGACGTCGACGTCTCGTCGAGGACGATGCGTGACGTTCAGCTGGTCATCCACGAGTTCGACCCTGACTCCGACGCCTACGTGGAGAAGAACGGCCGGAAGCTGCCGGTCGACGTGCCCTGGGCCGAGGTCGACGTCGAGCGCTATGACGCCCTCATCATTCCCGGGGGACGTGCCCCCGAGTGGATCCGGGTGGACGCCGACGTCAGGCGTATCACCGAGCACTTCTTCGCGCGTGACCTCCCGATCGCGCTGGTGTGCCACGGCGCGCAGGTGCCGGCTGTGTACGGGCTGCTGAAGGGCCGGAAGACGGCGTGCTTCCCCCCCATCACCGGCGACATGGAGAACGCGGGTGCGACGGTCATCGACGCTCCCGACGTCGTGGACGGCAACCTCGTCTCCTGTCGGGGGTGGCCCGACATGCCGCAATTCGGCAAGGCCATGATGGAGCTCTTCTCGAAGTCCGTCGACTCCGCATCGGCATGAGCACGCCTGGCCTGTCTCGGTGACGGCACTTCGGACCGTCACCGTCGACGGCTCCCCCGTCCACGTCATGGAGAGCGGCACCGGGCCCGCGGTGCTGATGCTGCACGGCTCCGGACCCGGTACGACCGGATCCGGAGCCTGGGCGACGACGGCACAGGCGCTGGGCACGTCCTGGCGCCTGGTGGCTCCTGACCAGGCGGGGTTCGGCCGTACGCCGATCCCGGAGGGCGCCAGGGGCGGGCTCCGGCTGTGGACGGAGCAGGCCGCGGGCCTGATGGACGCTCTAGGTGTCGAGTACTACGCGGTGGTGGGCCACTCCATGGGCGGTGCCGTGGCGCTGGCGTTGGCGGCCGCGCGTCCCCGGCAGGTCACCCATGTCGTGGCGGTCTCGACGATGGGCGCCCCCGGAGCGCCGCTGTCCGCCGAGCTCGACGCGGTCTGGGCCGCCCCCGCCGGCCCGGTCGGGGCACGGGACATGTTGAGTCGCCTCGTCCTCGACCAAGCGCTCGTGACCGAGTCGGCCGTCGCCGCCCGTGCGGCTGCGATGCGGGCGGGGGCGGCCGCATTCGCGTCGTTGTTCCCTCCACCCAGGGCACGCTGGGCCGACGACCTCACCCTCTCGGCGCGAACGCTGGCGGGGATCCGCGCGCCCGTGCTGCTCGTCCACGGCGCCGAGGACCGGGTCACCCCGCTCGGGACGGCGGCCCTGCCCCTGCTCGAACACCTGGCCGATGTCTGTCTGCACGTGCTCGGCCGATGCGGGCATGTGCCGGCGCTCGAGCACCCGCACGACTTCAGGCGGCTCCTGTCGTGCTTCCTCGGCCGGGAACGAAGTCACTGATCACCGCGACAGGTCCCCGGCCCGTGCCTATTCGGTTGAAAGTTTCATCACCGGTCGTCTCGTGCGTGGTGAGGGCCGGGCCGGTAATGCCAGGTGGGTGCCTTCCGTAAGGCCGAGGCGCCGCCGCGCCTCCTGGCTTTGTCTTGACGCGTCCTGATGAGTCCTTGTTTGATCCGCAATTACCACCGGCATCCACAACTGTGGACACGGCTCCTCGCGTCGCAGAAATGTGAGCGCTAACACTCCCGTGAGACCACTGCGGTTTTCCCTGGTGTGGCCAGCTTCGCCACGCCCTCACCCCCAAGGAGAACGAACAATGGATTCACCCCCCATTCGTGTGAGGAGCGGCGGGCGTCGTTCGCCGGCCGGTGCCGGCGTGCGCCTCGTGGCGGTGCTGGCCACGGTGCTGACGACGGTGATCGCGGCCGTTGCGACCTGGTCGGCGCCGGCCTCGGCGGCGGTGGCGCCGCTGGTGAGCGCGGCGTCGGGACGGTGCCTGGACGTGGCGGGCAACACCGACACCCTGGGCGCGGGCCTGCAGATCTGGGACTGCACCGGTCAGGCGAACCAGGCGTTCGAGTTCACCTCCGCGGGTGAGCTGCGGACGTTCGGCGGCACGCGGTGTGTGGACGCCTACGGCCAGGGGACCTCGCCGGGCACGAAGGTGGTCATCTGGTCCTGCAGCGGTCAGGCCAACCAGAAGTGGCAGCAGAACGCCGACGGCTCCATCAGGGGAACGCAGTCGGGCCTGTGCCTGGACGTGACCGGAGCCGGTACGGCCAACGGCACCGCGGTCACCCTGTGGACCTGCAACGGGCAGAGCAACCAGAAGTGGAGCGGCTCCGGAGGAAACCCGGACCCGACGGTCACGCCGACGTCGCCCGGTACGTGCAACCTCCCCACGAGCTACCGCTGGACCTCGACCGGCCCGCTGGCCACCCCGAAGTCGGGCTGGGTGTCGCTCAAGGACTTCACCAACGTCGTCTACAACGGCAAGCACCTGGTCTACGCCACCACCCACGACACCGGCAGCAGCTGGGGCTCGATGAACTTCGCCCCGTTCACCAACTGGTCGGACATGGCCTCGGCCACCCAGACCAAGATGAACTTCTCCACCGTCGCCCCCACCCTGTTCTACTTCGCGCCCAAGAACATCTGGGTCCTGGCCTACCAGTGGGGCGGCACCGCCTTCTCCTACCGAACCTCGACCGACCCGACCAACGCCAACGGCTGGTCGGCCCAGCAGACCCTCTTCACCGGAAGCATCTCCGGCTCCGGCACCGGCCCCATCGACCAGACCCTCATCGGTGACGGCACCAACATGTACCTGTTCTTCGCCGGCGACAACGGCAAGATCTACCGGGCCAGCATGCCCATCGGCAACTTCCCCGGCAGCTTCGGCTCCAGCTACACCACCATCATGAGCGACACCACGGCCAACCTCTTCGAAGGCGTCGAGGTCTACAAGCTCCAGGGCCAGAACAAGTACCTCATGCTGGTCGAGGCCATGGGCTCCCAGGGCCGCTACTTCCGCTCCTTCACCGCCACCAGCCTCGACGGCACCTGGACCCCCAACGCCGCCACCGAGGCCAACCCCTTCGCCGGCAAGGCCAACAGCGGCGCCACCTGGACCAACGACATCAGCCACGGTGACCTGGTCCGCGCCAACCCCGACCAGACCAAGACCGTCGACCCCTGCAACCTCCAGCTCCTCTACCAGGGCCGCAGCCCCAGCTCCGGCGGCGACTACGGCCTGCTGCCCTACCGGCCCGGCCTGCTGACCCAGCAGCACTGACGACCCGGCAGCGCTGACGACCCTGCACCGGCCCCGCCCGGACACCCCCGGTCTCCCCACGGCGACGGCACACGCCGCATCGGGTGAGAACCGGTCAGGACCCGGGCGGGCCCCAGGCGGTGGGCTAGGCACGGAACCGAGCCCACCGCGACCACACGGGGGACGGCGCCGGTGGGCGGGCCGCGGAACTCGGCCGGTCCCCGGCGGACCGTCCGCCCGGACCGCCTCGCCGGGCCCGAATCCTCAGATCATGCCTCCCGCGGCATGGATGGTCTGGCCTGTGATCCAGCGGCCGGCGTCGGAGGCGAGGAAGGCGACGATCTCGGCGATGTCGGACGGTTCGCCCAGACGGCCCAGCGGCGTGCGGGCCCTTGCGTCGTCGATGACATGCCGGGGGACGGTGTCGATGACGCCGGTCCTGGTCAGGCCGGGCAGGACGCTGTTGACCGTGACGGACCTGGAGCCCACCTCCCAGGCCAGGGTGCGGGCGAGCTGGTCGCCCGCGGCCTTGCCCGCGGCGAGCAGCGCCATGCCGGGCAACGGTGAGACCGTCAGGGCGGAAGAGATCATGATGATCCGGCCGTGGTCGCGGATGCGCCGTGCGGCCTCGCGGAGGGCCACGAATGCGGCCCGGATGTTCGCGTGCACGTACCGGTCGAAGTCGTCGTCGGTGGCATGGGACAGCGGCCCCGCGGTCACCGTGGCCGCGTTGTTCACCCACACGTCCACGCGGCCGTAGTGGTTTTCGGCGGTGTCGAACAGCTCCTTGACGGCTCCGGGCCGAGTGATGTCGGTGCGGACCGCGGTGGCCAGCCCGCCCGCGTCCTTGATCCGGGTGACGGCCCGCGCCGCCGCCTCCTGGTCGCGGGAGCCGATGACGACGCGCATCCCCGCTACGGCGAGCCGCTCGCCGATCGCGCGTCCGATGCCACGTGATCCCCCGGTGATGACCGCCACCCGTTCCTCGGCACGCATGACTCCTCCGATTCATTGACTATATCGATAGTCGAGATAGTCGACTATTTTGGTGGAGGATGTCAATGGTCGAGGTAGTAGACTTTCCCCATGGCCGCCGCCCCTGAGGACACACTCGTCGAAACACTGATCGGCCTCTTTCAGGAGGTCGACGGTCTGTTCGGTGCGGCCAGTCGCCGGCTGGGGCTGACCCCTCAGCAGGCGCAGCTGTTGTGCTTCGCCCGGCATCGCCGGCCGTCCTCCGGTGAGCTGGCGGCCCTGCTGCACTGCGACAAGACCAACATCACCGGTCTGGTCGACCGGCTTCAGCGACGCGGCCTGCTCACCCGCCGGCCCGATCCCGATGACCGCCGCGTGACCCACATCCACCTCACCGCTGAAGGCGAAGCGCTCAGCGGCGAGTTCCAGCAGGTCATCGAAACGACCCTGACCGCGGGCTTCACCTCCTGGTCCGGCGCCGAACGCGACGACCTCATCCGCCTGCTGCGGTCCGCCACCTCGGCGCTACGTCCCTGACCGCGGTAGGCGCTGTGAGGGCCCTGACGCGAAGAGCCGAGGCGGCAGGGGCGCGGGCCGCCCGGCTCGTACCCCGTCGGCGGTGCCCGGCCGGCTTCGGGGTTTCGCGGGCGCGGTCAGCGTTTGACGGCGCGGAGGACGACGAACCTCGGGTCGCTCGCGACGACCTCGCAGTCACCGAAGAGACGGCGCAGCTTCACGTGGTAGCCGAGATGCCGGTTGGCCACCACCCACAGTTCTCCGCCGCGGCGCAGGGCGGCGCGTGACCCGTTGAACATGCGCCACGCCGTCGCGTCGGTCCTCGCCCGGTGCGTGTGGAACGGCGGGTTGGTCAGCACCAGGTCCACCGTCCCCGCCGGGACACCGGACATGCCGTCGGCCGCCAGGAACGTCGCCGTGACGTCCGTACCGGCGTTCGCCCGGAGCGTGGCCTCGGCCGACGCCAGCGCGTTGTAGGACTCGTCGATGAACGTCACCTCGGCCTCGGGGTCGGCCAGTGCCGCGGCGAGCCCGATCACCCCGTTGCCGCAGCCCAGGTCCACGACGTGCCCGCGGCCGTGGAGCGGCGGCAGGTTCCGCAGGAGGAAGCGGGTGCCGATGTCGAGGCGGTCGGCGCAGAAGGTGCCCGCGTGGTTGGTGACGGTCAGGCCCGAGACCGCGCCGACGCCGGTGGGGAGCGTGTGGCTCCGCGGCCACGGGGTGGCGTTCCGGGGCAGTGAGGGGTCCGGGGCGCAGAAGATGAGCCGCGCCTTCTTCACCGCGAGCGACGTCCTGGTCGGCCCGAGGAGACGCTCGAACAGCCGGAGCGTCGAGGTGTGGATCTCGGTGACCATTCCCGCGCCGACGACCAGGGTGCCCGCGTGCACGTGGGGTGCGAGGCGGTGCAGCTGGTCCTCCAGGAGCGAGAGCGTCTTGGGCACCCGGATCAGCAGCACGTCGATCCGCTCCGGCGGCTCGTCCATGGTCGTGCGGAGCCGTACCGTGCCGGGGGCGACGCCGTTGCGGGCGAGGTTCGCCCGGGTGGCCTCCTGGGTGAGGTGGGAGTCGGTGATCTGCACGGGGCGGTGATCGGCGAGCGCGGTGACCAGGGCGCCCCAGCGGTCGCCCAGCACGACCACGGTGCCCGTCAGGCCGGCCGGTCCACCCTCGGCCTCCCCGAGGTGCCGCAGGAGGTACTCGTCGGCGGCGTCCCAGGCGCGAAGCGGGTCGCGGGGATCCTCGGGGAAGCGGGTGAGGTCGAACTCACCTCTCGACGTGCTCAGACGGTTCATCGCCCCTCAGGCTAGCGAGTCGAGGGACGCGCGGGCACACCCGCGTGCCGGCCGGCGGATCGCGGGTTCCGGGGCCGTCTCCGGCCGGATCGCCGGACCGGGACGGGACCCCGGGCGGGCTGGAACGGTATCCGGGACGCGGGTCGCCGCAGGCAGACGCCCAGGTGTGATTTGTCCAGCGTCCAGCGTCGCGTCCCGAGCCGGACCTTGGACAAAAATCGCTGGGGCGGACGGCCCTTCCGGTGGCAGGGTGATGAACGTGCCCGGTGGACGCATCGCCGGGTCCCGGGCGTGAAGCCCACGGCCTCAGGCCGACGTCCCGTTCACGAAAAGACTCCGGACAAGGGCGTCGCCTCGCCCGCCGGCCGTCATGACGGAGCCGTCATCACACCGATGCCGGCCACCGGAGACGGCATCCGCGCCGGCGTGTCAGCGAACCCCGGAGAAACGGACGCCTCACCCCGGTGAGGTGACCGGATCACCCAGAAAAGGAGATCTTCATGTCCATGAGCACCCGCACGGCGAGCCTGCGCACCCGCGTCGCCGTCGTCGCCGCCGCCACCGTCGCCGCCGCCGGCCTCGGGGTCGGCGCCGGAGCGGCTCCGGCGTCGGCGGACGTCCATCGCGGTGTCGCCGGCTGCTTCGCCTGGTCATGGGGAGAGGGCAACACCTCTGTGACGGTGTACTGGCACAACCGGTGCAAGACCAAGCACAAGCTGAAGATCACGTACAAGGTCAACGTGTTCACCAAGAAGTACACGGCGGTCGTCGGGGGCGACGGGAAGGGCCACAAGAGGTTCCAGACCGCGGCGATCGTGTCCATCAAGGACGGGGGCCGTGCTTAGGCCGGCGTGACCTGCACCGGGACGGCGCGTGGTCGCGCCGCCCCGGTGCCGTGCCGCCCTCGGCTCCCGCCATCGGGGGCCGGGAGCCGAGGACGACGCGGTGGATTCGGCGGAGCGGGGCCGATCCGCTCAGCCGTCGAGCGCCGGAGGCCGAGGGCCGGTGAGCCCCATACCCAAAAAATCATGAAAAAGATCTGAGTGTCCTGTCGAAACAGGGTGACCCCGTTCGAAGCGTGATCGAGGGGCTGCGACGAAGTGAGCGGCCCTCCGATCACGAGGAGAGCCATGACTCAGCAGACCGCCCGGGCGGAGACCCTGACCCGTGATCCCCGTACGAACCTCACCCGGTCGCTTCTGGGCTGCGGCGTCATCGCCGGGCCGGTGTACGTCGCGACGTCACTCACCCAGGCGCTGACCAGGGACGGATTCGACCTCACCCGCCACGCGTGGAGCATGCTCGCCAACGGTGACCTCGGTTGGATCCAGGTCACGAATTTCCTGGCGACCGGCCTGATGATCGTCGCCTGCGCGGCCGGTCTGCGCCGAGCCCTCATCCCGGGGTACGGTGCGGTCTGGGCTCCCCGATTCGTCGCCGTGTACGGCTTGAGCATGGTGGGCGCGGGAACCTTCCGGGCGGATCCCGGGATGGGCTTCCCCGCGGGGACACCGGAGGGCCCGGGGCCGGTCAGTTGGCACGGCATGTCGCACTTCGCGTTCGGCGCCGTGGGCTTCCTCTGCCTGACCGCGGCGTGCCTCGTCATCGGCCGTCGCTTCGCCGCTGCGGGCCGTACCGGATGGGCGCTCTGTTCTGGGACCGTCGGGGTGCTGTTCTTCGCGTCATTCGCGACTCTCGCGGCCGGCGGCGCCGCCTGGACCATTTCGGCGTTCATCGTCGGGCTGGTGATCACCTTTTGCTGGCTCTCCGTCCTGTCGTTCCATCTCCGTTGAGGGAGGCGGACGGTCCTCGGGGTGGTGATGAGGGGTGGCTGCCGCAGACGGCCTGAAGTCCGTGGCTGAGCCGTCAGGCCTGCCACCTCGGTCTCCGTGTCCCAAAACGGCGTGTCGAAGCCGGTCAAGCAAAGACCTCAACGAATTCAAAGTGTAGTCAAGTGAATACTTATAGTGTTCGCATCGTGCCTACGCGTGAACACGAGATCTGGCTCGACCTCATCCAGGAACGCCCCTCTCTCGCCGCCGATCTGCTCGACTGCGTCCGCCCCGACACCGTCCCCGACTTCACTTCCGCTCGCGTGGAGTCAGGCGACCTCAACGACCACAAACCCACCGAATACCGCGCCGACACCGTCGTGAGCCTCCGCGACGAGCACACCGACATCGTCGCCGCCGTCATCGTCGAGGTCCAGCGTCGCCAAGACCTCCGCAAACGCTGGAGCTGGCCGGCCTACCTCGCCACCCTGCGCGCCCGCCTGCGCTGTCCGGTCCTGCTGCTGGTCATCAGCCCCTGTCCCGACACCGCCATCTGGTCCGCCAGCCCCATCGTGCTCGGCCACCCCGGCCTGATCCTCACCCCCCTGGTGCTGGGGCCCGAGCAGATCCCCGAGATCACCGACGCCGGCCAGGCGCGGCTCAACCCCGAACTGGCCGTCCTGTCCGCCCTCGTCCACGGCGACGGCGCCGGTGGCGAGAAGGTCCTCACCGCGATGCTCCACGGCCTGGACCACCTCGAGATCGACCGGGCGCAAGGTTATATTGACGAAGTGCTGGCCATGCTTCCTGTAGCGGCCCGCCAGATTCTGGAGGCGATGATGAGCACCGGAACCCGCGAGTACAAGAGCGAATACGCCCGCCACTACTTCGGAAAGGGCAAGGCCGAGGGCAAGGCGGAGGGCAAGGCCGAGGGCAAGGCCGAGGGGCAGGCTGAGGGCGAGGCGAAGATGCTGCTGCTCGTCCTGGCCGGACGGGGCATCGACGTCCCCGAGGACGCCCGCGCCCGCATCCTCGAGTGCACCGACCTGGAGCGGATCGAACAGTGGGGACGCCGCGCCGGGACGGCCGCCACCATCGACGAACTCTTCGGCTAAGGCGTGTCTGATAAATGATCTCGGTGGTGCGGTTAGATGATGCCTCGTGGTGCGACGAGGTGAACTGACCGACAAAGCCTGGCAGCGGA
>NZ_JBIAMC010000029.1:0-55770 GCF_042873875.1 Streptosporangium sp. NPDC004379
GACCATGTCCAGGGCGGGGGCATGAGCCCAGGTGTCCAGCCGCCACTTCTGCCCGCAGGGGAAGGGCAACTGCAGATTCGGCGCGGCCAGCGCGGCCTGCCGGGCGGAGGCGCCCGCCGAGGTCGCGCCGTGCGCCGGAAGGCTCGGCAGACCGCCGAGGAGGAGGGTGAGAGCGGCGGCGGCCGCCGCTCTCACCGGCAGGGGGCGCGCCGTTCCCTGGTGCCTGGAGCGCGAGGGAACGAACGGAGGCATGCTCATGCGTCTCCTGAGGTTCGGTGGTCCTTGGGACCGGTGGGGGTGGGCCCGGTTGAGGATCTTGGCCGGCCCGGCGGTCCTCACCATTACCGGCGAGTCACCTTGAGGCAAGAGATCTGGGACGGCATGGGAAGGATGGGACGATGGGACGCTTTGACCAGCGGAATCCCACACGCAATGGGACCGTAATGGGATTCGGGCGGGAGATTCGGCTGGTTCCGCGTTACCCTTCGGTGGTCAAGATCGGGCTGCAACTCAAGGAGTAAGAGTTGTCAGAGCCATCCGCCGTCGCAGATCTGGCCACGCATCTACGCCATATGAAGGAAAAGACCGGCCGCAGTTACGACGCTCTCGCCAGGCGGCTCGGTATCAGCAAATCCACTCTCCACCGTTACTGCTCGGGAGAGGGTGTCCCGTCGAACTTCACGCTTCTGGAGCAGTTCGCCAAGGAATGTCAGGCGAGCCAGGCGCAGATCCTCGAACTCCACCGGAGATGGGTGTGGGCGCAGACCGCTCAGATCCCCGAAACCGAACCCGTACGGCAGCAGCCCACCGAGCGGCCGGATGACCGTCTGACGTCACCGAAGCGACCTCTCCCCGCGCCGCCGGACTCGTCGGACCCATCGGGCCCGTTGGATCCGCCGGGTCCGTCCGGCGCATCGGACCCGCCTGGTCCGTCGTCCGGCGCATCGGATCCGCCGGTTCCGGCGGGGAACACGCGTGGGCGCCGGCCGGTCCCATGGCGGAACCGCGCACGGCCGTTGGCGGCGGTGCTGGTGCTCCTGGTCATGGGCGTGATCCTGGTCTGGCGTCTGGGCGACCCCTTCGGGGCCGACGCGGAGAGCGCGAGGTCCTGCACCGAGCGCGGTGGAGCCAAGCACACCGACCCCGGACACGAGCGCGACGTGTGGACCAGGGACTTCGTGTGTCCCAACCTGCCCAATACGCCGCTCTATCTCACCGTGGACGGCACGGAGAGGATAGGGACCCTGGAAACACAGAGGAGCTGGTTCGTCTGCTGGGAGCTCGGACGTGTCCAGGGCGGTGAGGCGACGATCTGGTACTACACGCAGGGGGACCGTTCGGAGCCGGGCAGCGAGCGATGGGAGGGGTGGGGGTTCGCCAGGGCCGAACGCGTCGACGTCTCCGCCCATCCGCCGCCGAACATGCCCCGCTGCCAGTTCGCCTCGGACCCTGTCCCGGTGTCCCGGCACCCGTGACGTCGGCACGATTCCGGGACCGGATCGCTGACGGCCCGGCGTGATGCCGGGCGATCGGCGCTTCGGGCCTGGTCCAGGATGATCTCCTTCCTGACACCCGTCGGTGTCAGGATTCCACCATGGGGTTTATTGTTAGTAAACTTTCTTTTATATTAGCGTCACTGCCCCCCAACAGAGGAAGCGTGACATGCGGAAACTGTTAGCACCCCTGGCGGCGCTGGTCGTCGCCGCCACGACGGTGGTGGTGATCGCCTCGCCCGCGTCGGCCCACGGCTACATCTCGGACCCGCCGAGCCGGCAGGCGTGGTGTGCCGCCGGCAAGGTCCCCAACTGCGGACCGATCATCTGGGAGCCGCAGAGCGTCGAGGGGCCCAAGGGCCAGCGCAACTGCAGCGCCGGAGACCCCCGGTGGGCGCCTCTCGACGATGACAGCAAGCCCTGGCCCGCCACCGCGGTCGGGGACACGGTCACCTTCAAGTGGCTGATCGAGGCCCGCCACGCCACCAGCACGTGGGAGTACTACATCGGCAACGAGCGGATCGCGGTCATCAACGACCGCGGCAAGCAGCCTCCGTCGGTCGTCACGCACACGGTGAACCTGGGCGGCCGGACCGGCCGGATCAAGCTGCTGGCGATCTGGAACATCGCAGACACCGAGAACGCCTTCTACAACTGCGTCGACCTCCAGGTGGGCCCCGGCGGCCCGAGCCCCAGCCCGACCCCCACGCCCACGCCGACTCCCTCGGTGACTCCGACACCCACGCCGACCGCCACCCCGACCTCCACGCCCACTCCCACGGCGACTCCGGGCGGCGCCTGGACGGCCGGAACATCCTATAAGGCCGGTGACCTGGTCACTTACGGCGGGCGCACCTACCGGTGCGTCCAGCCGCACACCGCGTTGACCGGCTGGGAGCCGCCGAACGTCCCGGCGCTCTGGCAGTCCGTGTGACCTCTTCTTCGAACGATCCGGTGGATCACCGGGTCGCGTCTGCGGGCGTCCCGCGCCGGCGCACGGCCGCGGGACGCCCGCAGGAATGCGAGGCCCCGCGAACCCCGGAGCCGCGGCGGCCCGGCGACCACCTGGGCCTTTCAGTCTGAGCTGAAAGGCATTGCGCAGGAAACCGAAAAATTGTATCTTCATCGCGTCGTCGATTTGTTCGGTCTGTACGACGGGCCATTGTTCCGGATCCCGCCGTGCGAGAAACGCCGTGGCCGCCGGGCGCGATCGTTCGTCGTTCCCTGATAAGAAAAGGGTACGGTGAACCGGTCCGAGAATCGTTCGGCATCAAGCCGGCCGGATTCTCCGATCCCGTACGGAAGAATCGAACCGTGGCGCGCCATCCGGCTATGGCTGCGATTCCTGTCACCGGGTTGATCCCGGTGGGATCGACCCGGGATTCCTGTTTCCGATGCCGGCGGAAGGACGCCGGCGAGCCTGGGCCGGAACGGATCGCGACGCCCCGGGAACGGAGAACTTCCGGATGCCCTCAGCCTCGGGCGCGGACGCCACAGGCCATTCCCGATACCGGATCGCTCCCCGGACGAACGGACCGGTCCTGAACCGCAGAGCGTCCGGCGCAGAGATCATCCACCGTCTCCGGATCCCCGCCCGGAGGCCTCCGCCCACCGGGTGAGGTGGCGCCGGGTGTCCAGCGTGTCCGGGTGCCCGATGCCCAGCACCCGCTCCTGGACGGGAAGCAGGGCGGCCAGCCGGTCGCGGGCGGTGACAGGATCGCCCGCCTCTCCCATCCAGACGGCGAGGTCGTGCCGGACGCTCAGTGTGCCGAAATGTTCGGCGCCCATGACCCGTTCGTACACCGGCAGCAGGGCGGCCAGCCGGTCGCGCGCCCCGGCCGCGTCACCCGCTTTCCCCGTCATGCAGGCGAAGTTGTCGAGCAGGGACAACGTGTGCGGATGCTCGGCCCCTTGGACCCGTTCCAGCACCGGTATCAGGGCGGCGAGCCGGTCGCGGGCGGTGGCCGGATCGCCCGCCTCTCCCGTCCAGACGGCGAGGTCGTGCCGGACGCTCAGTGCGTCGGGATGTTCGGCGCCCAGGGTTCGCTCATATGTCGGCAGGAGGGCAGTGAGTTGTTCGCGGGCGGTGGCCGCGTCCCCTGCTTTCCCTGTCCAATGGGCAAGACGACTCTGGAAGGCGAGTGTGTTCGGGTCTTCCGCTCCCAGGACCTGTTCCAGTGATGGCAGGAGGGCGGTGAGTTGTTCGCGGGCGGTGGCCGCGTCTCCCATCTGTCCCGTCAGGGCGGCGAGGTTGCCCCGGGCGGCCAGCGTGTCAGGGTGCTCGGCGCCCATGACCCGTTCGTACACCGGCAGCAGGGCGGCCAGCCGGTCGCGCGCCCCGGCGGTGTCCCCGGCCTCCATCATCTGGTAGGCGAGATCGGTCTGGGCGGACAACGCGTCCGGGTGCTCGGCCTGCAGTACCCGCTTGCGTATCCGCAGCAGGGCGGCGGCGCTGATCGCCAGACCGGCCAGACCGGCCAGACTGATCAACGCACCGGCCAGACTGACGCCGTTGCCCGATGCGTCCGAGGTCTCGGACGTGATCGGGGACAGACCGGTGACGGAGCCGATGAGTCCTGTGCCGGCCAGCAGGATCGAGATGAGCGCGGCGACGGCGGCCACGACCCGACTCGCGTCGGCGGAACCCGAGGAGAGACGGGCGGGGGGCCGCGATGAATCAGGGGAAGTCGGCACGTCTTTCAGCTTGCCGTCCGGAAAGGCCGGTATATGGGTAAGTAGCCCAGCCGTTACCGATCACCTCTCGCGTGGAGGCGCGAAGCCTCCATGCCCACCGGTGCGCCGTCGCACCCGCTGATCTTCCGGGACCGGTGGAAAGTACGAGCATCACTCCCGGGACGCGGCGACCCGAGGTCTCGGGGTGCGCCTTCACGAGGAACTTGCCATGGAGCGCGCTCCAGGACCTAGGGTCCACTTCGCGATCCCCCATTTCCGATCTCCAGGGAGCCCCGGCATGCGCTATCGAGTCCTCGGCGGCACCGGCATCGAGGTGAGCGCCCACTGCCTCGGCACCATGATGTTCGGCGCCGTCGGCAATCCCGATCACGACGAGTGCGTCCGCATCGTCCACGCGGCCCTCGATCGGGGGATCAACTTCGTCGACACCGCGGACATGTACTCGGCGGGGGAGTCGGAGGAGATCGTGGGGAAGGCGTTGCGCGGCCGTCGTGACGACGTCGTGCTCGCCACCAAGGTGCACTTCCCGATGGGCGAAGGGCCCAACAGAGGCGGCAACTCCCGGCGGTGGATCTTCCGGGCGGTCGAGGACAGCCTCCGGCGTCTGGGGACCGACTGGATCGACCTTTATCAGGTCCACCGCCCCGACCACACGACCGACGTCGAGGAGACGCTCTCCGCGCTGAGCGACCTCGTCCACCAGGGGAAGATCCGCGCCTTCGGCTGCTCCACCTTCCCGGCCGACGAGATCGTCGAGGCGTACCACGTGGCCGAGCGCCGGGGCCTGCTGCGCTTCAGGACCGAGCAGCCGCCGTACTCGTTGCTGGCCCGGGGCGTGGAGACCTCCGTGCTGCCGGTCTGCCGGCGACTGGGGATGGGCGTGCTGACATGGAGCCCGCTGGCCTGGGGGTTCCTGACCGGCAAGTACCGGGCGGGCCGGTCCATCGATCTCGCCACCGGCCGCGCCGCGCTGATGCCGGCGCGCTTCGACCCCTCTCTTCCGGTGAACGCCGCCAAGCTGGCCGTCGTGGAACGGCTCATCGAGGTCGCCGGTGACGTCGGCTGCTCGCTGCCCGAACTGGCCGTGGCCTTCGCCGCGGCACACCCCGGCGTCACCTCGGTGATCCTCGGGCCGCGGACGATGGAGCAGCTGGAGGCGTCGCTGAAGGGCGCCACGCTCACGCTCGACGACGCGACCCTCGACAGGATCGACGAGATCGTCCCGCCGGGAACCGACGTCTACCAGCCGGACGGCGCCTGGCGTCCGGTCGCGCTGACCGACGCCGCACGGCGCCGCCGCCCGCTCGCGGACCGCGCCGCCGCTCAGTGACCCCTGGTTCATGACGGCCGGCGGGTCGATGACGGAGGTTGTCCACAGAACGTGATTCGGCTCTGAAGCCACCTCCCGTGACCGGCCATCCTGTCCCTCGTGACAGGAGGAAAATCGCGATGAACGGGCACTTCACGGCCGCAGAGCTGCGGGAGCGCGGCTGGAGCCCGTCCATGATCCGGGCGCTTCTCGATCCGCCCGACCGGCTGGCTCCCAACCCCGTCTTCCGTTCCGCGGCGCCGGCGCGGCTGTACGAGGTGGAGAGAGTGGTCCTCGCCGAGGAGACGGAGGCGTTCACCGCGCTGCGCGACAGGGCTGAGCGGAGATCCCGCACGGCCCTGCTCGCAGCGGAACGCAGGCGCGGTGAAACCTTCGCCGCCCTCGCCGCCATACCGATCATGGTTCCGGTCCTCTCGTGGGACGCGCTGACGCGCAAGGCGGTCGACCACCGCAACCACCGAGACGCGGAGCGGGCCGGGCACCGGCTCGATCACATTCCGGACCCCGCACGGGTGGCGGACGTCGATGGGCCGACCCTGCGGAGGTGGGCGGTCAACTACCTCCGTCACGAACTCACCGTCTATGACGGCGCCCTGGAGGAACTGTCCGGCAGGGTCGGCCGCGCGGAGGCGACGCGCCTGCTCAGGCGGCGGACCTACGAGGCCATCGCCCGCGCGTACCCCCGGCTGGCCGACGAGTGCGGGCGGCAGCTCCGCCTGCGTGAGACGGATGCCGGTTGAGAGGATGCGACGATAACGCCTGCCGGTCAGGCCGCGGACCAGGCTTCGCGCACATGCATCCTGGATCACCGGCGGTTGCCGGCGAAGGCCCGATGGGTCCTCCCCGGACACGCACCGTGAAAAAGGACCTCTCCGCCTTGGGTGAACGGATCGCCGGGCACGGCCGGTGACGTTATCTTGTCCGCAAGGGGAGTTCCTCGTTTACCAAGTTGGTTAATACTCAGAGGAGACCAGCGGGTTGGAGGTGTTCTATGCGGACCGTCGTCTCCAGCTCCTGTGCCGGTCGGACCGGGAGATGCGTGCGGCCTACGGTGCCGAGGGGGCCCGTAAGCTCAGGCAGCGGCTGCAGGCCCTCCGCGTCGCGGACACCCTTGACGACCTCTTCGGCATGCCGGGACGCTGCCATCCCCTGCGTGGGAGCTACGCGGGGTGCCACGCGATGGACCTTCATCGGGGCTGGCGTCTCGTGTTCCGGCTCATGACGCCCAAGGAGAAGGCCGACCAGGGGTTGGCTGAAGAAGAAGCCGCGCTGGTCATAGAGATCGTCGACTACCACGGATGAACCACCAAGCGCGAAAGGAGCGTGGAAGATGACGTCGGCGACCGAGTTCCATCCTTCTGGCGCCCCCGACTACGCCGTGCCGCCGGGGGAGACGATCCGCGAATACCTCGACGAGCTCGGCATGACCCAGCGGGAGCTGGCGGCCAGGCTCGGACTCAGCGCCAAGCACCTCAACAGGCTGGTCCAGGGACTGGTGCCGCTGAGTCATGAGATCGCGCAGCGGCTGGAGCTCGTGACCGGCATGCCCGCCAGGCTCTGGAACCGCCTGGAAGCGGACTATCAGTCCGCCCTGCAGCGGCTCAGGCTGGAAGGCGAGTTGCTGGAAGCGGTCCCCTGGCTGGACGAGATACCGGTTCGCGAACTGGTGGTCCGGGGGATCCTCCCCGAGGAACCGACGGATGAGATCTCCCGGGTGCAGCAACTCCTCGCCTTCTTCGGAGTCGCGCATCTGACGACATGGCGCGAACTGTACGAGCGGCCGGCCGCTGCCTTCCGCAGGGCGGAGCCTTCCGTGACCCGTCCGGGTGCGGTCGCCGTCTGGCTTCGGCTGGGAGAGCTCGCGGCGCACGACATCGAATGCGGGTCGTTCGACGCTCCGGGTCTTCGGCGTGCGCTGCCTCGTCTACGGGGGCTGACCGCTCAGCCCCCCGAACTGGCCGCGTCGATGATGCGGGATGTCTGCGTGCGGTACGGGGTCGCGGTGGTCTTCGTCAGAGAGTTCGACGGCGCGTGCGTCAGTGGAGCGACACGATGGGTGTCCGGTGACAAGGTCATGCTCCTGCTGAGTCTTCGCCGCGGAACGGACGATCACCTTTGGTTCACCTTCTTTCACGAGATCGGCCACATCCTGCTGCACGGGAAGGGCGGCACGTGGATCGATGACGGCGGGTCCGGTGACGACCCGAGGGAAGAGGAGGCCAATCGGTTCGCGGTTGACCTGCTGATTCCCGAAGAGCATGTCCCGCGGCTGCGTGCGATCGCATCCCCGGAAGCGGCCCGCGCGTTCGCCCGTGAGATCGGAGTGTCACCCGGCATCGTCGCGGGTCGGCTGCAGCACGACGGCATCTGGCCCGCCGGCTACGGCGACGACCTGAAGAACAGGATCGATCTGGAAACCGGCCTTTGACGGTCCCCGAGCCTCAGCCGCTCCGGTGCCGCCGTGACGCGGCGGCGGTGACCATGGCCGTCGCCCCTCGCCCGGAAGGCGATCCGCCGACGCGGCCGGGCCGGTCAGCCGCCGCCCTGGCCGCCGGTCATCTCGTCCCGGGACGCCTCCCCGGTGCTGCGGTCCTCGATCTCGCCGGACTCGCCCGGTTCCGCGCCGATCGCCTCGCGGGCGGCCTCGCCCCCGGTGCTCTGGTCGCCCAGGGGAGCGTTGCCGGTCGCCGTCATGTCACCGGCGCCTTGGACCCGGCCCTCGCCGCCTTGTGCCGAGCCCGGGGTCTCCCGGGCGACGCGCTCTCCCCGAGCCGCCGGGTCGGTGCCGCCCAGTGCGGTCTCGCCCGACAGGTGCTCCACGTGCTCGTGCGCGATCTTCTCCAGGCGCTCTCTCCGGTCGTCCTGCTCGCTCATCGGGTGGCCCCCTTCCTCCGACCACCCCTCCCTACCCGCTCCGGATCGGACGATCGGCCATTTAATCCCATAAATCGGCAATACAGGTTTTTGGCGGCAGAAAACTAACCTGCCATGCCGAGGAGAACGGCGGCGGCGCCCACGCCCAGCACGAGCGGGTAGGCCCACCATCTGGGTGCGGGGCCATTCCGCAGGACACCGGCCCCCAGCGGCACCAGCGCCGCGCACAGCCCGAGGACGGCGACGACCGACATCGGCCCCGTCCCCTTCAGCACGCCGATCGGCAGGGCGCTCATCGAGGCCAGGGCGGCGGACCTGGCGACCCCCAGCACGCCCGCCACGCCCCGGCGGCCAGCACGATCCAGCCGAAGAAGATCGCCGGAGACAGCGGGTGGAACGGGTGGAAAGCGCCGTAGGAGCCGGCCACCGCCTTCTGCGCCGTCTCGACCCCCTGGACGTCGACGAGCTGGAAGGCCAGGTGGCTGACCCCGGCGTGGATGGAGCGGGCGAACAACCCGGAGAGCACCATCACGCCGCCCCACAGCGCCCACCGCGGCCGTACCGCCCAGACCCGACGGACCAGCGCGATGACGGCGGGCCACAGCAGGACGTTCCCCACCGCGAAGGCGCCGTAGGAGGCGGTCATCAGGACGGGGTCTCCGGCGAACGCCGCGAGCTGCTCGGGGAAGAAGCCGTCGAAGCCTGCCCGGAGCAGCACCCCGGCGAGCATCAGGGACGGCCCGAGGACGAGCCCGGCGCCCTCCACCCAGCGGCCGGGGAAGTCGACCGAGGTCGTTGTCATGCCGCCGATCCAACCGGCGCGGCGTCCGCCGCACACTGGCGCGGGATCGAGTCCCCGGGGTGGACATGGCACCACCCCGGCCGGTCCGGCGCGGTCACCCGCCTGCGCGCCCTCCCGCCTGCGCGTGACGCGTGGACGCCCACGCGGCCAGGCCCTCCTCGGTGAGGAACCGGTCCAGCGCGACGGCCGCGGCCCCGTGCAACGCGCCGTCCTCGCCGAGCGCGGAGGCGACCACGGGCGGCGGATCCGCCCGGCGGAACCTCATGAGCCCGTCCTCCAGAGCGGCGGCGAACCGCGGTGCGGCCGCCGCCCGGAGCGGCCCCGCGAGACCGCCGAGCGTGACGACGCCGGGGTCGAGGGCGTTGACCAGCCCGGCCAGGCCGCCGGCGAAGTCGCCCGCGACACGGCTCACCGCGGATCGGACGGCGGGGTCCTCCGCCGCCCTGGCCAGGGCCGCCTGGGCATAGGTGCGCGGATCGCGGGGCGGAGGCGCGCCCAGGTGACGGGCGATGGCCCGGCCGTCGACGGCGAGGTCCCAGCAGCCCCGGGCTCCGCACGGGCAGCGCAGCTCCCGGTCGCCGAACGGGAGGTGGCCGAACTCGCCGCCCGCGCCCGTCATCCCCTCGACGGGACGGCCGTCGACGATCAGGGTGCCGCCGACGCCCACCTCGATCGTGACGTGCAGGGCCACGGCCGCGCCGACGGCGGCGCCGTACCGGGACTCCGCCACGCCGGAAAGCGTCGCGTCGTTGCCGACCAGCAGTGGCACGTCCGGGCTCGGTGTGAGGGCGCCGAGGTCCACGGTGTCCCAGCCGAGGGCCGCGGACTGCGTGACCCTTCCGTGCCGCACGGTCGCGGCGACCGCCACCGAGACGAACCGGACGCGGTCGCCGTAGCGGTCACAGGCGCGGTGCACCGCCCGCGCGACCGCGCCGACGGCGTGGTCGGCGGAACGGTCGGCGTGGGCCGCGGACTCCAGCACCTCGGGCCTGCCGTCGAGCGTCGCGACGGCGCACCGGTAGTCCTCCTGCCGCAGGTCCACCGCGATGACGACGGGCCCGTCCGGGTGCGGGCCGAGCACGGTGGTCGGACGGCCGCGCCCCGACGCCGCCGCGGGCGTCTCGGCGAGCAGCGCGAGCTCGCGCAGCCGGGCGGTGATCTCGGTGGCCGAGCCGCTGCTCAGGCCGAGCCGCTCCGCCACGACGGCACGGGTGACACCGGGTTCGCGCCGCATCTCCCCGAGCACGGCCAGCGCGCCGCGCCAGCGGGAACTCCGGGTGTGGAACGAAAGAGACCGGCTCGCGGGGCTTGCGGTCGACACTGTGCCTCCCTTTATCCTCGTACGGCGAGTTTATAGGGGGAGCCCATGTCACGGTTGGACCTTCGGCAGGTCGGGGTCGCGCAGGCGACGCTGGGCTTCACCGTCAACAGCCTCGGCGCGTGCCTGGTTCTGCTCGCCGGTGACCTGGGCGCTCCGCCGGAGAGCCTCGCGTGGCTGGCGTCGTCGTTCGGGGCCGGCCTGCTCGCCGTCGGGGCCGCCGGAGGTGTGCTCCTGCGCTCCGGTCCCCGGCCCGCCCTCTTCGCCGCGGCCCTCGTCACCGCCGCCGGGGCCGTCCTCCTGGCGACCGGGACGGCCGCGGTCGTCGCGGCGGCCGGGGCGCTGCTGCTGGGGCTGGGCGCGGCCGGCATCGTCCTCGTCACCCCGGCCCTGTTCCGCGGCCCGGACGCGGCCGCCGGACTGGCCCGCGTCAACGCCGCCGCGAGCGTCAGCGCGATCCTCGGCCCGCCCGCCATCGGCGCTCTGGAGGCCGCCGGGGCCGACGGACGGCTCGCACTCCTGCTGGCCGTACCACCGCTGATCTTCCTGGCCGCCGGCACCCGGCCGCGCGCGGCGCCCCCGGCGGGCGCCGGCGGCTCCACCGCGATGTCCCCGGCGAGCGACGACGATCCCGCCCCGGCGATCCCGCCCTCGGCGCCCCTGTCCCCGGCGGGCGGTGACCCCACCTCGACACCCCCGTCCCCGGCGGTCCGGCCCGGTGACACGGCCCCGGCGGGGAGCGACCGGTCCGGCGCGCCGGCTCCGGCATCGGACGCGGGGACGCGCGGCCGGACGCGGCGGACCGCGGGCGCGTGGGCCGCCATCGTGGCCTCCGTGTCCATCGAGTTCTGCTTCACGATCTGGGCCGTGGCGCGGCTGCGGGACACCGGCCTGTCCGACGGCGGGGCCGCCGTGGCCGCCGCCGCGTTCCTCGTCGGAATGGCGGCGGGCCGGCTGGTGACGGCGAGACTGACCGGAAGGGGGTTTCCCGTCATCCCCGCCGGGTGCGGGCTCGCGGCGGCCGGCACGCTCCTCGTCGCGCTGACCGGCCTCCCCGCGCCGGTCACCGCGGGGCTCGTGCTGGCCGGGCTCGGGGTCGCGCCGCTCTATCCGGTCACGCTCGCCCGGCTCGTCGGCCTCCCCGGTCTCACGGCGACCCGCTCGGCGGCGTACGGCGCGCTCGCCTCCGGCACCGCGATCCTGGCGGCGCCCACGGGCATCGCCGTACTCGGGGCGGCCCTGGACCTGAGGGCCGCCCTCCTCATCGCGGTCCTTCCCCTGGCGGCCGTCCTGGCGGCCGCCACCGCGATTCCCCCTCTCCTGGCGCGTTCGCGCGCCTGACCCCGTCCACCGATGACCCGTCCACGGCAGGGAGGCGACATGACGACGAACCCGGCGAACGACGCGGCGGCCCACCGGGAAGCCCGAGCGGCGACCGGCGCGGTGAGCCGGGCGGGAACGGGAGCGGCCGGCGGGACGGAGACCGGCGCGGAGATCGGGGCGGTGACCCCGTTCCGCCTCGACATCCCGGAGTCCGACCTGCGTGACCTGCGTGAGCGGCTGGCGCGCACCAGATGGCCGGAGAAGGAGACCGTCGACGACTGGTCACAGGGCGTGCCCCTCGGCTACCTGCGGGACCTGTGCCGCTACTGGGCCGAGGAGTACGACTGGCGGGCCACCGAGAGGCGTCTGAACGCCCTGCCGCAGTTCCGCACCGTGATCGACGGGCTCGGCGTCCACTTCCTCCACGTCCGCTCGCCGTACGACGACGCGCTGCCGCTCGTCCTCACGCACGGCTGGCCCGGATCCGTCGTGGAGTTCCTGAAGGTGATCGGCCCGTTGACCGACCCGCCCGCCCACGGCGGCGACGCCCGCGACGCCTTCCACGTCGTGTGCCCGTCACCGCCCGGCTACGGCTTCAGCGACAAACCGGCCGGCCGGGGCTGGGGCGTCGAGCGGATCGCCGCGGCGTGGATCGAGCTGATGGCGCGTCTGGGCTACGAACGGTACGGAGCGCAGGGCCACGACTGGGGCACCAGCATCACCGCGAGCATCGGGCGGGGGGATCCGGGCCACGTGGCGGGGATCCATCTCACCCCGCCCCTCGCGCCTCCGGACCCGGCCACGTTCGGCGACCTCACCGACGCCGAGCGCGCCGCCCTCGCCGACCTGGAGCGGGCGGGACGGCAGGAGGACGGCTACTCGCTGGAGCAGTCGACCCGGCCCCAGACCATCGGGTACGGCCTCGTCGACTCCCCGGCGCTGCTGTGCGCCTGGATCGTCGAGAAGTTCCGGTCCTGGACCGACTGCGACGGCCATCCGGAGAACGTGCTCACCCGCGACGAGATCCTCGACAACCTCATGTTCTACTGGCTGCCCGGGACCGGGGCCTCCGCCGCGCGGCTGTACTGGGAGAGTTTCGGGCAGGTCCAGCGCGTCTTCACGGACGAGGCGACCGACACCGTGACGGTGCCGGCCGGATGCTCGGTCTTCCCCAAGGAGAACCCGCGGCCTTCCCGGCGCTGGGCCGCCAGGCGCTTCACCGACATCCGGCACTGGGGTGAGCCCGACCGGGGCGGTCACTTCGCCGCGATGGAGCAGCCGGGACTGTTCGTCGAAGAGGTCCGGGCGTTCTTCCGCCTGGTCCGCTGACGGCTTCCGCCTGGTCCGCCGACGGCGGCGGCGGGCCGATGCCGGGCCGGAGACGTGAAGATCGCGAGAAGGCGGGACGGCCGCCTATGCTCGCCCTCATGCCCGAAGCGACTCCCCGTGACCCGCTGCCCGGCGCCGTCGTGCGGCCCTCCGCCCGCGTCCTGCTCCTCGACGGCCAGGACCGGGTCCTGCTGTTCCGGGGCCGCGGTCTGGTCAAGGGCTCCGACCTCGCCTGGTTCACCCCCGGCGGCGGCGTCGACCCCGGTGAGGACCTGGCCGTGGCCGCCGCCCGAGAACTCCGTGAGGAGACCGGCCAGGTGACCTCGCCGGAGGACCTCGGCCCGGTCGTCGCCGTCTCCCGGGGCCACTGGACCGACCTCGACGACCGGCTGTTCTACGCCCGGGACCACTACTTCCTGCTGCGCGTCCCCGAACCGTCGGTGGACGTCTCCGGCATGGAGGACCTCGAACGCTCCCTGATGGACACCTTCCGCTGGTGGCCCCTTCCCGAGCTGGGGGCGACCGGCGACCGAGTCATCCCGCCCGGCCTCTCCGGACTTCTCGACAGGCTGCTGACCGGCGGCCTCCCGTCAGAGCCGCTGGTCCTGCCCTGGCACCACCCGGAACCTCCCCCGTGACGGGCTCAGGACGCGCCACCGGACGGGTCCTCGACACGGCGGTCAGGCGGCTCATCACCTTCGGGAACGGCCTGATCACCGAGATCCGCCCCTTCCGCCTGGACACGATCGCTGTCGCGGAGGCGCTGGGCGTCCGGGGAACGCCGGTGGCGACCGTCTGACATCCGCCGTGACCGCTGGGGCGGGGCCGTGCCGGCCGTGAGGGATCCGGGCGGGCCGTTCGCGGGACGGAGTGTTCAGCGGGGGTTCATCCGGCGAACATAGTGGGACGACAAGGATGTTTCCCGGACATAATTAGATCGCTCGGTGTCAGCGTTCCAAACTGGAGGCGATACCCGTGTCCTCACCCGTTTCCCGTCGCAACTTCCTCCGTAGCAGCGCCGCAGGCGGCCTCGGCATCGTGTTCGCCGGCAGCATCGAGGCGATCGCCGGCCCCGCGGCGTTCGCGGCGACGCGGCCCGCGCTGGGGTACGGCCCGCTCGTCGACGACCCGGCCGGTGTGCTGGCCCTGCCCGCCGGCTTCTCCTACAAGATCATCGCTCAGGCCGGCGTGACGAAGCTGGAGACGGGTGAGCCCACGCCCAGCGACCCCGACGGCACCGGAGCCTTCCCCCACGGCCGCGGCACCACCCTGGTGAACAACCACGAGGTCGGCGGCGGCGAGCCGTACCGGGTGCCGGCCCTGCCCGGCCTGACCTACGACCCGGGCGCCGGCGGCGGCACGACCAACATCGAGGTGAGCCTCCGGGGCGACCGCGTCCGTGAGTACGTCAGCCTGGCCGGCACGCACAACAACTGCGCCGGCGGCAAGACCCCGTGGAACACCTGGCTGACCTGCGAGGAGACCGAGCAGAGGGCCGGCGGGAAGTACCAGAAGGACCACGGCTACGTCTTCGAGGTCGACCCCTTCGACCATGAGGCGAACCGGGACCCGGTGCCGCTGAAGTTCCTCGGCCGCTACTCGCACGAGGCCGTCGCCGTCGACCCGCGGACCTTCACGATCTACGAGACCGAGGACGCCTCCGGCCCCAACGGCCTCTACTACCGCTGGACCCCGCCCGCGGGCTTCCGGGGCGGCAAGGGCGCGCTCAAGGCCCTGGCCCAGAGCGAGGGCGGCGACACCGCGGGCACCCTGGAGGCGATGAGCTGCTACCACGGCTCCGAGCACATCCAGGACCTGTCGCAGGCCACCCGGCCGGGCACCCGCTACCGGGTCCGGTGGGTCCCGGTGCCCGACCGCGACGCCCGCAGCGTCTCGACGCGCAAGCAGTTCGCCGACGACCAGGTCACCCGCAGCCGCAAGCTGGAGGGCGCCTGGTGGGCCGACGGCGGCGCGTACTTCGTGGCCAGCTTCGCCCGGCACAGCGACGGCAGCCTCAACGAGCACGACGGCCAGGTGTGGTTCTACGACCCCCGCAGCCAGACGGTCACGCTGAAGACCATCTTCGGCGTCAACGCCGACCCCGACGAGGACGGCGCCTTCGACGGGCCGGACAACATCACGGTCTCGCCGTACGGCGGGGTCATCCTGGCCGAGGACGGCGAGGGCGTCCAGCACCTGGTGGGCGTCACCGACCAGGGCAAGTCCTACCCGATGGCCCGCAACGACCTGAACGACAGCGAGTTCACCGGCCCGACCTTCAGCCAGGACGGCAGGATCCTGTTCGCCTGCATCCAGACGCCGGGCCACGTCATGGCGATCACCGGCCCGTGGGGCCGTCCCGGCAACGCCGGGCACTGACGGTACGGCGCCGGGCGGAACGGCCCGCCGTGCCCTCCCCGGAGGGCACGGCGGGCCGCTCGCCTTTCAGAGGCTTCCGGCCGTGCGGTCTCAGCGGCTTCGACGGCTTCATCGGCCTCCCCGGATGACCGGCGGCCCTTCTCCTTGGGAGACTCTCCTGGGAAGACCTCCGGAGCTCCGGAGAACCGAGGGGCCCGACCAGGAGGAGGCGCATGACCAGCCCAGCCGAGGGGACGAGGACGACAGGCCCGGCCGTGGCCGTCGTCGGCGAGTGCGTCGCCGACGCCTTCACCGACTCCGGAGCCTCCCGGCGGGGTGAGCTCGCGCTGCGCGTCATCCCCGGCGGCGGCCCGGCCAACGCCGCGGTCGCCCTCGCCCGGCTCGGCACCCCCGCCCGCTA
Organism: Streptosporangium sp. NPDC004379; assembly: GCF_042873875.1. Taxonomy (NCBI): domain Bacteria; kingdom Bacillati; phylum Actinomycetota; class Actinomycetes; order Streptosporangiales; family Streptosporangiaceae; genus Streptosporangium; species Streptosporangium sp. NPDC004379. Next base: position 15,943 of record NZ_JBIAMC010000029.1, read on the forward strand.
TCTGGGCCGGATCTCCGCCGACCCCTTCGGCCGTCTCTTCCACGAGCGCCTGACCGCCTCCGGCGTCGACCTGTCCGGCGTCGTGCGCGCCGCCGAGCCCAGCACGCTGGCGGTGGCGACGCTCGACGCGGAGGGCCGGGCCGAGTACTCCTTCCACGCCGAGGGCGCCGCCGACTGGCAGTGGACGGAGGAGGAGCTCGCCACCCGCGACCTCGGCGGGGTCGCGGCGGTGCACACCGGCTCCCTCGCCCTGGTCATGGCGCCCGGCGCCGCGCGGATCGAGGAGTTCCTCACCGGCGCCCGCGCGGGGGCGACGATCTCCATCGACCCGAACGTCCGCCCCGGGCTCGTCGATCCGGCGGTCTACCGGGCCCGCCTGCCCCGCTGGGCGGCGCTCGCCGACATCGTCAAGGTGAGCGAGGAGGACCTCGCCCACCTCGGCGACTTCGGTGACTTCGACGGGTTCCGCGAGGAATGCCACGCGGCCGGAGCCAGGCTCGTCCTGCTCACCCGGGGCGCGGACGGCGTGACCGCCTCCCTCGACGGCGTACGGCTCGCCGTGCCCGCCCCCGCGGTGGACGTGGCCGACACCGTCGGGGCGGGCGACGCCTTCACCGCCGGCCTGCTGCACAGCCTGGGCGTCCGGGGCCTCCTCGGCGGACGCCTGACCGGCCTCACCGCCGGCGACCTGTCCGAGGCGCTCACCTTCGCGGTCCGGGTCGCCGCCCTCACCTGCGAGGTCGCGGGTGCCGACCCGCCCTGGCGCCACCGGTTGACCGCACCGGATGAGGAGACCGCCGGTCGGCCGCCGCGCGGTCGATCCGCTTGAGCATGCGGTCGAGCTGCTTGGGCACGCCCGCGTGCCGCGCCGCCCCACGCGCGGCGCGCAGCGCGGTGACCGCCTCGGGGGTCGGGAAGTCCTCGACGGCCCGGGCGATCTCGTACAGCAGTGCCTGGGAGGGCAGGGTCCGCGCCGAGCCGGGGGCGACCGCGATTCCGGCCAGCAGCGGGGTGAGCAGGGCGGGCAGCCACTCCTCGTCGCGCATCAGCGCCAGCCGTACGGCGCGGCCGAGCGCCTCGGTCTCCGACGCCTCGAACGCGCGGTCGGCGCGGTAGGGGATCTCGCCCGCGTGGATCGCGGCGACCCGGGCGGCGGCGGCCTCCAGGGCCGCGCGGGCGAAGGCGGTGTGGCCGGGGAGGTCCGCCAGTCGCCCCCAGACGCCGGGAAGCGGCGGCGGGGAGCCGAACGACCTGTTCCGCAGGGCCTCCAGGAACAGCGCCCGGTGCCCGGCGTCCCAGCTCGCGAGCAGGCGGAGCTCGTCGGCGCCGATCGGGCCCCGGCCCGTTCCGATCGCCTCGGTCACCTTCGCGTCGAGCCCGTCGTCGCCTCGGCCGTCGCACCCGGCGAGCCCCGCGACGGCCAGCAGCGCGTACGGCTGGTCGAGCCGGCCGGCCTCCAGCAGGAACCGCACCAGTGTCCGGGCGGGGGCCGCGAGCGCGGCGAGGGGCGGCCCGTCCGGGCAGCGCACCAGTGAGGCCGCGCCGAGGTGCAGGTCGGCCCATTCACGGGTGGCCAGCCCGTCGGCCAGCGCCGCGAACAGCTCGGCGCAGGAGGCGGGGGTGAACGCCGGCTGGCGCTCCCGGGCCTCGTCCTCCACCAGGAACCTCGCCGACGTCCCCGCGGGGGTCGTGGGGACGCGGTAGGCGGAGGGCAGCAGGGCCCCCAGGTCGTAGGGGCCCAGCTCGGCGCGGCCGGGCCAGGCGGCGGGGTGCTCCGTGGCCGGGTCGGTCATGAGCGCGAGCAGCCGGCGGGCGGCGGGGGAGAGCTCCATCCGGGGCGGTCCTCGGTCTGGTGGGGGCCGGTGGGATCCGGCGCGGCGGCCGGGCACGCGCGGCCGTACCGGGGGCCGGGATGCGCTGTCCGGCACCCCGGCCCGCGGCGGGTTCGCGTGCACGGCGATCCTGCCAGGTCCCGCCGACAGAAGCCGGAGGAGGACCGGTTCCGGCGCCACCGGCCGACCGGCCGCCGGCGCTCACCCCGTGACCGGGCCGTCCACGGGGTGAGCGCCGGCGAAGGACCGCCGGGGCCGGTGGGTCAGTTGACGGTGATGGTGAACGTCGAGGTCGTGTTCCTGATGTTCACGGCGTTGTCGCTCATCCTCAGGTTGTTGAAGGTCACCGAGCCCACGGCCGGTCCCTGGTCGGGCTCGGGCAGCTCGTTGGCCCAGACGGCGAAGCCGGACTTGGCGTCGTAGGCGTCACCGCTCCGGTGGGCGCCGGTGATCGAGACGTCGGTGAACACGGTGTCCTTGATCGGGTTGAGCGGCCTGCCTCCCGAGTAGCCGGTCTGGAACATGATGCCGTGGTAGGTGGGGTCGACGATGTCGACGCCGGTGACCCGGATGCCCTGGAAGACCTTCGAGGCGGAGAAGACCCAGATGGCGGGGAAGGTCTGCGCCCCCCAGAAGTGGCCGCCGGCCCGGACGATCGAGATGTTGTCGAACCTGGTGGGCGGGTCGGCCCCGAAGCCGTTCATCGGGTAGCCGAAGTCGAGCGAGCTGATCGTGATGCCGGAGTAGACCAGCGTGTCGGCGATGTAGATGTTGCGGAAGACGTTGTCGTAACCCCCGTACACCGCGATGCCCGCGGCGCGCCAGGGGAGGATCGCGGTCAGGTTCTCGTAGACGTTGCCCTTCATGTCGGCCCCGCCCGCGTCGATGGCCGAGAAGAGGGCGAAGCTGTCGTCGCCGGTGGAGCGGGCCGCGTTGTTGCTGACGAGGTTGTCCGTGCTGCCGTTGGTCATGTTGATCCCGTCGGCGAACATGTCGCGGATGCGGGAGTTCCTGATCGTCATCCGGTCGGTGTTCGCGCCCCAGTAGAGGCAGACCAGGTGCTCGCTCCAGATGTCGTCGATGACGATGTCGGCGACGTTCTGGAAGTCGAACACCTTGCCGGGGCCGTCGATGCGGGAGGTGTAGTTGCCGAAGTAGGCGAAGCCGGTGAAGGCCGAGCCGTTGGCGGAGGACTCGGCGCGGAAACCGACGTCGGTGTTCTCCTGCGTGACGGGGGCGTGGAACCGGGTGTACCAGGGGCCCGCGCCGACGATCTTGACGGGCTTGCCGTACACCTGGAATTTCTGCGCGGTCTGGTAGTCGCCCGGGGGCAGGTAGACGCCCAGCCACCCGGTCTCCATCCGCGCCCTGTCCAGGGCGTTCTGCACGTCCTGGTGGCCGAACCCGGCCGGGACGACGTACCGCGCGGGGTCGGGGTTGGGGACGGGCGCGACCTGCTCGGTGTCGACGAAGTCGATCGCGTAGGTGGTGGTGTTGGCCGTGCCCTTCTGCAGCCTGATCCTGCTGCCCTTCGGGACGGTCGAGCCGAGCATCAGGCCGGCCTCGTCGTAGATGTGCCGGGGGCCGCCCATGGACGGGGAGTTGCCGGGGTTCGCCTCGGGGCCGTACAGCCAGGCGTACTTCGAGGTCAGGTTGAGCGCCTTGCGGAAGACGCCGTCGACGTAGACGTCGAGGGTGGCGTCGATGCCGCCGCCGCCGGGCGCGTCGGGGATGGAGAACCGGGTGACGAGGGTGTTGGTGGGAGCCCTGGTGGTGAACTCGACGTAGGCGCCGGTGGTCGCGAGCCTGACCGCCCTGCGGCCGGACGCCTCGCCGGCGAGGTCGCCGACGGTCCTGTTGGGCCCGACGACGGTCGCGCCGCCGCCGATCGAGGCGTCCTCCGCCTCGTAGGTGTCGTAGGGCATGTTCGCGCCGCGGCCGACGAACAGCGGGGTCGTCACGACGTTGTCGTCCCGCTTCACCGGAAGCTCGGCGGTGTCGGCCGCGACCTCCGCCCGCACGGTGTAGCGGCCGCCTGCGGCGGTCCACGTGCCGAGGCTCACCGGGGCGGTGGTGGCGCCCGCGGCGATCGCGCCGGTGTAGGAGCCGGTCAGGGTGCGCACCGCCGTCCCGGCGTCGTTGAGCAGGGTGAGCGTGACGGCGTGGCCGCCGCCCGCGGAGGCGATGTTGCCCTTGTTCCGGATCGCCACGGAGAAGGTCACCGTGGCGCCGCTCGCCGGGTTGCCCGGGGTCCAGCTCGCCACGGGCGTCAGGTCGGAGCTGTCGACCGGCTTGACGACCAGCGGCGAGGAGGCGGTGAGCGCGTTGTTCAGCTCGCTCTTCTCGGCGACCGCGTCGGCCTCGTCGACCTTCGCCGTGACCGGGTAGGAGCCGGCGTCCCACCGTCCGGCGGACGCCGAGACCTCCGCGGAGGCGCCGGCCGCCAGCGCGGCCAGCGGGGCGGTGCCGGCCTTGGCGCCGCCGAGGTAGAAGTTCACGCCGGTCGCGCCGGAGGCCCGGTCGCCGGAGTTGCGTACGGTGGCCCGCAGCGTGACGGTGTCGCCCTCCGTCGGGGATTGAGGCGTCCAGGAGACGGCGGTGACCGTCAGGTCGGGGTTGGGCGCCGGGACGCCGATCACCTGGAACTCGGCGACCTGCCCGCCGGGCGCGCCGGTGTTGGAGGTGAGCCTGAGCTGGACGTCGGCGACGTCGCCGGTGACCGGGATCGTCACGGTGTTCCCGGTGGCGGGGTCGAAGGTGTACGGCGCCGCCGCCTTCAGCGTGGCGGGGGAGGAGGCGCCCTGCTCGCGGCCCAGCACCTCGATCGTCTGGGTGCGCCGGCCCCAGACGGGGTCGGGGTTGAGCCTGACCACGACCGAGGTGACGCTCGCGTTCGCGCCCAGCTTCACCGTGAGCGTGGCGGGATAGGCGCCGGGCGCGGACTCCCAGTAGGTGGCGGGGTCGTTGTCGACCGCGTTGGCCGCGACGAAGGTGTGGACGTAGGAGGAGGCGCTGACCTGCTTGCCCACGGCCAGGTTGGAGCCGGCGCCGCTGCCGGCGCGGGTGACGGCGTTGCCGGGGGCCGACCGGTTGCCGGCCGCGTCCTTCGCCCGGACCCGGTAGGTGACGGTGGCGTTCGCGGGCTGGGTGTCGGTGTAGGTCAGGACATCGCCCGCGACGGTGGCGCGCAGGACGTCATTGGCGTAGATCTCGTAGCCGGTGACGCCGACGTCGTCGGTGGAGGCGGTCCAGGTCAGTTTGATCTGGCCGGCGGCGGGTTCGGTGTAGGCGAGGTTTCCGGGAGCGGTGGGCGCCTGGGTGTCTCCGGTGGCGCCGCCGTACACCTCCAGCTCGGAGACCTGCGCCGCGGGCCATCCGGTGTTGGCCGTCATGTTCAGCCGGACGTAGCGGGTGACGGTGGCGGGGAGGCCGACGGTGACCGTGTTGCCGGAGGCGGGGTCGAAGGCGCGCGTCGCGGAGCCGGCGATCGTGGTGTAGGAGGAGCCGTCGGTGCTGCCCTGCACCGAGAACGTCTGCGTACGCGGCTCCCAGCCGGGCGGGAGCTTCACCACGACCCGGTCGACGCCGGTGTTCGCGCCCAGGTCGACCCGGATCCACTGCGGGAAGGAGTGCGACGGGCTCTCCCAGTAGGTGGAGGGGTCGCCGTCGGCCGCGTTGCCGGCGACGTAGACGTCGGTGTGCCCGCTGGCGGTGACGGCCTTGCCCGCCGCCAGGTTCGGGCCCGCCGCGAGGTTCGGGCCGGTCGCGAGGTTCGGGCCGGTCGCGGCCGTGGCGGGGAGGGGCGGTCCGGTGATGATCAGTAGGCTGAAGGCGGCGATCGCCGCGATCAGCCGGAGCAGTGTGGCGCGCTTGTGTGTCATCCGTTCCTCTGTCTCGTGTCCGGAACCGTCTCGGGTCCGGAACGCCGGGGGGTGCCGGGGGTGCCGGGGGTCAGGGGGAGCGTGTCCTTCGTCGGGTCGAATGGCTGAACCGTAAAATGACAAATCGATGTCTGCAATATTTCGACGGAATTTCGCAATGAATTGACTTCGCAATGTCGCCTCTGGGGGCGGCATCATCGCTGCTCAGCAAGGGATTTCGCCGCGGGGAGCCGCCGTCGTGGACCGCAAACGGCTGACGTTCGGACCCGCAAACGGCTGCAAATACTTGCTTCGGATGTCGTATGGTTTGCGCATGACGCGACGACTTGCAGAGGTGGCCAGGAAGGTCGGCGTGAGCGAGGCGACGGTCAGTCGCGTGCTCAACGGGAAGCCCGGGGTCTCGGAGACCACCCGGGAGGCGGTGCTGACGGCTCTCGACGTGCTCGGCTACGAGCGGCCCACCCAGCTGCGCGGCGACCGGGCCCGGCTGGTCGGCCTGGTGCTGCCCGAGCTGCAGAACCCCATCTTCCCCGCCTTCGCCGAGGTCGTCGGCGGCGCCCTGGCCCAGCAGGGCTTCACCCCGGTGCTGTGCACGCGGACGGTGGGCGGCGTCTCCGAGGCGGAGTACGTCGACCTGTTGCTCCAGCAGCAGGTGTCGGGCGTGGTCTTCGCCGGCGGCCTGTACGCCCAGGCCGACGCCTCGCACGCGCACTACGAGCTGATCCTGGAGCGCCGGCTGCCCGCCGTTCTGGTCAACGCGTCCGTGGACCACCTGGGCTTCCCGCAGGTGTCCTGCGACGACAAGGTGGCCGCCGAGATGGCGCTCGGGCACCTGAGGTCCCTGGGCCACGAGCGCGTCGGAATGGTGCTGGGGCCGAAGGACCACATGCCCTCCCGCCGCAAGCTGGAGACCTTCCTCGCCGCCGGAGGGGATCCCGCCCTGGTCGAGCACACGATGTTCTCCCTGGAGGGCGGGCACGCGGCGGCGGCGAGACTGCTGCGGTCCGGGGTCACCGGCGTGGTCTGCGCCAGCGACCCGCTCGCGCTCGGCACGATCAGGGCCGCCCGCAGGTCGGGGCTGTCGGTGCCGGCCGACGTGTCGGTGGTCGGGTACGACGACTCCGCCCTGATGAACTGCACCGAGCCGCCGCTGACCACGGTGCGCCAGCCGATCGACGCCATGGGGCGGGCGGCGGTGGACCTGCTGGTCGCGCTGATCGGCAGGGCGGCCGTGCCCGCGGACGAGCTGCTGTTCGAGCCGGAGCTGGTGGTCCGGGCCTCCACGGCGAGGCCGGCCGCGGGCTGAGCGCGACGGTCGCGGGCCGCCGCGCGGCCCGGCCGGCTGAGCCTGACGGCGGCGGCCCGGCCGGGAGGGGCGCGGCGGGAGGCCCCGGCGGCGAGCCGGGCGTGGCCGCCGGAAGCGGCAGGAAGGGGTGACCCGATCGGCGGGTCACCCCTTCCGCTGTTTCCCGCGTAAGAGACGCGTGATGTAGTCGTTATGTTTCATCTTTCTGTCGAAATATTGCGTCACGGTGTCGGGGATCCTATGGTGAGGCCACCCCGGAGCGGACCTTCCGGCTCGCTCCCGGCCTCCCCCAGCAGAAGGGTCAGCTCCATGACGAGATCCGGGTGTCGCAGGCTCCTCGGGCCGCTGCTCGCGAGCGCCCTCGTCCTCGCGGCGTCGGCGTGCGGTTCCGGCGAGCCCGCCGGGGACGGCGCGCAGCCGTCCGCGGCGGGCTCCGCGGGCGGTCCCGTGTCGATCACGGTCAACTGCATGCCGCCGAAGACCAACAAGGCGCAGCGCGCGACCTACGAGGAGGACCTCGCGGCGTTCCGGAAGCTCAACCCGGACATCAGGATCGAGAAGGTCTCCGACGCCTTCCCCTGCTACGAGCCGCGGACGTTCGAGGCGAAGCTGGCCGGCGGCCAGCTGGAGACGGTCTTCTTCGTCAACTTCCCCAACGTCGGGCGACTGGTGGCCGCCGGTCAGGCCGCCGACCTCACGCCGTACGTCGGGGAGCTGAAGACGTTCAAGGACTACAACGCCTCCCTCGACATCTTCAAGAAGGACGGCAAGGTCTACGGCCTGCCCACCGACGGCTACGGCATGGGCCTGGTCTACAACCGCGACGTGTTCACCAAGGCAGGTCTCGACCCGGCCAATCCGCCGAAGACCTGGGCCGAGGTGCGGGAGGCGGCCAAGAAGATCTCCGCACTCGGCCCCGGCTACGTCGGCTTCGGCGAGTACAGCGGCAACAACGTCGGCGGCTGGCACTTCACCGCCTCGCTCTACGGCCGCGGGGGCGACGTCCTCACCCCCGACGGCGGGAAAGCCGCCTTCAACAGTCCCGAGGGCGTGGCGGTGCTGGAGAACCTCAAGCAGATGCGCTGGACCGACGACAGCATGGGCTCCCGCCTCTACATCGACTGGCCCGCCCTGATGAAGGCGATGGCCGGCGGCAGGATGGGCATGATGCTCGGCGCCCCCGACGTGCTGATCTCGCTGCGCAACGACTTCCAGGCGAAGTTCGAGAACTACGCCGTCACCGCCCAGCCCGAGGCCAGGGCGCTGTTCAACGGCGGCGCCGGATACATGATCAACCCCAAGGCCACACCCGAGCAGATCAGGGCCGGCCTGAAGTGGATCGAGTACGAGTTCCTCACCCCCGGCAAGGGCCAGCTCGACTACGTGCGCGCCAAGGGCGCGAACCTGACGGTCGGCCAGCCGTACCCGGACCTGTACGGTGCCGACACCCCCTCCGGCCAGGAGGTCCTGCGGCTGCGCTCCGAGAACGCGAACGTCGCGCCCGAGCAGTTCGCGCTCTGGGCGGAGGGCTCCAAGGGCGTCCCGCCCAAGGCCGAGCCGGGACCGTACGCCCAGGAGATCTACGCCGTCCTCGACACCCCGATGTCCGCGGTGCTGACGAGGCGGGACGCCGACCCCGCCAAGCTGCTCGCCGACGCCGAGGCCAAGGTCAACGCCCTGCTGGCGAAGAAGGGCTGACCCGGCTGTGACCACGCGAGGCCCGCACCGGCGGGACGACCCGGGGCGGAGGCGGCTCGCCGTACGGCGGAACGTCACCGCCTACGGGTTCCTCTGCGGAGCGCTGATCTGCTTCGCGTTCTTCTCCTGGTACCCCATGGTCTGGGAGGTCGTGCTCAGCTTCCAGCGGACCAACTTCGTCGACGCGCCCGTCTGGGTGGGACTGGAGAACTTCGCCGCGGTCGTCCGGGACGCGGCCTTCGGACCCGCCTGGAAGAACACGGTGGCGTTCACCGTCCTCGCGCTGGTCCTCGGCTACGGCGTCCCGTTCGTCGTCGCGCTGGTGCTCAACGAGCTGCGTCACGCCCGCGCCTACCTGCGGCTCGTCGTCTACCTCCCGGTGATGCTGCCCCCGGCGGTCGGCGTGCTGCTCTTCCAGTGGTTCTACGAGCCGGAGTCCGGCCTGTTCAACCAGGTGCTCGGCTTCCTGCACCTGCCGCCCCTGGACTGGCTGAACAGCACCGGCACCGCCCTCGTCTCGCTCGTCATCGTCTCCACCTGGATGAACCTCGGCAGCGGCACGCTCATCTACCTCGCCGCGCTGCAGACCATCCCCGGCGAGCTGTACGAGGCGGCCGAACTCGACGGCGCCGGGCTCTTCCGGCGGATCCGGCACATCACGATCCCGCAGACCAGGCTGATCCTGCTGGTCATGCTCCTGCTGCAGATCGTCGCCACCATGCAGGTCTTCATCGAGCCCTACCTGCTCACCGGGGGCGGCCCGGAGAACTCCACGGTCAGCGTCGTCTACCTGATGTACCAGTACGCCTTCAACTTCGGGAACATCAACGGCGGCAACGCGCTCGGCGTGATGCTGATGATCGTCCTGATGGTCTTCTCCGCCGTCTACCTGCGCGTCTCGCGGGAGGGCAAGAGCTGATGCCGGACCTCACCGACCTCGCCGACCTCACCGCGGCCCCCGGCACCCCCGCCGCCGTCTCGCCCGCCCCTCCCGCGCCCCGCCCGCCGCGACGGCGGCGCCGCCCGCGGCGGATCGAGCCGGAGTTCCGCACCGCCGTCTCCCCGCACCGGCTCAACTCGCCCACGGGCCGGATCGTCTACTGGACCGTCCTCGTCGTGGTCGTGGTGAGCTTCACCGCAGCCTTCGTCTTCCCGCTGTACTGGATGGTCACCGGGGCGATGAAGTCCACCGAGGAACTGGTGCGGATCCCGCCGACGTTCCTGCCGTCGGAGGTCACGTTCGACGCCTACGCCGAGGCGTGGGAGCTGATGGACCTGGGCCGGTTGATGGGCAACACCGCCCTGTACGCGGGTGGGGCCTGGCTGTTCACCCTGGCGGTCGACGTCACCGCCGCCTACGCCCTGTCCAAGCTGCGGCCGGTGCTCGGCAAGCTGATCCTGGCCATGATGCTGGCCACGCTGATGATCCCGCCGATGGTGATCATGCTTCCGGCCTACCTGACGGTCAAGGATCTGCCGCTGTTCGGCTGGGACCTGCTGAACACGCCGTGGGCGATCTGGCTGCCCGCGGCGGCCAACGGGTTCAACATCTTCCTGCTCAAACGGTTCTTCGACTCGATCCCCCGCGAACTGCTGGAGGCGGCCGAGATCGACGGCGCGACGCCGGGGCGGATCCTGTGGTCGGTCGTCATCCCCATCTCCCGCCCGATCCTGGGCGTGGTGTCCATCCTGACCGTGGTCAACGCGTGGCGCGACTTCGTCTGGCCGCTGCTGGTGCTGACCGACGCCGAGAAGATGTCGGTCAGCGTCGGCGTCGCCAACCTGTCGGCGCAGATGCCGCAGAACGTGCTCATCGCCTCGCTGGTGATGGCGAGCGTCCCGACCATCGTCGTCTTCCTCGTCTTCCAGCCCCACATCATGGCCGGCCTCACCGCCGGCGGCCTCAAGGGCTGACGCGGTGACCGGCGAATCCCTACCAGTGAGGAGTCACGAGCAGCATGCCGGAAACGTGGTGGCGGGGGGCCGCGATCTACCAGGTCTACCTGCGCAGTTTCGCCGACGGCAACGGTGACGGGACGGGAGACCTGGCGGGTCTGCGGGCACGCCTGCCGTACCTCGCCGACCTCGGGGTGGACGCCGTCTGGCTCAACCCGTGGTACCCGTCGCCGATGGCCGACGGCGGATACGACGTGGCCGACTACCGGGACATCGAACCGGTCTTCGGCACGCTGGCCGAGGCCGAGAGGTTCATCGTCGAAGCCCACGAACTGGGCATCAGGGTCATCATCGACGTGGTGCCCAACCACGGCTCCGACCGGAGCGCGTGGTTCCGGGAGGCGCTGGCCGCCGGGCCCGGCTCACCCGAGCGGGAACGCTTCTGGTTCGCCGACGAGCCCGGCGACTGGCGGTCCATCTTCGGCGGGCCCGCCTGGACACAGGTGCCGGACGGGCAGTGGTACCTCCACCTGTTCGCCCCCGAGCAGCCCGACTTCAACTGGACCAACCCCGAGGTGCGCGAGGAGTTCCGCGACGTGCTGCGCTTCTGGTTCGACCGGGGCGTGGACGGCATCCGCATCGACTCGGCCGCGGTGCTGGTGAAGGACTTCGACGGCGGCGACCCCGACGGCTACACCGACCTCGACGAGGTGCACGAGATCTACCGCGACTGGCGCCGCCTGGCCGACGGGTACGGCGACCGCATGCTGGTCGGCGAGGTGTGGTTCCCCGACCAGGAACGCTTCGCCCGCTACCTGCGGCCCGACGAGCTGCACACCGCCTTCAACTTCGACTTCCTGGCCTGCCCCTGGGAGCCCGCCGCGCTGCGCCTCTCGATCGAGCGGACCCTCGCCACGCACGCCCCGCTCGGCGCGCCGCCCACCTGGGTGCTGTCCAACCACGACGTGGCGCGCGTGGTGACCCGGTACGGCAGGGCCGACACGTCCTGGGACCACGGCGACCGCCGGGACGGCGTGCCGTCGGACCTCGGTCTCGGCGGACGCAGGGCCAGGGCCGCCGCGCTGCTGGCCATGGCGCTGCCGGGCGGCGTCTACGTCTATCAAGGCGAGGAGCTCGGCCTGCCCGAGGTCGACGACATCCCCGGCGAGCTGCGCCAGGACCCGATGTGGACCCGTTCCGGCCACACCGTGCCGGGCCGGGACGGCTGCCGGGTGCCGCTGCCCTGGTCGGGGGAGAAACCGCCGTACGGCTTCGGCGCGGGCGAGCCGTGGCTGCCCCAGCCCGAGGACTGGCGCGCGCTCACCGTGGAGGCCCAGTCGGCCGACCCCGGCTCGATGCTCGCCCTCTACCGGACCGCGCTGCGCATCCGCCGCGACCGGCTCGGCGACGGCACGCTCACCTGGCTCGACCTGGGGCCCGGCGTGCTGGCCTTCACCCGCGAGTCGGGGCTCACCTGCGTGACCAACCTCGGCCCCGGCCCCGTACGGCTCCCGCCGCACGGGCAGGTCCTGCTGGTCAGCGGCCCGCTCGACGGCGACGACCTCCCCGCGGACACCACCGCCTGGCTCGGCTGAGCCGCTCCTACGGACCGATCAGGGGGAGGCGCCGGGAGGCCGGACCGCACGGGCCGGCCTCCCGGGCGCCGCCGGAACCGGGATTGATACGCCCTCGGCTCGGCGGCGGAGCGGATCGTCAGCCCAGCAGGGAGAGCAGCACCCGCCGGCGATCGCGGCCGCCGTCGGCCACGCCGCGGAGCCGGAGGCCACCTGGGCGGCCGAGGCCCAGGCCGTGACGGCGACCAGCAGCAGGAACCGGGGGCGGTCCCGGGCCGACCACAGGCGGGTGATCCGGCCCTTGTCCTCGACGTCCGAGCTCCGCCCCCTCATCAGATGGAAACCGGCCGGGGCGGCGACCAGGAACACCGGATACTCGACATCGCGCGGGGTGCGAACGGTTCGAACCGCACGAGGGGCGACCTTACGCGGCCTTCGCGGAAGGCAGAAGGATCAGGGCTTCGTCTCCCGGCGCAGCCGCCGTGCCTTCCGCCGCGCCCCCCGTACGGCGAGCCCGGCGAGGACGAGTACGGCGAGGGCGGCGGCGATCCGGCCCGGGCCTGCGCCCTCCACCCACCCGGCGACGGCCCCCTGCACCGCCGTCACCGCGCCCACGACAGGGTCGTCCGTGGACGCGCCGGCGAAGACGCGCAGCTCGTACCAGCCGTAGTAGGCGACGTACAGCCCGGCGAGCACCAGCAGACCGCCGCTCACCCGCGACACGTACGGCAGGATCCGCCGCATCCCGGCGACCGCGGCGGCGCGGGCCAGCGCCACGGCCACCGACAGGGCCGCGACGACCAGGCCCATGCCCAGCGCGTAGGCGACGAAGACCACCAGCCCGCCCAGCAGGCCGCTTTCGGTCAGCGACGCGGAGGTGACGGCCAGGAACGGCCCGGCCGTGCAGGACAGCGAGGCGACCGCGTAGGAGAGGCCGTAGCCGTACAGTGAGGCCGCCGAGGCGGTGGGGCGGCCGGCGCCGGGCCCGGGGAGCCGGATCAGCAGTTCCCGGCCGGTCAGCAGCGCGCCGCCCAGCACGACGAGGGCCGCGCCGATCACCATCGTCACCCACGGCAGGTACTCCCCGACGGAGTGCGCCAGCGGGACCACGACCAGGCCGAAGAGGCCGAAGACGGTGACGAACCCGCCGGTCATCGCGGCGGCGAGCAGCAGCGCCCGGACCAGCGGGGCCCTGCCGCCGGAGACCAGCATGGTGAGGTAGGCAGGGAGCATCGCGAAGCCGCACGGGTTGAACGCGGCCACCGTGCCGGCGGTGACGGCCAGCGCCACCGGAAGACCGGTGCTCACGGTGCCTTTCCCGCCCGCTGTCCCGTGACGCTGCCCGGCGTCCGGCGTCCGTGCGGTGTCCGGTCCGTGCGTCCGTGCGGCGTCATCCCGCGCGCAGCTTTCCGACCTGCCGGTTCAGCCCGTCGGCGCCGAGCGGGCCGGGGACCTTCTCGGTGGAGCCGTCGGGCCGCATGAACACGAACGTCGACTGCTGGGTGACGCCCAGCCTCGTCCACACCGCGCCCCCGGCGTCGGACAGCTGCACGATCGTCCCGGTCCCGGTGCGCCGGACGAACTCCTTCATGGCGGGTTCGGCGTCGAGGCCCGCGACCCCGACGAACGCCACGTCAGGGTGCTTCTCCGCGGCGGCCCTGACCGCCGGGGCGTCCGAAAGGCACTTCGGGCACCACGGCGCCCAGAACCAGAAGACCACCGGCCGGCCCGCCAGGCTCGCCCCCTCGAACCGCTCACCGCCCAGGGTGACGGCACGGAACGCCAGCGCCGCGGGGACGGCGGCCGGCGAGCCGGTGGGGCTCGGGGAGCCGGTAGCGGGACTCGCAGACGCCGGGGACGTCACGGACGCCGCCGGAGAGGTCGCGGGAGCCGAGAGCGGCGCGTCGGAACGGACCGGGCCGCCCGCCTCGTCCCCTCCTCCGGCGCCGCACGCCCCCGTCAGAAGAGCGGCCGAGACCGCCGCGGCCACAGCGCGATATCTGATCATCCGCTCAGCGTAGGTTCGCCTCCCCGGCGCGGACCTTACGAGGCGCTTACGCCCCCGCGCCCCCGTTCCGGGCCGTCCGGGAGGTGAAGAGAGCGAGGCTTCCGGAGAGCTGGGAGTGTGGCCGGTCCGGGAGCCGGTCGGGTGCGAACCAGCCCAGCTCGTCGAACTTGTGGGGTTCCCCGATGGCGACCTCGGCCGGGTCCACCCGGACCGCGAAGACCACTGCCACCCAGTGCGAGGAGACCGGCTCCCCGCGCAGGACGTTCCGGACTCCGATCGTCTCGATCTCCAGCGCCGCCGCCGAGTACTCCTCGCGGACCTCGCGCGCGACGGCCGTCTCGAACGTCTCGCCGTACTCCAGGGCCCCGGCGCCGCAGTCCCACGTGCCGGGCTCGTCCCGCGCCCCGGCGCCGCGCCGGGCCAGCAGCACCCGGCCGGCGCCGTCATGGCAGACGAACACGCACGACACGGAGGGCTTCGGTGTCATGTCTCCCCGTTCCCCGGCTCCCCGGTTCCCCGTCTCCGGGGCTCCCGGTTCTCCGGTCTTCCGGTCCTCGTACGGAGGCGGCGGTCCGGCCGGCGCTCCGCGGTGCCGGCGGGCGTCGCCGGCGGACGTCAGAAATGGTCGAGCAGCTCCGGGAACCTCCGCAGCCGCAGCACCCGGTCGTCGTCCGGGGCGAGGTCGGCCCGCTCCAGCACCCAGGTGTTGTCGTTGGGGATGAAGACGGCGTTCATGCCCGCCTGCCGGGCCGGCAGGATGTCCGACTTGGGGGAGTTGCCGATCATCCAGGTCGTCGTGGGCGTCAGGTCGTGCTCCCGCACCAGCCGGAGGTAGACCTCCACGTCCTTCTCCGGGACGATGTGGACGTCGCGGAAGTGGTGCGCGAGCGCGGAGACCTCCAGCTTGCGCCGCTGCTCCTCCAGGTCGCCCTTGGTGAGCAGGAGCAGGTCGTGCCGGTCGCCGAGTGCGGCCAGGGTCTCCGAGACGCCCGGGATCAGCTCCACCCGGTGCTCGACGAGCGCCACCGCCAGCTCCTCGATCCGGCGGCGCTCCGCGGCGGTCGGCGGTCGCCGGTGCAGCCGTTCCAGGCACTTACCGAGGCTGCGCAGGAAGACCTTGCTGCCGTAGCCGTGGGCGACCGCGTTCGCCGCCTCGATGTCGTCGAGGATGGCCCGGATCTCGGTCCGGTCGAGGGTCGGGTGCGCGAGCCAGCCCAGGAAGTCGTCGATGACCCGCTCGAACAGGACGTTGTTCTCCCAGAGCGTGTCGTCGGCGTCGAAGATGAGCACCTGCCGGTCGAGCCTCATGACCTTCTCCTCCCGAGAACGCCGACCGCCGGAGGTTACCAGCCGGTGGGAGCGGCGTTCATGTCTTTTTCGTCCGCCTCGTATGCCACCGCCACCGGATCACCTCCGCCTGTCCGGTCGTCCCCGCCCGCCCGCCGTGCCGTGTGCCGCCGTCGCCGGATCACCGTACGCCGCCCCGGCCGGTCCTGGATCGTTCCCGGCGGGATCGCCGGGTTCAGCCGTCACCGCCGGTGGACCGTTCCCACCCGCCACGCCGTGCGTCTTCGTCGTCTGAAAGCGTCCTCACCGCGCCTCCGTGAGGGGGTCGCGCGGCGCTGGAGCGCAGGTCCGGGCATGAAAAGTGAGCATTAATCATGATCCGAAAAATCCGTGGAAATGTTGCGGAACTGTTTCGGGAGGGGCTGATGTGGTCTAGGCTCCATCGGATATGTGGGGGGAAACATCCGGTTTTGGTGCCTCATCGCCGGGCCCGGGTGCCCGCCCGCCCTCTCACAGGCTTGCGGTCCGGGGACTGAATTGGAGTGACGTGACGACCCAGCATGTGCCGTACGACGGTCTGGACGATGGCGAGGGCCTGCCCGGCTCCCGCGGGGAGCACATCCTCCAGAAACTCTTCGACACCAGGGAGCGGGCGGAGCGGTTCTACGGCCGTCAGGTGGTCGACCGCCTGACGCCCCAGATGCGTGAGTTCGTGGCCCGGCAGCAGATGGCGTTCGTGGGCACCGCGGACGCCGCCGGGAACTGCGACACGACGTTCCGCTCGGGGCCGCCCGGATTCGTGCGCGTACTGGACGACACCCGGATGGTCTACCCGGAGTTCCGTGGCAACGGCGTGCTCGCCAGCATGGGGAACATCCTGGAGAACCCGCACATCAGCCTGCTGTTCGTCGACTTCTTCGAAGACCTGGTGGGCCTGCACGTCAACGGCATGGCGAGCATCATGACCGCCTACGACGCCGCCCGCCGCTACGGGCTCAACGACGAGGACCAGACCGCGCCGGGCAAGAAGGCCGAGCGCTGGATCATGGTCGAGGTCGAGGAGGCCTACATCCACTGCTCCAAGCACATCCCGCTGCTGGTCAGGCAGGACCGCAGGGAGCGCGCCGCCGAGGGGCGCAGGCCCGCCGGAGACGACTACTTCGGCGTCGGGCGGGTGCGGAGCGCGGAGCTGAGCGGGCATGAGGCGGGGAAACCGGTCGGGTGACGCCATGACACTGGACATCCGGCTCATCCGGGAAAGCTGGTCGCTCGTCGAACCGATGGCCGACCAGGTGATCCTCAACTTCTACAGCAGGCTCTTCGCCGAGAACCCCCGCATCCGGGAGCTCTTCCCGCCCGCGATGGACCTCCAGCGCGACCGCCTCTTCAGCGCGCTGACGCAGGTGGTGCTCAACCTGGAGGACACCGAGGGGGTGCGGGAGTATCTCACCCAGCTCGCCTGCGACCACCGCAAGTACGGCGTCCGGGCCGAGCACTACCCGGCGCTCGGGAACTGCCTGATCGCGGCGATGCGGACGACCTCCCGCGGCGCCTGGCTGCCCGCCTACGACCAGGCGTGGGCGGCCGCCTACGACTTCATCGCCCAGGTGATGATCCAGGCGGCCGACCAGGACGCGGTCACCGCCCCGCCCGCCTGGATCGGCACCGTGGTCGGGCACGAGATGCGAACCTCCGACATCGCGGTCCTCACCATCGAGCCCAACCACCCGTACCCGTACCGGGCGGGCCAGTACACCACCGTGCAGACCGCGCTGTGGCCCCGGGTGTGGCGTCAGTACTCCATCGCGAACGCCCCGCGCCACGACAACAGGATCGTGCTGCACGTGCGGGCCATACCCGGCGGATGGGTCAGCACGGCGCTGGTGAAGCACACCCGCCCGGGGGACACCGTCCTGCTGGGCCCGCCCAGGGGCACCCTGTCGCTGGAGCAGGCCACCACCCCGCACCTGGTCTTCATCGCCGGTGGCACGGGCCTCGCGCCGCTCAAGGCGCTCATCGAGGAGTCGGTGTGGATGCCCGAGCGCCCCGCCATCGACCTCTTCTACGGCGTGCGGCGCGCCGCCGACGCCTACGACACCGAGGCGCTGAACAACCTGCGCATGCAGCACCGGCGGCTCCGGATCGTGCAGGCGATCTCCGACGAGCCGGGGCCGGGGTACGGCCAGACCGCCGTCGACGCCCTGGAGTACCACCGGATCATCCCGTCCGGAGACGTCTTCGTGTGCGGATCGCGGGAGATGGTGTACGCGACCTCGGACCGGCTGGTCCGTCTCGGCGTCCCGGCCGGGCGCATCCACACCGAGTACACCCCGGACACGCCGGTCCCCGTGGGCTGACGGCGGCGGCCGTCACCCGCGGGCCGCGGTCCTCCACAGGTCGCCGTCCTCCACGGGCCGCCGTCCTCCACGGGCCGCCGTTTCCGCGGACCGCCGCTTTCTTCGGGCCGCCGCGCCGCCCCCCGTGGGCGGACGGCGCCCGGCCGGCTATCCGCCCGGCGGGCCGTCCAGCCGATCCAGAGCGGTCAGCGTGGTGTCCTCGGGATAGGGCGATCGCCGTACGGCCTCCTCGCGGCCCATCCGGCCCGCGGCCACCTCCCGGCAGAGCCCGGCGACCGCCTCGATCTCGGCGTGCTGGGCGGTGACGAACGCGCGGTCCACCGGGTCTCCGTGCCCCGGCACCACGACCGCGTCCCCGGCGAGGCCGAGCAGCCCGCCGAGGGTGTCCGGCCACTCCAGCGGGAACGCGTCGCCGTAGGCCGGAGGCGCGCCGTTCTCCACCAGATCGCCGGCGAACACCACGCCGGCGTCCGGCACCGCGATCACCAGGTCGGACGGGGAGTGCCCGCGTCCCAGGTGCGCCAGGACGGCGCGGCGGCCGCCGGCCGTCACCTCGGCCCGGTCGGTCACCAGGCGGTCCGGCGGCACGATCTCCGTCTTCTCGATGTCGGCGGCGATATCGGGCCGGCCCTGCCCGCGGTAGCGCCGCGCCCACACGTCCTTCGTCCGGGCGCCGTCGGCGACCAGGTCGGCGTGACAGGCCTCGTGGGCCCAGACGGGGCACGCGAGGAACGGCCGGGTGCCGAAGGAGTGGTCGAAGTGGGCGTGGGTGAGCACCACGGTCCACGGGTCGCGGGTGATCCGGCGCACCTCCGAGGCCAGTTCGGCGCCCTGCCGCTCGTCGCCCCGGGTGTCGATCACCAGACAGCCGCCGTCGCCCAGGACCAGCCCCACCGACAGGTCCAGCTCGGCGTACCGCCGCACCAGCACCCGGTCCGCCACTTCGATCCAGCGTCCTTCCATGGAGTGATTGTCCCCCACGGAAAAGGGGCCGCGTGACCCGCCGGGAAGGCGGGCCGTGCGGGCTGTGCGGGCCGTGCGGGCTGTGCGGGCCGCGGGCTCGCCGCCGCGGCCGTCACAGCCGGCCGCACCGCCGGCACCGGCCGCGTCTGCGCAGGTGGTAGGCGAGGGTGGCGGCCGCAAGGGCCGCGCCCCACACCGGCCAGGACGTCTCCGGAAGCCACGTTCCGACGTCGGACGAGCCGAAGCGGCCCTGAAGCGCCAGCCGGATGTAGGTCAGGCCCGCCACGAAGACGATGACCGACACGGCGGCGGCGGGGACGACCGCGAGCATGGGCGGGACCCGCCTGCCGCGCAGGCCGGGCATCCAGCGCGGGAAGACCTCACCCCACCGCCGGGTCAGCCCCAGGGTGAGGAGCCCGCCGAACGCTCCGAAGGTGGCCAGGTAGGCGCCGGCCAGCCAGATGCCGGGCGTCTCGCGGGCCTGCTCGACGAGGAACTCCTCGTCGACCCCCAGCGGGACGCCCAGCGCCCAGGCCCAGCGGGTCGCGCAGTACACCAGCGGTACGGCGGCGGCCACATAGGCGGCCCGGCGCCCCCACCGGGCTGCCTCCCCCGGAGCGGTCCAGCCTCCGCCGCCGGCCGTACGGCCGCAGTCGCCGCAGGCGTCCCGGCCGCGTCGCAGGTAGGCCACGGTGGCCGTGGCCAGGAGGACCCCGCCGAGCACGCACAGCAACTGGTTGACCACCTCCCAGGGCCAGACGTCGAGCAGGCGGGTACCGCCGAGGCGCCAGCCGAACAGGGGGGCGACCAGCAGGAGCGGCGTGTAGGCGACGCCCATCATGAGACGGGAGTCGGGGATCACCAGTGCCAGGGCCGCGGCGGCGGGCCAGGCCAGGGCCGCCGGCAGCAGGCGCAGCGGGCCGCGCCCCCGCGACCGGCCCAGCACCAGCGCCAGCAGCGTGCCCGCCGCCCCGAGGCCGGCGATCCACCACCCGCCCGGTACGGGGGAGGCCCCCGAGAGGATCGACAGCTCCCGGTCGGAGTCGGGGTCGCTTCGCCCCCAGGGGAATCCCGGTGCGCCGAGCGCCCAGGCGAGTCCGAGCAGCCCGTAGGCCGCCGACCAGAGCGCCGCGGCGTGACCGGCCCGGGAGGGGCGGCGCGGTCCCGATGAGGTCGTCGATGCGAGAAGAGAGGTCGTCACGCTCCAACGGTCCCGCCGTCTCCCGGTGGCTTCCATGTGCCGTTCGGCACCCCGTCCCCCCATCGGAGGGGGCGGACCGTGCCGTCCGGCAGGGGTCGCGACGGCGCCGGGCCCGTAGGGTCGAGCCGTGAACCCTCGTGAACGCGCCGGTGCGGTCGCGGCCCTCGCGATGCTGGCCGGTGGGGCCGGCGGTTCCCCGTTCTTCGGGCCGCTCGTCGTGCTGCCGCCGGCGGCGGCCCTGGCCGCCGTGATGTGGGCCCTCGGGGTGGCCGGAGACCGGTCCCGCGGCCGGTTCCGCGTGCCGGCCGTGAGCTGCGCGGCGGCGGCGCTGTCCCTCGGAGCGACCGGTGCCGCGCTGGCCGGGTCACCGATCGCCGACGGCCGGGCGGCGGGAGTGGGGGCGCTCGTCGAAAGCGGGGCCCTCCTCGTCCTGATCGGCGTCGTCGTCCGGCGGGCGCCGACCCGGCCGGCCGCGGTCTCCGCCCTCCTCGCGGGTCTGGCCGTGGCGGTGTGGCTGTTCCGCTTCCTGGTCCCGTCGTCGCCGCTGGAGGTGGTGGGCGTCATGGGATTCTGGGCCGCCTGCTCGGCCGCCGCCGCCGGCGTCGGGCTCTACCTGCGCTCGATGGACCGGCGGCGGGTCCGCGCGATCCACCGGGCCCGCCGTGCCCAGCGGCTCGGGCTCGCCCGCGACCTGCACGACTTCGTCGCCCACGACATCAGCGAGATGATCGCTCAGGCGCAGGCGGGTCAGGTGGTCGGTCCGGCCGATCCCGGCCGGGCGCTGACCGCGCTCAGAGACATCGAACGGGCCGGTCTGCGGGCGATGGAGGCGATGGACCGGACCGTGCACATGCTCCGCGAGCACGAAACCGAGAACGAGCACGAAAGCGGGGACGGAAACGGAGGCGGGAACGAGGGGGGAGGCGGAGACGGAGGACGGGCGGGGCGCGGAGGAGACGACGGCCGCGACCGGGGGACGGCCCCCGTCCCCACCCTGGCGGACCTGCCCGATCTCGTCACCCGGTTCTCCGCCCCCGGTCCTCCCGCGGCGCACCTGGACGTGCGTGGCCTGGACCTGCGGCGCGACGGCGACGGACCGGGCGCGCGGCCGTCGCGCGAGATCGGCGCCACCGCCTACCGGGTCGTGGTGGAGGCGCTGACCAACGTGCGCCGGCACGCTCCCGCGGCCACCCGCGTGGAGGTCGCCGTCGCCCTGGAGGCCGGGGTCCTGACGGTCCGGGTGCGGGACGACGGCGCGACGGGACGCGGACGCCCGGCTCCCGCCGGCGCGGACGCCCCCGGACGGCCCGGCCCCGAACCCCGTGACGGCGGGCTTCGTGGCGAGGGCGGGTCTCGTGACGGCGGGTCTCGTGGTCACGGCGGGTTCCGCCACGGCGGACCGGAGGGCCTGCGGCCGGGAGGCGGTCGCCGCGGCGGGTTCGGCCTGCCCGGTCTGACGGGGCTCGTCGAGGCACTGGGCGGTACGCTTCGTGCGGGCGCCGTACCGGGCGGCTGGAGCCTGACGGCGGTGCTCCCCGGAGAGCGCGGAGCCCCACGGGTGCGGGCGGCTCCTGACGGGACGCCCGGAGCGGGAAGGGGATGACGGCGTGGCCGGTGGGCGGATCCGCGTTCTCGTCGCCGACGACCAGGAAGGCATCCGCGGCGCCTTCCGGCTGATCCTCGACGCGCAGCCGGACATGACCGTGGTCGCCGAGGCGGCCGACGGCGCCACCGCCATCGCCACCGCCCGCCATCTGCGTCCCGACGTCGTGCTCGCCGACATCCGCATGCCCGTCGCCGACGGCCTGGAGGTCACCCGGGCGCTCGCGGGTCCCGGCGTCGCCGACCCGATCCGCGTCGTGGTCGTCACCACCTTCGACCTCGACGAGTACGTCCACACCGCCCTGCGCGCCGGCGCCTGCGGCTTCCTGCTCAAACGGTCCGGGCCCGCCCTGCTGGTGGAGGCGGTGCGCGCGGCCGTGGCGGGCGACACCCTGATCAGCCCGCAGCTCACCGTGCGGCTCCTGGGTCACCTGGCGACCCCGGCGATCGGACCCGCCGGGCCCGCCGAACCGCTGACCGGGCGTGAACTCGACGTGGTCCGGCTGGTCGCCGACGGCAGGAGCAACGGCGAGATCGCCGCGGAGCTCCTCATCTCTCCGGGGACGGTCAAGAACCACGTCGCGGCCGTGCACCGCAAGCTCGGCACGCGCAACCGGGTGGGCATCGCCGCCTGGGCCTTCCGCACCGGCCACCACAGCCCGTAGACCGGTGCCCCGAGCCGGGCCGGTGTCCTGAGGCGGGCCGGTGTCCTGAGGCGGGCCGGTGTCCTGAGCCGGGCCGTCGCCGCCTGCCGCCCGCAGACCGGTGCTCGACGCCCGGAGCCGGGCCGGTGGGGACCGTCAGGCGAGGACGCGGCCGACCATCCGGGCGTACATCCGGCCCGGGCTGGGCACCGACGCCTCGTGGAGGAAGCCCGGGAGCATCGGCAGGTCGACGGCGAAGGGCTGCAGGCGCTCGTACAGGGCCTCGGCGCAGGCGGGACGCCGCTCGGGATCCTTGGCCAGCAGCTCGGCGAGCAGGCCGTTCAACGCGTCCGGCGCGTCCGGCACGTCCGGCGGCAGCTCGTTGACCTGGCGCTCGAACACGGCGTACTCGGTGACGCCGGTGAACAGCTGCCGGCCGGTCAGCATCTCGTGGATCACGCAGCCCAGCGCGTACAGGTCGCTGCGCGGCCCGGACAGACCGCGCTGGATCTGCTCGGGGGCCATGTAGGCCGGGGTGCCGAGGATCTGGCCGATCCGGGTGAACTGCGACGAGCCCGACTCGCGGACCATGGCGAGGCCGAAGTCGAGGACCTTGGCGCTGCCGTCCGGGCAGAGCATCAGGTTGGTGGGCTTCAGGTCACGGTGGTAGATCGACAGGGCGTGGGCGGCGGCCAGCACCGCGCAGGCCTGGGCGGCGATCGCGGCGGCCCACGGCACCGGGAGCGGGCCGTGCTCGCTGACCAGGTCGGCGACGGTCACCCCCTCGATGAACTGCATCACCTGGAACAGCCGCTGGTCGAAGGTGCCGAAGTCGTACAGGATCGGGGCGCCGGGGTGCTCCAGCTTCGCCAGGATGCGCGCCTCGCGCAGGAAACGCCCGGTCAGCTCCTCGTCCGGGCCGGTGAGGAAGCGCAGTATCTTGACGGCGACCCGGCGGTCGAGGTGCGTGTCGTGACCGCCGTAGACGGCGCCCATGCCGCCCTGCCCCAGGGGAAGGTCGTCGAGTACGTACCGGTCACCGATGACCATCCGACCCTCCCGAGGACTCCCAGGGACATCACACCCCTTGGTCGCACGGCCGGAGATGACCGTCAACCAGTCCGTCAAAGCCTAGCCGGATCAGCGTTTCCCCCAGCGCGGTCGTCTCCCGCACCCTGTCCTCCAGCGCGAACAGCTCCCGGAAGGCCGCGCCGTAGCGCCGCTGGTCGGCGAGGGGGAGAACCGGCACCCGGGCCCGCCGCACGTCCAGCCGGCTGAAGCCGGGATGTGACCTGTTCGTGTCGGCCGAGCGGATGAAACCCGCCACGAAGTCGGGGTCGAGCCGCTCGGGGTCCACCCGGTAGAGCGTGAGCTGAGGCCCCAGTGCCGCGCCGCCCCGCGTCATCACCCGGACGGTGCCGAGGACGCTCGTCACGATGTCCCCGGGCCTGATCATGACCAGGGCCGGGTCGAGGGTGGTCCCGCCCGTGGGGGCGGAGCCCACGGCCGTGTCACCGGCCGTCAGGACCGGCAGGGGACCCTCCTCGGCCGGCATCCTGGCCGGGGCCTGCAGGATCGTGACCAGCCCCGCCCTGGCGAGCTCCCCGACCGTGGTGGCCGGAAGGTCCTGCCGCTCGGCGAGCACCTCCAGTGCCGGGGGCGCGTCCGGCAGGGTGGCCGACGCGCCGCGGAAGCGGTCCAGCGCGTCGGTGAAGTCCTGCAGGAAGTCGGGCCCGCCCTGCTGCGGGCGACGCCGGGCCGGGCTGACGTCCACCTCCTCGTCGAGCAGGTCGATGATCCGCACGCTGCTGCCGTCGCCCGGCGGCTCCGCCTCCGGGTCCCGCAGGTGGGCCCGCCAGGCGGGCTCCACCGCCGACAGGTCCTCGGAGGCGTCCAGGAGCAGGAGCCTCGACGGGGGCCGCCCGCCGTCCGGGCGGCGCAGCAGCCACAGGTCCGGCCCGGCCGCGCCCAGCGTCACCACGGCCCGCAGCGCGCCGGTGCGCAGCAGGTTGGCCCGGATCCGCCGGCCGGGGCGGCGGGACGCCGCGGCCGGGGGCATCAGGATCGCCACCGGGCCGCCCGGCTTCACGCGGGCCAGGCAGTGCTGCACCCAGGCGAGCTCACCCTCCCCGCGGGGCGGCAGGCCGTACTCCCAGCGGGGGTCGCCGGTCAGCTCGCCGTACCCCCAGGCGCGTTCGTTGAACGGGGGGTCGCAGACCACCGCGTCGGCCTGCCTGCCGGCCAGACCGTCCTCCCGCAGGGAGTCGCCGGCCACGATCCGGGCGTCGGCGCCGCGCAGCAGCAGCCGGACGGCGGTGATCAGGGCGTTCGTGGCGTCGGCCTCCTGGCCGAGGGCGGAGCCGGCGTGCAGCAGGAGGGTCCCGACGCCGCAGGCCGGGTCGAGGACCGTGCCCCGCTCCCGGGCCGTCAGCCGCCACATCAGGCCGGCCACGTCCTCCCGGGTGACCGCGAGCCGGCGGGAGTGGGCCTCGGTGTAGCGCTCGCACAGGAACTCGAACGTGGCGAGCGGCCCGCGCTCGGCGGCCAGCTCGGCCACCAGCCCGAGGAGGCCGTGGTCACCGGGGGGAGCCACGGGTGCGCCGGGGAGGTCGGCCGTGGCGGCGGCCATGGCGTCCGCCGTCCGCGTGCCGCGCCCCGGCCAGGCGCCCGGCTCGCGTCGCAGGAACAGGAGGAAGGCGCCGACCCGGCCGACCAGGTCTCCCAGACGCAGATCGTCGGCCGACGTCCGCAGCCGCTGCCACACCAGGTCGCCGAGGGAGACCTCGAACGGCTTGCCGTTGCGGCGCAGCCAGGCGGCGACCTCCGGCAACGAGAAAAGTGGGCTGGAAGTGGTTCCGGCGACCGGATCGGGGAAGTCGTCGTGTCGGCGGCGCCAGTTGCTGACCGCGGCACGGCCGACGGAGGCGAGCCGGGCGATGTCGCCCGCGTTCACCGTGATGTCCTGGCTCTCCTCCATGCCGAACAACAGTAGTTCACGTCGCTGAAGCGGTCTACAACATGTTTGCTTGTGAAGTGCTTCAACCAATGCTTTACTGCCTTCATGGCACTCAACCAAGCGTTGGCGCTGCGCTACGCCGCTCGATCCGATGTCGGCGTCCGCCGCGAGGCGAACGAGGATTCCGGATACGCGAGCGCTCGCCTGCTCGCCATCGCCGACGGCATGGGCGGCCACGCGGGCGGCGAGGTGGCCAGCTCCCTGGCGGTCAGGGCCATGGCGGCGCTGGACGAGAGGCTCCCGGCCGGCGGCGTCGATCTCGTGGCGACGCTCAAGGGCACGGCCACCGAGGTCAACCACACGCTGCACGACATGAGCGAGCAGGATCCCACACTGCGCGGGATGGGCACCACCCTCACCGCGATGCTCTGGGACGGCCCGAACTTCGCCCTCGCCCACGTCGGCGACTCCCGCGCCTACATGCTGCGCGACAGCGCCCTCTACCAGATCACCCACGACCACACCCTGGTCCAGTCGCTGGTGGACGAGGGCCGCATCACCGAGGAGCAGGCCGCCGAGCACCCGCGCCGGTCCATGGTGCTGCGGGTCCTGGAGGGCACCGGTGACGGCGAGCTGGACCTGTCGCTGCGCGAGGCCAAACCCGGCGACCGCTACCTGCTGTGCTCCGACGGCCTGACCGGGGTGGTCGGCCCCGAGACCCTGTTCAACACGCTGACCGAGATCGACGACCCGGCCGAGGCGGTCCGGTGGCTCATCGACCTGGCCAACCGGGGCGGCGGCCCCGACAACATCACCTGCATCGTGGCCGACTACGGCCCGCACCCGGCGTCGGCGGACCGGTTCGTGGTGGGCGCCGCCGCCGAGGGACGCCTCACCCACTGACCTCCACGGGCCCTCACAGGCCCCGCGAACCCAGCGGTCCCCGCCGCACCGGCGGGGACCGCGCCCCGGTCAGGCCCCGGGCACGCCCGTCGCGCCCGTCATGCCCATCACCAGGTCTCGCCGGTGATGCGCTCGTACGCCTCGACGTAGCGGGCCCGGGTGGCCTCGACGACCTCGGCGGGCACCTCGGGGGCCGGTTCCCTCTTGTCCCAGCCGGTGCCGGTCGCCCAGTCGCGGACGTACTGCTTGTCGAAGGAGGGCTGCGACCCGCCCGGCTCCCACCGCTCGGCGGGCCAGAAACGCGAGGAGTCCGGTGTCAGCAGCTCGTCGCCCAGGGTGAGCGTGCCGTCGGCCGCCCGGCCCAGCTCGATCTTGGTGTCGGCGATGACGACGCCCCGCCCGGCGGCCAGCTCGGCCCCCCGGCGGTAGATCTCCAGCGTGATCCGCCGGAGCTCCCCGGCGGTCTCCGCTCCCACCCGCTCGACCACGCCCTCGAAGGGGATCGGCTCGTCGTGCTGCCCGAGCGGCGCCTTGGTGCTCGGGGTGAAGATCGGCTCGGGCAGCCTGGAGCCGTCCACCAGGCCCGGCGGCAGCGGCACGCCGGAGACCGAACCCCGCTCGCGGTACTCCGCCAGCCCGCCGCCGGTGAGGTAGCCCCGGGCGACGCATTCGACCGGCAGCATGTCCAGCCTCCGGCACCGGATGGCCCGGCCGGCGAACTCGGCGGGGACGTCGGAGGCGGAGACGACGTGGTTCGGCACGACGTCGGCGAGCTGCTCGAACCACCACAGCGAGAGCCGGGTGAGGATCTTCCCCTTGTCGGGGATGGGCGTCGGGAGGATCACGTCGTAGACCGAAACCCGGTCCGACGCCACGAGGATGATGTCCCCGCGGTCCTCGTAGACGTCCCGGACCTTCCCTGAGTGGAGAAGCTTCACCGTTTTCCCTGCTCTCGCGCGCTGTCGTCCTGCTCCGCCGGTACACCGGGCGGGAACAGATTAGTCGGCGCCGCCCGCCCGGCCGGAACACGGGGCCGATGATCCCACAGGGGCGGGGGACAGGCGGGCCGCGGCCTCCTCGATGGCCGCCCGCACCCCGCCCACCCGGTCGGCCAGCAGACCGACCGCGCCGACCGTCCTGGCAACCGGGTCGTCCCCGGCGCCGCCCAGCGCCTTCTCGCGCAGGTAGGCCGCCTTCACCTCGGCCCAGCGGGCGGCCTGCCCGGCCGTCAGGACGCCCCGCAGC
This sequence comes from Streptosporangium sp. NPDC004379, assembly GCF_042873875.1. Lineage (NCBI taxonomy): Bacteria > Bacillati > Actinomycetota > Actinomycetes > Streptosporangiales > Streptosporangiaceae > Streptosporangium > Streptosporangium sp. NPDC004379. The sequence continues at coordinate 43,296 of NZ_JBIAMC010000029.1, forward strand.
TCGGCCAGCTTGAGCAGGTTCGCCTCGGCGCCGGAGGCGAGGGTCCTGGCCTCACCGAGATAGTGGTCGTCGATCACCGCGTCCACCTCGGCCTCGTTCATCACCGGGACGATCCGGGCGGCGAGCCTGTTCATGTCCCGGTAGGACCCCTGGAGCCGGAACGGCGGCTCGGTCCTGGACGCGTCGGACCGGGCGGCCGAGTCGATGTAGGCCCGGTTGCAGGCCAGCACCACCCGCCGGACGCGAAGCAGGTGACGCAGGACCGGCAGCACCTCGTCGAGCTCGGCGGCGGAGTACGGGTGGGAGAGCCGGTCGGCCCGCGCGGCGGGATCGCCCTCCGCCAGCCGTACCAGGAGGCGGACGTCGCCGCGGTCCCGTGCGGACAGCGGGGCGAGGAACGGGCTGGAGGTGAGCGCGTTGTCGATGTAGCTCAGCGCGAACAGCTCCTCCCGGCCCGACAGCACCTCGCCGAGGTTCCACACGTCGGCGCGGTTGGCGAGCATGTCGGGGACGCGGAACCGCGCGCCCGACTCGGTGTACGGGTTGCCCGCCATGCAGACCGCGAAGCGCTTGCCCCGCAGGTCGTAGGTTCGTGACTCCCCGTCCCACACGCCCTCCATCCGCCGCTGGCCGTCGCACAGCGAGACGAACCGCTGCAGCAGTTCGGGTGAGGTGTGCTGGATGTCGTCGAGGTGGAGCAGCACGTCGGTGCCCAGCTCCAGGGCGAAGGAGATCTTCTCCACCTCACGGCGGGCCGCCGCGTCGGGCGCCCGCGCCGGGTCGAGCGAGGTGGTCAGGTGCCCCAGCGCCGGGCCGCTGACCTTCACGAACATCAGGCCGAGCCGGTCGGCGACGTACTCCATCAGGGTGGTCTTGCCGTAGCCGGGCGGGGAGACGAGCAGCAGCAGGCCCGACCGGTCGGCCCGGTCGGCGTCACCGGCGGTGCCGAGCTGCCGGGCCAGGCTGTCGCCGACGAGCGGCAGATAGACCTCGTCGAGGAGCTCGTTGCGGACGAAGGCGCTCATCACCTTCGGCCGGTACTCCTCCAGGCGCAGCCGCGCGCGCTCGGCGGCGACCAGCTCGTCACGCCGCCGCCGGTAGGCGCGGTAGGCGGGGACGCGCCGCTCCCGGAAGCGCCGGGTCCGGCCGAGGAACTCGTCCAGGCGCAGCTCCAGCGCGCCCCCGGTGATCCGCGGATGGGCGCCGAGCAGCCCGCCGACCCTGACGGTCAGGGCGGCGGGGGAGTCGTACCGGGCCGTGTCGCACAGCAGCACGGCCACCGCCTCCGGCAGGTCGGCCGACGGCTCGAAGGCCTCCAGCCACGCCCGGACCAGCCGGTGGCGGGCGGCGAGGTCGTCCCCGAGCGCGAGCAGGTCGTCGTCGAACCTCCGGCGCTCCGCCCCCAGCGCCCGGTCGAACCGCGTCAGCAGCGACCGCGCCGGCGCGCCCGTCACGAACCCCGGCGGCTCGCAGGCCAGCTCCTCGAAGAGGTACTCCCCGGCGAGCGCGCAGACGTCCGCGTCGTACGGTCCCTCCGCGCTGTGCGGTCCCTCTGCGCCGTGCGGTCCTTCCGTGCCGTGCGGTCCCTCCGCGCCGTCGCCGTCGGGCGGCCCGCCGGTTCCGCCGAGGTCCGCGGTGAAGGCCGCGACGGCCGCGCCGAGCGCGCGGCACGTCTCCGCCACCGCGTCGACCCTGCCGAACAGGGCGCGGGCGCGGGCCAGCGAGGCCACCCGGGTGCTCCACCTCTCACGTACGGGTCCGTCCACCCCGAAGGTCCAGAAGAGCTGCGCGGCGGCCCGCGCCGCGGGGGGATGGCGCAGCAGGCCGGCGTCCGCACGCAGCCGCAGCAGCGCCGCGAGGATCGCGGCCGCGTCGTGGTCGTGCACGCCGCGCTCGTAGCCCTCGTCGTAGCGGTCCCGCGCCGCCGCGCGGACGATCTCCAGCAGGCCGCCTCCCGCCGCCGCCGCGCGCAGCGCGTCGGGCGTGACGGCGGACCCGCCCGCGTCCGGCGCTCCGGCCTCGGCGGCGGCCAGTACGGCGGCGGCCAGGTGCTCGGCCCGGTAGACCTCGGCGTTCTCGGAGACCAGCGGCTGGTCCCAGAACGGCAGGGTGGCGGCGAACGACGCGTCGCGCACCGGCGCGCGGTAGCCGGTCCCGGTCACCGTGAACACCGGCCGGCCCTCGTGCGGCACGAGCGTCAGCTCGGCGTCCCGGGTGGCGACGGCGAACCGGTGCCGCCCCAGGCGGATCGCCGTTCCGCCGTCGGTGTACAGGTCGAGCCGGTCGCGCAGCGCACGGCCCGCCTCCTGGCGGGCGGACGCGATCCGCCCCTCCAGCTCCTCGGCCCGGGTCGTCTCGCCCAGCGCCCGGAGCTCCCCGGTCACCCCGCGCAGCCTGGCGACCATGGGGTCGGAGCCGAAGTAGGTGTTGACCTCGTCGGGCGACCCGAGCCCGGCCGCCCGGCGGCGTATGCCGTCCAGGATCCGGCCGGCGGACACGGCCAGCCGGTCGGCCCGGCGGGCCCGCTCGTCCAGCAGCGCCTGCCGCCGCGCGGAGAACGCCTCATGGACGTTCTCCCGCTCGGCGGCCAGCCGGGTCAGGAAGTCGTCGAACTCGGCGAACCGCGCCTCCAGGCCCTCCAGGTGGAGCGTCAGCCGGCCGAGCTGCTCGTCGCACCGCTCGGGGGTGTCGGCCAGCGCCAGCGCCCCGGTGACCGACTGACCCAGCAGCGCGAACTCGGCCGCGAACGCCGCCCCGCCCTCACGCGACAGCAGCTCCCCGCGGCGGGCGTCCAGCGCGGCGCGGGCCCGGTTGACGCCGCCGAGGACCTCGCCGACCCGTTCCAGGATGGCGGTCCGCACGGTCGCGCCGGCGACGTCGAGCGTGCCGACCGCCTCGGCCACGATCTCCAGCCCCCGCGCCTGAGCGGCCAGCCGCTCGCCGACCGGCCCGGCCTCGGCCGTGGTCGCGATGCCCCCGGCCTCCTCGACCAGCCGCCCGACCTCCGCGTGGTAGTCGGCGAAGGCGTCCTCGCCGCTCAGGAACTCCGCCGCGCGCCGCGTGGCGGCGTCGAGCTCGGTGCCGAGGCCGGCGTCCAGCGCGTCGATCCGGCCGGTGTCCACGTGGCGCAGCCCGCGCAGGGTCACCAGGTGTCCCCGGGCCCGGCGCAGCTCGGACAGGTGGGTGATCCACTCCCGCGCGGAACGCGGCTCGGGGGAGTGCGCCCGCCGTACCAGGGAGGCGATCTCCTCGGCGGCGCTCTCCAGCGCGGCCGCGGCCTCCCCGGTGAGCGCCCGTACCTTCTCGAACTCCTCCAGCACCTGCCCGGCGCAGGACCGCACGTCGGTGAGCGGCCCGTGCAGCCCGTGCTCGTCCAGCCAATGGTGGCGGTCGAAGACCCGGGCGCAGGCCGCGATCAGCGCCTCGAAGACCGGGGCCGACGGCGCCGTGTCCTCGACCATCCGGGCGACCGAGACGCAGTCGGAGATCCCGCGGACCAGTTCCGCGTTGCCGATCCGCTCCAGCGGGCCGGTGCCGGCCGGCTGGGCGGCGGCGTGCAGGTCCGACACGTACGGCGTCCGCCAGACCTGCACCGGGTGGATCCGGGTGGGTTCGTCCGAGGCCGCCCGGAACAGGAGCAGCGTTCCGTCGTCGAGCAGCGTGTGGCCGTGGCAGGGCAGGGGGGTGGAGACCTCCTTGCGGATCACGTTGTACGGCAGCAGCAGGGAGCGGCCCTCGGCGGGCGCGTGGAAGACGTAGAGCACGTCCTCGCCGTCGGGCGAGCGGATGGCCCGCTCGAACTCCAGGCCGGAGACGTCGGTGTCGAAGGTCCTGCCCGTCCCGGTGGACAGGAGGTAACCACCCGGGAAGACGATCCCCTGGTCCTCCGGGAGCCGGCGGCAGGCCCGGCCGATGCCGTCGAGGCGGACCACCTCCCCGGTCCGGGTGTTGAAGACCAGGTGCCGCCACTCGGTCTCGTTGTAGGGCCGGATGCGCAGCAGGATCAGCGGGCCGACCTCGGCGTGGTGGACGTCGGCGTCGGCGAGGCTCTGCAGCGGCTCGGCGACCGGCTCGCGGTAGGTCCTCTCGCCGGTCCCGGCGTCGTTCTCGGCCTTGACGGTGAGGCCGCCGGCGGTGTCGACGTGCACCCGGCCCCGGATCGAGATGTACGGGCGGCGGCCGGGCACGTGGTCGTCGCGGGTGGCCGGAACCCACTCGAAGTCGTACGGGGGCGGCGGGACGTGGTCACGCTCGCCCCGGTCGTCGAGATAGGCGAGCGCGCCGTCCGCGCCGACCCGCCAGCGCAGCACGCGGACGTCCTGCGGTCCCGCCCGGAAGACGGCCAGCAGCCTCTCCCCGGTCCGGTGGAGCCGCAGCAGCCGCGTCCCCCGGTAGTAACGGTGGAGCTCGGCGAAGTCGCGCTCGAACCGCGGGTCGCGGAACAGCGGCACGGGGTCGAGCCGGAAGTCCTCACCGCCCGCGTCCCCGACCTCCGTGTTCCCGCCGGCCGTGCTCCCACCGGCGATGCCTCCGCCGGTCGTTCTCCCGTCGGCCGTGCCGTCACCGGTCGCCTCCCGCACGAAGGAGTGCAGGGAGAAGACGTCCCCGACGGTCGTCTCCGGCTTCGGCCCGGAGGGGGCGTTGTGTCCGAACAGGATGAGCCCCCGCCGGACCTCCCGCCCGCCTCCGGGTCCGCCGTCCCGCCCGTCCCACCCGTCCCCCGTGCTCCCACCGTCCGCGCCCGGCGGGCCGGCCGCCTCGCCGAGCGCGACGATGTCGCGGGGGAGGCAGGGGTGCCCGGTGCGGATCCGTACGGTGCCGACCAGGCGGAGCTCGGTCCCGCCGAAGACCGCGCGGCGCCGGGCGTCGAGCGCCTCGGCCCGCCGGGCCAGCTCGGCCGCCCGCTCGGCGAGCCGGACGCGGAGCACCTCGTAGGTGCCCGCGTCCGGCCCGGCCTCGTCGTCCGGCGCCTCGGTGACGGCCTCGGTCATGAACGCCGTCACCGCTCACCCGCGTCGAGGACGGTGACCTGCGCCTCGGCGGTCTCCGCGGCGGCCACGAGCGGCGCCTCGGCGACGCCGCCGGTTCCGATGCGGCCGTTCGCCGGGACGGCCGCCCCTGCGAGGTCACGCAGCCGGTCGGCGTCGGGCCCGCCCGCGGCCAGCTTCATCAGCAGCGCCGACAGGGACAGGTTCCGCACGTCCCCGCTGTCCAGCGAGCCGAGAACCCCGGCCAGGTCGGCGGGCAGGCTCCGTGAGCCGTCGAGGTACGGCCCGGCGAGCGTCCGGGTGATCTCGGAGTGCCGGACGAAACCGTCGACGCTCTTGCCCGCGCTGATCGAGTTCGTCAGCCGGTCGAAGAACGCGCCGTCACCGCCGACGATGTCGATGTTGGCGTTCTCCAGGCCGGCGGCCATCACCATGGCCTGCGCCTCGGCGACCTTCGTCTGCGCCTCCACCCCGGCGAGGCGGATCTCCTTGTCCGCCTCCAGCCGCAGCCGGTACTCCTCGTGGCCGCGGGACGCGTCGTTCAGCGCGGCCATCGCCGCCGCCTTCTCGGCCAGGCCCTCGGCCTCCGCCTTGAGCTTCTCGCCGACCGCCGCCGCGGCGGCCAGCGCCTTGGCCTGCTCGCCCTCGGCCTCGGCCTTCAGCTTCTCGCGCACCGCGGTGGCCACCGCGTGCGCCCGGGCCTGCTCACCCTCGGCGGCCGCGAGGGCCTTCTCCCGCTCGACCGCCGCCTCGGCGCGGCCGATCTTCTCGATCGCCGCGGCGTCCCGCTCCCGCACCTGCACCTGGGCCAGACCGGCCGCCGCCGCCTCCGCCTGGACGCCCTCGGCCAGGCGGACCTTGGCGCGCGCGTCGAGTTCGGCGGCCTGCTGCCGCGACTCGGCCAGCACCAGCGCCTCGCGTGCCCGGTGCCGGGACGCCGCCTCGGCCGCCTCGGCGGCCTTGATGTCCTTGACGAGGTTCTCCTGCGCCTCCGCCTCGGCCTGGATGACCACGGCCTGACGCGTCCGCTCGGCCTCCTCGACCACCCGCAGGCGCTTGATGCTCTCCTCCTGCTCGGCGACCGTCTTCTCCACCGCGATCCGCTCGCGGACCACCTCGGCCACGGAACGCCTCTCGCCCTCGACCTCACGGTCCTTGGAGATACGCGACAGCTCGGTCTCCCGCTCGCGGGTGATGACCTCCAGCATCCGGTCCTTCTCGATCCGCTCGGACTCGATCGCGATGACCCGCTCGCGGTTCTTGGCGGCCACCGCGATCTCGCGGGCCTGGTTCTCCCGCTGGATGCCGAGCTGTTCCTCGGTGCGCAGGTCGGCGGCCTGCGCCTTGAGCCGCTCCGCGGCCTGGACCGTGAATATCTCCGCCTCCTCGCGGGCGCGCAGGGTCTCGATCTCGCGCCGCTGCCTGATCTCCGCGTCGGCCTGGCGGCGCTCCAGCTCCAGGATGGCCTCCCGCGCGTCCACGTTCTGGCGGGTGATCTCCTTCTCCTCCTGCCGCTGGAACTCGTTGGTCCGCATGTGCTCGATGGCGGTCAGCTCGGTGATCTTCCGGATGCCCTGGGCGTCGAGGATGTTGCCCTTGTCCAGGGAGAGCAGCGACGTCTGCTCCAGGTAGTCGATGGCGGCGTCCTCCAGGCTGTAGCCGTTCAGGTCGGTGCCGATCACCTGGATGATCTGGTCGCGGAAGGCGTCGCGCTGGGTGTAGAGGTCGACGAAGTCGAGCTGCTTGCCGACGGTCTTCAGCGCCTCGGAGAACTTGGCGTTGAACAGCTCCTGCAGCGTCTCCTGGTGGCTGGCCCGGGTCGTGCCGATGGCCTGGGCGACCTTCACCACGTCCTCGACGGTCTTGTTGACCCGGACGAAGAAGGTGATCCGGATGTCGGCCCGGATGTTGTCGCGGCAGATCAGTCCCTCACGGCCGGTCCGGGCGATCTCGATGGTCTTCACCGAGATGTCCATGACCTCCGCCCGGTGGAACACGGGCAGCACGATCGCCCCGGTGAACGTGACGTCCACCTTGTTGACCTTGGAGATGATCAGGGCCTTGCCCTGTTCCACCTTGCGGAACAGACGGCTGACCACGACGGCCAGGCTTATGAGGATGAGAAAGACGACGGCGATGAGAATTCCCAGTCCGGTGGAGATGACGTCCATGCGGTTCCTCGGCTAAAGGGGACGATGGGGGTCGAGTTCCGCGTCGTACGGCATCACCCAGAAGAATTCCCCCACCGCGTCGTAGGCGAATATCAGGGCGATGCTGCCGGCGCCGAAAACGTCGTCACCGGTCTGGCGGACTTGCACGAGAGCGGAGGAGCCGTCGGCGGCGGTGACCTCGGCCTGGCCGAAGCTCCCGCTCACCCGCCCGGTGCGGATGACGCAGGTGCGCCCCACGAAGTCGGCGCGGGAGGGGACGGGCCGGAGGCGGGTGGCGCGGCGCAGCGGCAGCACCACCAGGCGCGTGCCCGCCCAGGCGCAGACGAGTGCCGCCGCCAGGACGCCCGGTGGCCCGAGGACGTCGGCGAACAGCACGCCGCCCGCCAGGCAGGCGAACCACGCGATGGCGACCAGCAGCGACACGACCACGGCGACCGGCGCCCCGCCGAGCCCGATGCGGCCCAGCGCTCCGGAGAGGCCCACGGCATCGGCCCCGCCGTCCGCTTCACCGTCGAAACCGAAACCGCTCAGCAGGACGAACAGCCAGTAACCGGCGACCACGACGAGGGCGAACGTGAAAAGAACCGCCGGAAAGGCCAGTGCGGCGTCGACGAAACGACTCATGAGCGCGAAGAATCCCCCCGCCGGTGTCTCCCGGTGGCGCTCCCCGAAGCGCCCGTGCCCTGCACCCGTATAAAGAACGAGTAAAGAGAATGGTTCCCGGAGGGCGGAATGTTCTCCTCGGATGCCTCAGAGGGCCCGGAGGTCCGGGAGGCGTGGAGGTCCCGGAGGCGTCAGGTGCCCCGACGGCGTGGAGGTCCCTGAGGCGTCAAAGGACCCGGAGGCGTCAAAGGACCCGGAGGCGTCGGAGGCCGACGGAGTCAGAGGCCCCGGCGGCGTCAAAGGACCCGGAGGCCCCGGAGGAGCCGGGGAGCGGCCGGTGGGCCCCGGCTCCGCGGCGGGAGCGCCCCCCTGCTCCTCGCGGGAGACGGGGCGCGGTCGAGAGGGTCAGGCGGGGCGCGTGATCATGTAGGCAAGGCCGACCAGGATCACGACGGGGATCAGCCAGACGACGGCCTCGATGGCGAATTCCTTGTACACGGGCGCGCGTCCTTCCGGGGGTGGCGAGCGACGAGAAGCACGGGAGACCGACGATAGCGTCTGCGCCGCGCGACGGCCAGGACGCGCGGGCCCGCCGTACGGCGCGTCATCCTCCTCGGAGGCGGGGCCGCACCGGGCGCACGGGGCCGTACGGCGGGCTCCCGCCGAAGAGGTGGTTCTCGCGGGAGAAGGGCCGGGACGGCGCCCGGGTCAGGAGGGGACGACCGCGCCGACCGTCACGGGCGTGCCGGAGCCGGGTCCCTCGACCACGTCGGCGACCACGCAGGTGATGTTGTCCGGCCCCCCGGCCTCGCAGGCCAGCTCGATCAGCCGACGGGTCACCTCGTCCAGGTCGTCGACCTCGGCGAGCACCTGACGCAGCCGCTCGGCCTCCACCACCCCGGAGAGGCCGTCGGAGCACAGCAGGTAGCGGTCGCCGACCTCGGCGTCGCGCAGGGACAGGTCGGGGTCGGGGTTGTCGCCGCCGTCGAGGACCTGCAGCAGGATCGACCGGTGCGGGTGCCTGGCGGCCTCCTCCGCGGTGATCCGGCCGTCGTCCATCAGCGTCTGCACCAGGGTGTGGTCGTAGGTGATCTGGTACAGGTCGCCGTCACGGAGCAGATAGGCGCGGGAGTCGCCGATGTGGGCGAGCGCCACCCGCGGGCCGTCCCAGAGCATCAGCGTCAGCGTGGTGCCCATGCCGGTGAGGCTCGGGTCCTCCTCCACCAGCTCCCGCAGCCGCTGGTTCGCCTGGTGGACCCCGGCCTCGGCCGCGGCCACGAGGTCGTCCGGCTGCTCCTGGTCGAGAGCCGCGACCGCGGTGATGGCCGCCGCGCTGGCGACCTCCCCGCCCACGTGGCCGCCCATTCCGTCGGCGACGGCGAGCAGCCGGGCGCCGGCGTACGCCGCATCCTCGTTACCCTGGCGGACCCGGCCGACGTCGGAGCCCGCCGCATAGCGAAGCGTGATCATCTGCACATCACTGAAAGATCGAGTTGCACGAGCGGGTCGCTTTCCGGGCAGTCGGGATGGGCATGGGGCGAACCATGGTGTTCCACAATCCACCGAACACCATGGTGACGCAAGCGGCCGGAGGAAGTGTTGCCACATCTGTTGACGGCCGCATTGCACGTAAGCTGTCCCAGTGCCCTTCCGAAGCGTTTCCGAACGGGACGGCCCCCATCTCACCCCCGGCACGGCGAGGAGAACAGCAATTGACCGCGATCATTGAGGAGGCGGCACGGCGTCGCACGTTCGCGGTGATCAGCCATCCCGACGCCGGAAAGTCCACCATGACCGAGGCGCTGGCGCTGCACGCGTCGGCGATCACCGAGGCCGGCGCGGTGCACGGCAAGGCCGGCCGCCGCGGCGTCACCTCCGACTGGATGGACATGGAGAAGGCCCGGGGCATCTCCATCACCTCGGCCGCCCTCCGGTTCGAGTACCGGGGCCACATGTTCAACCTCGTGGACACCCCCGGCCACGCCGACTTCTCCGAGGACACCTACCGGGTGCTGGCCGCCGTCGACTGCGCGGTCATGCTGCTCGACGCCGCCAAGGGCATGGAGCCGCAGACGCTGAAGCTGTTCGAGGTCTGCCGCCACCGCCGCATCCCGGTCATCACGTTCGTCAACAAGTGGGACCGCCCCGGCCGCGAGGCGCTGGAGCTGCTGGACGAGATCGAGGAGAGGACCGGCCTGCGGCCCACCCCGATCACCTGGCCGATCGGCACCGGCGGGTTCTTCCACGGGGTGATCGACCGCGTCACCGACCGGGCGGTCCGCTACACCCGCACCCCCGGCGGCGCCACCAAGGCCATCGAGACCGACCTGCTTCCCGAGCAGGCCGAGGCCGAGCTGGGCGAGGACTGGATCCGGGCCAGGGACGAGGCCGAGCTGCTGGGCGCGATCGGCGCCGACCACGACCAGAAGGCGTTCGAGGGGCACGAGTCCACCCCGGTGCTGTTCGGCGCCGCCCTGAACAACTTCGGCGTCGGCCGCCTGCTCGACGCGATGGTGGACATCGCCCCCGCCCCGGCGCCGCGCCCCGACGTCAAGGACGTCCCGCGTCCGCTGGAGGAGCCGTTCTCCGGGCTGGTCTTCAAGGTGCAGGCCAACATGGACCCCTCGCACCGCGACCGGATCGCGTTCGTCCGCGTCTGCTCGGGCCGTTTCGAGCGCGGCATGGTGCTGACCCACGCCGCGACCGGACGGCCGTTCGCCACCAAGTACGCACACGCGGTCTTCGGCCAGGAACGCGCCACCATCGACGAGGCGTATCCCGGCGACGTCGTCGGCCTGGTGAACGCCACCGCCCTCCGTCCCGGCGACACCCTCTACGACGGCCCGTCGGTCGAGTTCCCGAAGATCCCGAGCTTCGCGCCCGAGCACTTCTGGACCGCCCGCTGCCGTGACGCGGGCCGGGCCAAGCAGTTCCGCAAGGGCATCGAGCAGATGGAGGCCGAGGGCGTCGTCCAGGTGCTGCGCTCCGAGATCCGCGGCGACCAGTCGCCGGTGCTGGCGGCGGTCGGCCCGATGCAGTTCGACGTGGTGAAGCATCGGCTGGCCGGGGAGTTCAACACCGAGATCGCCCTGGACCGGCTCGACTTCAGCCTCGCCCGGATCACCGACGCCGAGTCGGCGCCGATCCTCGCCCGGCAGCGGGGCGTGGAGGTCTTCACGCGCTCCATCGACGGGGAGCTGCTGGCGCTGTTCACCGACGAGTGGCGGATGCGCGGCGTGCTGCGCGACCACCCGGGCCTGGTGCTCAGGGCGCTGCTCGCCGACACCCGGGGCTGAGTTTTCGCGGCGGGCCCGCCGTACGGGGGAGTCCTCTCCGTACGGCGGGCTTTTCCGTGCGCGTGTCCCTGTGTTCCCGTACGGCGTGTCCTCGTGGGGGAACGGGTTTTCCCGTGGGACGGGTCGTCTCGTACGGTGGGCGGGGCGTGGTGCGGAGTGTCCGTACATGGTGGGATATGTCCTCATGAGCACCGTCAGATGGGGCATTCTCGCGACCGGCGGGATCGCGGCCACGTTCACCGAAGACCTGAAGCTGCTGCCGGACGCCGAGGTGGCGGCGGTCGGATCGCGGACCGTGGAGTCCGCCCGCGCGTTCGCCGACCGGCACGGCATCCCCCGCGCCCACGGAAGCTGGGCCGAACTCGCCGCCGACCCCGACGTGGACATCGTCTACGTCGCCAACACCCAGAACGCCCACTACGACGCCGTGCTGACCTGCCTGAACGCGGGCAAGGCCGTACTGTGCGAGAAGGCGTTCACGCTCAACCGCGCCCAGGCCGCCAAGCTGGTGGACCTCGCCCGCGAACGCGGGCTGTTCCTCATGGAGGCCATGTGGACGCGCTGCATCCCGGGCGTCCGGAAGATCATGGAACTGGTCGAGGGCGGTGCGATCGGCCCGGTCTCCTCCGTCCACGCCGACTTCGGGATCTTCGCGCCCGTCGGCCCCGAGCACCGGCTCCGCGACCCGGCGCAGGGCGGGGGAGCCCTCCTCGACCTCGGCGTCTACCCGATCTCCTTCGCCCACCTCCTGCTCGGCGACCCCGCCGAGGTTCGGGCCTGGGCCCGGCTGACCCCCGAGGGCGTTGACGAGAACACCGGCATGATCCTCGGCTACGACGGCGGCGCGGTGGCGGTGCTCTCCTGCGGCCTCACCGCCAACACCCCGGTCACCGCGACGATCTCCGGCCCGCTCGGCCGGATCGAGGTGCCCGGACCGTTCTTCCGGCCCGCCACCTTCGTCCTGCACCGCTCGGAAGCCGAGCCGGAGACCTTCCACGTCCCCTACGAGGGGTCGGGCATGCTGCACGAGGCCGCCGAGGCCATGCGCTGCCTGCGCGAGGGACTGCTGGAGAGCCCGCTGGTGCCCTGGCAGGCGACGCTGGACGTGATGGGCGTCATGGACGAGGTCCGTTCCCAGGTGGGGGTGCGCTTCCCGGGCGAATGACCGGCCTGTGTCGTTCGCTTGGGCGGGTCCTTCGCTCGGGCTGAGGCTTTTCCCGTCGTGGGGTGTTTTCCCGGGCTTGGGCTCGTCAGTGGTTGTCGGGCTGGGCGGGTGCGCGCGCTGCGGTGGGTGGGTGTTCCGGCCGGCGTTGTGGCTGGTGTCTGGTGCCGACCGGCCTTCGGCCTTGGTGTCGGGCGCGGTGGTTTCTGGCGTTTTGAAGCCGGCCGGAACACCCACCCACCTCCGCGCCATGCC
>NZ_JBIAMC010000030.1:0-55116 GCF_042873875.1 Streptosporangium sp. NPDC004379
CCACTTCTACACCCGGGGCAAGGTCGTCACCTCCCGCTGGCTCGACCCCAGCCACGGCGGCGTCAACCTCGGCTTCCCCACCAACTCCTGACACCACGCCTCCTGACACCCCGCCCCGCGGGCCGCCCCGCCCGCGGGCACGGCGGACGGGACGGCTCGGAAACCGGCCGGAAGCCCGCCTGGCGCGGGTCGCCCGAGGGGCGTCCGGCTTCCCTCAGAGGTGGCGGACCACCCTGGCCGGGTTGCCCACGGCGACGACGTTCGCGGGGACGTCCCTGGTGACGACGGCGCCGGCGCCGATGACGCTGTTCGCGCCGATCGTCACCCCGGCGAGCACGATGGCGCCACCGCCGAGCCAGACGTTGTCCCCGATCACGATCGGCCTGGCGGCCTCCAGCTTCGCCCGCCGTGGCTCGGGCTCGACGGGGTGGGTGGGGGTGAGCAGCTGGACGTTCGGCCCGATCTGCACGTCGTCGCCGATGGTGATGGGCGCCACGTCCAGGGCGGTCAGCCCGTAGTTGGCGAACGTGCCGGAACCGACCGTGATGTGGGAGCCGTAGTCGACGTACAGCGGCGGCCGGATGTGGGCGTCGGGGGCGATCGAGCCGAGCAGCTCCTCAAGGACGGACCGGGCGGCCCCCTGGTCGGCGTGGTAGAGCTCGCCGTACCGGTGGGCGAGGGCGGCGGCGCGTCCGAGGGCGGCCCCCAGCTCCGGGTCGTCGGCGATGTACAGGTCTCCGGCCAGCATGCGCTCGCGGTTGGTGCGGGGGTCCCCGGCGAAGAAGTCGGTCATGACGACGACCCTAGGCGGGGTGACGGGAAAACCGTTCGCTCCGCCGTACGGCCCTGGGGCAGCATGACCGAGGCGGGGTAGGCGTCCGGGGAGGGGTGGGGGCGACTGTGACCGGATCACACGAAGGCTCCGAGGAGAGTCCGGCCGCGCGCAGGTCGGCGGTCCTGCTGGCGCTGCGCCACTACTGCGGCGAGGTGCGGCGCCAGTGGCCGATCGCGGTGCCCGCGCTGGCGCTGCCGGCGATGGGCAACATCTGCCTCGCCTACCTGGCGCCGCTGATGGTGGCCGGGCTCGTGGGGCACCTGGCCGGCGGCGGCGACGGCACCCTCGACGCGCTGCTGCCGTACGTCCTCGGCTTCGGCGCGCTGCTGCTGGCGGGCGAGGCGCTGTGGCGGCTGGGACTGCACTTCCTGAACCGCACCGACGCCCGGGGCATCGAGCGGCTCGGCGTGGTCGGCATGGACGAGCTGATGGCGAAGGACACCGCGTTCTTCCACGACAACTTCGCCGGTTCGCTGACCAAGCGGGTCATCGGGTTCTCCTCCCGGTTCGAGGACTTCTTCGACACGCTCACCTTCTCGGTCATCGCCAAGGTGGTGCCCCTGCTCTTCGCCTCGGTGGTCCTGTGGCGGTACCACCCGCTGCTGGTCCTCGTCCTGCTGGGCCTCATCGCCGTCACCGGCCTCCTCATCGCCCCGCTCATCCGCCGCCGCCAGGCGCTGGTCGACGAGCGCGAGGCCGCCAGGGTGCTGGTGTCGGGCCACGTCGCCGACGTGCTGACCAACATGGACACGGTCCGCGCCTTCGCCGCCGAGGAACGCGAGGCCGCGGAGTACCGGGTCAGGGCCGCCGAGCAGCGCAGGCTGTCCCTGCGGTCCTGGGACTACGGCAACCTCCGGGTGGACACCGTCGTCGCCCCGCTGTCGGTGCTCACCAGCTCCCTGGGCCTGCTCCTCGCCGTGGCGCTCCGGGGCGGTCTCGGCGCGGAGGCCATCGTGGTGACGTTCACCTACTACTCGAACGCGATCGGCATCATGTTCGAGTTCAACCAGATCTACCGGCGCATGGAGAGCCTGCTCACCGAGGCGGCCCAGTTCACCGAGCTGCTCCTCGTGCCGCCCACCGTGGTCGACCCGGCCGACCCGCAGCCGCTGCGCCCGTCCGGCGCGGGCGTCACCTTCGAACGGGTGACGTTCTCCTACGGCGACGGCCCGCCCCTGTTCCGGGACCTCGACCTGGACATCCCCGGCGGTGCCAGGATCGGGCTGGTCGGCCAGTCCGGCGGCGGCAAGAGCACCCTCACCCGGCTGCTGCTGCGCCTCATGGACGTGGACGGCGGCAGGATCCTCGTCGGCGGGCAGGACATCGCCCGGATGCGCCAGGCCGACCTGCGCGGCCTCATCGCCTACGTCCCCCAGGAACCCGCGATGTTCCACCGGTCCGTGCGCGACAACATCGCGTTCGCCCGGCCGGGGGCCACCGAGGCGGAGATCCGCCGGGCCGCGGAGGCGGCGCACGTCACGGAGTTCGTCGAGGCGCTGCCGGACGGGTTCGAAACCCTGGTCGGCGAGCGCGGCGTCAAGCTCTCCGGCGGCCAGCGGCAGCGCGTCGCGCTCGCGCGCGCCATCCTGCGCGACGCCCCGATCCTGCTGCTGGACGAGGCGACCAGCGCCCTGGACTCCGAGAGCGAGATCCTCGTCCAGGAGGCGCTGTGGAACCTGATGCGGGACCGCACCGCGCTCGTCGTCGCGCACCGCCTGAGCACCGTCGTCCGCATGGACCGGCTCATCGTCCTCAACCAGGGGCGCGTCGTGGAGCAGGGCACCCACGGCGAACTGCTCCGGGCCCAGGGGCCCTACGCCCGGCTCTGGCACCACCAGTCCGGTGGTTTCCTGATCGACGACGACGCCCAGGACGCGCTTCTGGAGGCGACGGGCGCCGACTGAGACGCGGAGGCGAGGAGGGTGAGGACCCGGCCGGGTGTGTGGCCCAGCTCGTCGCGCATGACCCGGGTCAGGTGGGCCTGATCGCTGAAGCCGAGGCCGGCCGCGAGCGCCGCGAGGCTCGTCTCGCCCTGGTCCATGCGCGTCAGCGCGCGGCTCACCCGCACCCGGTTGCGGTAGCGGCTCAGGGGCATGCCCACGTGGTGGCGGAAGGTGCGGCTCAGATGGGACGGGGAGGTCCCCAAACGTCGGGCCAGGGCCACCAGGTCGGCGCAGTCCGGCTCGCCGGAGAGGATCGCCTCCCGGGCGTGGTCCGCCAACTCCCGCCGTCCCGGCGAAGGCGCGTCCCGGGACTGTTCGCGGAGGGCCAGCAACAGGAGGTCCAGGACGGCCTCGACGGCGGCGAAGTCCGGGTCGGCGCCGGTACGCAGCAGCAGGTGATGGGCCAGTTCGAGCCGCGCGTCCACGTGGACCGCGGGAGAACGGGCGGCATCGAGCCCGGCCGTCAGCGCGTCGCCGACGAATGTGATCGAGGTGCACACGTCACCGCCCGCGGGGTGGGCGAAGCGTATCTCCCACCCCGGGCGGTGCAGGTAGCCGACGGTGGGCTCGGCCGTCATCCGCCGGCCCTGGGAGTCCAGCCGGAACCGGCCCCGCCGGACCAGCACGATCTCGGCCGCGGATGACGTCTCCGGAACGGACCAGCCGGCGTGGTCGTCCTCGCACCCGACAACGTCGATCATGAAGTGCGGGCTTTCGACCAGCCTCTTCGCGGTACGCACCGGACAACCCTACGCATCACCACCGACAGCGCCATCCGCATATTCGTTCAAGACGG
The DNA here is from genome assembly GCF_042873875.1 of Streptosporangium sp. NPDC004379. Lineage (NCBI taxonomy): Bacteria > Bacillati > Actinomycetota > Actinomycetes > Streptosporangiales > Streptosporangiaceae > Streptosporangium > Streptosporangium sp. NPDC004379. The sequence continues at coordinate 3,575 of NZ_JBIAMC010000030.1, forward strand.
ACGGGCATGGACGGCCGACGCTGGATGCATGATCAATCTTTCTCCTCCGCCGGTGACGGCCGCCCACCGGAACCGGATGCTGGCCGTACTGCTCACCGGGCAGGCCATGGCGTCCATGGACGGGTCGATCGTGTCGGTGGGGGCGGAGACCATCCGCGAGAGCCTGCACGCGGGTGGCGCCGAGATCCAGCTGGTCGTGTCGGGCTACCTGCTGACCACCGGCGTGCTGCTGGTCACCTGCGCCCGGATCGGCGACGTCATCGGACACCGGCGTGCGTTCCTGCTCGGGCTCGGCTGGTTCACCGGGGCGTCGCTGCTGTGCGGACTGGCCCCTGACGCGATCGTGCTGGTACTCGCCCGTGTCGTCCAGGCCATGGGGGCGGCGCTGCTCACGCCGCAGATCTTCGCCCTCGTCCACATGCACTGGGACGGAGCGGCACGCCGTAAGGCGATCGGCGTCTACAGCACGGTGCTCGCCCTGGGAGTCGCGCTGGGGCAGGTCGTCGGGGGCCTGATCGCCGGCGCCGACCTGTTCGGCCTCTCCTGGCGGCCCATCTTCCTGATCAACGTTCCGATCGGCCTGATCCTGCTGGCGGCCGGCCCGCGGATCCTGCCGGACCACCGCGCGGACCGGCGGGTACGGCTCGACCCGGCCGGAGTGGCGCTCCTGACCGTCGCCATGACGGCGCTCACCGTCCCGCTCATCTTCGGCCGGGACCACGGCTGGCCCGCCTGGACGTGGATCTCGCTGACGTGCGGTGTCACGTTGCTGGTGGCGTTCGTCCGCCATGAGGCCAGAGCGCGGAATCCGCTGCTGGACCCGGCGGCGCTGCGGCCCGGCGGAACCGGGCCGGGGCTGGCGGCCTGCTGGATCATCATGGGGTGCTACACCGTCTTCCTGTTCACCCTGACGCTGCACCTGCAGACCGCGCTCGGCCACTCCCCGCTCCACGCCGGGCTGGCGTTCGTTCCGTACACCCTCGGTTTCGGCGTCCTCAGCCTGAGCTGGAACCGCTACCCGCGGTGGCTGCAGAGCGCGCTGCCGGTGGCGGGACCGGTGATGTTCGCGGCGGGGGCGGCCCTGCTGGTGCTCCTCCACCGTGACCGGTGGCACCCGCTCGGCTCCATGCCGCTGCTGTTCCTCGCCGGGGCCGGTCACGCCGCCGGGTACAGTCCGCTGATGGCGCAGATCACCTCTCTGGTGGAGCCGCGGCTGGCGTCGGCGATCTCGGCGCTGAACTCCACCGGGCCCGTGCTCGCCGGGGTGACCGCCGTCGCCGGACTCGGGAGCGTCTACTTCGCGGCGCCCTCCTCCGCCGAGGGTCTCCTGCGGGTGACCGCCGCCTGCGTCGTCCTCCTCGCGATCGGAACGGCGTGCGCCGTGCGGGTGGCTCTGGCCCGCCGCACCGTCTCCTCCGTGTCCGGCGCCGAAAGGGACCGAAGCCGATAGTTCGTACCACGAATTCGCTACTCTGTGCCAATGAGCAAGAATGCCGACGGCCCCATCGGGGTGGTGGCCGCGCTGGTGCGGTCCACGTTCCTGGTGAACGCCGTTTATGTGGACTCCGCCCGAGAGTACGGCATCACCCAGCAGCAGGGCCAGTTGCTGTGCGTGCTGATGGCGCGGCCGTACGGCATGGGCGAGCTGGGCGCGATGCTCGGCCTCGCCAAGTCGAGCCTGACCGGCCTGGTGGACCGCAGCGAACGCAACGGCCTGGTCCGGCGCCAACCCGACCCCGAGGACTCCCGCGCGGTACGGGTGGCCCTGACCGGGCGCGGCGCCAGGCTGGCCGAGGAGTTCTACACCGCGACCTGCCGCCGGATCGAGGAGTTGACCTCGGGGTTCGTCCCGGCGGAGCGCGACATGCTCGCCGCCCTGCTCGGCCGCGTGGTGACGGACAACAAGGTCCCCGCCGTCTTCATGGAGCCGGACGCCTCGCCCTGACCGGGAGAAGGGTTGAAGTTCGCATCGCGAACTAATATTGTTCGTGATGCGAACTGTACCCCTTTTTCTCTCGTGTCGGTTCTCCTCGCACTATGGAAAGGCAGTGTCTTGTCCGCATCTGATGTGGTCTTCGGTTTCGGTGCGCATTCCAACCTCGGCGACATACCCGAGCTGTTGCACATGGTCCAGCAGGCGGAGCGGGACGGGCTCGACGTCTTCTCGCTGTCGGACCACCCCTACCTCGGCGCGCGGCTGGACGCCTACGCCGCCCTCGGCTTCATCCTCGGGCGCACCGAGCGCATCGCGGGCTTCGCCAACGTCACCAACCTGCCGACCCGGCCCGCTCCCATGCTGGCCAGGACCGTGACGTCGTTGTCGGCGCTGTCCGGCGGCCGCGTCGTGCTGGGCATGGGCGCGGGAGGGCTGTGGGACCGCATCGCCGACATGGGGGTGCCGCGGCAGACGCCTGGCGACGCCGTGGACGCCTTCGAGGAGGCCATCGTCCTGATCAAGAAGCTGTCGGGCGGCGGCCCCCCGGTCACCTACGAGGGCAGGCACCACCGGGTGCACCGGATCGAGCCCGCGCCCGTGGCCGCGGTGCCGGTGTGGACGGGGTCGAACGGGCCGAGAAGCCTGGCCGCCACCGGCCGCGTCGCCGACGGCTGGATCCCCGGCCACGCGGCCGACTGGCTCAGCGAGCGCTACCGGACGTCGCGGCCGGTCATCGACGAGGCGGCGGCGTCCGCCGGCCGCGACCCGGACGAGATCCGCACGGTCTTCAACTTCCCCGGGCGCGTCACCGACCGGCCGCTGCCCGCCACCCGGGACCACGAGGGCCGCTGGATCGGCGGCTCCGTCGACCAGTGGGCCGAGGAGCTGACCGGCGCCGTGCTGGAGCACGGCGCGTCGGGCTTCGTGCTCTTCTCCGCCGACCACGGCGTCGCCGACCCCACCACACTGGCCCGCTGGGCCCAGGAGATCGTCCCGGCCGTGCGCGAGGCGATCGCGAAATAGCGATCGAGCGGGGATTCCGCGTGGCGAGGGTCCCCGGGATCGAAACCACTGTCGAAAGCCCGGTTCCAAACGGACAGACAATGTTAAAGTCCACACGGACGATCGCCTGACGGCCGATCTTCCTGAGTGATCTCTCTGGAGGCGGCGGCGGCCCGGATCACGGCGGAGGAGCTGGAACGTGGACGGGATCACGCGGCAATCCATCCCACTCGCCCCCAAGGAGATCAGGCGCCTCCTGTCGGAGGCCGAAGGTCTTCTGGCCGCGGCCGGGGCCCTGCTGGCCGACAGCGGACGAGCCGACGCCGACGCCCGGCGGGCGGTGTCGGAGGTGCGGGCCGAGCGGGCGCGGGAAGAGCTGGGCTCGATGCCCGTCGCCCGGCTGAAGGACGTCACCGGCGGGCGGCTGCGGCTCGGGGCCCTCGAACAGGCCGGTTACGCCACCGTCCGGCAGGTCCTGGACGACACGCCGTACGGGCTCCAGCTCCTGCCCGGGATCGGGGCGCGTACGGCGGCCCAGGTGCACGCGGCCGCCGCGCAGATCGCGAAGGCGGCGGAGGAGTCCGTCACCGTCCGGATCGACGTCGACCGGCGGGACCCCGGGACCACCGCGTTGCTCGTCGCCCTGCACCGGCTGCTGGCTCCCGGCCCCGACCTGTCGCGCGCCTGCGAGGCCGCCGGAGCGCTCAGGGAGAAGCTGGAGCCCCTCGTGCCCGTCGCGGCCCCGGCGCGCAGCCGGATGCTGATGCTGCTGGCGGGCGCGCGGGGCCGCGACCGGGCACGCGAGGCCGCGGAGCGGATCGCCGCCGCGCTCGACCGGGCCGGGGACGACGGTCTGAGGCTGCTCTTCGCCCAGGTCACCACCGACCTGCTCCGCCCGGAACCGTCCGAGGCGGAGGTCTGGATCGACTTCGAGGTCCGCGCCCCCGAGTACCACGGCCTCCTCGGCGAGATCCTGGGCATCGGGCCCGGCCGCGCCGCCACCGAGGGGTTCCTGCCCGACGACATCGCCGCGCGGGTCAAGGGCCAGGAGCTCGACGACACCCATCTCAACGTCTCGCTCCGCGGCTACCAGTCGTTCGGCGCCCGGTTCGCGCTCGCCCAGGGCCGGGTGATCCTGGGGGACGAGATGGGGCTGGGCAAGAGCGTCCAGGCGATCGCGGCCCTGGCCCACCTCAGGGCCCGCGGCGACACGCACTTCCTGGTGGCGTGCCCGGCCAGCGTTTTGATCAACTGGATGCGGGAGATCGAGAACCGCAGCAGGCTCAGGGCGTACGCCCTGCACGGCACCGACCGGGCCGCGGCCCTGGCGGAGTGGACCCGCAGGGGAGGGGTCGCCGTGACGACGATCGACACGCTGCACCGTCTCCGGATCCGGGAGGACGTCCCCGTCGGGATGCTCGTGGTCGACGAGGCGCACTACGTGAAGAACCCGGAGACGCGCCGTTCGCAGGCCGTCGCGGGCTGGTGCGACCGGGTCGGCCGGGTGCTCTTCCTGACCGGCACCCCGATGGAGAACCGCGTCGGGGAGTTCTGCGCGCTGGTCGGCCATCTCCAGCCGGACCTGCTCTCCGAGGTGCAGCTGAACAACACCTTCACCGGGCCGCAGACGTTCCGGCGGGCCGTCGCGCCCGTCTACCTCCGCCGCAACCAGCGGGACGTCCTCACCGAGCTGCCCGACCTGGTGCAGGTGGAGGAGTGGGAGGAGTTCAGCCCGGAGGACCTGGCCGCCTACCGCGAGGCCGTGACCGGCGGGAACTTCATGGCGATGCGCCGCGCCGCCTACGCCGTGCCCGGGAGGTCCGCCAAGCTGCAGCGACTGCGGGAGCTCGTGGACGAGGCGGCCGAGAACGACCTCAAGGTCGTGGTCTTCTCCTACTTCCGCGACGTCCTGGCCGCCGTCCACGACGCCCTCGGCGGACGGCTCCACGGGCCGATCTCCGGGGACGTCGGCGCCGCCCGCCGTCAGCGGATCGTCGACGACTTCGCCGCCTCCTCCGGGCACGCGGTGCTGCTCAGCCAGATCCAGGCGGGCGGGGTCGGCCTCAACCTCCAGGCCGCCTCCGTGGTCATCCTCTGCGAGCCCCAGGTCAAGCCGACGATGGAGAGCCAGGCGGTGGCCCGCGCGCACCGGATGGGGCAGGTCCGCAAGGTCCAGGTGCACCGGCTCCTGGTGGCGGACAGCGTCGACCAGCGCATGCTCGAGATCCTGGGGACCAAGGCCAGGCTGTTCGACGACTACGCCCGGCACAGCGAGGTCGCCGCGTCCACCCCCGACGCGATCGACGTCTCCGAGCAGGCGCTGGCCCGCCGGATCGTGCAGGAGGAACAGGAAAGGCTCGCGCTGGTTCCCTGAGCGTCCGGTGAAACGATGACACGGCCGTCGGCGGACGGCGGTACGGGGCCTTCTACAGTGGGTTTTCGTGCTTTACGGCAGATCTGCGGAAATCAGCGCACTCGACGAGGTGATCGCGCGGGCCGGCGACGGTTCCGGCGGCGCGGTGGTGCTGCGGGGCGAGGCGGGTGTGGGCAAGACCGCCCTGCTCGACGCGGCGGCCGCGCGCGGCGGCGCGATGCGGGTGCTGCGGACCACCGGTGTCGAGTCCGAGTCCGACCTCGCGTTCGCGGCGCTGCACCAGTTGCTGTGGCCGGTGGCCGGCTCGCTCGACGCGCTGCCCGAGCCGCAGCGCGATGCCGTGCGCGCGGCCCTGGGACTCGCCGCGGGCGGTGCCGGCGATCGGTTCCTGGTGGGGGCCGGTGTGCTCTCGCTGCTGGCCGAGGCGGCCGTTCCGGACGGGCTGGTCTGCGTGGTCGACGACTTCCAGTGGGTCGATCGGGCCTCGGCCGACGCGCTGCTGTTCGCCGCCAGGCGGCTGGGGACGGAACGGATCGCGATGCTGCTCGCCGTACGCGGGGAGGCTCCGGTCAAGGGCGTGCCGTCGACGGTGGACGTGCGCGGCCTGGCCGAGTCCGCCGCGGACGAGCTGCTGGAGTCCCGCCACGGTACGCTGCCCGCCCGGGTGAGACGGGAGCTCGTCACGCTCACCGGCGCGAACCCGCTCGCCCTGGGCGAGATCGCCGCCCGTCTGACGCCCGCGCAGCTCGCCGGGCGCGAACCGCTGCCCGATCCGCTGCCCGGCGGCGCCCGGCTCTTCGGCGATCGGGTGGCCGGGTTGTCCGATCCCGCCCGGCTGGCCGCCCTGGTCGCCGCCGTCGAGGCCGATCTCGACCTGGTCCTGCGCGCCACCGGGCGACTGTCCGCCGGGCGGCCGACGCCGCCCGGCACGGATACGGGAACCGGGCGGGCGGCGCTGGCCGAGCTGGAGGAGAGCGGACTGGCCGGGGTGTCGGGCACGAGCGTGCGCTTCCGCCATCCGCTCATCCGATCGGCGCTCCACGAGGCGGCCGCCCCCGCCGACGTCCGCCGCGTGCGCACCGTCCTGGCGGAGCTGACCGAGGGCGACCGCCGCGCCTGGCACCTGGCCGGAGCCGTCCTGGGCCAGGACGAGCAGGTCGCCGCCGTGCTGACGGCCGCCGCGGAGCGGGCACGCGACCGCGGCGGGTACGGCGCCGCCGCCACCGCCCTGGCCAGGGCCGCCGAGCTGACTCCCGAGCCGCGTGCACGTGCCGTCCGCCTGAAGGACGCCGCCGTCGCGGCCTGGCTCGGCGGCCGTCCGGGACAGGCGCAGTCGCTGCTGGCCGAGGCGCGCGAACGGGCCGGTGGGGACGCCGCCCTCGCCATGGAGATCGCCCGGCTCCGGGGCCGGTTCGAGCTGAACTCGGGCGACGCCGCCGAGGCCGTACGGATCCTGGCGGCGGGCGACGGCCTGGACATGCTGGCCGACGCGGTGGAGGCGGCCTCGTACGTCGGTGACACGGCGACCATCGCCGAGCTCGGCCGGCGGGCGGTGGCGTACCCCGAGGGGTTCCTGCGGGACACGGTGGCCGGGATCGGCCTGACGATGGACGGTGACGCCGCGGGGCCGGGCCTGCTGCGCCGGGCGCTGGCGCGGGCCGGCGAGCAGGAGGACGCGACGGGACATCTGTGGGCGGCGGCCGCGGCCAGCGCGCTGGGCGAGCCGGATCTGGCCGCCGAGATGGCCGAGCGGGCCGGGCGGGTGGCCAGGGTGTCGGGGATGACCGGGCAGCTCCCCGTCGTGCTGGAGTTCGTGGCGACCGCCGAGCGGATCGCTGGGCGGCTGGCACGCAGCCAGGCCGTCTCCGAGGAGGGCCTGGCGCTGGCCCGGGAGGCCGGGTACGAGAACACGGTGGCCGCGCACCTGGCCGGCCTGGCGGTGCTGGCGGCGCTGCGCGGCGAGGAGGAGCCGTGTGAGCGGCAGGCCCGCGAGGCGCTGGCCATCGCGATCCCGCACCGGGTGGGACTGCGCGCGGGGGTGGCCGCGTACGCGCTGGCGATGCTCGACCTGTGCCTGGGCCGCCACGCGGCGGCACGTGACCGTTTCACGGCCATCGCCGCGGCGGGACCGGGCGCCGGGCATCCGACCGTGGTGTGGCGGTCCGCACCGGACCACGTCGAGGCCGCCCTGGGCGCGGGTGACGAGACGGGCGCGAGGGCGGCGCTGGCCGCGTACGAGCGGTGGTCGGCGCACGCCGCGACGCCCGAGTCGCGCGCGCTGCTGGCCCGCTGCCGGGGCCTGGTCGACGCCTCCGAGGACGCCTTCGGCGAGGCGCTGCGGCTGCACACCAACCCGTTCGAGGCGGCCAGGACGGCCCTGCTGCTGGGTGAGCGCCTGCGCCGCACGCAGCGGCCGGGCGAGGCGCGGGCGCATCTGCGGACGGCGTGGGAGACGTTCGAGCGGGCCGGCGCGCGGCCGTGGGCGCGGCGCGCGCAGGACGAGCTGCGGGCGGCCGGCGAGAGCGGGCAGGCTCCGCCCGCGACCGCGCTGGACGCGCTGACCCCGCAGGAACTGCGCATCGCGGGCCTGGTCGCCGACGGGTTGTCGAGCAAGCAGATCGCCGCCACGCTCTTCCTGAGCCCGCGCACGGTCGAGTACCACCTGTACAAGATCTATCCGAAGCTGGGCATCGGCTCACGTACTGACCTGGCGCGACTGGTAGTTCTACAGAAGGCGCCCGTGGCCGGGGACGGCATGCTGTGAGGCATGCAGAACGTGAACATCTGGAGTGAAGAGTTCGGCGCCGAGACCGACGCGCCGATCCTGCTGATCATGGGTTCGATGTCGCAGGGCGTTCTGTGGCCGGACGAGTTCGTCGGCCGCCTGACCGCCGGAGGCCGCCGGGTGATCCGGTACGACCATCGCGACACCGGCATGTCCGGCACCGTCGACTTCGAGGCGGAGCCGTACACATGGGACGACATCAAGGATGACGTCTACCGCGTGATGGACGCCCACGGCCTGGAGAGCGCGCACCTGGTCTGCCACTCGGCGGGCGGGCTGCTCGGCCAGCTCATCGCCGTGGAGCGGCCGGAGCGGGTGCGCTCGCTGACCGTCATCGCCTCCTCGCCGCTCGGCGGAGGCGAGGGCGAGGTGCTCGTGCGGGCCCTGACGGGGCAGCCGCAGTCCGAGGACGCCCTGCCGGAGCCGGCGCCGGAGTTCGTGGCCTTCTACCGCGCGCTGATGGCCGCCCCGCCGCCGCAGGACCGGCGCGCGGTGATCGACGGCATGATCGCCGAACAGCGCGTGCTGCACGGCACCGGCCTGCCGTTCGACGAGGATGCGGCCCGCCGGCTGCAGGAGCGGATCCACGAGCGGGCCCGCGACCTGTCGGCGGTGGCCAACCACCGGCTGGCCGCCATGGCCAGGCCCGACTTCGAGCCGGTGGGCGTGCTGCACCGGGTGCAGGCGCCCACGCTGGTCATCGAGGGCAGCCACGAGCCCGTCAAGCCGGGCCATGGCGCGGTCATCGCCGAGCGGATCCCGGGGGCGCGGCTCATGATCGTGGAGGGCATGGGGCACACGCTGCCGCCGGAGGCGCACGAGGAACTGGCCACCGCCATCCTCGCGCACACGGCGGGGTGATGATCGCGGTGGAACACGATCCGCGAGGAGCCCCGCCGGTACGGCACGCCCGCGTCTCGGGGCCGGTGCGTGGACTACGCGGCCGTGCCGCCGCTGCGCGCCGCCACCGGTGAGGGCCGCCGCAGATGGTCGGGTTCGCTGATGAACCGGGTGCCGAGCGCCGAGAGCAGGCACAGCAGGGCGGACACCAGCACGATGGGCCAGATCTGGCCACCGGACCAGCCGTCGAGCCAGGCGGCCACGAAGGGGATGCAGCCGCCGACGACGGCGCCGGCGATCTCCCGGGTGAAGGTGACGCCGGTGTAGCGGTACCGGACGTCGAACAGCTCCGACATCATCGTGGCCTGCGAGGCGAGCGTCAGGTCGTTGCAGAGCGTGAAGATCATCACGAAGGCGGCCCAGATCACGACGGGCGTGCCGGTGTCGAGCATGAAGAAGAAGGGATAGAACAGCACCGCCGCCGCGACCGATCCGGTGACCATCACCGGGCGGCGCCCGAACCGGTCGCACAGCCAGCCGGCGGTCGGCACGGTGACGATCTTGACGAGGTTGGCGATCACCACGGCGGTCAGGCCGATCCACGCCTCGGCGTGCACGTGCGTGGTCAGGTAGGTCAGGGCGTAGACGGACGGCAGGTAGCTGATGACGTTCGGCGCGACGCTGATGAGCATGCCGGGAATGATCTTGTGGCGGGAGGAGGCGAACAACGCCCGCAGCGGCGCCCGCACGCTGTCGCCGCTCTCCCGTGCCTCGCGGAACTCGGGGGTGTCGGAGACCTTCAGCCGCACGATCACGCCGCCCACGCCGACCAGGATGCTGAGCAGGAACGGGATGCGCCAGCCGTAGTCGATGAACGCCTCGTGCGGCATGACCGAGGAGACGAGGAAGAAGACGCCCGTCGCGACCAGCGAGCCGATCGCGTTGCCGAGGGTCGGCACGCTGGCGTTCAGCCCGCGCGCCCGGGTCTCGGCGTGTTCGGCGGACATCAGCATGGCCCCCGCGTACTCGCCGCCCGCGCCGAGGCCCTGCACCACGCGCAGTGCCACGAGCATGATCGGCGCGATCGGGCCGACGGCGGCGTAGGAGGGCAGCAGGCCGATCAGCGTGGAGGCCGTCGCCATCAGGAGCAGGGTGACGAACAGCATCGTGCGGCGGCCGACGCGGTCGCCGAGGATGCCGATGATGACGCCGCCGACGGGCCGGGCGAAGAACCCGACGGCGAAGGTGCCGAGCGATGACAGGGTCGCCGCCACCGGGTCGCCGGAGGGGAAGAACACGAGCGGCAGCACCAGCGCGGCGGCGGTGCCGTACAGCGAGAAGTCGTACCACTCGAGCGCGGTGCCGACGGTGGAAGCGATCGTGGCCCGGCTGAGCCGCCTTGTCATCGTTGACTCCCTCATCACAGCTTGCCGATTGCGCCCCCGCATTCGGACCATTAACGTTAATGTGGCCGCAACACTACGAGTGGGCTGCTCGGAAGGTCAAGAGTTTCGGTCACCGAGCTGTTCACATGAGCGTTAATGAGAGAGGACTGCGCATGGGACTCGCAGCGCCGACCACCGACGCCGGCCTGTCGAAGTACGATCCGCTCGGACGGATCCTGTGCTTCGACCGGTTCGACTCGACCACCCACGGCTGGACCGAGCTGATCGGCAACTACAACGGCCGGGGCGACCTCGGCACGGTCGACGACCACATGCGCGACTTCCGGCCACCGCAGCTCTCCTCCTGTTCGTTCTTCGACGTCGGCACGCACGGCACGCTCAGCGGGAACTACGCGCTGAAGCTCGCCACCCGCGCCCACCGGGGGCACACGGCCACCGGCATCCGCCGGCTCACCATGGCCGGGCGGGGCCTGGTGCGCATCGAGGCCCACTTCGCGTTCAAGGCCGAGGCGACCGTCGGCCATGAACTGCCCGCCAGCGTCGCCTGGGACGGCAACCGGCACCCGTCGGAGTCGCAGTTCGGCGCGTTCACCGTGGCCACCGACATCTGCGCGGACAACGGCGTGCGCTACCACAACGTCATCCGCTACCAGAACACGAACCTCGACGGCGAGATGACCCAGCGGTGGATGTACCCGGTGGTGCCCGAGCCGACGCCGCGCGACCACCAGGAGGGCAGGTTCGCCCTGCCGTACGCCGCCGACTTCACCGCGCCGAACCCGGACGACTGGCGGTACTTCGACGAGCCGCTGGAGATGTGCGTCAACGAGGTGCCCACCAAGATCAACTGGCACTACCTGCGCTGGGACATCGACACCCGCACGCGGTCGAACGTGGAACTCCGGCTCAACGACCGGGTCATGGACATGAGAGACGTCCCGGTGCCGATCTACCCCGACCGCTACAGCACCCTGGACAACCTGCTCAACTTCTACTTCTCCGTCCGGACCCACGCCGACATCCGCAACTTCCTCTTCCTCGACTCCGTGCTCATCTCGGTGGATTGGTGACGACGATGCGATCGACCATGACCGCGGTGCTGGAGCGCGCCGCACTGGTGAACGACGAGCTCGCCACCGAGCCGTACGAGCTTCCGTGGGCCCAGGAGGCCCGCTTCTTCGTCCAGGCGCACGAGCTGACCGGGACGCTGGAGCTGACCACCGAGATCTCGCCGGACGGCCTGACCTGGTGCCCGGCCGACGTGCCGGCGGTCCGCGTCGAGACGCCCGGGATGACGAGCTGGACGATCACCGGCTTCGGCCAGTGGCTGCGGGTACGCTGCCGGGTTTCCGGCGACGAGGCCCCGGCTGCCAGACTTCGGATCTACTTGGTCGGCAAGAGCTGAGCCGGAGGGTGACGGGATGGCACGTTCGCAACGGGTGACGCTACGCGATGTCGCCGACCGGCTGGGCCTGTCGGCGAACACCGTGTCCCGGGCGCTGACCGGCAAGGACCAGGTCAGCGAGAGCACCAGGGCACTGGTCGTCGCTGAGGCCAGGCGGCTCGGATACGTTCCGAACAGCCACGCCCGTTCGCTCGTGTCCGGCCGGACCATGGTCGTCGGCCTGGTCATCACCAACCCGTCGAACCCGTTCTACGCCGCGCTGATCTCCGCGGTCGAACGGCGGTGCCGCGCCGCCGGCTACTCCGTGCTGCTCCTCGTGACCGAGGACTCCGACGAGAACGAGGAGCGCGCGGTGCAGGAGCTCCTGCGGTTCGGCGTGGACGGCGTGCTGGGCGTCGCCACCGAGTCCAGGAGCGACGTGTGGGACGGGCTCGTCGAGGCGAACATCCCGGTGGTGCAGATCAGCCGCGACATCCCCGGCCGCGGGCTGGACTTCGTCGGCATCGACGTGGAGGCGGCCGTCGCCGACGCCATGGTCCGGGTGGCCCGTCCCGGCGTCCGGCGGATCTGGCTGCTGGAGGAGGACCTCCGCGTCAGCACGGTCGCCGCCAGGGTCGCGGGCTTCCGCCGCGCGCTCGACGAGCTGGGCATCGCCCACGAGCACTCGCTCGTGCTGAAGGTGCCCACCCGCCGCACGAGCGGCGCCAGCCTGCCCTGGCGGCCCGACGACGCCTACGCCCTGGCCGCCAACCTGATCACCCCGGACAACCACCCGGACCTGGTGATCACCGCGAACGACTACTTCGCGCTGGGCGTCTACCGGGCCGTCCGGGAGTGCGGCCTGGCCGTACCCGAGGACGTTCGCGTGCTCGGGTACGGTGACCACCCGTTCGCCGCGTACCTCCAGCCGGCGCTGACCACGATCCGGCTGCCCGCCGACGAGGCGGGCACGGCCGCGGTCGAGCTGCTGCTGCGCCGGGTCGCCGAGCCGGACCGCCCGCGGACCAGCACCCGCCTCCCCGCCGAACTGGTCGAACGCCGGTCGACGGGGTGAGCGGGCCCGCGCCGGACCGCGTGGATCCACCGGTGCGCGCGAGGACGACATCTCGGTACGGACGCCGTCGCAGGTCATGAAGCAGCTCCGGTGAGCTGGGCGTGGAGGCGTCTGCACTCGTGGACGAAGCGGATCGTCCGGCGGCTGCGCGCGAACTCGGCGACGACCGGGATCTCCCCCCGCGCGCCGGTCCAGCGTGCCACGTCGGCGGCGAAGGCGACGAGTTCGGCGTGGGTCACGGTGATACGCCGCCCCTCGCCCGGCAACATCCCGGGCAGCAGAGCGCGCAGGATGCGCCACACCTCGTGGTGGCCGCCGGCGTCGGCCAGCTCGGCCAGGGTCGCGACGGCGGGGCGGGTCTCCCGCCACGTGCGGCGCAGCACCAGCGCGAGCTGGCGGCCGATCGCCTCGGCGGGCAGCTCGCCCCTGGCGGCCATGCGCAGGAGCAGCGGGATCACGCCGGGCACGCCGCCGGCCAGGAGAAAGGCGAGGATCACCGCCGTGGACTCACCCATCGGGCCCTGGGCGACCTCCAGGCCGGTGAGCTCCGAGGGTGTCGCCCATGTGCCCCAGTGGCCGCGCAGCAGGAAGGGCAGGAAGTTGACGGCCACGACCTCACGGTGCGAGGGCAGGATGGCAGGCCATGCCTGGAGCGTGCCGCCGAACTCGTCGACCATCCAGTCGAACGGCTGACGCAGCAGCACCTCGTCGATCAGGCGATGACCGGTCGGGGCCGTCACCCGCAACACCGGCTGCAGCCTGACCTCGGTGAAGTGCTCCGGCTCGTCGTCGCCGAACTCGACCATGGACGCGTCCACCATGTGGCGCCACAGGTGGCCGCACTCGGGGTCGGCCATGCCGCCGCCGGCGAGCCAGCGGGCGGCCGAGTGCGCCGCCTCCGAGTCGACCTTGGCGGCCCGCTCCGCCGCGGCCCGGTGGCCGCCCCTGGGCAGCCGCAGCAGCGCCTGCGCCAGGTCGGCGGGGAGCGGCTCCACCCCGGCGGCGGCGCAGGTCTCCAGCCGGTCGACCAGCACGTCGGGGTCGAGGTGGCCGCTCATCCAGGTCGGCGTGGACAGCAGCACCGGCGGCAGGGCGTCGTTTCGCAGGGCCTCGGCGAGTTCCGCGTAGCGGTGCAGCAGGAAGTCGTGGGGCGGGGAGACGCGATTGGGATGGGGCAGCCGGTTGCGCCGCCGCCATTCGTCGTGCTCGGGCAACTCCTGGGGCATGAAGGAACGCAGCCGGGACGGGACGAAGACGACGGTCACCTCCACGAGCGGCTCGTCCGGACCCGGAGGGGGCACCCGCTGCCCCGTCCGCATCGCCGCGATCCGAGCGGGATCCACGCCGAGCCCGGCCATCCGCTCATAGGCGCCGTCGAGGACGAAGGACGGCATGGCCTCCTCGGAATCGTCGTACAGGGCGCCGGGCTTCGTCGACGCCGGACGGGGGCGATCCGGCGGCCCGTCGTCGTGGACCTCCTCGCCCTCCCCGGCGCCGGAACGCCACGGCCGCTCGACGTCGGCGGGGGGACCGTACAGGTGGATGCGGCCCCCGGTGAAGGGGATCCGCCGGTCGCCCTCGCGGGCCACCGCCTCGTCCGGACCGTCGTCGCTGTTCCAGGTGATGAAGAAGGCACGCAGCGGGGCGTCGTCGTCGAGGTAGCGGCCCGGCCGGCAGGCGCCGCCCACCATGATCCGCCGGGGTCCCGGCTCGGGATCGGGCTCCTCTCCACGGGGCACGACGCGTACTCCCACGGAGTGACTCGCGCTGTCCCAGAACTTCTCCGGCCCGATCGGCGGCGGCTCCGGCACGCTCCCGGGAGTGACGAGTTCGGCGGACAGCGCCGCCCGCCAGTCGCCGGGGCCGAGGCGAGCATCCTCGGACCGCCAGTGACCGTGGTCCTGCTCGACGTGGGACCTGAGCCTGCGACGCAGTTCCTCCCTGTTCTCGGCGATTCCCGTGACGAAGGCCGCGAGCCAGCGCTCCTGGCCGATCCAGTTCTCGTGGTGGCCGGGGAGGATCGACGGCTCGGGGAACCGCTGTGCCTCCGCCGGCTCGGGCAGCGGCGGGAACTCCTTCCGCTCCGGCATCTCCTCGACCGGGACCTCGCCGCCGAACCGCTCGGCGAGCTTCGCACCCAGGTCGGCGGGGAGATGGCGGGCGCCTTCGAGGATCTCTCCGACACGGCCGGCGAGCAGGCCGGCGTGTTTCAGGGTCAGCTCGGCCGCGCGGTTGCGCACGTCGAAGGACCTGTGCGCGTACGCCGTGGTCAGCGCGGTCACGAAGTCGGCGGCCGTCTCGGGCGTGGCCCGGATCGCATGGTCGAGCCAGCGCAGGCCCCTGGCGGCGAACTTGGCCTCCTCCCGGAAGGTGAGCGCCTCGACCGCCTCGACCAGATCGGCGTGGTCGAGTGGCATCGCCTCACGCACCTGCTCGGTGGCCAGCTCGGCGACCGTGCCCGGAGCCGACGGCAACAGCCGCAGGTAGTCGCGGAGACGGGGCGCGGCCTCCGCCGGCGTGGGGTCGAGGAGCCTGTGCAGCCGGACGAAGAACCGCAGGTCCTGCGCCTCGTCGCCGCGCAGGAAACGGCTCACGCAACCGTCGAGCACCTGCTCCCTGGGCAGCTCGCGGGCGGCGGCGGCCAGCCAGCGGGTCGGCAGGGGCTCCAGTCGCTCGTCACGGAGGGCGCGGCCCGCGCCGTCGGCGGTGAAGACACGAGGCAGCAGCACGGGGGTCAGCGGGTCATCGGCCACGCTCGGCGCGGCCAGCCAGGCGGCCACCAGCGGGTCGTGGTCGGGCGGCGCGGCGCCGGACTCCCGCAGCAGCGCCACGGCCAGCGGCGCGACGCGATCGGCGGGACGGCGCACCCGCCGGGCCAGGCGGACCGCGACGTCACGACGCCATTCCGGGGGACGGGTGGCCGCCACCCGGCACACCTGGGCGACGTCGGGGTCATCGGCCCAGCGGCGGTTGACGTCGCGGCCGGTCATCCACGTCACGGCGGCCGCCGGGCCGGTGATGACGCCGACACCGGTCAGCAGCAGCGCGCCGGCAAGTTCGTCGAGCAGTTCGCCGACCTCCCAGGAGGCCATCTCCTCGAAGTCGCCGGGACGCTGGGCGCGCACCTGCTCGGTGCGGACACGGCGCAGCTCCTTGACGAGGCCGGGCAGCCGCCCGCCCAGCTCGGCGCGCTCCTCCTCGGTGAGCGTGACCAGCCGATCGGCCAGGCGGTGGACCTGGTTGCGGGCCACCAGGTCGCAGATCTCCGTCCAGAGGCTCACGGGGAGACCTCCACGGCGGCGCGGGCGACGATCCGGGCGGCCAGCACGTGTTTGCACGGCCCACGGGAGCCGCGATGGTCCCACCACCACTCGCAGGTGCAGGAACCGTCGGCCAGCGAGACCCGGCGCTCACCGCCCGGGGTGCGGACGGTGACCGACTCGCCGTCGACGCGCACGGCACCCGCTTCGACGAGTCTGCGCGCCTTGGCCAGCCGAGGGTTGAGCACGGTCACGTTGTCCCTGTCATAGGGCAGCTCACGGTGGAAGTGGGCGGCTTCCGACAGGTCGTAGCCGACCCGCCCGGCGACGCCGAGCCGCGTCAGCGCGGCCCGCACCCGGTCGGCGGGCATGCCCGCCCGGTCGGCCAGCAGGCCGATCTCGACCTCGGGCTCGAAGTTGAGCAGCATGCCCACCACGTCGGCGTCGTCCTCGGCCTCGTCGGCGGCCAGGTCGTCGAGCACCGCGCCCTCGCCGGAGAAACCGCGCCAGCGCTCGGGTGAGAGGGCGAGCGTGTAGCGCATGCCCGGGAGCTCCAGTTCCCAGGCACTGGAGGCGGCATCGGAGGCGGCGTCGGCCGGGCCGTACACCCGGAGGGACTTCGCGAAGCGCAGCAGCGGCAGGAGGGTGCCGAGCCGGCCGGGGTCGGCGAGCCGGACCGAGCCCGGGACCCGGCGGTCGGAGACCTTCGGCTCCCGCCCCGCCTGCGCCACCCACACCGTGCCCTTCCTGGGCAGCCCGCGCAGGAACCGCACCGCCGTCATGCCGGTCAGCTCACCGCGCTGATCCATGCCCGAGGCGATGACCTGCACCTCGGCGAAGCCGCGCAACCAGCGCTCGGGCAGGGGGACCTTCTTCTCCACCACCGCGCCGTCCATCGTGGTCACGACCAGCTCGTCGAGGCCCACCCCCAGGTGCAACGGGTCACGCGCGCCGACGCGCGCCAGCGCCTCCCGGAGCGGCGCGTTCACGTCGACGTTGGTGGTGCCCCGGTCGAACACCTCGCCGTCGAGCGCGCCGCTCAGCAGATCAAGCCGGGCGTACACGCCGCCGCAGGCCGAGAACGACTCGAACCGCAGCCGGTCCCCGTTGCACGTCACCACCGGGTCGCGCACCCAGCCGGGCCGCGCCTGCGGCTGGTGGTAGCGGGCCAGAGCCACATCGGCGACGCCGAGCAGGGCCGCCGCGGCGGGGGCGGCCTGGGTCACCACGCCGCTGAAGAACCGGGGGGCCACGACGGGGCCGGACAGGGCCCGCCCGCCGGAGGTCGCCAATCCGAGACGGCCGCCGATGAGGGAGGAGGGCGCGGCGTACGTGTACGCCTGCGTCGCTGAAGTCATGGCCGGGACGTTAGATCGCCCCACCGACAAACCGGCGCGGCGGCCGATCCGGACGGCGGCGGCGCGGGTCCGGACGGCGGCGGACCGAACCGGACCGCCGCTTCCGCCGTCCGGCTAGCGCTGCTTGAGGCGCTGCGCCTCCTTGCGCACCTCGGCCTGAACCGACCGCTCATGCTGCAGCCACTCGGGGTTCTCCGCCTTGATGGCGTCGATCTCGGCGGTGGTGAGCGGCCCGGTGACGCCGCCCCTGGCCAGGCCCGAGTTGGAGACGCCCAGTTTCACGGCGACGACCTGCCTGGGATGCGGCCCGTTGCGCCGCAGATCGGCCAGCCACGCCGGCGGGTCGGCCTGCAGCGCGTTCAGCTCATCCCTGGAGACGACCCCCTCCTGGAACTCGGCGGGAGTGGCCTCCAGGAGCACACCCAGCTTCTTGGCCGCGGTCGCGGGCTTCATCGTCTGGGTGGTCTTGGGCTTGGTCATGGTGTCAAGGGTAGGGCGCGAAGCCGCCTCCCCGGACACCGGTACCGTGAGGAGGTGACTTACAGGGAGTTCCGGCTGGCCTACGTGCCCGGGGTGACGCCCGCCAAATGGGCGGGCGTCTGGGCCGAGCGCGTGCCCGACGTTCCACTCACCCTGGTCCCCGTAGCCGCCGCCGAGGCGGTGAGGTCGCTGCACGACGGCGACGCCGACGCCGGGCTCGTGCGGCTGCCCGTGAACCGCGAGGGGCTCAGCGTGATCCCTCTCTACGTCGAGACCACCGTGGTCGTGGTGCCGAAGGACCACCTGGCGACCGCCGCCGACGAGGTGACCGTCGCCGACCTCGCCGACGAGGAGGTGCTCCACCCGATGGACGACACCCTCGAATGGGCCGCTCCGCCGGGGCTGCCGGCCTTCACACGTCCGGACACGACGGCGGAGGCGATCGAGCTGGTGGCGTCGGGAGCCGGGCTGCTGCTGGTCCCGCAGTCGCTGGCGCGCCTGCACCACCGGAGAGACCTGACCTACCGGCCGGTCCTGGAGACGCCGCAGTCGCAGGTCGCGCTGGCCTGGCCCACGGAGGCGACGACCGATCTGGTGGAGGACTTCATCGGCATCGTCCGCGGCCGTACGGCGAACAGCACGCGAGGCCGTACCCCCGCGCCCGCGCCCGCACCCGCTCCGGCGAAGGCGCGGAAGCAGCCGCGGAGTCCCGCTCCGGGTGGATCGGGCCGCCGGGGCGCGCAGCCCGGCCGGGGCAGGAAGGGCCACCGTCCCCGCTGAACCGCGCACCGCTTCGAAGGCCGCCGCGGGGCGCCCGGCTCGCGCACCGTCCACGCCGGTCAACTCGGATGATGCTCCCGCCGCTCTGTGACCCATGCCACATGCGCTACCTGTCAGCAATCGGGGCGCCGTCCCGCTCAAGTCACCGGAGGAGACGAACCGACAGGAGCGAGACATGAGGCACCGCATCACCGTCCTCGGCGCCGGCTACGCCGGGGTCTACGTGGCCGGGAACCTGGCCCGCCGGTTGTCCCCGGCGGACACCGAGATCACCGTGGTCAACGCCGTGCCGGACTTCGTCGAGCGGCTGCGGCTGCACCAGCTGGCGGCCGGCCGGGAAATCGAGGTTCAAAAGCTCGCGGACGTCTTCGCGGGGACGGGGATACGGCTGCGCCTGGCCCGGGTCACCGCCGTCGACCCCGAGCGCCGGGCCGTCGCCATGGCCGACGCCGACGGCGGCGGCGAGCTCGGTTACGACACGCTCGTCTACGCGCTCGGCAGCCAGGGCGACGTCGAAGGCGTCCCCGGCGTGGCCGAGCACGCCTTCGACGTCGCCGCCCGGCCCTCGGCGCTGCGTCTGCGCGAGCGCCTGGACAGCCTGAGCAGGCGGGGCGAAGGCGGGCGCGTGCTGGTCGTCGGCGACGGGTTGACCGGCATCGAGACCGCCACCGAGATCGCCGAGTCCCGGCCCGGCCTGTCGGTGACGCTCATCGCCCGCGGCGAGCTGGGCGCCCGGCTCTCCGCCGGGGCCCGCAGCCACCTTCGCCGGGCCTGCGAACGGCTGGGCATCACCGTCCTGGAGCACACCGGCGTCGAAGCAGTCGAAGCGACGCGGGCGCTGTGCGCCGACGGCACCGCCCTGTCGTCCGACGCGACCGTGTGGACGGCCGGATTCGCGGTCGGCCCGATCGCCGCCGCCGGCGGGCTGGAGGTCACCGGGAGCGGCCGGATCGTCGTCGATCGCACCATGCGCTCGGTCTCGCACCCGGACGTCTACGCCGTCGGCGACAGCGCCTACGCCATCGGCGACAACGGCAGGCCGCTGCCGATGTCCTGCGCCTCGGCCGGCTACACCGGCGGTCAGGCGATCCACGCGATCGTGGGACGCCTGACCGGCCGCGAGATCGCGAAGACCAAGCTGGTCTACTCGTACAACCACATCAGCCTCGGGCGACGGGACGGGATCCTCCAGCCGGTCGACGACGAAGGGCAGGCGAAGCCGACGTATGTGGGCGGCCGGAAGGCCGCGCAGGTCAAGGCGGGCATCCTCAGGATGTCACTGTGGGCCAACTCGCACCCGACCTTCGGCGTCCCCAACCGCAGGCGCCGTCTGGCCGCCGCGCCGGACACGTCCGCCGCGAACGTGTTCGCGTAGCCGCCCAGGGTGATCCGCGTGGACAGCGCCGCCACCGACCGTTTCGACACAGGCCGGTTCGAGGCCAGCAGGAACCGGCTGGCCTCGCTGGCGTACCGGCTGCTGGGCTCCGCCGCCGACGCCGAGGACGCCGTACAGGACGCGTTTCTGCACTGGCAGGCCGCCGACCGGCAGCGGATCAAGGTGCCGGAAGCATGGCTGACCAAGGTCGTCACCAACCTGTGCCTCGACCGGCTCCGCTCGGCACAAGCCCGCCGCGAACGCGCCGTCGGCGCCTGGCTGCCCGAACCGCTCCTCGACGGCGATCCGATGCTCGGTCCGGCCGACACGTTCGAGCAGCGCGAATCGGTCTCCCTGGCCGTGCTGACCCTCATGGAGCGTCTGGCACCCCTCGAACGGGCCGTCTACCTCCTGCGCGAAGCGTTCTCCCACAGCCACGCTGAGATCGCCGAGATCCTCGACATCACCGAGTCCACGAGCCAGCAGCACCTCCATCGGGCCCGGCGCCGCATCACCGTCGCACGCCGCCGCGGCGGCGAAGCCGACCCGGCGACCACCCGCAGGATCGTCGAGGAATTCCTCGCCGCCGCCTCATCGGGCCGTACCGAACGGCTGGCGGCGCTGCTCACCGATGACGCGACCATGATCTCCGACGGCGCCGGTCTGACCGGGACGCTGCCGCAGTACGACACTCCGCAGCGCATCGCCGCCGTCGTGCGGGCCGGCTTCAAACCCACACCCGCGAAACGGCGATTCGCCGGCGGCACGCCCGCCATCCACTACGCGCTCGTCAACGGCGCCCCCGCCATCCTCTTCGTGGTCGGCGACCAGGTCGTCGGTGCCGTGGCGTTCGACATCGCCAACGGCAGGATCGCAACCGTGCGCGGCATCGCCGCCCCCACCCGCCTCGTCCGTCTCGCCGGGTCCTGGCGGCGGCACGAACCGGAAACGCCGCTCATCGCCCGGTGGTGACCCGCCGCCGACCGCGGTCAGGCGCGGCACCGGCGCCGCGACGAACCGCTCCCCGGCTTCGAACGCCACCGGCCGCCGGACCTGGAGGTCTGATGCCACACCGCCGGTGTCCGGGCCGTTGGGGGAAGCCCGGTTCCTCGGGTGACGCTCATGCGGGTTCTTCCAGTTTGCGGGCGATGTCCTCCAGGACGGACAGGTCGGCGGCCGAGAGCCGGTCGATGACGTGGCGGCGGACCGATTCCAGGTGCATCGGGGCCGCGTCCTCAAGCGTCTCCAGACCGTTCTCGGTGAGGACGAGGTAACAGCCCCGGCCGTCGTCCGGGTCGGGCTCGCGCCGCACGAGACCGCGGGCCTCCATGCGGCTGGCGTGCCGCGACAGGCGGCTGCGGGACCAACCCATCTTGGCGGCCTGCTCGCGCAGCGTGCTGGCGTGGCCCGGACGCTCGGAGAGCGTGCTGAGCACCTCGTAGTCGGGCTCGGACAGGCCGATCTCGGCCAGGTCGTGCGCGGTGCGTGACTGGATCGCGACCATCATCCGGCGCAGGGCGCGCCAGGCGCGTTCCTCGTCCGCGTCGAGCCAGCGCACCGCCTCGGAGGACCATCTCTTTGACATGTAAACAAGTTACCGGCTACGTTCATTTACATGTCAACGAAATCTTTGCGAGTCCTCGTCCTCGTGTGCAGCACCCGTCCCGGCGCTCTCGGCCCGGCGGTGGGCCGGTGGCTGATCGACGCGATCGCGCCGCATGCCGCGGAACTGGGCGTGGATCTCCTGCCGGTGACCCTCGGCGACCTCGCCCTGCCGTTCCTCGACGAGGAGGAGGAGCCGGCCTCCGGCGTTCACCGGCACGAGCACACCACGCGGTGGAGCGCGATGGTGGACGCGGCGGACGGCTTCATCGCGGTCACCCCCGAGTACAACTACGGCATGCCGGCGACGTTCAAGAACGCCCTCGACTACCTGAACCGGGAATGGGCGTGGAAGCCGATGGGGTTCGTCAGCTACGGCAACACCTCGGCGGGCACCCGGTCGGTCCAGCACGCCAAGCAGGTGGTGACCACGCTGCGGCTGGTGCCGCTGGGCGCCACGGTCGCCCTGCGCATCGCCGACACGGTGGACGGCGGGCGGATCCGCCCGGACGCCGGCCGCGACGAGGCCGCCGCCGGAGTCCTGGACGAGCTCGTCCGCCTCGCCCACGCCCTGCGGCCGATGCGCGAGCGAATCCGCTCGGGTCCGGGGGCGGTGCCGCTGCCGGGGTCGTACGTGAGAGCGCTGACCCCGGACGATGCTCCAGAGGTCCTGGTGCTCCAGCGGTGCTGCTGGGTGGAGGAGGCGGTGGCCAACGACACCCTGGCCATCCCCGCCCTGGAGGAGTCGCTTGATGAGGTGCGCGCATGGCTGGCCGGCTGGCAGGCCGCGGGCCTGTGGCGGGACGGGCGGCTCCTGGGCATGGTGCGCGCGCGCCGCGTGGAGGACGACTGGCACGTGGGCCGCCTCGGCGTCGCCCCCGACCTGCGCGGCCAGGGCGTGGGGCGCTGGCTGCTGCGCGAGGCCGAAGCCGCGGCCGACGCCGGCTGCCGCCGCGTCGTGCTGTCCAC
Source organism: Streptosporangium sp. NPDC004379 (assembly GCF_042873875.1). Classification (NCBI taxonomy): domain Bacteria; kingdom Bacillati; phylum Actinomycetota; class Actinomycetes; order Streptosporangiales; family Streptosporangiaceae; genus Streptosporangium; species Streptosporangium sp. NPDC004379. Next base: position 26,201 of record NZ_JBIAMC010000030.1, read on the forward strand.
CGGAGCCCGGAGCCTGCGCAACCTCAGCTTTTACCACGCCCAGGGTTACCGTACGGAGTCGTCCGATGACGCGGAGGCCGTCCTCACCAAGCTCGTGTCCGCGGATGCCGCCGTCGGGCTTTCCGACGGAGAACCGGCGATGGCGGAATGACGGGACCGCCGCCTCGACGGGGACGGGCGGCGAAGCAGTCGATGGACGCGATCCGTGAGATCGGGCATGCTGGTCCTCCCCATGGGGAGGACCAAATGGAGATCGGGTTCACCGGTATTCTGCTACTGCTGATGATGTGGGCCATACCGGTGTTGCTGTTCTTCATCGCTCTTTACTGGGCGATTCGCCTGGCGATCAGGCACGAGAAACGACGGGTGCCGACTCCTCAAGAAATCCTGGCGCAGGAGCGACGGGAACGCATGGCGGCGGAGCGTGCCGCTCACCTGCGTGACAGGCGGCACCGACTCGGATGAGCAGACGGCCGAGGGCCGGGACGTGGCAGGCGGGACGATCAGGCCCTCACCTCAGCCACCACGAAGCCGGCGTTCACGGTCGGCGATCACCCCGGACCTGGGGCCTGCCGGAGGGCCGGCCTTCACCTGCGCTCGGTGATCGCGCAGGCTACGCCGCCGATCATCATGCCGAAGCCCAGCTTGATGATGAGGTCGGCGGCCTCGGGCCGGTATGTGTCAAAAATACCGAGCATCATCAGCAGGGCTATTCCAAAAAAGGCGGCACCGGTGGCCAAGAATGCCCGCCGAAAGGTCGCCGCTGACTCCGTGGGACGTCGTCGCGCGCGGTATGCGGCGTTGCCGAAAGCCGCCAGCGGAAGAAGAACGAGAAGCAGACCGAGGGGAGTCACAGCCGATGATCGTGAGCGTCGTGTCCGGATAAGGTCCAGATGTATGCGAGGAGCACAGCGGTCAGGACCCGATGGCTGGAGCAACCTCGGGGGCGGCGTTCTGGCGGGCCGCGCGGCGCCGCGCCGCAGCCTTGACGAGTGGATCGAGACGAAACTGCGGCTGGGAATCCGGCCATCGGCCCTGTGCCACCTGATCGAGGCAGGCCAGGCGTTCCGCGCACGCTCCGGATCTCGTTGACGAGGGATCTACGGCCTTCGCCCGACTGAGCGGATACGCACCGGTTCGAGGCTTCGGGTATGAAGCCGGATGGCGAGGCACTCGCGGTGGGCGATGACGGCGGTGCCGCCGGGGCCGTCGGCGCTGCGGACGTCCATGGTCACGCCGTCGCCTCCCGGGCTCAAGACGGCCGGTGTGCCGCAGAAATCGCATCCCCATCGGAAGCATTCCAGGTCTTGGCTGCGCAGGCTCAACCGTGCCCAGGCGGGCGAGGTGTAACGGCGTAGCTGCTGGACGATGGCGTCAACCTCGGTGCCGACCCGGGGGTACTCCTCGGGGAGGGCACGGGGGTTGCCCGACGGGCTATCGATCACGGCGGCGTCTATGGACGCACCGATGTCCTCATGCCCGGGGATCACCATGCTGACGCCCCACGGTTGATGGGCGATCACCCGGGCCCGGACCGTTTGCCCGGGAACGAGGCCGGCCCCCGCGGCATCGAATCGACGCATTCAGCCATTCTCTCGGGTCGAACGTCCTGGCGGACCGCTGCCTGGCAGCGTTCAGGTTCACGGGCCTGATGGAGGCCACGCGTACCGGGTTCGGCGGCTGAGATCGATGGCCAACGGCGTACTCTTCTGCCCGCATCCGGAGATGGTTCAGGCGACCCTCACGGCATGGTCGCCGAAGTCCGCCACCACGTCCGGCGTCCCGCCCAGCGCGACGACATAGGAACGCAGGGTGTCCAGACCGCCGATCCGGCCGTGCTCGATCTGGGACACGCGCCTGGGAGACGCCCGTGCGCTCGGCGAGAAGCTTCTGGGAGACGTCCAGGAGCTTGCGTATCTCGGCGAGCCGGGTGCCGCGCAACTCTGCTCTCAGCCGCTCGCGGCTGGTCTCCCGTGCCGCGACGGTGACGGACGCGGCGGGAAACGCGACCGGGCGGGCTCCCCGGTCACGACGATGTGGAAGTCCGCCCAGTTCGGTGAGGTAGGGCGCCTGGGACTCGAACCCAGAACCTACGGATTAAAAGATCGCCCTCGTGCTGTTCCGGACGGTTCAATGCAGTTCAGAGGGCACGGGTGGTCCACGGTGAACGGTCCTGAACGCCTTTGTACTGCAACGGAGGATGCAACGGGATACCTGCCTCCTGCGCTGCCCCGTCGTCCGGTGAGCAGAGGTTGAGGAACGATGCCTCGGACCGTCGATCGCCCCAGCGTTGCGCGGAGATCGGCCACCGCCAGGCGATCGTGAGAGGGCTGTGGCGGCTACGGCCCAGTCTCATCAGCTCAGGCGGCCGAGCGGGACTCGTAGGCACAGACGAGTGACGCGGAAGCGCTGGGCCACCGAGAAGACATCTCCGAGTAGTTCTCTGGGCGCGGAAGAGGCGGGCACATGCGCACTGAAGGCCGGGGCGGCCTCCACGAGATCACGTCTTGTTGCTTAGATACTGCTATTGCAAGTAAGTTGCATCTAGGTCGATCGCGAGGAGACAACCGATGGGGCACTACACCCTGCCGGACATGCCGTACGACTATGCCGCCCTGGAGCCGGCGATCACCGGGGAGATCCTGGAGCTGCACCACGCCAAGCACCACGCCGCCTACGTCAAGGGCGCCAACGACACCCTGGATCGCCTGGCCGAGGCCCGCGACAAGGGTGATTTCGGCGGCCTGGTCGGGCTGGAGAAGACCTACGCCTTCAACCTGTCCGGTCATGTCCTGCACTCGATCTTCTGGCAGAACCTGTCCGCGGACGGCGGCGATCGCCCCGATGGTGAGTTCGGTGACGCCATCACCGAGCACTTCGGCTCCTTCGAGGCCTTCCAGAAGCAGCTCACCACCGCCACCGCCACCGTGCAGGGGTCCGGCTGGGGCGTGCTGGCGTGGGAGCCCCTCGGACAGCGCCTGATCGTCGAGCAGGTCTACGACCACCACGGCAACGTCGGCATGAACACCACCCCGCTGCTGGTCTTCGACGCCTGGGAGCACGCCTACTACCTGCAATACCGCAATGTGCGCCCCGACTACGTCGAAAAGCTCTGGGGTTTGATCAACTGGAACGACGTCATCGCCCGCTACACCGCCGCCAAGAACGCCGCTGACTTCTGACGCCGCCTGCCTTCTGGGCTCCGTGAACCCGGTGCCCGCACGTCGGCCTTCCTTGAGTGATGGTCCAAACCGGCGCGCGGGCACCGCCCTCCCTTCCGCTCCTCCAGGCTCCCTGGTGCGATCACGACATGAGCTGGCGGCCACAGCAGTAAGGACGCCGATGCCCTACCCGTGCCACCGCCACGACGCCGCCGAGGTCGTATCGATGTCAGCCGACGTCATCGCGCTATATGAGCACTGTTACGGCGCATCGCCCTGGTCGGAGACGCCCGAGCAATTGCGCGCCTACCCTGCCCGGTTGACCCGGTCACTGGCGCGGCCCGGGTTCACCGCCTGGACCGTCCGCGATGATCACGACCGGTTGGTCGGCGTGTGTTATGGCTGGCCCACCCCCACCGACCTGTCGAACAACCACCTGTATAAGGCGCTCGTCGACGCGCTGGGCCTGGACGCCACCCGCCGTCTGGTGCACGGCGCGTTCGAGGTGGCCGAACTGTTCGTTCACCCCGACGCCCGGGGGTGCGGCTTCGGGAGGTCCCTGCTGAATGCCGCGACCGCCGACCGCTCCACCGCGTGGCTGATCACTTCCCCTCATGTTCCGGCCGCCCGGTTGTATCAGCACTTGGGCTGGCGGCAGATCACTCTGTTGCCGGCCGACTTCTACCCGCAACTGCCGCTGGCGGTCTTCGGCCGCGCTGAGATCAACCGCCATGACGGCTGGGGCACTCTCGTCTGAGTCGAACCGCGACGCTGGGCCGTGCGGCGGCGCGTCGCGCCGCCGCCTTGAGTAAGCAGCTCGACAAGCTCGCCCCCACCGATGTTCGCCGGCTCGTGGAGGCCAAGGCCGAATCAGGGCTGACGGCCGCCACCGTCAAGCAGATCCACGGGCTGATCCGGAACGCGCTGGCCGATGCCGAACGGGAGGAGCTGGTGCACCGGAACGTCGCCAAGCTCGTCAAGCCTCCGGCCGTGCGCCGGGAAGAGGCGCGGGTCCTCACGATCGAGGAGGCCAAACGATTGCTCGACGTGATCAGAGACGACCGGCTGGAAGCCTTCTGGATCTGCGCGCTGACACTCGGCCTGCGGCGCGGCGAACTCCTCGGGCTCCGCTGGGATGACATCGACTTCGCCGGCGGGCTGCTCGCCGTACGGCAGACGCTCCAGCGGGCGGACGGCTCCCTTCAGTTCGTCGATCCCAAGACGGACCGGTCCCGCCGGGTCGTCCCCGTGCCGGAACCGACCTTGGCGGCGCTCCGCAGGCACAGGCGGGCTCAGGCGGCCGAACAGCTCGCAGCGGGCAAGCGGTGGCAGAACCTCGGGCTCGTCTTCCCTTCCACGATCGGAACCCCCATCGAACCGGGCAACCTCAGCACCCGGTGGCGGGCCACCCGGAAGCGGGCGGGGCTCGACTGGCTGAGGCTTCACGACCTGCGCCACGCCTGCGCCTCGTTCCTGCTCGCCTCCGGGGCCTCGCCGCGGACCGTGATGAAGACGCTCGGTCACAGCCAGATCGGGCTGACCATGAACACGTACACGCACGTGCTCCCGGACATCGAACGTGCGGCCGTCGACGCGGTCGCCAAGAAGCTGTTCGGCTGACCACGACACGCATGAGGGCCGGCCTCCTGGTGAGGACCGGCCCTTTGGCTGTAGAAGGTGGCTGTAGACCGTCTTCCGGAGAAGATCGGAAACCACTGCTTCCGCTGGTAGGGCGCCTGGGACTCGAACCCAGAACCTACGGATTAAAAGTCCGCAGCTCTAACCATTGAGCTAACGCCCCGCTGAAGACAGCGTACCGAGGATAGTGTCCACTATCGTCCGTCGCCAGGCCCGCCGGGTCTCCCGGTTCGCCGAACACCGCGTGACCATGAACGCCCGCCCCATAGGCTGGCGTTCATGACAAGCTGGGGGTTGGAGTCGCTTCCGGGGCACCGGGTGTCCGCGCGGCAGGGATATGTCGTGGTCGACGTGGAGACCACCGGGTTCTCTCCCGCGAGGGGCGACCGCATCTGCGAGATCGCGCTCGTCTCCCTGGACACCGGCGGCGAGACCGTCGACGAGTGGCACTCGCTGATCAACCCCCTGCGGGACACCGGGCCCGCGCACGTCCACGGCATCACCAGGGCGATGGTCGCCGGCGCTCCGGCGATCGAGGAGGTGCTGGACGAGGTGTGGTCGCGGATCGCCGGGCGCGTCCTGGTGGCCCACAACGCCTCGTTCGACCTGCGTTTCCTGCGGGACCTGCCCGGGAGCCAGTGGCTGACCGAGACCCTGTGCACCCAGAAGCTCGCCCCCGAGTTCATCCCGCACGGCAAGTGGACGCTGTCGGCCTGCTGCGAGCGGGCGGGCATCCCGCTCTCCGACGCCCACCACGCGCTGGTCGACGCCCGCGCCGCCGCCGAGCTGCTCCGCTTCTACCTGCGCCGCGGGGTCTCCTGGGCGGAGAAGCTGGAGTCGGCGGCGACCCGGGCGCCCGAGTGGCACCCCCTGGGCCTGCCGCAGCGCCGGGCGCTCCAGCGGTAGCGCACCGGACGGCGCGGTCCCCCGGAGAGCGGCCCCCCACGGCCGTGAAGGCGGCGAGGCGGCCGACACCATGAAGCGGTTCGGGGCCGCCCCCACGGCCGGTGGAGGCGGCCGTCCGGCGCCCACCCCGGTACGGACCCGCCCGCCGCCGGCGCGTACGGCCGGCCCGGCGAAAGGCGTCCAGGCCGGTGGGCGGCCGGTTCAGTGGAAGGCGTCCAGGCCGGTGAGCGCCCGCCCCAGGGTGAGCAGGTGCACCTCCTCGGTGCCCTCGTAGGTCAGTACGGTCTCCAGGTTGTTCATGTGCCGGATCACCGGATACTCCAGCGTGATGCCGTTGCCGCCGAGGATCGAGCGGGCCTCACGGGCGATGTCGAGGGCGGCGCGGACGTTGGCGAGCTTGCCGAAGCTGACCTGCTGCGGGGTGATGGCGCCCGCGTCCTTCAGCCGCCCCAGGTGCAGGGCGGTGAGCTGGGCCTGCCCCAGGCCGACGTACATCCAGCCGAGCTTGCGCTGGGTGAGCTGGAAGGCCCCGATGGGGCGGTCGAACTGCACCCGGCTGGTGGCGTAGTCCAGGGCCGTCTCCAGGCAGGCCCGGGCGGCGCCCACCACGCCCCACAGGATGCCGTACCGAGCCTCCGACAGGCACGACAGCGGGCCCTTCAGCCCCCGTACCTCCGGCAGCACGGCGGAGGCGGGCAGGCGGACGTCGTCGAGGTACAGCGACGAGGTCACCGAGGCGCGCAGGGACATCTTCCGGTGGATCTCCGGGGCGGAGAAGCCGGGCGTGTCGGTGGGGACCACGAAGCCGCGGATGCCGTCCTCGGTCTGTGCCCAGACCACCGCGACGTCCGCGATGGAGCCGTTGGTGATCCACATCTTGGAGCCGTTGAGGATCCAGTCGCCCGAGGGGTCCTGCTTGGCGTGGGTGCGCATGCCGCCCGGGTCGGAGCCGTGGTCCGGCTCGGTCAGGCCGAAGCAGCCGATCGCCTCGCCGGCCGCCATCCGGGGCAGCCACTCCTCCTTCTGCTCCGCAGAGCCGTACCTCCAGATGGGGAACATGGCGAGCGAGCCCTGCACGGAGACGAACGACCGCAGGCCGGAGTCGCCGGCCTCCAGTTCGCGGCAGGCGATGCCGTAGGAGACGGCGTCCATGCCGGCGCAGCCGTAGCCGTCCAGGTGCATCCCCAGGAGGCCGAGGGAGCCGAGCGCCGGGCCGAGCTCGCGCGCCGGGAAGACGCCCTCCTCGAACCAGTCGCCGACGTGGGGCAGCACCCGTTCGGTCACGAACCGCCGCACCGTGTCGCGGATCAGGCGCTGTTCCTCGGAGAGCGTGTCGTCGATGCGCAGCAGGTCGTCCATGGACTGTTCCCTTCTCCCGGGGGCTCCCTGGGCCCGGTGTCAGGGTATTCCGGATGCCGCCGGATGGAAGGTCAGGGTCGCGCCAGGGCGAATCCCGATGGGATCGGGGCTCCTCGCGGGGCAGTCTGAGGACATGGAAGAAAACGACTTCTCGGGTGTCAAGCGGCTCTACAGGACCAGGGACGGCCGCGTCGTCGCGGGCGTCGCCTCCGGCATCGGACGGTACGTCGGGATCGACGCGAACGTCGTCCGCGTGGTCATCGCGGTCACCACGTTCTTCGGCGGCCTCGGGGCCGGCATCTACCTCGTCGGGTGGCTGCTCATGCCCTCGGAGACCACCGGGACGTCGGTCCTGGAGCGCCTGATCGACAAGCACAAGGACGACCCGGCCTGGCAGGACGCCAAGGTCAAGGCCCGGGAGAGCTGGGCCAAGGCCGAGCACTGGGCCAGGAACGCCGGCCAGAACCGCCCCCAGGGCGGCCCGGACCGGAGCCACCCCGGCTACGCCGACCCCACCCCCTACTACTCCGGCCCGGCCGCCCCGCAGGACGCCTACGCCACGCCGACGACTCCGCGGGACACCTACGCCGGCCCGGCCGCTCCGCAGGACGCCCCCTCCGGCCCGGCCGCCCAGCCGCGGCGGGACGACGAGCCGCGGGTGTGACTCAGGCGGCCGCCTCGGCGCGGACCCTCTCGATGATCTCCTTGCGGGATCCCGACCACAGTACGGCCAGCGCGGCGGCGACGACGAGACCCGCCGCGCCGGCCAGTCCCACCACGGCCTCCGGGCCCAGCTCGGCGGTGGCGGCACCGCCGATGAGGATGCCGATCCCCTGGACGGCGAGCAGGCCCGACTGTACGAGCCCGAAGGCCATCGCCCGGCGCTCGGCGGGCACGCACTGCACGAACGCGGCGTTCGCCGCGAGCTGGTAGGCGCCGCCGATGCCGGAGACGAACCACAGGACCAGCACCGCGGCGAGCGGGGGCCGCGCCGCGCACAGGATCAGCGGCGCGCAGGTCAGCATCGCCATCCACCCCATCGACCGCAGACGCCGGGACGGGGTGACGTACCGGCTGAAGAAGAACGCGCCGACGACCGTACCGGTCGGCATCGACCCCATGAGCAGGCCCGCGACGAAGGAGATCCGCTCCGGATCGACGGTCAGCGTGGCGGCGTACGGCGTCGCGATCCCCTCGGGCAGCACGTAGAAGCCGCACAGCCAGGCGAAGAGGACCAGCGTCCGCAGCCGGGGGTCGCCGAAGACCAGTCGCGCTCCGGCGCGGGTCGTCGTCCACATGGAGGGACGGCCGGTCTCACCGTTCTCCGGGAGGGGGCGCCGCCGCACCCCGGAGGCGAGGATGAGCGCCGAGGCGAGGTATGTCGCGGCGTCCAGGGCCAGCGCGCGGTACGGACCCATCCCCATGATCAGCGCGCCGCCGAGGGCGAACCCCAGCATCTGGGCGCCCTGGTTGGTCATGTTCTGCAGAGCGGAGCCCATGACGTAGCGGTCGCCGGTGAGAAGCTCGGGCAGCAGCGCGGCGCGGGCGGCGGAGAACGGGGCGCTGAGCAGCACCACACAGAAGACCAGCGCGCACAGCACCGGGAACGGCGTGCCGGGGACGGCCATGAGCGCCACCATGACGGCCCGGAGCAGATCACAGATGATCATCACCCGCCGCCGGGCGTAGCGGTCGGCCAGCCCCGCGAGGAGGGGGCCGCCGATTATCGGCGGAAGGTAGGTCAGCGCGTAGACCGACGCGGTGGCCAGCGCCGAGTCCGTACCCTGGAAGACCAGCACGGACAGCGCCACCCGGGAGAGCTGGTCGCCCAGGAGCGAAAGACCCTGGCCGAGCCAGAGGGCGCGGAACTCGCCGATGGCGATGACCTCGCCGTACGTTGCCCGGCGTTCGGCCGGACGGCGGTGCCGCCCGGGCAGCCGGCCGGGCGTGGTGGCCGCCATAGGACTCCGGTGGGCTCGCAGGCGTATTGACTGTGGGTGTTCAGTGTGTAACCTACGGTGCCTGCTGAAGCGCCGCGGCGCAACTGAAAGCGTCCAACCGCGTGCAAGCCGTAATCAGAAACCGGGAAAAGTCACCGTCGCCGGTGAGGTTCGGGGATGATGGCCGTGGTCACCCGCGGTCGCGGACGGTCACCAGCCGAGTTCGTGGAGCCGGTCATCGTCGATGCCGAAATGGTGGGCGATCTCGTGAACCACGGTGATCCGCACCTCTCGCACGACCTCGTCTTCCGATGAGCACATTGTGCAGATGGGGTGACGGTAGATCTCTATCCGGTCGGGTAACACCCCGGCGTACCAGTCGCCGCGTTCGGTAAGGGGGATGCCCGTGTAGAGGCCAAGCAGACCGGGCTCGGGAGGGTCGTCCACGACCACCACGACCACGTTGTCCATGACCCTGGTCAGCTCGGGAGGGATCGTGTCCAGTGCCTCGGCCACGAGCTCTTCGAACTTCTCTCTCGAGACCTCGATCACAACAGCCATTGTGCCCGCGTTTCCGGGTGTTAGGGAGCCGCATGGGTTTCATGAGCCGGACAAGAAGTCTCGCCTCCTTCGTCAGGGGGCCGTTCGCACGCGGAGCGGCGGTCGTCGTGATCGCGATCGCCGGCGCGTGGCTGGGCATCTCGCTCGGCGGCCCGGTGCGGACCAGCGTCGGGCCGGTCGACATCGGCATGTCGGCGGCGCCGTCGTGGTCGGGGGAGACCGTGGTGGACGTCCACCCGCTGGGCACCCTGGAGTTCGACACGCACGACGCCCCGATCGGCCTGCGCGTCACCCTGGACAACATCAACCCCGCCCGCGCCGGAGCGCTGCTGGAGGATCCGCGGCTGTCCAGCCAGCTCCCCACCCTCCTTGAGAAGGAGCTGCGCGAGGGGGTGAAGACGCTCGTGCTGCGCGCCCTGCTCTGCGGCCTCCTCGGCGGGCTGGTCGTCTCCCTGATCGTCTTCCGCCGCCCCTGGGCGGCCCTGGCCGGCCTGCTGAGCGTCGTCGTCGCGATGGCCGCCACCGGCGCCGGCGCCGCCCTGACCTTCCGGCCGAACTCGGTGGTGGAGCCCAAGTACACCGGCCTGATCGCCGGCGCGCCGTCCCTGGTCGGCAGCGCCGAGTCGATCGTGACGAAGTTCGAGTCCTACCGCTCCCAGCTCGCCAAGCTGGTCAACAACGTCTCCCAGCTCTACGACACGGTCTCGTCCCTGCCGATATACGACTCCGACCCCACCTCGATCCGGATCCTGCACGTCTCCGACATCCACCTCAACCCGGTCGCGTGGAACCTCATCCGCTCGGTCATCGGCCAGTTCAAGATCGACGCGATCGTGGACACCGGGGACCTGACCGACCACGGCACCGGCCCCGAGGACAAGTTCGTCGAGGAGATCCCCACCTTCGGCGTGCCGTACGTCTTCGTCCGCGGCAATCACGACTCCAAGGCCACCCAGCGGGCCGTGGCGAAGCAGAAGAACGCCGTCGTCCTCGACGACGAGGTCGAGAAGGTGGCGGGGCTGCGCATCTACGGCGTCGGCGACCCCCGGTTCACCCCCGACAAGTCGGTGGAGATCGACTCCGCCCCGGAGACCCTGACCGCCCTCGGGCACGCCTACGCCAGCCGGCTGGGTCAGGCGTTCAAGCAGCCGGCCGACCTGGTGGCGGTGCACGACCCCACGATCGCCCGGGCCTTCTCCGGCGCCGTGCCGATGGTCCTCACCGGGCACGCCCACGAGCGGTCCACCGAGTTGCTGCCGTCCGGCACCCGCGTCCTCGTCCAGGGCTCCACCGGAGGGGCCGGCCTGCGTGCCCTGGAACACGACGAGCCCACGCCGGTCGCGGCCTCCGTGCTGTACTTCGACCGCAAGTCCCACAGGCTCCGGGCCTGGGACGACATCACTCTGGGCGGACTGGGTGAGCAGTCGGTGCAGATCGAACGTCACGTCGAGACCGACCCGGGCCGTACAATTTCTCCCGGGCCTTCTTTCGGGCCGACGGCCACCCCCTCTCCGACGGGGGAGACCGCCGACCCCAAGGCTCCGTAAGGCTCCGTAAGCCGCCGGAACGCCGCTTTGGCATCGAGGGCAAAAGTCCCCTATGCTTCAGAGGTCTCCAGCGGAAGACGGCACGGAACGGGACGAGAGTCCCGAGCCCCCATCGTCTAGTGGCCTAGGACACCGCCCTTTCAAGGCGGCGACACGGGTTCGAATCCCGTTGGGGGCACGGCCGAGCGAAGGCTCACCGGGAAAACGGCAGGTCGAAGACCTCCGAAGAACTGGTAAGCTAGGCGGGCCGAGAAAAACGGAAACGGAAGTTTCCAACAAAGCAAGGTCCTGTAGAGCAGTTTGGAGTGCTCGCCACCCTGTCAAGGTGGAGGTCGCGGGTTCAAGTCCCGTCAGGACCGCTCTGGTAGGTGTCGCACCACCATCCAGGTCAGGTAGCTCAGTTGGTACGAGCGTCCGCCTGAAAAGCGGAAGGTCGGCAGTTCGACCCTGCCCCTGACCACCACACTTGAGCAGCAGAGAAGCCCCGGGCGATGATCGCTCGGGGCTTTTTTGATCTTCGATGACAGCAGCGCTGACAGCAACGTCGATCCTGGCTTGCTATGACGTTGATATAGGAATGTGGACTACCAACCTCTTGCGGCCGGGCTAACCTAAGTTCTTGCAAGTCGGAACGGGGCCAGGTCGGAACGGGCCGATGACGCTAGCAAAACCGCTATCACTGCGGTGAGCTGGCCCGACTCGGGTGGTAACCGAGTCGGGCGTGCTACAGAAGGGAAGGCCCGTCCGCTAGCTCCTAAGAGCGAGCAGAGCCGCCGCCAACGGCGCCAACCTAGTTACGGCGTCTAGGACGGGCCACACCCACGTCCACGATCTTTGTGGACGCCGGTGCTTCGCAGCCACATGCATCACCTCCTCTCGCTGACGGGGCCTAAGAAAACGGCGCCCGACATGGATCGGTGAGGAAGCGATGTGAACTGCTGTCCCACGGGTGTAGCCGTCCCAGGCTAAAGCAGCAGACCATGCCGAATCTTGGTATATGCCGAACTTCCAAGAGATCTTCTCGGCAAACGAAGATCGCCCCGGCTGAAGCAGCCAGGGCGATCTGGGAATTCAGGTTCAGCCGAGAGCATCCCCCAGCTTGCCGAGGGCGCGGCGCTTGTCGTCGAGGGAGACATGAGCGTAGATGGTCATGGTCACCTCGATGTCGCTGTGGCCGACGATGTCACGGACGACCTGAGGCGGTACACCGAGGTTGAGCAGCAGCGTCACGCAGGTGTGCCGGAGATCGTGAAAGCGCATGTCCCCGAGGCCGGCGGCCTCGCGGATCGCTCCCCAGCTCCGCCGGAGGTTGTCCGGCTCCATCGGGGTTCCCCGCCGGGACGGGAAGACGAGACTGTGTTCCTCCCAGTCGTCCCAGCGGTCGGAGCGTTCGGCGAACTGCCGCCTGCGGTGCTCCCGAAGGACCTCCACGCAGATAGAGGGGAGCGGGACGGTCCGCTCGGAGTCATTGGTCTTGGGCCGGACGAACTGGAGTCGGCCACCGACCCGCTGAAGGGTTTGAGTGACTTCGAGCTTCGCGCCGTCGAGATCGACGTCTTGCCAGCGGAGGCCGAGTAGCTCCCCGCGCCGCAGACCGAGGCAGAGCGCCAGGACGTAGAGGGCGAACAGCCGGTGCTCCCTGGCGGCCTTGAGAACCGCGCGAGCCTGAGGAACGGTCAGGCCGCGATTGACCTTGTACTTCGGCACCGGGACCTTGACCAGCTTGGCCGCGTTGCGCGGGATGATCTCCTCCCGCACCGCGGACTCCAGAGCGTTGCGGAGTACGGCGTGCACGGACTGAACCATGCGGGTCGACAGCCGGGACTCACAGCACTTCCCGCCCTTGAGCGCGCAGCAGACCGGAGCCTCCCGGGACGCGTCCCACCCATGCTTGCAGCACTGGCATTCGGTACGGGTCTGGGTGATGAAGAGCCGGACGTCCTGAGCGTTGAGCTTGCTCAGCCGCCGCTTGCCGAGGCCGGGGATGAGGTGGAGCCGGACGACGCTCTCGTAGCCCTGGTAGGTCTTGGGGCGCCGCTCCTCCCTCACGATGTGCGTGAGCCAGTAGTTCAGGTAGTCGCTGACGGTCCAGTTCTCCGAGGAGACCGGGATGCCGTCGTCCGCGTTCCTCAGAAGCTCCGTGAGCTTCTTCCTGGCCTCCTCCTGAGTCCGGGCCGACCCTTGGACCCGCTTCACGGCTCCGCCGGTCGTGGGGACGAAGGCCGCGTAGCCGTACCGGCCGTCCTTACGGGGCCAGATGCTCCCCTCACCGTTGGAGCGCTTCCGCATGCGGCGCTTGCTCTGCCGCTTGGGCTCTTCCCCAGGGGTGCCGAGCGCTCTGCTGGTCATCACGCCGCCTCCATCAGGTTGTGGATGCACTCGGCCACCGCGTCGACCGGGATGAGGCGACGACGGCGGATCTTCACGCTCCGGATCTCGTTGGAGCGGATCAGGCAGTAGAGGGTCCAGCGGCTCACCCGAAGGCATGCGGCGGCCTCATCGACGGTCAAGAGCTGCGTGTTATCCATCCGAAGCCCCCAGGAGAGCCGAAGGATCGGCAAGGCGGTTTCCGGTAAGAGCGCTTGCCAAAAGGGCGTCACCAAGCGAGTAGCCCTGTCCGGTGTACTCCCAGTGGGAGACGATGAGGACGGTGTCCTCGTCGAAGAGCGGGAGCCGGCCGGTGCTGACGGCCTCGTCGCGCATGTAGTCGGCGCGTTCGGCGCGGATGTCGCCGAGGGTGGTGGAGTAGTGGCGGCTCTTGGTGGAGAAGTGTCCGCGGAAGCCGAGCATGTGTGCCCACGAGGCAAGGCGGAGGTCGGCCAGCTCGTCGAGGGCGCCCAGGCGCAGGCACTCGGCGATGAGCCGCCGGGCGTGCTCCCGCAGCGGCAGGGCCGCTAGGTCGTCGAGGGGGCTGATACGCCGGTCGAGGGTGCCGACGCATTCGGCGGCCTTGGTGGCGTACTTGGCGATGTAGCCGGCCACCGCCTGATCAGTGAGGTCACCGTCCAAGGTGATCGGGCGGACGTCGAGCTGAGTGCCCCAGCGCAGCACCCGCGCCGGTTCGTCCCCTGCGGCCGGGGCTGTGACCGTCACGGCCGAGACGGCGTGCCGTACGGCGTCGGCCAGCACGTCAGCGCTCGTCCAGGCCGGAGGCGGGGAGGCAGGCCCTTCCGGGCCGTCGAGGCGAATGACGGCGTGGAAGTGCACGACGCCGCGCCTCTGGTACTCGGCGACCTTGGCGAAGGAGATCACGGCCTGCTCGCGCAGCTCCCGCAGGGTCAGGCCCGCGGCCTTGGCGACGTTGCGGCGGAGCGCCAGGGTGAAGCGCCGCCACAGCTCCGGCGAGGTGGCGTTGAACAGCACCGAGCCCGCGTAGTCGTAGCAGTCGGCGCACAGCGGCTCACCGAGGCATGTCTCTTCGACGCCGTGCCGGGCGGTGCAGGACATGACCCGCCCATGCGGGCAGGTGACCGCGTCGCGGCGGGCGTGGCAGGGCAGGGCCTTGCCGTTCTTCTCCCGCCGAGTGTGGACGAGGCCGAAGGAGGGAGCGGTGAGGGTGACGAACAGGCACGGGTGCGCGGTAACGGTCTCCGGGACGCCTTTGCCGCCGACGAGGCCGGCGCGGATGAGCTGGTAGGTGTCGGCCCGGTAGGTCTCGGCGCAGGCCGGGCAGCGGGAGGCCCGGCGGGTCTTGCACGGGACGCGCAGGACTCCGTCCGGTTCGGTGGCGGTGGTGTAGGAGTGGAGCCGCTGGCCGGTGGCGGGGTCGAGGTGGTGGACGTGGCCGCGCAGGTGGATCGGCTGACGGCAGCCGCCGGTGGCGCGGATCTGGGCGGCCCAGCGGGCGTAGTGGGGATCGTGGAGCCGGGTGATGAGTCCGGCTATCGCGTGGGTGCTTGGCATGATGGGGTGCGTCCCTTCCGGGTCGAGAGGTTCGGTTCGGGATGGCCCCCGACGTGACAGACGTCTTGGCGGATGTGTGGTCACGCCGGGGGCGCCAAGGGCTCAGCAGAAGCCGAGGCCCTCGCAGTGCTCGCAGGTCTCGCCGTAGCCGTCGACGCCGGTCCCGCCGCAGTGGCAGCACTGCCAGCGCCGGGGAGCGATGCCGGGGAGTTCGGCGGTCGGGGCGTTGGGGTCGTCGGTCATGTGATCCATCTCCCGGTGTCGCGTCTGGGGGCGGTGTTGAGGAACACCCGCCAGGTATGAGGCCGCTCGCGCAGCTTCATGACCGGCGATATCTGCCGGATCGGCAGGAGCGTGCGGATGGTGTTGGCGGCGTGGACGACTTCGGCGTAGGTGCCATCGATGCGGATGCGCATGGGGTTCTCCTTCAGGGGTTCAGGCGGGGCCGGGCTGCTCGTGCAGGGCATGGAGCAGGTCTGCGGCGAGTTGGTTGGACACGCCGAGGCGGGCGCGCAGGGTGTCGCGGGTGATGGGCCGGCCGTGCCGGGCGTGGTGTTCGGCGGCCACCCGGCGGGCGTAGTCGACGAGTTCACCGGTCGGCCCGGTGTCGCCGCGGTCGCCGGGCGGTTCAGTGCGGGCCGGTGCGGCGGGGCCGGGTGAAGGGACGAGCGCGGCGGTTTCGGCCGAGAGCTCCGGCACGGCATGCGGGACAGCGGCAGGAGCGGGGACGGGCTCCGGGACCGGTTCGGGTCGAGGGGCCGAAGCGCGCCGTTCGAGCATGGAGACGGCGATGAGGAAGGCGCCGGCCGGGGTCGCAGCGCAGATCCATCCCCAGGGGGTCGGTTCGGCCTGGGCGAGGTTGGCGGCCAGGGACAGGGTAATTCCGCCGACGAGGACGAGGGTGGGCCAGGAGACCCAGCCATCCGGGCGGCGGCCGGTCTTGCGGTCGCGCTGGCGTTCCCGGGCGGCCATGACGCAGGTGAGATCGATGCAGACGGCCACGGCCCACGCCATCGGCCCGTTCTGGCCGTGTTCGGTGGCGGTGTCGCGGATGTGGGTGAAGCTGCCCGCTCCGGCGATGAGCGCGAGGATCAGCACCGGTCCGGCGTCGGCGAGCCGTACGGCCAGCCGGGGCCTGCTCGTGGTCATCGTTACCTCCTTCCGGTGGGGTCGAGGGGGGTTCAGGCGGCGAGTTCGGGGATGTCGTCGGTGGCGGGCAGCTCGTGGCCGAGGCCGGAGGCGGCCACCTGGTTCCAGGAGGGGGTCAGATGGGCGTAGGCGGTGGCGGCGTGTTCGGCGGCGTCGGTGGAGACGTAGCCGGACCGCGCCCGGTACCAGCGGCCATCGGAGCCGGTGATGACGGCGACGCCGGGCAGTTCCGGCGCGATGGACCGGGCAGCAACGAGGGCGTCGGGGTCGAGGTCGCCGAGGGTCATCACGGCGGTTTCGGGGTCGTTGACCCGGTGGCAGACGCGTCCGCCGATCTGAGCGCGCAGCGCGGTGACGCCGGGGCCGAGGTCGGAGCCGATGCGCTGGCCGGAGAGCACAAGGTGGATGCCGAACGCGCGGCCGAGCTGGGCGATGCGCAGCAGCGCGGTAGCCGTACGGGTGACCTGGTCCTTTTCGGCTTTGTCGGCGGTGAGATAGAGCTCTGCCAGCTCATCGACCAGGACCACGACCGGGATGGGCCTGCATGCGTCGGGGAGCTGCCAGATGTCGCGGACCCCGTAGCGGCGGCAGGCGAGCATCCGGGCGCCCATGACCGCGATGAGGTCGCCGAGCAGGTTGAGGCATTCCTCGCGGGTGGTGGCCAGGGCCGTGAGCCGGTCGGCGTAGGCCGACAGCTCCACTCCGCCCTTGAGGTCGAAGCCGACCAGGGCGACCGGTTGCGGGGCCAGGCCGACGATGAGCGCGTTGATCAGGTTGGACTTGCCCGACTGGGTGGCGCCGGCGTTCATCCAGTGCGGGATGAGCCGGAAGTCCATCCGCCAGGCCGCGCCGGTCTCCAGCACCCCGACGACGGGGCGAAGCAGGTCGTCAGCCCGCCAGCCGTCTCGGGGCTCAGTCGGGGGTACGGCCGGCGCGACGTGGGCCAAAGGGTCGCGGGTGATCCCCTGGAGGGTGACGCGGCCGGGGCAGGAGCCGACGACGCGCACGGCCTCGATGCGCCAGGCGTGCGCAAGCCGTTCGCAGACCTTGGCGTAGTCGTCGGGGATCTGGCCGTCGAGGAGATGGAAGGTGACGCGGAAGCCGCTGCGGGTGGGCCGGGGCAGGCCCATCCAGGGCTTGGTGTCGACCTCGACCCGCTGGAAGCGCCGCCGGACCCGGACGACGCCGGTCGAGGCGACGAGGTTGGGGATGACGGTGAACCACCAGCGGCGGCGTTTTTTGGTCAGCCCGCAGCCGGAGGCCACGTGCCGCCAGGACCAGCGCAGCCACAGGGCTTTGCGTGGGAAGACCAGGACGTACCAGTAGGAGACCGGCGCCCAGCGCCGCCAGGCGATCAGGACGAGCAGGGCGGCGAGGACCTTGAGCAGGGGGTGGCCGAGGTCGATCACAGGTCCGCCCCCGTTCTGACCGGAGCCACCGGGGCGGTCGGAGCGCTGTAGCCGGAGGAGGTGGCGGGCAGGAAGGAGGCGGCCCGGTAGGCGATGCCCCAGCGACCGGCCTGCTCCCAGACGTAGCCGACCAGGTTGACCGGGATGACCTCCTCGCCTGCGGTGATCTGCGGTTCGGGGGTGGTGGTGACTTTGACCAGTTCCATGCGGTTGAACTCGTCCTCGATGAGGAGAGTGAGCTCGTACATGACGTTGCCGTCCTTGTCGCGCTTGATCTCGCCGGTGTCCCTGCTGACGAGGCGGGGCTTGGGCGGCTTGACGCAGGTGATCTGGAGCTTGGTGACATCGACGGGGATGGGGATGGTGCGCATGGCTGATGTCCTTACTGAGGTGGGACGGTGGAACTCTTGGAGTACATGGAACGCTTGGAATTCTAAGTTGTCAATGAGTACCTCGACGGCTTGGTTGGTTTCTTTACCGGGGTGTGCTCAACTGGAGGCGAGACGAGGAGAGCACAGATGATGGTGGAGAAGACCGGCCGACCGGCCTACCTGCAGATCGTCGACGAGCTGCGTGGGCAGATCCGCGTCGGCTCCCTGCGGCCCGGTGCCGCTCTGCCGTCCACCGCCCAGCTCTGCGAACGCTTCGACGTCTCCGCCAGCGTGGTTAAGGCCGCGATCAGCGTCCTACGGACCGAAGGACTCGTAATCGGCCAGCAGGGCAAGGGGGTGTTCGTCCGCCAGGCCCCCGCCGAGCCGTCCGAGCCGGTCGCCCCGGAAGCGGCGTCGGAGATCCTGGAACAGCTCACCCAGATGCGCCACTCGCTCAAGCAGATGGGGGACCGTCTCTCCGCTCTTGAGGCGGCAGTCTTCGAAGAGCGAGGCTGATCTCACCGAGCCGGCACGCCAGCTCGTCCAGCTCCGCCCGGATCGCGTTCAACTCCCAGACGATGCGCTGAGGGTCCGGAATCATCGCTTCCTCCTTGCCCGGTGGTGTCCTTTCGCCTTGCGGCGTGGCCTAATTCCACCGTGAGCTGCGACTTCCCGGTATCACGCCGAGCTGGTTAAGCTTCTTCAGCTGCTCTCAACGTCCATTTACACGAGCGTTTTCACATGCACGACCGCACACCGCGCACGACCCTCCACAGCGTGAAGGCGAAGGTATGCAATGAAGACGACCCAGCGTCCTGGCTGGACCCCTTCCCGCCTGCGGGAACACCGGGAGGCCCACGGCCTGACCCTGGAGGCCGCGGGCGAGCGGCTCCGTCAGGCGGCCGGCCGTCACGGCTTGGCCGTACCGGCTGCGAATTTCCAGACCATCTGGTCGCACGAGCAAGGCGCCGTCTACCCAGGCCCGCATTACCGGCGCGCATATTGCCTGCTTTACCAGGCCACCGAGCCCGAACTTGGCTTTCGACCCCCCTTGCCCGGTGAATCCCAGAAAGCGGAAATCATGATTTCCGATTTGCCTGCGCCTGTTGACCCCGCCGTCGACAACGCCGCCGCCCAGGTCATCGAGGAAGCCTTCACCAAGGTCTCCGTCGACGACATCGCGGCCGGCTCCCCGCAGGCCCTACTTCGCAACCGGGTGGTCGACGCCTGGCGCCGGCGCCATGGCGGCGGCAGCCCCAAGCCCATCCTCGTCCTGGTCGGCGGGTACGCCGGATCGGGCAAGACCGAGTTCTCCCGCTTCCTGTCCGACATCACCGGCTGGGCGTTCCTAGACAAGGACTCCCTGACCCGGTGCATCGTGGAACGGCTGCTCATCTCCCTCGGCGGCGATCCCCACGACCGCCACACCGAGCTGTATCTCAAGGAAGTCCGCCCGTTCGAGTACCGGTGCCTGATGGAGACCGCGTGGGACAACCTCAAGGTCGGCACCTCGGCCATCCTGTCGGCCCCCTTCATTGCCGAGCTCAAGGATGCGGAGTGGTTCGCCCGGCTGGAGAACCGGTGCGCGGCCAAGGGCGTGGACGTGGCCGCGATCTGGGTCCGCTGTGATCCCGAGTCGATGCGGGAGTACATCGAGTTCCGCGGCGCCGCCCGGGACGCCTGGAAGCTGGAGAACTGGGAGCAGTACGTGGCCGGCCTGGACGTCGAGAACAGCCCGCCCACCGCCCACGTCACGGTCGACAATCGGCTTGGGTCGGCGATCAGTCTCGCCGACCAGACCCGCGAAGCTCTCAAGCGGATCCTGTCGTGAGCCCGGCCGGAGTCGTTCTGTACGGCCCGCCGGCCAGCGGCAAGGACACCATCACCGCCGCCCTCACCCGCGCCGATCCGCGATTCGTGTTGCTGCCCAAGCTCAAGGTCGGCACCGGCCGCGCCCAGGGGTATGAGTTCGTCACCGCCGAACGCCTCGCCGAGCTGCGCGCCGCCGGGCGAGTGCTGGCCGAGACGCACCGCTACGGCAACGTCTACGCCGTCGACCGGCAGACGATCGAGGATCTCACCGCAGCCGGAGCCGTACCGGTCACGCACATGGGCAACCTCACCGACCTGCGCCACCTCGTCGGCCGCGAGCCGGACGGGTGGCTTCGCGTGCTGCTGTGGGTGCCGCGCGAGGTCACCGCCCAGCGCTCCCGGGACCGCGGTGACGTCGATACCGAGCGGCGCCTTGCCGCGTGGGACGAGACCCTCGCCGACCTGGAGACCGACGTCTTTCACCTGCGACTACACACCGACCGCATCAGCGCCGATGCCGCGGCCAAGGAGATCATGGGTGCCTACGACAGGTTGTGCACGGTCGGACGTCCTCGCCAGGAGACACACCCCCGATGAGTCGCACCGCCACCTCCGGCGGGATCAGGTCCAGGCGCCACCAGGTCCCGCAGGCGGCGTACCGCGCGCCGGTCCATACCCCGTCCGGGGCTGAGGTCCATGACACCGAGCTGTGCGGGCAGCCGCCGGAGGAGAGCCGACCTATCACACTCCCGCCTCCTCCTATGGTGGCCGCCTGACCGTCAGGCGCTTCGTGCTTCCCCCGCCCTTGCCAGACCGGCGGCGTCTCCTCGGAAGGCCGGCCCCGTCTACGGGGAACGCGCAGAGCGGTGACCGACGGGGGCGACGGGCACCGCTCCCGGGACCGACATCGAGTCACCATTGGGGACGGCCGGCGAGGGACGGGGGAAGTCGAAGGCCAGGAGCCGTGCGGAATGGGCTCCCGGCAGGCGAGGCGGCGAGATCCCTCCTATCCGCCGCCCCGCCCGTCTTCAGCAGGCGCGCCCGGACAGAACTGCCGTCCAGGTGACCTGAGCTTCAGTGATCGACATGAGCGCGGTCTCCTGAATGTGGGGTGCGCCGTCGAGCTGGACCGTCCGGCGCAGGAATGCCCGCCCACCACCGACGCACAGCTCATAGACCGTCGCGCGGCAGGAACAGGTCCAGGCCACCGGCCGCACCCGCACCAGCGATCGGCAAGGAGCCCGCCACACCAACCGCTCACAGCCACGCTGCGGCATGGCCACGTGCGGACTCAGGCAGTGGCTCACTGCGGGCATGCGCTGCCCTCTTCTGGCCGCGCCGGGTGCTTGCGGCGCAGGTCGGCATAGCGCCGGGCAACCCGCTGCGCGGCCTGAACGGGATCCATAGCCGGGTGCCAGGTGTAGACGGGGTGGCGTTGGCGGGCGTTCCATTCGGTGCGCCACCAGAACCGCCGCCCATCGCACCAGACGAGCAGATCGACCCACACCGACACCACCGCCAGGCCGTACCCATCATGAACGTCCGCGGCGATCTCATGCTCGGCCAAGGCGGTGCAGAGCGCCTCAGCAGCATCCACCGGCCCTACCTCACCTACGAAGAGCGCGGTCACGCCTCACCTCCTGTCGCTCGCTGATTCACCATGCGGCGGCGCGCAGGTGGGTTCACGGACCCGGATCCGGCCGTCGCATGGCACGACAGTAGGTCAACCTGTCCTATCCTGTCTACACCATTCCTAGGAATTGCTGTTCTATGTTCGCAGGTAGAGGCATACCTAGAGTCGTCTTGTGATCGAATGGGACCCCAGGCTCTACAAGTGGGAGCAGATAGCGAAGATCGTTGCCGAACGCATCAAGGACGGCACCTATCCGCCCCTGACCTTGATCTCCGAGGTGAAGCTTCAGGAGGAATTTGACGTCGCCCGGGTCACCGTTCGCAAGGCCATGGAAGCCCTCAGAGAGCAGGGGTTCATCACCACCAAGCCGGGCAAGGGGTCGATCGTGTCCCCGACCGACGGCTCATGATCCGCGAGCCTTTGCCCAAGATCGATGCACTGAGCTGGCAGGCTCGACAAGAACCAGCGGAACCGCAGCAAGAGGCGACAAGATCATCAAGGGCCGTCGGATGCGGATGAGAACTTTCTCTACGTCTTCAAGGGCGGTCCGCTCCGCGGCCCGCCGCGCGTCGGGCGGTCGCTGGCCGCGCTGCGGCTCTTCGGCCGGTCGCGGCCGGCGCCGCCCACGCGCTGATGCCTACCAAGCGGGAACTTACGACTCAGAGAAGACTTTCGGGTCCGGCGATGTATCCAAGAGCTGCCGCCCCGCTTCCGGTGCTCGGGCCTGGCGGCCCTGCGCTCCGGGTCGGGTTGCCAACGAATTACGAGGCGGGCGCTCGTAACAGGAACGCAGGGTAGCTAGACCAACCTGGACAGAGGACTAGGCATCAGGCCACGATCTGGTCTAAAGGTTGGCTAACCATAGCCATCAGTCTGGGCTAGTGCTATCAACCTAGGGAAGGCTAAGGCCATATGATGGTAACGGAGAGTATCCATGTGTATGCTTTCTGAGATGGACCAGGAGAATAAGATCTCTGGGTTCCGAGCAGAAGCAGACATGCTTGTTCCGCTTGTTGAGCAAGCTGAGTCGCTGATCCAACCGTTATCTGGTCGGCTCCAGATTTTGTTTGAGGTCCAGTCTGCGGCAGGAGTCCCGGATCTTGTATTGGCAGTATTTGATAGCCAAGAATTAGCTCGACGTGAGCGTTATGGGCTTCCTGCGGTGACTGATGCACCCGACGTGGCAGTCATGACAGTGCTAGGCGCCCTGGCTGCACGTAGTAGTGAAGCGACATTGACGCCAACCCAGTTGTCCAGGTTTACAGGGGTTACGTCAAGTCATCTGTCTTCGGCGGTTCTAAAGCGACTTGCCGATAATGGTCATATCAAACGAGTTAAGCGCGGCCACTGGGCCGCCACACACCCGTTTAAGCCGCTAGCTCATCAAATCGTATCAATCGAGACAAAGCTCAATGATTGGAGGCGTGGATTCTGGCAAGCCCATAGACAGGCAGCTGACTATACATGGCTTGTGATGGATGAGATGCACAGCTTCGGTCTGTCCTCGAAAAGGGAGTACTTCCTAAGCAATAAGGTTGGGTTAGCTACCCTTTCGGCAGTCTCAGGATATTTAGATGTAATTGTCCCTGCGTTGTGTCGTAAGCCGTTAAGCATGCATCGCAATCTGCTCATAGAGCGTGCCGCTGACCTGTACCTTTCAGGTAAGGTCAGCGGACCTCTAACTCCGGTATTTGGTCGCCAGCTACTCTCGACTAGAGGAGCTGACCCCAGGCTGATAAGTGTTGCGGTGCATTGATGTCGGTTAGACCCTTATCGGCTACGTACCGGGAAGCCCGATTAACGATACGGCGGATCGCAGGGTGGTAACCGTTATTGCTATCCTTCTGAATTTCTGCCGTTAGGCGGCCGATGCTGTACAGAAGATGGAGGCCTGCGAACTCATGGCTCCAGGCGGGTGAACTTAGGAGCGTCGAACAGTAAGGGCAAGTACATGGTTGGTAGTCGGGTAATGATGCTAGTACGTCGTGAACGTTACGTTCAACCGTATGGAGTAGCTGGCGTTCGAAATAACGCTCTTTCCGCGTAGCTCCAGGCTTTCGTCCGAAACTCGGCTCGGTGAAAGCTTGGTCTGTGCCACTGCTTCCAATACCGAACCCTTTTGCGCCGTGAGCTAACATCAGCCATCCGGTTAGGCCGGTCTGCGGCAGTAGGAGTCGTCGGTCCTCATCTAAGGCCAGCTCAGAGAGCCTCTTATAACCGTTAAGTAGCTCAATGTCAGCTGGTTGAGTATGAGATCGCTGAGATCGCCATTGTGATCGAACAAACCAGATCTGATGTTCCTCATGATCTAGTAGTTCGTTAAAAAGCTGCTCTCGAAGCGATTCGCTTATAAGCCAGCGTGCCGGGGTCGTAATATTAAGAGCAAGCCGTTCGCCGCTCCCTAAAAGCGACATAGCTCGTTCGCCCTCTTCGAAGAGAGCGTTGATTGATTGCTTTGGATTATCGGCATCAAGAGCTCTGCCGGGAGTCAATAGGAGGTTTGCCCCTATTTCGCGCTGTGCATTCAGTACCCGGCCGAGGAAGTTCTTATCATCTGGGTCTCTTAGATAAGGAGCCCTAGAAAGAGCGCTCTTAGATACGGGATCTTTCTTTAGGCGAAGGATATTTTCGTCTAGTAGGTAGCACATAGGATCCGCAATGCGCACTGCAGCGGTTGCACACTGCTCGAAAAACCCTCTACTAGCCTGTGCGCTTTGCCCGTATACCTTCAGGATGACGCCGAGCGATATATTATCTCCGTGGCTTTGGTGTAACCGGGCCAGTGCATGAGACAGATGGCGGTGGTGTTGGCCACCTTTGTGCGTTAAGAACAAAGGTAGCGAGCCGTCTAGAGCACCATCCCGGTTAATTAAGGGAGGAGCCGTTCCCGGTTCGGTTTCGGATACATCTCCGATTTCGGAAACTTGGCCAGCATCAGGGCCGTTAACCAGCAAGAACTTATTTGTTCCTGCAAGCTGAACGGCCGACGAAGGAGCGTTCCAAAAAATAGACTCCTGAGAACCTTCCAGATATTCTCTGTAGATTTCTTCGTAGTCGTCTTCTTCTTCGGGGCACTCTTCCCAAATCTCTTCGTCGCTAGTGCTCATGTGGCTTCCTCGCTAACGTTTGAATCCTAGCCGGCGTAGGTTGCTCCCTGTACTTCCTCTTTCATACTCAGGCACTGCTGTCAAGCGGTCAAGGACACTTTGAACGGGCTCGCTGGTCCCTTCCGGTAGAGAAATAGGACCCTGTGACATTCTTGTGATGGCCTGGTCTATTGTCAGAGATTCACCGTCGTGATAGAAGGGGTGCCGTTGGCATACCATCTGACGTACTGTGACTCCGATGGCCCATAAATCTGCAGCTTTGCGAGCCCTTTGTCCTTGAAGCTGCTCGGGTGCCATATATGTATATGTTCCTATATGGCCGGGATAGGCTGTAATGGTTGAACCATCGAGCTGCTTCGCTAGCCCTAGATCAAGCAGGACGGGTTGTGTCCAGTCCCCATTGCGTAAGGCAATGTTCCCAGGCTTTATGTCCCGGTGGATTGTCCTTGCTTGATGCAGGGCATCGGCCCCTTCTAGTAAACCTCTAAGCAGGCCCTCAGCTTCAAGAGGATTCGGCCATTTGCCTTGAGAAACTAAGCTTGCGAGGTCACCGCCTGCTATGTACTCGAATCGGAGCGCTGGTCTATTGGCACCTCGAAGATGGACTACAGTTGTTTCCAGCAATGCAACGACACGAGGGCTTGAGGCACGGCTCAGGCCTTCAACTTCTCTCTTTAAGCGTGCCTCTGGATAGTCGTCAGAACATATGATCTTAACGGCCGTATTTCCGCTACGCCAAGTGTCGCCGTACGCCCCTCTTCCTAGGAAGGTCACGTCTTCTCCTAGGGCGTGGGCTACCTCTGAGGCAGTGAACCGAGGTTCGTGAGAGGCGTTGTCACCCATGGCATTCCTTACGCCTGAGTAGCAATTTCAAGATCAAAAAGGTGTTAGCTGCCGGTCTGATGATGCACCCGAGGGGCGAATATTACCCCAAGGAGGCCATCTTCTCGTCGCCTAATTTTTCCGTATTGTGGCGATATGGTGTGTCTTGTCGTTATTCCGATATATTTCTCTGGAGCTGCAGCTTGATCACTGGGTGGATGCTATTCGAACAGGTGATCTATTTGCTTTGATGGATATATGTTAGTTGCTAGGGGCTTGGTGGTTTAACGCCCGATTAGTTTGGTTGCGATGGATCTAGCTTGTGATCACCCATATGGCAACATACACGGGACTCCACCCGTAGGACAGGCTCAGAGATGGGATCGGTACGTGCAGCGACTTGCTCTCTTTGACCTAGACAACACCCTCGTTGAGCTGGATGAGGCGTTCTGTATCTGGGCAGAGGAGTTCGCTGCCGAGTTTGATCTTGGACGAGAGGCCGCTGATTGGCTGCTTGCTCTGAACCAAGCTGGTTATCCTCATCGTGAGGTCTTCTTCGACAAGGTCCGTGAGCGCTTCTCCCTCTCCAACTCCGCCGAGGAGTTATGGGCCTGCTATCGGAAGCGCATGCCGTACCTCGTCCGCTGCCGGCCCGAGGTGATGAACGGACTAGCGCGGCTCCGCGCGACCAGGTGGAAGGTGGCAATCGTCACCAACGGCACCGCTGACAACCAGCTTGGCAAGATCCAGCGGACAGGGTTGGGTGAAGCTGTCGACGCCTATGCACTCTCTGGGCTCGAAGGCATCCGCAAGCCCGAGGTTGGTCTGTTCGAGATCGCCGCCCGGCGGTGCGGCATGGACCTCGCCGATGGTGGATGGATGGTCGGTGATCACTTGGTCGCTGATATCGGTGGAGGACGGGCCGCCGGCCTCCGTACGGTCTGGATCGACCGGGGAACATGGCTGGACCAAGAGCACGAGGCAGATCACGTCGTCATGGACGTGCTCCAGGCGATGGATATTCTGCATGGCGAGCGCTGATTAGAAGCCGTGCCACAGTCCACAGGGAGCGCTGTCCAGCAACATTCCCTTCCGCGGTCACATGCTGCCTGCCCCTATCAACTATCCATCTAGGGCGGGAAGGTATCGACCTAAGTAGTGCTACTCCTTCGCAATAAAGGAAGCCCATAGTCTAGCTCTTTTCGGGGCTGATCTTTGTTCCTTCTTTGAGTGCGGCAGTTAAAATTGAGAGACGAGCTGCTAAGTCATCGCGCTCGTTCCGTAGAATTTTCCGTTCTTGGCGTAGGGTAGTCACTCGCATGCGGAACTGATGGATGCGTCTGTGCAGGGCTTCAGGGGAGGACTGGATTGTTTCAATGTTCCATAGGGATACACCCCTATGTTTTTCATTGCTAGCCAGTAGGTGGCCGTCGGGATGGAAGGAGACCGCGGTAACCGCGCCTTCATAATTAGTTAGCGGCTGGCTAACGGGGATCCCAGTGGTCAGGTCCCACAGTCGTATGGTGCCGTCATACCCGCCGGTGGCGAGTAGGTGGCCGTCAGGGTGAAAGGCCACCGCATCGATAGAGTAGGTATGGCCAGTCAGAGGTTTGCCGATGGGGGTTCCGGCGACTGGATCCCATAGTCGTACGGTGCCGTCATGTCCTCCGGTGGCAAGTAGGTGCCCGTCGGGATGGAAGGCCATGGCGAGGATAGCGTCAGTGTGGCCAGTCAGGGTGCCGATACAACCTCCGGTTTTTGAGTCCCATAGCTGCACGGTGAAGTCGGTTCCGCTGGTGGCGAGTAGGTGGCCATCAGGGTGGAAGGCTATTGCGGCGGCGAAGCCATCATTACCGATCAAGGGCTTACTAGAAGGTGAATCGGCCGTCAGATGCCACAGTCGCACGTCGGGGTCTTCTCCACCGGTGGCGAGTAGGTGGCCGTCAGGGTGGAAGGCTATAGCCCAGACCGATCCCCTATGGTCAGTGAGAGGTTTACCGATAGGGCTCCTGGTGGCTGGGTCCCATAGTCGCACGGTCCCATCGTCTCCCCCTGTAGCGAGCAGATGACCGTCAGGGTGGAAGGCCATGGCGAGGACGGCGTCAGTATGGCCAGTCAGGGGTTCGCCGATGCGCCCCCCAGTGATTGGATTCCATAGTCGTATGGTGCCATCACGGCTACCGGTGGCAAGTAAATCGCTTTTAGGATGAAAGGCCACCGTATAAAATTCTTTTGCATCGCTAATGGCTGCTAGCAATGCCCCTGTAGGGCCGGGGGGCATTGATTTGGACGATGCCATTTCAGGTGAAGGATCATCGTATTCACGGAGCGCGACCCGCTCCCATGCGCTATGCCAGGGCGCTATTTCATTTTCCCCTAAAGCGCAAACTAGGGCGGTTAGTACTTTTTTGGATGGAAATTTATTGCCCTTGAGTATCTGTGATATGGAATTGCGTTTCAGTTCGGTTTCTTCTCCTGCGGTCCGCTCTTCTATTTTTCGCGTGGAGGGATGGTCGGCGCGGATACGTAGTGCCTGTAGTGCGGCAGTTAGCTCTTGATGAGTGTGGACCTTTTCCAGATCGATACGGCTTCCGGTGAATGGTCTGGGTGAGTCTGACGGGGAGAGGCGAGGCATCGAAGTGCTTCCTGGTCTATCTAGGGCTGTCCGTTGCTGTCCGCCACTCTAGAGGAGCTGTCCGCGCTTGTCCTGAAGTTTTCGTAATGAGTCCTAGCTTGTCCCTTATTGGCAGGAAATGGAATGCTGCTGGACTTAAAGTGTCCTTTTGTCTGGATGTCTGGATATGAGGCTTCACTTGCTGCTCTAATGAGGGCATCACCGCTTTCGCTGGCGGCAGCCCTTGGGGCTTCCCTGTTCCCTTCGTAGAAAGAGCGCGGCATGTCTCAGGTCCTTGACCTCCTCACTCAATTGCTGCAAGTGGCAGGCAGTGGTGTTGGTCTATACGCCGCTGTGGTGACGGCCCAACGTGTCCGTCGGCACCGGAAGCGCGCCGGCAGGCAAGAACCGGCCGTCCCTGGAGTCCTCAAAGGCGATGAGACTGAGGAGCATGCTGATCTCTACTGCGGTATGACGCCGGATCTGATCCGCCATGACGCTTCTCACTCCCAAGGCATGGCTGGCGGCCAACAGTCAGGACCTACCGAGGGGAACGAGCTGACTGCTGAACTAGGTGAGCGGGATCGTAAACAGCCGGAAGACGAGGACAGAACAGATCGTTAGGATCTCCAGGATCATGGCGAAGGCCTATAACAGGAGTGTGGCGGGCAAGGGACGACCCCCTCGCAAATCCTGAAGATCAGAATTTCGAGCTGATCCTGAGGAGCAGGGACAGCAACCCTGACAGCAACGTCCCCGCACACAGGCTCACGCCCGCCACCGTCCACCACCCTCTGACCACGGCGTCCGCCGCACGGCGAGGACGATCGCTCCGCCTGAAAAGCGGAAGGTCGGCAGTTCGACCCTGCCCCTGACCGCCACACCTGAGGGTTGCGTCCACGGAGGTGGTGTATGAGTTTCCCCAGCTAGCAGGCGTGGCGCCGTGAAATGAGAACGGCCATCGCGTGATCCTTCGAGTGCGAA
>NZ_JBIAMC010000031.1:0-31406 GCF_042873875.1 Streptosporangium sp. NPDC004379
GGCACGGTACGCGTCGCGGGCCCGCCGACCCGTACGCGGCCGGACCCCCCCCCCCCCGCTACCTTCGGGGCCCACCGGGTAATTTTCGGCTCTGCCCCCCAAACCCCGGCGGGGGCCCCCAACGGCGCCCCCGGCACGGGAAACGGAGGAGGAACGGATCGGGAAGGGGACGGGAGGACGCCTCAGTAGGCGCCGAGGACGTCCACGGCGAAGACCAGGGTGTCAGTGCCCTTGATCTTGTCACCGGAGCCCTGCTCGCCGTAGCCGAGGCTCGGCGGGATGCTCAGCAGCACCCGGCTGCCGACCGGGACGCCCACCAGGCCCTGGTCCCAGCCCTTGATGACCTTGCCGGTGCCGATCTGGAACATGATCGGCTGGCCACCGCGCGCCCAGCTGCTGTCGAACTCGACGCCCGAGCCCCAGATCTTGCCGACGTACTGGACCAGGATCGACTGCCCCGCCTTGACCTCCGGGCCCGATCCCTTGATCACCGTCTTGGCGACGAGGTCCTTGGGCGCCTTGTCCTTGGTCTTGGTGTCCAGCTTCGGCGCGGCGTCGCCGCCGGGGTTCTCCAGCTTGATGCCCTTGATCCCGGCGTCGGTGGCCTTGCCCTGGACCGCCTTGTCCTTGGGCACGCCCACCACGTCGACCACGAAGACCTGCGACTGGCCGGCGGGGGCCTGCTTCTGCTGCTCGGCGGGCAGCGAGTCCTTGGCGACGACGGACAGGAAGCGGCCGCCGTCCTTGGTCTCGGCGAAGCCCTTGCGCAGGATCTCCGGGACCTGGTCGTTCAGCGTGATCAGCTGCGGGCCGCCCTCGTCGTAGGTCGAGCCGACCATCTTGTTGGCCTTGCCGTCCCAGGTGTAGACGGTGAAGTTGGCGACCACGTTGGACCCCTTCTGGGCCGGGGCGCCGGCCGTACCGGGGGTGATCACCTGGTAGGAGGAGGTTTCGGCGACCTTCGCGGGGAAGGCCACCGCCGGCTTGGCGTTGGGCGCGCCGGTGACCTTCAGGGCCGAGACCCCCTCGCCGCTCGGGTTGGCGGAGTTCGCGGTGGCGGTGCCGTCACCGGACCCGCAGGCCGCGGCGAACATCAGGGGCAAGGCGGCCAGTACGGCCAGGCTGCGGCGACGCATAGACATTCCTCAGGCAGACGTCAGGTTCGCGCAACATTACCCGTCCCGCCATAGGGCCGCGATAAATCATCGACCGCCTTGCCGAAAGCATGACCATCACATTCCGGCGATCAGCTTCTCCACCCTCTCGTCCACGCTGCGGAAGGGATCCTTGCACAGCACGGTGCGCTGCGCCTGGTCGTTGAGCTTCAGGTGCACCCAGTCGACGGTGAAGTCGCGCCGCTTCTCCTGCGCCCGGCGGATGAACTCCCCGCGCAGCCGCGCCCGGGTGGTCTGCGGCGGCACCGACTTGGCTTCGAAGATCTTCAGGTCCGTGCTCACCCGCTCCACCGAGCCGCGCCGCTGCAGCAGGTAGTACAGGCCGCGGCGGCGGTGCACGTCGTGGTACGCCAGATCCAGCTGGGCGACCCGGGGGCTCGACAGCGGCAGGTCGTACTTGTCGCGGTACCGCTCGATGAGCTGGTACTTCGTCACCCAGTCGATCTCACGGGCGACCAGGTCGAGGTTGCCGGTGTCGACGGCGTTGAGGGTGCGCTCCCACAGCTCCAGCACCCGCTCGCTGGTCTCGTCGCCGCCGCGGCGGTCGACGAAGTCGCGGGCCTTCGCGAGGTACTCCTGCTGGATCTCCAGCGAGGACGCCTCCCTGCCGTTGGCCAGCCGGACCCGCCGCCGCCCGGTCATGTCGTGGGAGACCTCCCGGATGGCCCGGATGGGGTTCTCCAGCGACAGGTCGCGCATCACCGTGCCGGCCTCGATCATGCGCAGCACCAGGTCGGTCGCGCCGACCTTGAGCAGCATGGTCGTCTCGCTCATGTTGGAGTCGCCGACGATGACGTGCAGCCGGCGGAACCGCTCGGCGTCGGCGTGCGGCTCGTCGCGGGTGTTGATGATGGGCCGCGAACGGGTGGTCGCACTGGAGACGCCCTCCCAGATGTGCTCGGCCCGCTGGGAGACGCAGTAGACCGCGCCCCGGGGGGTCTGCAGCACCTTCCCCGCGCCGCAGATGATCTGCCGGGTGACCAGGAAGGGGATGAGCACGTCGGCCAGGCGGCCGAACTCGCCGTGCCGTCCCACCAGGTAGTTCTCGTGGCAGCCGTAGGAGTTGCCCGCCGAGTCGGTGTTGTTCTTGAAGAGGTAGATGTCGCCGGCGATGCCCTCCTCGCGGAGCCTCTTCTCGGCGTCGACCAGCAGGCCCTCCAGGATGCGCTCCCCCGCCTTGTCGTGGGTGACGAGCTCCACGACGTTGTCGCACTCGGGGGTGGCGTATTCGGGGTGACTGCCGACGTCAAGGTAGAGGCGGGCGCCGTTGCGCAGGAAGACGTTGCTCGATCGGCCCCAGGACACGACACGGCGGAAGAGATAGCGCGCGACCTCGTCGGGCGACAGCCGCCGCTGTCCCCTGAACGTGCAGGTGACCCCGTATTCGTTCTCAAGTCCGAAGATGCGACGGTCCATTGCCTCACACTATTCGCCGAACCCCTCCCGCGGGAGGGATCAGTTGGGGGGTTTTCGGTCCTACGGCTTATGCCCTGCGCGGTGCTCGGCTAAGCACGCGCGGGCCCCGGCCGGGCCCGCCACGACCGCACACCCGGCCCCGGCCCCCGGCACGCCACAGCCGCACCCGGACCCAGCCCCAGTCCCGGCCCCGGCACGCCGCGGCCCGCGCCCGGGTTCGTCCCCGGGCGCGGGCCGCGGCGTGGGTCCTCCTCCCGGCGGCGCACAGGGCCGGCGGAGAGGGGCGAGGAGGTCAGGGGGTGTAGATCTCCTGCACCTTGACGATCCGCCCGCGATAGACGGTGATCAGCGACGGACGCTGCATCTTCGCGGCCCGCTTCAGCAGCGTCGTGCGGGAGCAGCGCTTCGCGCCCAGGCCGCGCCTGTCGACGGTCAGGTCCGCCATCCGCGACGAGCAGCCGAACGCGCTCAGATAGACCACGTTCCCGGCGACGGGTGAGCTGTAGGCGTTGACGTCGCCCTCCCGCGGGCCCGTGAAGTGGCCCTCGGTGTACTTGTCCCGCACCCACCTGATCGGCTCGTACTCGGCCTGCCCGCCGGACACGTGGGTGATCCAGCCGCGCAGGATGCCGTCCCTGCGGGGGCTGAGGCTCTTGGTGAAGTCATGGCCGGGGTCGGACTGGAACTTCGTGCCGAAGATCTTCGGCGTGGGGAAGTGTGGGATCGCGCTCGCCTGGGCGGGGGCCGCGGCGGCCTGGACGGGAACCACGGCCGCCTGGGCGGGGGCCGTACCGGCGGCAAGGGCCGCGCACAGGGCGGCGGCGGTCAGAACGGATCGTCTCATGACTGCTTCGACCACGCCCCCGCGCCCCGGGTTCACCGAACCGGGGTGTGATCCATGTCACAACGCGCGGGCGCCGCGCCCCCCTCGAAGGGACGCGGCGCCCGCGGAACACGCGATCAGCCGCCGGAACCGGTGTCGATCTCCCCCTCGGGAGCCGTGGGCGGGGTCTGAGAGCCGTCGTCCTGCGGCGCGGCGAGCGCCGAGGACGCCGGAGACGCCGGGGACACGGCGCTCCCGCCGTCCCCCGCGCCCTCCGGGGCGGACGGCCCGGCCAGCAGTGCCTCCAGCCTCGGACCGGCCAGGCGCTGGAACTTGCGGTGCGGCCGGTTGCGGTCGAGCACCGCCACCTCCAGCTGCCCGGCCGGGGGCCGCTCGCCACCCGGCTCGGTCAGCGCGAACAGCGCCGCCTGCAACGCGTCGGCCAGGGACAGGCCGTCGCGGTAGCGCTCCTTGAGCCGGCCCGCGACCGCCTCGGCCTGACCGCCCATCGCCACCAGACCGGACTCGTCGAACACCGAGCCGTCGAAGGTGAGACGGTAGATGTGGTCCTCATCGACGGTGTCGCCGACCTCCGCCACCACGAGCTCCACCTCGAACGGCTTCAGCGACTCGGTGAAGATCTGGCCGAGGTTCTGCGCGTAGAGGTTGGCCAGACCCCGGGCGGTGACGTCCTCCCGGTCGTAGGTGTAGCCGTTGATGTCGGCGTAGCGGATCCCGCCGAGACGCAGCGCCTCGAACTCGTTGTACCGGCCGACCGCGGCGAAGCCGATCCGGTCGTAGATCTCACTGATCTTGTGCAGGGCACGGGAGGGGTTGGGGGCGACGAACAGGATGCCGTCCTCGTACTGCAGCACGACGACGCTGCGGCCTCGCGCGATGCCCTTGCGCGCGTAGTCCGCCTTGTCCCGCATCTGCTGCTCGGGCGAGACATATCCAAAGGGTATGGACACCTGCGGTGATCCTCTCGTGTTAACGCAGCGGAGCGGTGGGGCCGTCGGGGGAGGTCTTCCGGCTCTCCACCATCGCCTCGACGTACTCGGCGATCTCGTCGTCGCCCAGGCGGCGGTAGCCGTCGGCGGTGAGCACCGCGACGACGGGCCAGATCCTGCGGATGACGTCCGGGCCGCCGGTCGCCGAGTCGTCGTCGGCCGCGTCGTAGAGGGCCTGCAGGACCGCCGCCACGGTGTCCTCCGGGGAGGCCCCCTCGCGGTACAGCTTCTTCAGCGCCCCCCGCGCGAAGATCGAGCCGGAGCCGATCGCGTGGTGCTGGTGCTGCTCGTACGGCCCGCCGCCCACGTCGTAGCTGAAGATCCGCCCGCTGTCACCGGCCGGGTCGTAGGCCACGAACAGCGGGACCACGACCAGACCCTGCATCGCCATCGGCAGGTTGCCGCGGATCATCGTGGCCAGCCGGTTGGCCTTGCCCGCCACCGACAGCGAGCGGCCCTCACGCTTCTCGTAGTGCTCCAGCTCGACCCGGTAGAGGCGCGCCAGCTCGATGCCGGTGCTCGCCGCACCGGCGATGCCCATGGCCGAATGGTCGTCCAGGCGGAACACCTTCTCCATGTCACGCTGGGAGATGATGTTGCCCGACGTCGCCCGCCGGTCCCCGGCGATCACCACGCCGCCGGCGCAGGTCGCCGCGACGATCGTGGTGGCATGGGGGATCTGGTCACCCACCGGAGCCGCCAGCGTCTCGTTGCGTCCCGGCAGCAAGTCCGGCGCGTGGGACCTGACGAACTCCGAGAAAGAGGAACTCCCGGTGTCGGTAAAGATGTGATTCACCATGCCGGCGGGCAGGTCCCTGTGCGATCCCACGCGACTCCCTCCAAAGGTGCGGTCCCTTAAGGCCCGACCTTACTCACGTTGCCGTGCTGTCTGCACTTCCCTCGATCAGCTCAGCGCGAACCACCTGCGTCCCTTACGTTGAATCTTTACGCCCGTGTAAGCCTGTGTAATTGTCGAGTTGTCGTGACATGCCTCACCTCCCCCTGGAGGTCACGTGAGACCCTTCCACCGGCCTGTCCTGATATCGGCCCTGGCAGCCGCCGCCCTCGCCCTCTGCTCCTGCGGCTCCGGATCCCCCGCCGACGGCGGCGGCGTCACCCTGACCATCACGGCCAACTCCATCTCCGGCGGCAAGAACTCGGTCAGCGCCGACTGGATCAAGAACTGGGTGATCCCGAGGTTCGAGGCCGCCCAGAAACAGGCGGGACGGGACGTGCACGTGCTGTTCCAGCCGAACGGCGTCGACGACGAGCAGTACAAGACGAAGGTCGCGCTGGACCTGAAGTCGAAGACCGGCGCCGACGTGATCGACCTCGACGGGATCTGGGTCGGCGAGTTCGCCCAGGCCGGGTACATCAGACCCCTCGGCGAGGTCGGCGGCGCCGCGGCGGACTCCTGGGACGGCTGGCGGCGGATCCCCGAAGCGGTGCAGGGCCTGGGCGTATTCGAGGGCAAGAGGTACGGCGTGCCGCAGGGCACCGACGGCCGCATCCTCTACTACAACAAGAGCCTGTTCACCAAGGCCGGCCTGCCGGAGAAGTGGCAGCCCAGGAGCTGGCAGGAGATCCTCGACGCCGGGACGGCGCTGCGCCGGCTGCCCGGCGTGACGCCCATCCAGATCAACGCCGGCACCGCGATGGGCGAGGCCACCTCGATGCAGGGCGCGCTGCCGCTGCTGGCCGGCACGGGCACCGAGATCTACGCCGGCGGCAAGTGGGCCGGGGCCTCCCAGGGCGTCAAGGACGTGCTGGACTTCTACCGGCGGATCTACGCGGGCGGCCTGGGCGACCCCAAGCTGCAGCAGGAGGCCAAGGGCCGCGACAAGTCCTTCGCCGAGTTCGCCGCCGGCAAGATCGGCATCCTCGCCGAGGGCGACTACTTCTGGCGCTCGGTGATCGAGCCCAAGACCGGGGTCGCCCCGATGGCCGACCGCGACAAGGTCGTGGGATACGCCAAGATCCCCGCGAGGACGCCCGGCGCGGGGATCCGCGGCCAGGACTTCGTCAGCATGTCCGGCGGCGCCGTACGGGTGCTGAACCCCTTCTCCAAGCATCCTCGGCAGGCGTGGGAGCTGCTGGCGTTCCTGCACTCGGCCGAGGCGGTCAAGGCCGAGCTGGCCGGGGCCGTCCGCGTCACCTCCCGCTCCGACGTCAACGACGAGGTCCTCGCCGGCGACCCGCTGCTGAGCTTCATCTCCCGGGAGATCCTGCCGATCACCGCCTACCGCCCCGGACTGGCCCTCTACCCCCAGGTGTCGGCCGCCCTGCAGGAGGCCACGGCCGACGTCGTCTCCGGCAGGTCCGTCGAGGAGGCCGCCGCCGCCTACCGCACCAAACTCGAACGCCTCTCCGGCAACCCCGCCAACATCACCAACTGATGCCGCCGACTGAACCCGCTCGGGGGCGCCGGTGTCTGGACTGAGGAGAGCCGCGAGGGGCGCCGGTGTCTGGACTGAGGAACGCAGCCGCGGAGCGGCGGAGTGACGAGGGAAGACACCGGACCAAGAGCCCCGAGCCGCGACGCGCAGCGTCGCCATGAACAGGGAGCGGAGCGACGGAGTGACGAGGGAAGACACCGGCTCAAGAGCCCCCGAGCCGCGACGCGCCAGCGTCGCCATGAGTACAGACGCGGCAGGCCTCGGGCGGACACGGGCGGTGGCGTTCGCGTCGCCCGCTCTCGTGCTCATCGGCGTCTTCCTGGTCTTCCCCGCCCTGTGGACCATCTACCTGGGCCTCACCGACTACCGGCTGACCGGCCTGGCGGCGGCCGACCCCCAGGTGGTGGGGACCGGCAACTACACCGCCGCGCTCGGCGACGAGCGGTTCCGCAACTCCTTCTGGCTGACGGCGCAGTACGTCCTCGGCTCGGCGGTCATCGGGCAGGCGGGGCTCGGCTTCACCCTGGCGTGGACGCTGCGCGGCCGGCGCGGAGCCGTACGGCGGGTCGTCGAGGGGCTGGTACTGCTGTCGTGGATCCTGCCGGGTTCGGTGGTGGCGTTCCTGTGGATCGCGCTGCTGGACCGCGACGGCGGGACCCTCAACGCCCTGCTGGGCACCCCCGGCGCCGCCTGGCTGCTCGACCACCCCATGCTGTCGATCATCGTGTTCAACACCTGGCGGGGCACCGCGTTCTCGATGATGCTCTACTCGGCGGCGCTGGAGAACGTGCCCGTCTCCCACCTGGAGACCGCCCGCCTGGCCGGCGCCTCCACCCTCCAGCAGCTCCGCGACGTGGTGCTGCCGCAGATCAGGGGACACGTGCTGACCAACGTGCTGCTGACGAGCCTGTGGACGTTCAACGACTTCACACCGTTCCTGATCACCGCGGGCGGCCCCGAGGGGCGGTCGGAGATCCTGCCGTTCTACGTCTACAACACCGCGCTGCGCGGCGGGCAGCTCGGCTTCGGCGCCGCCGTGTCCTTCCTCATCCTGCTGATCAATCTCGTCTTCGCCCTGGCCTACCTGCGCCTGCTGCGCAACCGCCGGGAGGTGGCCGCATGACCCCCGACCCCGCCGCGGACCCCGCGATCCGCCCCGAACCCGCCGCATCCGCACAGCAGGCGCCCGCACGGCAGGCACCCCCACAGCAGATGTCCGCACGTCAGGCACCCGCCCGGCGCTCCCCCGTACGGCACGCGCTCGGCCGGATCGCCTCCGCCGCCTTCCTCGCGCTCGCCGCCGCCTTCTTCGCGCTGCCGATGCTCTGGCTCGCCTCGGCGCCGTTCGACGCCCACCCCTCCGTCACGGTGTCGGTGCCGGAGTTCACGCTGGCCAACTTCCGCGCCATCCTCGACAACCCCTACGCGGCGGGCTCCATCGTCAACTCCGTCATCCAGGCCGGCGGCGCGGCCGTCCTGGTGGTCGTCCTGGCCGCGCTGGCGGCCTACGCCCTGTCCCGGGTCCGGGTGCCCGGCCGCGACGTCCTGCTGTACGTGCTGCTGCTCCTGTCGTCGGTCGTCACCGGCACCGCCGCGATGGTGCCGATCTTCGAGCTGGCCACCCGGCTCGGCCTGGTCGACACCCACCTGGGCGTGATCCTCGTCGTCTCCGGCGGCCTGCTCCCCGCGGCGATCTTCATCCTCAAGGACTTCATGGACGCCACCCCCACCTCCTACGAGGAGTCGGCGCGGGTCTTCGGCGCCTCGCCGGCGCAGATCCTGCGCCACATCGTGGTCCCCCTCGTCCGGCCCGGCCTGGCGACGGTGGCGGTGTGGGCGGTGGCCAGCGTGTGGGGCGGCTTCCTGATGCAGTACATCCTGCTGCGCGACCCGGGTAAATCCCCCAGCGCGGTCGTGCTGTTCACCCTCTACACCGAGGGCGGGCAACCCGACCTGCCGTTGATCTCGACGTTCTCCCTGCTCTACTCACTGCCGGTGGTACTGATGTACCTGTTCGTGAGCAGCAGGTACGGCTTCCGCTTCCATGGAGGGATCAAGCAGTGATCTCCGTGCACGGCCTGACCAAGGTGTTCCCCGGCGGCGTCCGGGCACTCGACTCCCTCGACCTGGAGATCGCCGAGGGCGAGTTCTTCGCGCTCCTGGGACCGTCCGGCTGCGGCAAGACCACGCTGCTGCGGACCATCGCCGGCCTGGAGACCCCCACCTCCGGGAGCGTCGTCATCGGCGGGACCGACGTGACCGCGCTGCCGCCCGGCCGCCGCGACGTCGCCATGGTCTTCCAGGACTACGCCCTGTTCCCCCACATGGACGTCACCGACAACATCGCCTACCCGCTGCGGATCAGAAAGGTCCCCCGCGCCCGCCGCCGGGCCAGGGCCGCCGAGGTCGCCGACCGGCTGAGCCTCACCGGGCTGCTGGGCAGGCGCCCCGGGCAGCTGTCGGGCGGCCAGCAGCAGCGGGTGGCGCTCGCCCGGGCCATCGCCTGCCGCCCGCGGGCGTTCCTGTTCGACGAGCCGCTGTCCAACCTCGACGCCCGGCTCCGCCTGGAGGCCCGCACCTTCCTCAAGCGCCTGCAGGACGAGCTCGGCGTCACCACCGTTTTCGTCACCCACGACCAGGGCGAGGCGCTCGCCCTGGCCCACCGGATCGCGGTCATGGACGCGGGCCGGATCGCCCAGGTCGGCACCCCCGCCGAGGTGTTCCACCGTCCCGCCACCACCTTCGTCGCCTCCTTCATCGGCTCCACCCCGATGAACCTGCTGCCCGGACGGATCGGCGACGGCGGCGCGCTGCACGTGGCGGGCGCCGTACTGCCGGCCCCCCAGGACGCGCCCGGCGGCGAACCCAGTGAAAACGTCGGAGACGCCGGGGAGATCGTGTACGGCGTGCGCCCGGAGTACACCGACCTGTCCACCACGCGGCGCGACGACGGGTTCGCCGGCGAGGTCGCCGTCCTGGAGAACCTCGGCACCGCCACCCTCGTCACCCTTGAGAGCCCCGGCCACCTCGTCCAGGCCGTCGTCCCCGAGGGCCGCGAACCCGCCCTCGGCACGACCGCCTGGGCGGTCCCCCGGCCGGGCCGCGCCCTGCTCTACCGCGACGACGTCCTGGTCGGCCGGGCATGAGGGCGCTGCGCCTGACCGGCCGCTGGAGCCTTGCGGACCGGGTCACCGGCCCGGTCCGCGGCGTGCCGTTCGAACTGCCCCCCGGCGCCCGCGCCTTCACCGTCCGTCTGGCCTACGACCGCTCCGCCGGCGTGCTGGACCTCGGCTGCGAGGGCCCGGCCGGGTTCCGCGGCTGGTCCGGCGGCGCCCGCTCGGAGTACACCGTCGCCCCCGGCTGGGCCACCCCGGGCTACCTGCCCGGCGAACCCGAACCCGGCCGCTGGCACGTCCTGCTCGGCCTGTACCGTGTCCCGCCGGACGGCCTGCCGTACGAGATCACGGTCATCCCGCACCTCGCCCCGCCCGCAGCGCCGCCCGCCCGCACCGGCCTGCGGCCCCCGCCGCCGCCACCGCGCGCCCCCGCCGCCGTCCGCCGCGACCTGCCCGGCCTCGGGGACCTGCGCTGGCTCGCCGGCGACCTGCACGCCCACACCGTCCACTCCGACGGCTCACTCGGCGTCTCCGAGCTCGCCTGCCTGGCCGCCGACCGCGGCCTGGACTTCCTCGCCGTCACCGACCACAACACCGTCAGCCACCACGCGGAACTGCCCGCCGCCGCGACCTACGCCGCGATCACCCTGATCCCCGGCCAGGAGGTCACCACCGACCTCGGCCACGCCAACGCCTTCGGCGACGTCGGCTGGATCGACTTCCGCGAACCCCCCGACCGGTGGGCCGAGACGGTCCGCGAACGCGGCGGGATCATGTCCGTCAACCACCCCGTGGCCGTCGACTGCGCCTGGCGCCACCCCATGCGCACCCCTCCCCCGGCCGTGGAGGTGTGGCACTGGAGCTGGTGGGACCGCACCTGGGGAGCGCCGCTGGCCTGGACGCAGGCGTGGTCGCCCGGCGCGGTGCTGGTCGGCGGCAGCGACTACCACCGGCCCGAGGAGGGCCACCCCCTCGGCGACCCCACCACCTGGGTGCTGGGCCGCGACCCCCTGGACGGACTCCGCCAGGGCGTCACCGCCGTCTCCGCCACCCCCGACGGCCCCCTGCTGCTGCGCCACGGCGACGACTTCCTCATCGTCGGCGGCGACGGGCTCGTCCTGTGGGGACCGGGCACCCGGCGCGTCGTCCTCGGCGACCGGGTCGTCCTGCCCGCCCGGCCCGGCCCGCACCGCCTGGAGACGTACCGCAACGAGGTGATGGCGCTGTGCACGTGATGAGGGCCGCGCTCGCCGGGCTCGGCGTCGCCGCCCAGGTGATCTACCTGCCGCTGCTGGCCAGGCGGCGGGACCTGTTCGAGGTGACCGACGTGTGCGACCTCGACCCGGCCCGCGCCGAGGCCGCCGGCCGTCTCACCGGCGCCCGCCCGCACACCGACCCCCTGGAGATGCTCGGCCGCGGCGGCTTCGACGCGCTGGTCGTGCTCACCGCAGGCTCCCACGGCGCCCTCGTCGCCGCCGCCCTGGAGGCCGGCTTCGCCGTACTGTGCGAGAAACCCCTCGCCTACAGCCGCGCCGAAGCCGAGGCGCTGCGGGCCGGACCGCTGCGCGCCGGCGAACGGCTCATGGTCGGCTACATGAAACAGTACGACCCCGCCGTACGGCGTGCCGCCGCCCTGCTGGCCGGCCGGGCCGTACGGCACCTCGACGTCACCGTCCTGCACCCCGCCGACGAGGCCCAGCTCGCCTTCGCCCGCGTGCGGCCCTCCCACCCGGCCCCCGAGGCCCTCGCGCCCTGGCTGCGGGCCGACTCCGCGGCCCTGGACGCGGCGCTCGGCCCGGACGCCCCGGAGGCGGTCCGGTCCCTCTACGCCGGCGTGGTGCTCGGCAGCCTCTGCCACGACCTGGCGCTGCTGCGGACGTTCGGCGGCCCGCCCGCCACCGTCGACCACGCCGCCGCCTGGGACGGCCCCTCCCTGGAGGCCGGCGGAGCCCTGCCCCGGGGCCGCTACGGCCTGCGCTGGCACTACCTGCCCGGCCACCCCGCCTACCGGGAGACCGTCAGCGTCCACCACGAGGACGGCACGCTGGAGCTGGTCTTCCCCTCCCCCTACCTGATGAACGCCCCCACGGTCCTGACCTCCTCCTCCCTGGACGGGACCACCGAGATCAGGACCGCCCACCGCGACGTGTCCGAGGCGTTCGAACTCCAGCTGGAGGCGTTCCACGCCTTCGTCACCCGGGGCACGCCCCCGCTCACCGGCCTCGACGGCGCCCTCGCCGACATCGTCGCCGCCCAGCAGATCATCCGGGCGGTCGCCGGGCCGTCCATCGGAGGTGAGGCACATGACGCCTGACATCACGACCACGCGTGAGACGTCCGCGGGCAGGACACGCGACACCTGGAACCACGACCACCCGGAAGCCGCAGGGAGGTGGGGGGCGTGACCCCTGAGACCACCGGCACGCCCGGCATCGTGGTCGTCCCGCACACCCACTGGGACCGCGAGTGGTACCTCCCGTTCCAGCGCTTCCGGCTCGGCCTGGTCCGCCTGCTGGACGAGGTCCTCGACACCATGGCCGCCGACCCCGCCTACCGGTTCACCATGGACGGCCAGCTCGCCGCCCTGGAGGACTACCTGGAGATCCGCCCCGAACGGCTCGGCGAGATACGGCGGCTGGTCACCGAGGGCCGCTTCGCCGCCGGCCCCTGGCTCATCCTCGCCGACGAGTTCCTCTGCTCCGGCGAGACCCTCATCCGCAACCTGGAGTACGGCATGCGCGGCGCCGGGGAACTCGGCGGCGCCATGCGCGTCGGCTACCTCCCCGACCAGTTCGGCCACTGCGCCCAGATGCCGCAGATCCTCCGCCAGGCCGGCCTCGAGCACGCCTGCCTGTGGCGCGGGGTGCCCGCCTCCGTCGGCCGCGACGCCTTCGCCTGGACCGGCGCCGACGGCACCGCCGTCCGCACCCAGTACCTCCCCGGCGGATACGGCAACGCCGTCGCCCTGTTCACCGGCCCGGCCGACGGCCTCACCGGCCGGCTGGACGCCTTCGCCGAGACCATGCGGCCCTGGCACCCCGACGGCCCGCTGCTGGCCATGTACGGCGCCGACCACAGCGCGCCGGCCGCCGGCATCACCGCCGCCGGGCTGCGCCTGGCCACCCTGGAGGAGTACGTCACCGCCCACGACCCCGGCACCGCCGGACTGCCCGTCGTCCACGGCGAGCTGCGCTCCCACGCCCGCGCCAACATCCTGCCGGGCGTCGTCTCCGCCCGGATGCCCGCGAAAAGACTCATGGCCCGCGCCGAGCGCGTCGTCGCCCGCTACGCCGAGCCGCTCGCCGCGCTCTGGCTGCCCGGCGGCACCGCCGCCGCCAAG
Source organism: Streptosporangium sp. NPDC004379 (assembly GCF_042873875.1). Classification (NCBI taxonomy): domain Bacteria; kingdom Bacillati; phylum Actinomycetota; class Actinomycetes; order Streptosporangiales; family Streptosporangiaceae; genus Streptosporangium; species Streptosporangium sp. NPDC004379. The sequence continues at coordinate 13,277 of NZ_JBIAMC010000031.1, forward strand.
CTGCTCGACCTGGCCTGGCGCCGCCTCATCGCCTGCAGCGGCCACGACTCCATCACCGGCTGCGGCGCCGACGAGACGGCCCAGCAGGTCGCCGCCCGCATCGCCGAGGCCGGGCAGATCGGCCAGGCCGTCGTCGACCTGGTCGCCTCCTCCCTCGCCGCCGGCGCGGCCCGCGACGCCGTCGTGGTCGTCAACCCCTCCCCCTTCCGGCGCACCGGCCTCGTCCTGGCCGACGTGCCCGAGTCCCACCCGGTCCTGACCGCCCCCGGCGGGGCCCGCGTGCCGGCGCAGCGGCTGGAGCTGGCCCCGACCCTCCTCGACGAGACCGTCATGGACGACCTCACACTGCTTCTCGGCCGGGTCCACGACCGGGAACTGTTCGGCCGGCTGATCGTCTCGTGGTCCGCGGAGTGTCCGGAGAGGGACGGAGAGACCCCCGAGGGGATCTTCACCGTCGTCGTGGCCCGCGCCCCCGCCACCGGCTACGAATACACCGACCTGCGCGCGGCGGTCCTGGACGCCGCCACCGCGCGGCCGGGACCGTGGCGGGTGCGCATCGTCGCCGAACCCGTCGTCACCGTCGCCGCGCTGGTCACCGTCGAGGCGTTCGGCCGTACGGTGCTCACCCCCGCCGGGATCCCCGGCATGGAGGACCCGGCCGTGGAGGATCCGGTGGCCGAGGCCGCCCCCACCGGAACCGGGGCCACGGAGGGTCCGGTGTCCGGGATCGTCCCCACCGGAGCCGGGCCCGCGGAGGAGCGATCCGCCGAAGACCGGCTCACGGACGAGAAAGCCGAGGGAGCCTCCCCTCGGGGAAGCGAGCCGCCCCCCGCCGAGGGCGTCCTCGGCAACGGCCTGCTGCGCGTCGCCGTCGCCCCAGACGGCACCCTGTCACTGCGATCCGCCGGCGCCGAGATACACGGGGTGGGCCGCATCGTGGACGGCGGCGACGCCGGAGACACCTACAACCACGCCCCGCCCCGCCACGACCTCCTCGTCGACGCCCCGCTCCACGTGGAGGTCGAGACCCTCCACACCGGACCGCTGACGTCGGTGCTGGAGATCCGCCGCGAGTACGCCTGGCCCGCGCACGAGGAGGGCGACGGGCGCTCCGCCGCCCGCGAGAACGTCACCGTCACCACCAGGGCCGAACTACGGGCCGGCGAGCCGTACCTGCGGCTGGAGATCTCCTTCGACAACCGCAGCCGCGACCACCGGGTCCGCTGGCACGCGCCGCTGCGGCCCGGAACCGGCGAGTCCTCCGCCGAAGGACAGCTGTCGGTGACGCGCCGGGGGACGACCGCCGAGGGCGGCTGCGGCGAGGAGCCGCTGCCCACCTTCCCCGCCGAGGGATTCGTCGCCGCGGGCGGCCTGGCGGTCCTGCTGGACCAGGTGACCGAGTACGAGCTGACCGGCGGGGAACTGGCGCTCACCCTGCTGCGATCGGTGGGGTTCCTGTCGCGCAACCGCAACGCCTACCGCGACGAGCCCGCCGGCCCCCAGATCGCCACCCCCGACGCCCAGTGCCCGGGGCCGGCCACGATGCGCTTCGCCGTACTGCCCTGTCCCGGCTCTTGGCACGAGGCGGGCCTGCCGCGGCTGGCCGAGGAGTATCGGCACGATCTGCTGACGGTGCCCGGCGACAGCCCGTCCATCGGCCCGTCCATCGGCCCGGTCGCGCGGACGGAGGTGGCCCGGGACGGAACGGGCGCGCGACTGGAGGTCGAGGGTGCCGGCGTGGTGCTCACCGCTCTACGCGAGCGGAACGGCGCGCTGGAGGCCCGCCTCGTCGCCGAGCATCCCCACGGCACCGAGGCCGTCATCCGGGGCACGTTCACCGCCGCCCGCCGCGCGGACCTACTCGGGGTGCCGGGTGAGCGACTGGAGACGGAGGGCGGGGAGGTGCGGCTGCCGCTGCGCCCCTTCGAGATCGCGACGGTGCACCTCATCCCATGAACGGCGGGGCGGCCCCGTCACCCGCTGAGCGGCGGGACGGGCTCGTCCCGGCCGCCCGTACGCCGGAGTCGGCCGGGACGGGCTCCCGTCCCGGCCCCGGGAACGAGGGTGACCCCGGCTATTCCCCGCCCTTCTGGATGTACGACCTGACGAACTCCTCGGCGTTCTCCTCCAGGACCTCGTCGATCTCGTCGAGGATCGCGTCGACGTCGTCCGAAAGCTTCTCGTTGCGCTCCTGGACGTCGGAGGTGTCGACCGAGGTGGTCTCCTCCGCTTCCCGTTCGGTCCGGCCGGTCTGCTTCTGGCCGCCGGTGTCCTTGCTAGCCATCTGTGGCACCTCCGCCTGGGGGACGCTTGTGATTCCTATCTTCCCCGAAGCGACTGACATTGCGCGCGGATCGCCCCCCGATCTTTGTCCGGGGTCCACGCCTGCCGTCCAGGGGTTGTAGTCCGTCCAGAAAACCCCTTTCGTCCCCTTTAAAGCAAATATCCCCTTTCCCCAGCCATCCCACCCCTGCCCGAACGGGAGTGTCACCCCCCGTTCGAGGAACGTTCCCGCGCCTCCCCCACACCGGACCGAGCTCGGAGCGATCGACCCTGGACGGACCCAGCCGGACCGGAGACCCTCAGTCCCGGGAAAACTACGCTCGCACAGCCCCCACTCGAAAGCCCAGATTTCCATTCTCTCGACCGGACCCCTTTACAATGTAGATTAAAGACTTGGACGAGTCTCCTGACAGCTCACGGGCCTGCCAGTCAGCCCATGGGAAACACCGCGAGGGGGCGCCGGTGTCTGGACTGAGGAACGCAGCCGCGAGGGGGCGCCGGTGTCTGGACTGAGGAGCGCAGCCGCGGAGCGGCGGAGTGACGAGGGAAGGCACCGGTCACCAGCCCCCGAGCCGCGACGCGCAGCGTCGCCATGAGCACAGCGGAGCGGCGGAGTGACGAGGGAAGGCACCGCTCACCAGCCCCCGAGCCGCGACGCGCAGCGTCGCCATGAGCACAGCGGAGCGGCGGAGTGACGAGGGAAGACACCGGCTCACCAGCCCCCGAGCCGCGACGCGCAGCGTCGCCATAGGTACGGCACAGTGTCGCCATTAACAGAGAAGACTGCGATCATTGACCGGTGAGCACCATCGTCGACAACCGGTATGAACTCGTCTCACCCGTCGGCCGAGGAGCGACAGGGGTCGTCTGGCGGGCCTATGACATGCTTCTGGACCGCGAGGTGGCGCTCAAGGAGATCCCCCTGCCCCCGGGACCGGAGGCGGTCGACCGGCGGCGCCGGGTGGTGCGCGAGGCGCGGATGGCGGCCCGGCTGAGCCACCGGGGCATCGTGACGGTGCACAACCTGGCCGAGGAGGCCGAGCGGCTCTGGATCGTCATGGAGTTCCTGGAGGCGCTGACCCTGCACGACACCCTGGTGCAGGCCGGACCGCTGCCGGCGGACCTGGTGGCGGCGATGGGGGGCCGTCTGCTGGACGCGCTGCGGCACGCGCACGACGGCGGGGTGATCCACCGGGACATCAAGCCCGCCAACATCATGCTGACGGGCGACCGGGTGGTGCTGGCCGACTTCGGGTTCGCCGCGCCGGAGGGGGCGGCGAGCCGCTCGATGCGGGGCACGCCGGCGTTCCTGGCGCCGGAGGCCCTGCACGGGCGGGGCGGTACCCGTGAGGCGGACATGTGGTCGTTCGGGGCGACGCTGTACATGGCGGTGGAGGGGCAGACGCCGTTCCGCACGGTCAACTCGATGGCCGCGCTGGCGGAGGCGCTGCGCGGGCCGGCGCGGGCGCCGCGGCGGGCCGGCCCCCTGGAGCCGGTGCTGCGGGGGCTGCTGCGCAAGGATCCGCGGGCCAGGCTGAGCGCCGAGCAGGCCTCCGTCCTGCTGGCCCGCATCCGCTGCACCAGCGCGGCCTGACCGTCGCGGGCGCCGTCCCGGGCGGAGGAGGACGTCACCGCCAGCCGTACGGTCCCGGCGGAGGGGAGGACGGGCGGGAGGGCCGGGCGCGCCGCGCGGGGGCGTCCCCGCGCGGCGGCGGGCTCACCGGTCGCCGGTGAGGGCGCTGACCAGGTCGGCGGCGGTGCGGCAGCGGTCGAACAGCTCGCCCACGTGGGCCTTGGTGCCGCGCAGCGGCTCCAGGGTGGGGACGCGCTGCAGCGACTCACGGCCGGGGATGTCGAAGATGACCGAGTCCCAGGAGGCGGCGGCGATCGACTCGCTGAACTGGCTCAGGCAGCGGCCCCGGAAGTAGGCCCGGGTGTCGCTGGGCGGAGCCTCGATGGCCCGCTGGACCTCCTCCTCCGTGACCAGCCGCCGCATCCGCCCGCGGGCGACCAGCCGGTTGTACAGGCCGCGGTCGGGGCGGATGTCGGAGTACTGCAGGTCGACGAGCTGCAGCCGCGGGTGGGACCAGGGCAGGCCGTCGCGGCTGCGGTAGCCCTCCAGCAGCTCCAGCTTGGCCACCCAGTCGAGCTCGCCGGCCAGCTGCATCGGGTCCTCGGCCAGGCGGGTGAGGACCGACTCCCAGCGGTCGAGGACCTCCTTGGTGACCTCGTCGACGCCGTTGCCGCTGCGCTCCTCGGCGTACTTGCGCGCCAGCTCCAGGTACTCCATCTGGAGCTGGACGGCCGTCAGGCGGCGGCCGTCGCGCATGGCGATCTCGTATCTGAGGGTCGGGTCGTGGGAGACCGCGCGCAGCGCCTGGACGGGGTTCTCCACGGAGAGGTCACGCGTGAAGTAACCGTCCTCGATCATGGCGAGGACGAGCGCGGTGGAGCCGAGCTTGAGGTAGGTGGAGATCTCCGACATGTTGGCGTCGCCGATGATGACGTGCAGGCGCCGGTACTTGTCGGGGTCGGCGTGCGGTTCGTCGCGGGTGTTGATGATCGGCCGCTTGAGCGTGGTCTCCAGGCCCACCTCGACCTCGAAGAAGTCGGCCCGCTGGCTGATCTGGAAGCCCTCTCCGCGGGAGTCCTGGCCGATGCCGACCCGGCCGGCGCCGGTGACGACCTGGCGGGACACGAAGAAGGGCGTCAGGTGCCGGACGATGTCGGCGAACGGCGTGGCCCGCCGCATCAGGTAGTTCTCGTGGCAGCCGTAGGAGGCGCCCTTGTTGTCGGTGTTGTTCTTGTAGAGCTGGATGGGAGCGTTGGAGGGGATCGCCGAGGCGCGGACCGCGGCGTCGTGCATGACCCGCTCCCCCGCCTTGTCCCAGATCACCGCGGCTCGTGGGTTGGTGCACTCGGGAGTGGAGTATTCGGGATGGGCGTGGTCCACGTAGAGCCGGGCGCCGTTGGTGAGGATCACGTTGGCCAGGCCCAGGTCCTCGTCGGTGAGCTGACTCTGGTCGGCCATCTCACGGGACAGGTCGAAGCCCCGCGCGTCGCGGAGGGGGTTCTCCTCCTCGAAGTCCCACCGTGCCCGTCTGGCCCGGGCCGCCGAGGCGGCCAGGTAGGCGTTGACGACTTGGGACGAGGTCACCATCGCGTTGGCCCCCGGCTGTCCGGGCACGGAGATGCCGTATTCGGTCTCGATGCCCATCACCCGCCGTACCGTCATGCGCATCCTCTGTTCATCCGGGACTGTCTCCTCCGCCGTATATATCCCCGACCCTAGACCCTTCACTATGCCCGGTGGCCGGACAGTTATGGCAACGAAGCCTTTTCGCCCGCCGACCAGGGGTCCGGGCGGTGATCCGGGGGCGGGGCGGACGGCGGCGAGGCGGGGAACACGGGGGCCGCGGAGGCGACCGGCGACGCGGAGACGACCGGCGACGCGACGGGGAACGCCGGCGGGGCGGCGGGGGCCTGTGGCGCGGCGGCCCGGCGCGTCCTCGCCCTGACGAACTCCTGGACCGGCCGCTCGGCCACCCGGTAGACGAGGTAGGAGAACGCCATCGCGGCCGCGACGGTGGCCAGGGCGGTCAGCCAGGGCGGGAGGGCGTCGCGCAGGGCGGGGATGATCAGCACGGCCGCCGCGGTGTGGAACAGGTACAGGGGATAGGTGAGCGCGCCCAGCGTGACCAGGCCGCGCCATCGCAACCGGCGGAGCATGCCGAGCGCGACCAGCGCCATGAGCGCGTAGAAGCCGATGACGGTGACGGCGACGGCCCACGGGGGCACGGGCATGGCCGCGTAACCGACCAGCCCGACCCGTCCGGCCACCCGGTCCATGGCGGCGCTGACGGCCAGCCCGGCGCTGATCCCGGCCACGCACCACAGGACGAGCCGGGGGCCGAACCTGGTCATCAGGAAGAAGGCCATGCCGCCGACGAAGTACGGCGCGTACTTCGGCATCACGACGAGGTCCACCCACGCCTGGTCGCTGCCGGCGAGGAGCCCGGCCGCCAGCAGCCACACGCCCATGAAGACCAGGCACCGGCCGAACGTCACACCGACGATCACCAGGACCGAGATGAGCACGTAGAAGCGGAGCTCGGCCCACAGGGACCAGTAGACGCCGTTGGCGTCGTAGACGCCGAGGGCCCGCTGGAGCATCGTGAGGTTGACCCCGTACTCGGCGGAGCTGAGCTTGGGGTCCAGGGCGGTGGCGCCGGTCAGGCCGTAGAGGGCGGCGGTGACGGCGACGCTGACCCAGTAGGCGGGGAAGAGGCGCACCAGCCGGGAGAGGGCGAACGTGCCGAGTCCGCGGCCCCAGATGCTCATCAGGATGACGAATCCGCTGATCATGAAGAACAGCTCGACGCCGAGGATGCCGAGTCCCGAGAGGGTGGAGATCGCGGGGAAGAGCTTCGCCGGCCGCTCGCCCCACACCGAGTTGAAGGCGATGAAGTAGTGGAAGGAGAGCACCGCCATGGCGGCGACGAAACGGAGGAGGTCGAGTTCGGCGAGACGGCCGCTCCCCCGGGCCGTCCCGCGGGACCCCGCGCCGGTCACCGGGCGACCGCGCCTGAATGATCACGCACGTCGGTTGGACGGCGGCTGGACCGCCTGGGTTCCCCGTGGCGTGATCACACTTGTGTGACGGACGGTACGGCGGGGCAGGCCGTACGGGCCCGGACACGCCTCGCGGCGCGGCCCCCGCCGGGGTCGCGCCGCGAACGCGCTCGCCGTGCGCCGGTGACGGCGCTAGAGGTACTGACCGGTGTTGGCCACCGTGTCGATGGACCGGCCGGCCTCGGTGCCCTGCTTGCCCGTCACGAGGGTGCGGATGTAGACGATCCGCTCGCCCTTCTTGCCGGAGATGCGGGCCCAGTCGTCGGGGTTGGTGGTGTTGGGAAGGTCCTCGTTCTCGGAGAACTCGTCGACGCAGGCGGCCAGCAGGTGCTGGATCCGCAGGCCCTTCTGCCCGCTCTCCAGGAACTGCTTGATCGCCATCTTCTTGCTGCGGTCCACGATGTTCTGGATCATGGCGCCGGAGTTGAAATCCTTGAAGTACAGGACCTCCTTGTCGCCGTTGGCGTAGGTCACCTCGAGGAAGCGGTTCTCCTCGCTCTCGGTGTACATCCGCTCGACGACCCTCTGGATCATCGCGACGACGGTCGCCGCGCGGTCGCCGTTGTGCTCGGAGAGGTCGTCCGGGTGCAGCGGCAGTTCGTCGATGAGGTACTTGGAGAAGATGTCCTTGGCCGCCTCGGCGTCCGGCCGCTCGATCTTGATCTTGACGTCCAGGCGGCCGGGCCGCAGGATCGCCGGGTCGATCATGTCCTCGCGGTTGGACGCGCCGATCACGATCACGTTCTCCAGGCCCTCGACGCCGTCGATCTCGCTGAGGAGCTGGGGGACGATGGTGTTCTCGACGTCGGAGGAGACCCCCGAGCCTCGGGTCCGGAAGATCGAGTCCATCTCGTCGAAGAACACGATCACCGGGGTGCCCTCGGACGCCTTCTCACGGGCCCGCTGGAAGACCAGGCGGATGTGCCGCTCGGTCTCGCCGACGTACTTGTTGAGGAGCTCCGGCCCCTTGATGTTGAGGAAGAAGCTCTTGCCGGACTGCCCGGTCTTCTCGGCGACCTGCTTGGCCAGGGAGTTGGCGACGGCCTTGGCGATCAGGGTCTTGCCGCAGCCGGGCGGCCCGTACAGCAGCACGCCCTTGGGGGGGCGCAGCTTGTGCTCGCGGAACAGGTCGGCGTGCAGGTAGGGAAGCTCGATGGCGTCCCTGATCTGCTCGATCTGCCGCATGAGCCCGCCGATCTCCTCGTAGGAGATGTCGGGCACCTCCTCCAGGACGAGCTCCTCGACCTCGGACTTGGGGATGCGCTCGTAGACGTAGCCGGAGCGGGGCTCCAGCAGCAGCGAGTCGCCGGCGCGGATCGGCTGGTCGAGCAGCGACTCCGCCAGCCGCACCACCCTCTCCTCGTCGGCGTGTGAGATGACCAGCGCGCGCTGGCCGTCCTCGAGCAGCTCCTTGAGCATCACGATCTCGCCGAGGTCCTCGTATCCGAGGGCCTCCACCACGTTGAGCGCCTCGTTCAGCATGACCTCCTGGCCACGCCTGAGCGACTCGGCGTCCACCGCGGGGCTGACGTTCACCCGGAGCTTGCGGCCACCGGTGAAGACCTCCACCGTGCCGTCTTCTCTGGCCTCGAGGAAGACGCCGAACCCGGACGGCGGTTGCGCCAGCCGGTCGACCTCCTCCTTGAGCGCGACGATCTGGTCTCTGGCCTCCTTGAGGGTTGCCACCAGACGCTCGTTCTGGCCGGTGACGGCCGCGAGATTCGCCTGCACCTCATGGAGACGCTCTTCGAGGACCCTGGCCTGCCGGGGAGACTCCGTCAGCTTCCGACGCAACGCGGTGATCTCCTCCTGCAGGAAGGAGACCTGCGTTCTGAGATCAGCGACCTCCCGTTCGCGCTGCGCGGCCCGAGCCTCGGCGTCATCGCGAGCTGCCACGGCGTCACCTCCTTCCCAGTCGAGACCGACTACTCGAAACCCTACCCATCGGGGGGCTGTCAGTTACCTGGTAGAGCAGTGTTCGTATGGCTACATTAAGTATTTGGCGATTAATCCCTTATGAAGCGTTTAGTGCTTGGAAGCATAAGAACACGACGATCTGGTGTCATGTAACACGCCGATGTGCTCTCGTGGCTGAATCGTCATCATGCGGTGGAAGTCGACTCCTCGCCATACGCTCCCTTTGCCGGACGCCTGCGCCGGGGTGGTGGGGTCACCCCGTCCGCCATGCGACGGGCGGTGACGAGGAATCCGGTGTGTCCGACCATCCGATGGTCGGGCCGTACGGCGAGCCCCTCGACATGCCAGTCGCGAACCAGGGTCTCCCACGCGTGGGGCTCGGTGAAACTCCCGTGTTCGCGCAGAGTTTCCACCGTTCGCGACAACTGCGTGGTCGTCGCCACATAACAGCAGATCACGCCGCCGGGCGTGAGCGCCTTGGCCGCGGCGTCCACGCACTCCCACGGGGCGAGCATGTCGAGGATGATCCGGTCGACGTCACTCTCGTCGAGCGACTCGGCGAAGTCCCCCACCACCAGGCGCCACTGCTCCATCGGGCCGCCGTAGAACTTCTCCACGTTCTTGGTGGCCACCTCCGCGAAGTCCGCCCGCCGCTCGTAGGACGTCACCCTGCCCTCCGTTCCCACCGCGCGCAGCAGGAAACACGTCAGCGCGCCGGAGCCGACCCCCGCCTCCACGACGCGCGCGCCGGGGAAGACGTCGGCCATCGCGACGATCTGCGCCGAGTCCTTCGGGTAGATGACCGCCGCGCCGCGCGGCATGGACAGCGTGTAGTCCTGGAGCAGGTGCCGGAACGCGAGGTACTGGGTGCCGCCGGACGAACGGACCACCGACCCCTCGGGCTGCCCGATGAGGTCGCTGTGCGGGATCGCACCCTTGTGGGTGTGGAAGACCCCGTCCTCCTTCAGCGTCACCGTGTGACGCTTGTTCTTGGGGTCGGTGAGCTGAACCTGATCCCCGGCCCTGAAGGGGCCATGCCTGCGAAAACCCATGAAGGCAAGGTTATCGGCGCGCGGAGTGCCCCCGGTCCGGGACCGCGGGACCGCCGGACGCGCGGGGAGGGCCGTTCGTTCGCTCCTTTCGGGAGGAGCTGATAGCACTTGGAGGGTGTTCCCCAGAGACGTCATCCCCGCCGGTTCCCTCCTCCTGCGCGAGACGACCCCCACCGACCTGGAGCCGATGGTCAAGGCCTGCGCCGATCCGCTGATCGTCCGGTTCATCCCGAGCGTCCCGGTGCCGTACACCCTCGCCGACGCGTCCTCCTACCTGGAGGTCGCCGAGCGGACGTGGGGCAACGGCGGGGCCTCCTTCTCCGTGACGGACGCCGCCACCGGCGAGTGGCTGGGCAACATCGGCCTCAAGCCGTCCGACCCGCGCGGCAACGCCGAGGTCGGCTACCTCATCGCGCCGTGGGCGCGGGACCGCGGCGTCGCCACCGCGGCCACCCGGGCGCTGACGGAGCGGGCCTTCGCCCACGGGGTGGCGCGCGTGGAGCTGCTGGCCGACGTGGAGAACCTCGCCAGCCAGCGGGTCGCGATGGCCGCCGGCTTCGGCCGCGAGGGCGTACGGCGCGCGGCCGAGCCCCGCCGCGACGGCACCCGCGGCGACCTGGCGTCCTTCGCCCGGCTGGCCACCGACTCTGGCGAGCGGGTACGGCCGTTCCTTCCGGCCCTGCCCGGCGGCTCCCTGACCGACGGCGTCGTCCGGCTGACGCCGCTGGGCCCGGACGACGCCGACGACTACCACGCCCTGCAGAGCCTGCCGGACGTCGTGGCCCACAGCGTCCCGCCGGAGGCGCCCGACCCGGACGACAGCGAACGGTTCTGCCGGGAGGCGGGCATGCGGTGGCTGGCCGGCGAGCGGGCCGAGCTCGCCGTACGGGACGCCGCCACCGGCGCCTTCGCCGGGCACATCCAGCTCAGCGGGGTCATCCCCCCGTTGGGCGAGGCCATGACCGGCTACAGCATGCTGCCGGAGTTCCGGGGGCGGGGGTTCGCCTCCCGGGCGGTGGACCTGCTCACGGACTGGGCGCTGACGCGCACGCCGCTGGCCCGGATCGTGGCCGGCACCTCGCCGGAGAACACCGCCTCCCAGCGTGTGCTGGAACGCGCGGGCTTCACCCGGGAGGCGCTCCTGCACGGCCGGCTGCCCGGCCCCGGAGGCACCCGTCTGGACGACCTGCTGTGGTACCGCGCCCGGACGGCCGGGGCCTGACCACCGGCCCCTGAGGACGCTTCCCGGGCCGCCTCCGTTCCTTCCGGCGCCTTCCGGTGCCTCCCCGCGCCGCTCGGCGCGGAGAGGCCTCCCGGGACCTAACGGTTGCGGTGCGACTCGTAGCGCATGGTGCGGGAGACCCCGATCCGCACGGTCGTGCCGGGCATGATCGTGACCGGCTCGTTCGGCGGGATGTCGTAGAAGTTGGGGTCGCCCGGCGGCTGGATCTGCGTGCCGTTGACCGAGCCGAGGTCGATCAGGTTGACGTCCCAGCCGTCCAGCGCCACCCGCAGGTGGCGGCGCGACACCGAGCCGTCGGGGCTGGTGACCTTCGCCGGGCGGACGGAGCCGTCGGCGACCTCCGGGGCGCGGTCGGGGTCGCGGCCGACGAGGTGGTCGGCGTCGAGGCGCAGGGTCATCCCGTCGTCGAGGAGCAGCACGCCCAGCGGCGGGCGCGGCCCCTGGTAGGGGGCGAGCGAACGCTGCACGAGGGCGATGCCGCACACCGCGCAGTACGGCACGCGCGGGTCGTTGAAGTGGTCGTTCTTGCAGTCGACCCCGTAGACGAGCGGCTGCTGCCCGGGGCCGGCCTCCGGCTCGGGGGCGGCCGGGGACGCGGGCCCCGGCTGCGGGCCGCCCTGCGCCGGCGGCTCGGGGGCGAACGGCCGCTCGCGCGGACCGGCGGGCTCGCCGCCCGCCCGCGGGGTCTCCGGAGCCTCCGGGGGCGCCGTGTCCTGCGGCGCGACGACCGGGATCGGGCCGGACCCCGGGCCCTGCTGAGCCGGGACCTGCGGCCCCGGCTCGGGCTGCCACGCCTGCTGCTCCGGCCTCGGCGGCGGGGCCGGGACCGGCGGGACGGGGTCGGGGGGCCCCATCGGGTAGGGCGCCGGAGGCGGGACCTCCGCCGCGGGCGCCTCCGCCTGGCGCGGCACGGCGTTCCGGGCCGCGGGCGGGGCTCCGGCGGCGGCCGGGTCGCACAGGATTCCGCCGCCCACGATCACGCCGCCGTCCAGCCGGGCCAGCGGGTGCGCCGGGCCGGCCTCGGGCAGGCGCAGCTCGATGCCGGTGACCGGACCGGGGACCAGCCGGTCCGACCAGGTGAGCGCGTCGCGTCCGGCGAGCCGTACCTCGCCGGCCGGACCGGTGACCGCCGCGGAGGCGGGTCCGCTGACCAGGACGGCCACCCCGTCGCCCACCGGCCCGGCGACGGCGCACGCGACGGGCTCGCCCATCATCACGGCCAGCACCTGGGCCACCCGGCGGGCCAGGGCCCGGCCGTCACCGCCGGACGCGGCGGTGTCGTTCAGCGCCCCGAGAAGGTTCGCCGCGACGTCCTCGGCCGCGTCGCACACCAGCAGCAGGCCCTCCACGCGGGCGACCAGCCCGTCGCCCGGCAGCGGGCGCACCGCCCCCAGGCCGTCCCCCCTCACCGAGCACCCCCGGCATGACGGCCTCGTCCTTCTGCGCGGGGGGAAAACGCGGCTCGTTTCTGCATTCTGTCCTCTGAGTCTCGGTGGCGGGGATGGGGCGTCCGGCCGGCCCGGGAGGGGATGCGGCGGACCGACATCGCCGATGATTCCAGGCCATAGGAAAAAGTACAGCAGACGGACCTGGGGCGGACTCCCTCCCGGCGGCCGCCGGCCGGGCCTCCGGCGCGGGTCAGACGTTGCTGAACATCCGGTTGACGTCGGAGGTGGCGAGCACACCGAAGATCGTGCCGTCGCGCTCCACCAGGAGGTACTCCCCCGACGGGGACTGGCGCATGGCGTCGATCAGGGACTCCCCCGTCAGGTCGGCGGCCAGCACCAGCGACGGTTCGAGGCTGCGCGCCAGCGAGCCCGCCGTCACCCAGGGGCGGCGGTGCTCCGGGGTGGCCTCGACCGCCGCCTCGTTGACGATGCCCGTCGGGCGGCCGTCGTGGCCGACCACGACCATCGCGCCCGCGTGGGCCTCCCCGGCCCGGCGCAGCGCCTCGGCCAGCGGCACGTCCCCGGTCACGGCGACGGCCCGGCGGGCCAGGGAACGGGCGTTCAGCTGGGGGATGCGGGCCCGCAGCCGGGCGCCCTGCAGGGCCTGGGTGGCGCCGATCCAGATGAAGCTGGCCAGCAGCACCGACCAGATGACCGTGAACCAGCTGGGGTCCTGGCCGCTCATCAGCGCCAGGCTGACCGGCACCGCGATCAGGACGACGGCCAGCACGCGGCCCGCCCAGGCCGCGGCGATCGTGCCGGAGCCGGGGCTGCGGGTCACCTTCCAGACCCCGGCGCGCAGCATGCGCCCGCCGTCGAGCGGCAGGCCGGGCAGGAGGTTGAAGATCCCGACGACCAGGTTGGCGAGCCAGAGCTGGAAGACCAGGACGCCGAGGACGGTGCCGGGGTCGATGAACATCGAGGAGGCGTAGCCGGCGGCGGCCAGGCCCAGCGACAGCAGCGGCCCGGCGAAGGCGACCATGAACTCCCTGCCGGGCGTCTCCGGTTCGCGCTCGATCTCCGAGACACCGCCGAGGAGGTAGAGGGTGACCCGCCGGACCGGCAGGCCGTACATCTTGGCGACCACGCAGTGCGACAGCTCGTGCAGCAGCACCGACACGTACAGCAGGACCGCGAAGACGAAGGAGACGACGTAGGTGAGCGGGATGCTGAGCTGCGGCAGCCGGTAGGCCACGACCTCCTGGAAGGTGAACGTGATGAACGCCGCCACCAGCAGCCAGGTCGGTGAGACGTAGACCGGGATGCCGAACGGCCGCCCCATCCGCAGCCCGGGACTCTCCTGGCGCGGGCTCTCGCTGCTCACCGCTGGCTCACCGTTCCTCGCTCGCTCGCGTCTGTTGGCCTTGATGCTACGCGCCGGCCGCTCCGGGCGCGGACGCGCGGAGCCCACCCCGGGCCCAAACTGTCGTCACCGTGACCTACAGTGCGGGCATGTCACCGACCGAGCCCACGATCATCGGAGCGCTGTCGCCGTCCCGCGCCGGCGACTTCATGACGTGCCCGCTGCTGTACCGGTTCCGAGTGGTCGACCGGCTTCCCGAGCCGCCGTCGCCCGCCGCGGTGCGCGGCACGGTCGTCCACTCGGTGCTGGAGCGCCTGTACGACCTGCCCGCGCCGGGCCGCACGGTGGCCGCGGCCCTCGACCTGCTGGAGCCGCAGTGGCGCAGGCTCCTCGAGGAGGAGCCCGCCTACGAGGGCATGTTCTCCGGGGAGCGGGAGCGGACCGAGTGGCTGGCCGGGGCCCGCGCCATGCTGGAGCGCTACTTCACCCTGGAGGACCCCACCTGCCTGGAGCCCGCCGAGCGGGAGCTGTACGTCGAGGCGGTGCTGGAGAGCGGCCTGATGCTGCGGGGCTACATCGACCGGCTGGACGTCGCGCCCACCGGCGAGGTCCGCGTGGTCGACTACAAGACCGGCAGCGCGCCGGGGCCGGCCTTCGAGGCCAAGGCGCTGTTCCAGATGAAGTTCTACGCGCTGACGCTGTGGCGGCTGCACGGGTCGGTGCCGCGCCTGCTGCAGCTGATGTACCTCGGGGGTGAGGGCGAGGTGCTGCGCTACGCCCCCGACGAGGCCGACCTGCTGGCCACCGAGCGCAAGGTGCGGGCGCTGTGGGCGGCCATCGAGCGGGCGCTGGAGACCGGCGAGTGGCGTCCCCGGCCCAGCCGGCTGTGCGACTGGTGCAACTACCGCGAGCTGTGCCCGGAGTTCGGCGGCACTCCCCCGCCGGTGCCCGAGCGGCAGCCGGGCGACACCGTGCGCAGCACCCGCCGCACGCCCAGGGCCGCCACCGACGAGCTCTGAGGGATCCGGGGGCCTCAGGTCGGCGGTTCGCCGATCTCATAGGAGATGCTGACATATGTATTGTCGGATTTATATTGATAAATCCCGATCGGCGCCTTCGCTGGGTCGCCCTTGCCGGTGAAGTCGATCGGGCCGCTCGCCCCGTCGTAGTCGATGTCCACGCCCGAGGCCAGAAGCCGGGCGCACGTGCGGAAGTCGGTGCACCGCTCGCCGCCCCCGGTGACGTCCGCCATGGCGCGGGCGATGCTCTTCGGATCGTCGCGCCCCGCGGCCACGGCGGCCAGAGCGGCGGCGATCGTCGCGTCGTAGGCCTCCGGCGCGTACCTGAAATCCGTCACCCCCGGGTCGAAGGGCGCCAGCCGCCGCCGGAAGGCGTCGGTGACCTCGGCTCCCGCCATGGTCCCCTTGACCCCGGTGAGGGTGCCTCGCGGGAGGCCGCCGCGGCCGGTGGTCCCGTAGAAGGACAGGTTGCCGTCCACGAAGTACCACCTGTGCCGGCCCGTGCCCAGCCCCTGCCTCACCAGTTCCCGCGCGATCGCGGCCGTCTCGCCGCGGCCGGCCACCACGATCGCATCCGGGGCCGAGGCCTTGATCCTCCCCACCTCGGTGGCGTAGCCCGTGTCGAAGACGTCGTAGGTCTCGGCATGAACGTGTGTGATGCCGCGGTTCGACAGCGACCTGCGGACACGCTCGCTCAACCCGCTCCCGTAGGCGTCGTTCACCGCCAGCACGCCCACCCGCCTGCCGCCGTCCGCCGCGATGAGACCCCCGAGGACGTCGCCCTGGATGGAGTCCGGCGCCACCGTGCGGAAGTACAGGCCGTCGTCGTCCACGTCGGTGAGCCGGTCGTCGGTGGCCGTGGGTGAGATCTGCACCACCCCGGCGCTTCTGATCCGGTCGATCATCTCGAGCGACATCGACGAGGTGATCGGGCCGATGACGACGTCGGACCCCTCTGAGATCAGCCGGTTCAGCGCCCGGAGGTGGAGGTCCGTGCTCGAGTCGCCCGAATCGGCCTCGATCTCGGCCACCTCCCGGCCGAACACCCCACCGGCCGCGTTGATCTCGCTGAGGGCGAGACGTACGCCCGCCGCCATCGGCCGGTTGAAGAACTGCAGGTCCCCACTCCAGGGCACCAGCACACCCAGGCGGAGCACCCCGTCGCCGCCCACGTCCGCCACCGTGGTCGAGGCGTCGGGGGCGCCGGTCCCGGCCGTGGGAACCGGCCACGAGGCCCAGGCGGCGGCCGCCGCACCGATGAGCGCCACCGCGGCGGCCCACCTCGCACGTCCGCCCTTCCGGCGCCGCCCGGGACCGGCGGCCGCGACGGGCACGACGGCCGGAGGCGGGGGCGTGAGGCCACCGGACGGGTGCGGCGGATCGATCGGTTCCGGCGGGCGGAGAGACGATTCACCGGACGGCGGCACCGGCTGTGGTATCGGCTCGGGTCCGGGCTCGGACGGCGCCGGCTCGGGGCCGGGATCGGCCGCCGGGCCGGCCCTCTCCGCCGGGGGGTCGCCCGACCGCAGCCGCCTGGCCGCTTCTCCGGCTCTCCTGCCGGCGCCGCGCACCCCGGCCATGCTCAGCAGCACGTCGCGATAGGCCGCGTCCCAGGCCCCGGGGTCGGCCAGGTCCCCGGGCAGGGAACGGCCTGATTCCCCGGCGATGCGCAGGCAGGTGTCAACAAAAACCTCAAAATGCTCTCGTTCTGGACATACAGGACGAGTTCTGCTGATCATTCCGGCGATGGTGCCGCGTTTCAGCCGCAGGGGCGGCAGGCCGTTGCGCCGCCGCGGCGTCCGGGCGCTGGCGGCCTCCATGTCGCGGACCGAGACGCCCACCGCGTCCTTCAACGCCCGAAGCCGCTCGGCGAACCCCGGCCGGGGATCCGACTCGTCACCCACCTGACCGCCCCTGAGATCCAGCCCGGCTCCCGGCTCACGTGTCCGGCGGCGCCGGACACCCCGATGATCCGGAGTATAGAGAGCTGCCTGCGGATTCATAGCCGTCCGTCCGGATTCGTCCGCCCGCATCGCCGGACACCTGCCCCAACGGCGAACGTGACGACGGCACGCGCCCTTCCACCCGGCGCCGCCCCTCCGGACGGCCGGTCATGACCCCTGTCCGCGGGGCGTCCGCAACGACAGAGAGGCAGGAACCCCTCGATGACCATCCTTCGCCCGCACGGGTCGCCGAGTCCCGGCCGCCGCCGCGGCCGGTGGCTGCTCGGGTCCGCGGCGGTCATGCTGCTCGCCGGCGTCCTGCCGGTGACGGCTCCGCCCGCGGCCCAGGCCATCACCGGCGGCACCCCGGTGCCGGACAACGACCTGACGTTCGTCGCCGAGGTCCGCAACACCGCGGTAGGCGGCCTCTGCACGGGTTCCCTCATCCACCCGAGCTGGGTGCTCACCGCGGCGCACTGCTCGGTTCCGGTCTCCGTCGGAGATCAGGCCGTGCGGGTGGGGAACAACGTTTCCGCCACCGGCGGCGAGTTCCGCAGGATCACCCGGATCCTGCGCCACCCCGCCTACAAAGGCGGCCACGACGACGTCGCACTGCTCGAACTGAGCTCCCCGGTGACGAGCGTGGCCCCGGTCCGGCTGGCCGTCCCGGCCGACGCCGGCCTATGGGACGGGGTTCAGGGCGGTCCGTTCACCCGCTACGACCAGGGCGTGGCGACGGGCTGGGGAAGGGACGGCAACGGCCTCCTGCCCACCCGGTTGCAGATGGTCGTGGTGAACATCACCCCGCCGCAGCCGGACGATCTGGGCATCAAGAGGATCATGGTGGACCGCGGGCCCTGCCAGGGCGACAGCGGCGGCCCGCTCCTGGTGTCGGTCGGCGGAGCGCCGCGACAGGCCGGAGTGCTCAAGGCCGCCAGCTGCGGGGGGATCGCCTCCTACAGCGAGGTGGGCGCCGGCGGGAACCGCGACTGGATCCTCAGCCAGGTCACCAAGCTGCCGTACGGCTTCTTCGGGGCGACGGACTGGGACCGCGACGGCCACCAGGACCTCATCGCCCGCCAGGACACAACAGGCGACCTCCTGCTCTACCCGGGACAGAGCACCCGCGGCTACAGCACCACCCAACCGGTGAGAATCGGCAACGGCTGGAACGGCTACAGCTTCTTCGGAGCGACGGACTGGGACCGCGACGGCCACCAGGACCTCATCGCCCGCCAGGACACAACAGGCGACCTCCTGCTCTACCCGGGACAGAGCACCCGCGGCTAC
>NZ_JBIAMC010000031.1:31502-48928 GCF_042873875.1 Streptosporangium sp. NPDC004379
CTACAGCACCACCCAACCGGTGAAGATCGGCAACGGCTGGAACGGCTACAGCTTCTTCGGAGCGACGGACTGGGACCGCGACGGCCACCAGGACCTCGTCGTCAGGGAGAACGACACCGAGAACCTGTTCCTCTACCCGGGCGAGAGCCGGCGGGGTCCCAGCGGCACTCCCCGGGTGAAGATCGGCAACGGCTGGGGCGGCCACACATGGTTCGGGGCGACGGACTGGGACCGTGACGGCCACCGGGACCTCATCGCCCGCCAGGACACGACGGGTGACCTCCTCCTGTACCCGGGACAGAGCACCCGCGGCTACAGCACCACCCAACCGGTGAAGATCGGCAACGGCTGGTAGACGTGTCCGTCCGGTCTCGCCGGGGACGGGCCTCCGGCGAGACCGGACGGGTTCGCGGGCGCCGGGGGGCGTGCCGCCCCTCTATGGTGGAGTCCTGCGGACCGGCCCGTGCGGAGGGCGGGTCCGAGGCCGGCGCCCGGTTCCCCTCGAAGGTGTGTGATGACGATCAGAGTGCTGCTGGTCGACGACCAGCCACTGCTGCGTACCGGTTTCCGCCTCATCCTGGAGGCCGAGCCGGAGATCACCGTCGTCGGTGAGGCCGGGGACGGCAAGGCCGCCCAGGAGCAGGCGCGGGCGCTGCTGCCCGACGTGATCCTGATGGACGTCCGGATGCCGGGCGTGGACGGCATCGACGCCACCCGCCGGATCGTCCGGGAGGCGGCGCGCGGCACCCACGTGCCCAGGGTGCTGGTGCTGACCACGTTCGACCTGGACGAGTACATCGTGGAGGCGCTGCGCGCCGGGGCCAGCGGCTTTTTGCTCAAGGACGTCCCGCCCGAGGAGCTGGTGCAGGCCATCCGGGTGGTCGCGGCGGGCGACGCCATCGTCGCGCCGAGCGTCACCCGGAGGTTGCTCGACCGGTTCGGCGCGCACCTGCCGTCCACCCGCCGCCCGTCGGCCCCGGCCCGGCTGGGGCGTCTCACCGAGCGCGAGCTGGAGGTGCTGCGGCTGATCGCCCGGGGCATGTCCAACGCCGAGATCGCCGCCGAGCTGGTGGTGAGCGAGACGACCGTCAAGACGCACGTCGGCAACGTCCTCACCAAGCTGGGCCTGCGCGACCGCGTGCAGGCCGTGGTCCTGGCCTACGAGACCGGCCTGATCACCCCGGGCGCCCCCTCCTCCTAGGAACCGTCCGGGGCCGGTCACGTCCGCCGGGATGGCGGACGAGCCGGCGGCGACGGGCGTGGGACACCGGTCCGCGTCACCCGGCGGCGCCGAGCACCGCTTTGAGCGACGCCTCAAGGATGTCCACGCCGGTGTTCAGTTCGTCGTCGCTGATCGTGAGAGGCGGGGCGATGCGGAAGATGCCGCCCATCTCGGGCAACTGGACGATGTTCATGTGCAGTCCTCGTTCGAGACAGGCCGCGGTGATCGCTTTACCCAGCTCGTCGGCGGGCGCCTTGCTCTTCTTGTCCGTGACGAGCTCGATGCCCTGGAGCAGGCCGCGGCCGCGGACGTCGCCGACGACCTCGTAGGCGTCACGCAGCGCCAGCAGCCGGCCGGTGAGCCGGTCGCCCAGGACCGCGGCACGCTCCGTGAGGTTCTCGCGCTGGACGACGTCGAGGACCGTCAGCGCGACGGCGGCCGCCAGGGGGTCGGAGACGTGGGTGGTGTAGAAGAGGAAACCCCGGTCGTGGCATGCCTGCTCGATCTCGGCGGTCGTGATGACGGCCGCCACGGGCAGTCCGGCTCCCAGGGTCTTCGACAACGTCAGGATGTCGGGTGCGACGCCGTCGCGCTCGAACGCGTACATCGTTCCGGTGCGGCCGAGGCCGGTCTGCGCCTCGTCCAGGATGAGCAGCATCCCGCGTTCGTCGCACATCTCCCTGAGACGACGCAGATACCCCGGCGGCAGATCGATGATCCCGCCCGAGGACAGGATGGGCTCGATGAGGCAGGCGGCGAGGCTCCCGGCGGACTGCCGGTCGACCAGGGCGAAGCCGTAGGCGAGTTCGGCCTCCCAGTCGTGTGACCCGTCGGAGGCCCGGAACGGCGAACGGTAGGCGTTCGGCGCGGGCAGCGCCAGGTTGCCCGGTGCCGGGGGGCCGTAGCCGCGCCGCCCGGCGGAGAAGGTCGCGGAGGCGGCCCCCTGGGTCATGCCGTGCCACGAGCGGTCGAAGGAGACGATCTCGAAGCGGCCGGTGGAGAGCTTGGCCATCTTGATCGCGGCCTCGTTCGCCTCGGCTCCCGTGGTGAGCAGCAGCATCTTGCCGAGCTCCGGAGGCAGGGTCGCGGTGAGCCTCCGGGCGAGTTCCAGCACGGGAGCGCTGAGCATGCCGCTGAAGAGGTGGTCCAGCGACGCGACCGCGGACGAGACCGTCGCCACGATGTCCGGGTGCGCATGACCGAGGATGGAGCTCATCTGCCCCGAGGTGAAGTCGAGGATCGGCGTGCCCTGGCGGTCGAAGACGTACGCGCCGGAGGCTCGTTCGATGACCCGCGGGGTGAAGCCGGCTCCGTAGCGGACAAGGAGGCGGTCCGCCTCGTCCCAGAACGTCGTGTCCATCGTCAACCTCTCTCACCGCGTCCGAGCAGATGTCGGATCTTCTGCTCGGTGCCATCCTGCATCGACGACAAAACTCGTAACAAGCAGACAAATGCGACCTATCATTCGGCATTGCCTTACGATCGATGCCATGCTCAGCCCGCAACGCCTCGCGATCCTGCGCGCGGTCCTGGCCGCCGGGTCGATCAACCAGGCGGCGCGGAACCTCAGCTACTCCCCCGCGACGATCAGCCAGCACATGACCGCCCTGGCGAAGGAGACCGGGCTGGTCCTCTTCGAGAAACAGGGACGCGGCATCAGCCCCACCGACGCCGCACGGCACCTGGCGGATGAGGCCCAGTCGCTCCTCGCCGACTTCGGGCGCCTCGAACGTGTCGTCGCGGACCTCCGGAGCGGTCAGGCGCAGCATCTGGCGATCACCTGCTTCGCCTCCGCGGCCGAGCGGTGGATCCCGGAGGTCGTGCGGACCGTTCGCCGGCACCGGCCGAACCTCACCGTCGAGATCAGCCTCAACGAACCCGTCGACGGGCGCGGTCGCCGGCGGCCGGACCTCGACATCCGGACCGAGCCCGCCGACGGGGCCGAGGTGCACCTCGACGGTTACCGGCGTCACGAACTCGCCGTCGAGGAACTCGTCGCCGTGCTCCCCGCCGCCCACCCCCTCGCCGGTGCCCGCGAACTCGCCTTCCGGGACCTCGAAGACGAGCCCTGGGTGGACCACGACATCTACGACAGCCCGATCGGGCAGATCATCCTGACCGCCTGCAGGGCCGCCGGATTCACGCCACGCTACGCCGCCCGCCTGGACGATCACCGGGCGGCGCTGCGGCTGGTGGAGACGGGCATCGGCGTCACCGTCCTGCCGCGCCTGGCCGTCGCGGAGCTCCCCGGCGGGGTCGTCACCATGCCTGTGGTCCGCCCCACCGTCTTCCGGCGCATCGTCGTCCACGCCCGCCAGGATCGACGGCGCGGCGACCTCATCGCCCGCGCGGTGGCACGGCTTCGCGACAGCGCCCGCGAGGCGGTGTCGCCGTGACGCGGCGCCCCGTGTTCCGTGCGCCGCCGGGAACCCGCGGTCACGGCGCGGGCGGGTGGCCCGCCGGGGCGTGCCGGCGCAGCTCGGCGAGGATCCGGGCGAGCACCGGCCGGGTGTCGGCGCGCCGCCAGGCGACGGCGACGGTGCACCGCAGGTCGCCGGAGAGCGGCACGAACACCACCCCGGTGCGGGCGTAGTGCTCGTCGGTGCTCCGCGACAGCAGAGCTATCCCCTGACCCGCCGCCACCAGCTCCAGGGTCTCCTCGATCGCGTCGGACCCGATCTCACCGGCGACGTCCGTCACGCCGAGCGACCCGGGGCCGCGGAAGTCCCGCCAGACCGGGTCGGGGCTGCGCGGCACCACCCACACCCGGCCGCCCAGGTCTCCCGGGCCGAGGACGGGGGCCCGGGAGAGCGGGTCACCGACGGGCACGGCGACGGCCCGGCGGTCGGCGCCGACGACCCTGATCTCCAGGGCGTCGCCGGTCAGCGGCGGCCACACCACGGCCAGGTCGCTGGCCCCGGTCAGCAGGCCGCAGGAGGGGTCGTCGAAGTCGAAGCGACGCAGCCGTACGTCCCGGCCGGAGGCCCGCCGTACGGCGCCGAGCAGGGCCGAGGTGCGCGTCCCCGCCGCCTCGCCCATGAAGCCCACGGTGAGGCCCGGGACGTCCCCGGCGAGCAGGGCCTCGAACTCGTCGGCGGCGGCGGTCACCGCGGCCGCGTGGGCCAGCACTCCGGCGCCCAGCTCGGTCAGGCGGGCGCCGTCGCGGTCTCGGACCAGCAGCGGACGGCCCGCGGCGGCCTCCAGGCGGCGCACCGCGGCGCTCACCGTCGGCTGGCTGACCCCGAGCGCGGCGGCGGCCCCCCGGAAGGAGCCGGCGCGGGCGACGGCGACGAACGCCCGTACGGCGGGCAGCGTGACCTCCATCCGGCGATGATAGCCGTCGGCTATCGGCATAGCGGGAAACTGTCGGAGCGCCGGCGTCCCGTGCCCGAGGATCGCCTCGTGATGTCCGCGGGACGGGCGGGCCGGGCCCGTCCGGGCGGTGCTCTCCGGCACCGCCGTCCGGGTGCCCGGGACCTTGGAGGAACGTGATGATGATCCGGGAACTGACGCCCGGCGACCTCGACGGCTGCCTGCGGCTCGCCGAGGACCGGGGCTGGGGCAGGGAGGAGCGCAAGTGGCGTTTCCTGCTGGAGGGCGGCGAGGGGTACGGGATCGTGGACGATGCCGGGGAGCCGGTGGCGACCGCGATCCTGACCCGGTACGGGGACCGCACCGCGGCGGTCAGCATGGTGCTGGTGGCCTCCCGCCTCGCACGGCGGGGCCTGGGCACCCGGCTGATCTCCCACGTGCTGGACCGGGCGGGCGGAACGACCGTGTTCCTGAACGCCACCGCCCAGGGACGGCCCCTGTACGAGAAGCTGGGGTTCCGGGTGACCGGCGGGGCCTCCATGCACGTCGGGCTCTTCACCGGGCCGCCGTCGGGCGCCTCCCGCGCCGCGCGGCCGGACGACCTGAAGGCGATCGCCGACCTGGACGCGGAGGTCGTGGGCGCGGACCGGTCCGGTCTGCTGCGGCGCTACGCGGGCTTCGCCGAGGAGATCCGGGTGCTCGACCACGGCCGGGGCGTGTCGGGGTACGCGGGGATGTGGCGCAACGTCGCCAACACGGTCGTCGGCCCGGTGATCGCGGCGAGCCCGGAGGACGCACGGGCACTGGTCGCCGACCTCGCCTCACGGGCCGGGCGGCCGGTGCGGCTGGAGATCGAGGACCGGCGGCCGGAGCTGGCGGCGTGGCTGGCCGGGCACGGTGTGACCGCGGGGATGCGGACGTCGGACATGGTCGCCGGGTCCGGGCCGCTGCCCGGCGACCGGTCGCGGTTCTTCGCCCCGGTCATGTCGGCACTCGGCTGAGGGGGCCCCGGCCCGGTCCGACGGGCCGGACCGGGACCTCTCCCCCGGCGGGCGCGGTCAGGCCGGGACGGTCTCCCCCGGTGCGGGCCGGGCGGCCGGGCCGGGGGCGTTCTCCGGGAAGTGGCAGGCGACCTGGTGGCCCGCGGCCAGCTCGACCAGCGGCGGCTCCACCGTCTTGCAGACCTCCTGGGCCTTCCAGCACCGGGTGTGGAAGCGGCAGGCGGGCGGCGGGTTGAGCGGGCTGGGCACGTCGCCCTGGAGCCGGATGCGCTCGCGGTCCTTGCGCCGGCCCGGGTCGGGGATCGGGACCGCCGACATCAGCGCGTTGGTGTACGGGTGCATGGGCGACTCGTACAGGCCCTTGCGGTCGGCCAGCTCGACGATCTTGCCGAGGTACATGACCGCGACCCGGTCGCTGATGTGCCGGATGACCGACAGGTCGTGCGCGACGATGACGTAGGTCAGGTCCAGCTCGTTCTGCAGGTCCTCCAGGAGGTTGACCACCTGCGCCTGGATCGACACGTCGAGGGCGGAGACCGGCTCGTCGGCGATGATGAGCTTGGGCTTGAGCGCGAGCGTGCGAGCGATGCCGATGCGCTGGCGCTGGCCGCCGGAGAACTCGTGCGGATAGCGGTTGTAGTGCTCGGGGTTGAGCCCGACCAGCTCCAGGATCTCCTGGACGGCCTTCTTGGTGCCCTGCTCGGTCTGGATGCCCTGGATGCGGAAGGGCGCACCGACGATGGCGCCCACCGTGTGCCGGGGGTTGAGCGAGGAGTAGGGGTCCTGGAAGATCATCTGCATGTCGCGGCGGAGCGGCCGCAGGGACGACTGCGACCTGTGGGTGATGTCCTCGCCCTCGAACACGACCTTCCCGCCGGTCGGCTCCAGCAGGCGGGTGATCAGGCGGCCGGTGGTGCTCTTGCCGCAGCCGGACTCGCCCACGAGGCCGAGTGTCTCTCCCTTGCGGACGTCGAAGCTGACCCCGTCGACCGCCTTGACCGCGCCGACCTGACGTCTGAGCAGGCCCTTGGTCACCGGGAAGTGCTTCTGCAGCCCCTGGACGGACAGCAGCGCACCGGAGTCGGTCACCGCGGCGCCCTTGTCGTCAGTCACGTGCTCTCCAACATCGGCTTGATCTCGTTTTCCCAGATGGCCCGCCGCTCCGCGGGCGGCATGTGGCAGCGGACCAGGTGGCCGCCCTCGGTCTCGGTGAGCAGGGGCACCTCGGTGGTGGCCTTGCCCCCGGTGCGGTCCTCGTAGGTGCAGCGCGGGTTGAAGGCGCAGCCGGACGGCACGTTGATCAGGGAGGGCGGGCTGCCCTTGATCGGCATCAGCCGCTCGGTGGGCTCGCGGTCCAGACGGGGCATGGAACCCAGCAGACCCCAGGTGTAGGGGTGCTCGGGCCGGTAGAAGATGTCCTCGGCGCTGCCGTACTCGACGCACCTGCCGCCGTACATCACCAGGATGTCGTCGGAGAGCTCGGCGACCACGCCGAGGTCGTGGGTGATGACGATCAGCGCGGAGTTGAACTCACGCTGCAGGTCGAGCATCAGGTCCAGGATCTGCGCCTGGACCGTCACGTCGAGGGCGGTGGTGGGCTCGTCGGCGATCAGCAGCTCCGGGTCGCACGACAGCGCCATGGCGATCATGGCGCGCTGGCGCATGCCGCCGGAGAACTCGTGCGGGTAGCTGTCGACGCGCTTGTCGGGCTGCGGGATGCCCACCCGGCCGAGCATGTCGATGGCGTGCTTGCGGGCCACCTGCTTGCTGACCTTGTGGTGGATCCGGTACGCCTCGACGATCTGGGCGCCGACCGTGTAGTACGGGTGCATGGACGACAGCGGGTCCTGGAAGATCATCGCCATCTTCTTGCCGCGCAGCGTCCGCACGTGGTCGGCGCTCGCCCCGACGAGCTCCTCGCCGTCCAGCCAGATCTCACCGGAGATCTTCGCCCGGCCGCCCTTGTGCAGGCCGAGGATGCCGAGGCTGGTGACGCTCTTTCCGGAGCCGGACTCACCCACGATGCCCAGGGTCTTGCCCCGGTCGAGCTTGAACGACAGGCCGTCGACCGACTTGACGACCCCGTCCTCGGTCGGGAAGTGGATGCGCAGGTCGCGCAGCTCCAGGAAGGAGTCGGGCGCGGGGGAACCGGGCGCCGCCGTCATGAGAGCCTCACCCTCGGGTCGACCACCGCGTACAGGATGTCCACGATGAGGTTGGCCAGGACGATGAAGAAGGCCGCGAACATGGTCACGCCGAGCACGACCGGCAGGTCGTTGCCGCGGATCGCGTCGATGACCAGCTTGCCGACGCCGGGGATGGAGAAGGTGCTCTCGGTGAGCACGGCTCCGCCCAGCAGCAGGCCGACGTCGAGCCCGAAGATGGTGAGGATCGGGGTCAGCGTGGCGCGCAGCGCGTGCTTGGTGACGACCGTGCTCTCCTTGAGGCCCTTGGCCCGGGCCGTGCGGATGTAGTCCTCGCCCATGGTCTCCAGCATGCCCGCCCTGGTGAGCCGGGCGTACAGGGCCGCGTAGAGGAACGCCAGGGTGATCCAGGGCAGGACGAGCGCCTGGAACCACATGACGGGGTTGGCGGTGAACGGGGTGTAGCTGCCGCCGCCGGGGAAGATCCCGAGCGTGTAGGCGAACACCGCCAGCGAGACCAGGCCGGTGAAGTAGATGGGCAGCGAGACGCCGGCGAGCGCCACGGTCATGGCCGCGCGGTCGAGCGCGGTGCCGCGTCTCAGCGCGGAGACGATGCCGATGCTGACGCCGGTGATGAGCCAGATGATCGCCGCGCCCGCGGCCAGCGACATCGTCGCGGGCAGCCGGTCGAGCAGCGTCGGCCAGACCGGCTGGTTGTTGTTGAAGGAGTAGCCGAAGCAGGGAGCCGGGCACTCGGCCTTGCGCGGGCCGAGCGAGTAGTCCTCGCCGACGACGATGCCCTTGGCGAACCGCCCGTACTGCACGATGAGCGGGTCGTCCAGGTGCAGCCGCTTGACGGCGCCCTGGATCGCCTCGGGGGTGGCATCCCGTCCGACGTAACGCGACGCCATGCCCTCGGGGGTCTGTCCCAGGGCCCGTGGGATGAGGAAGAAGATCGCGAAGGTGGCGGCGCTGACGACGGCGAGCATCAGCACGGCGGCGATCACGCGGCGGACGATGAATGCGACCACGATCGTTCGGCCGGGTGCCCGGGAGGGTCGCTCCCGGGCACCGTGGCCTTCACCTGCCTTTGGTTGGCTAGAGAAGTACTACTACTACTGCTGCTTGACGCCGAGCCACGTGTAGTCGTACATGCCGTAGGCCGGGTGCACGTACACGTTGGTCAGGGTCGAGGGGCGGAAGAGGAGCGTCTTCTCGTAGACGAACGGCATGAACGCGGCCGACTCCATGACCTTCTTGTCGACCTCGGCCCAGATCTCGTTGCGGGCCGCCGTGTCGGTGGTCTGGATGCCCTTGTCGAGCAGCTCGTTCACGGTCGGGTCGTTCAGCTCCATCATGTTGTAGTTGCCGGAGTCCTTGATGAAGCGACCGTCGACGATCTGCGACAGGAAACCGAAGCCGGACGGCCAGTCGGAGCCCCAGCCGGCGATCATGATGCCCAGGTTGTTCTTGTGCACGAAGTCCGGCTTGCCGGCGTACTGCGAGCTCCAGTCACCCGAGGGGTACTTCTTGATCGTGGCCTTGATGCCGACCTTGTCGAGCGAGGCCTGCAGAGCCTCGGCGACCTGGACCTCCTTGACCCGGTCACCGCGGACCGCGATGTTGGTCTCGAAGCCGTTCGGCTGGCCGCAGGCCTTGAGGCTCTCCTGGGCCTTGGCCTTGTCGCCCTTGTGGTCCTGACCGTTGGGGAACAGGTCGAACGCCTTGTAGCCCACGGTGGTCGGGGTCATCGCGGTGCTGCCGATGTCACCGCCGAGCGGGCCGCCCCACGGCGCCTGGGTGGCGACCTTGTCGGTGATGTACTGCACGGCCTTGCGGCACTCGATGTTGTCGAACGGCTTGACCTTGGTCGACATCATCGCGTAGCGGTTGAACGGCGTGTACGGGTTGTCCGACGAGTTCTTCAGCTGCGGGTTGCTGACGATCTTGGCGCGGGCGGCGGGCTGGACGCCGGTGCCGCCCAGGTCGACGTGGAGCTGCCCGTTGATCAGGCGCTGGTCGATGTCGTCGGCGTTCTGCTTGTACTGGACCTCGATGCGGTCCGGCAGCTGCTTGCGGGTGGTGTCGGTGGAGGGGTCCCAGTTCTCGTTCTTGACGAGGGTCAGCTGCTTGCCGACGTCGTAGCTCTCGAACTTGTAGGGGCCGGTCGAGGCGACGTTCTTCTCGTAGTCGAGACCGTTGTCCTTGGCCTGCGGCACCGGAGCCGACTGCGGGTTGGCGACCAGGAAGTCGAACTCCGCGAACGGGGCCTTGAGCTTGAAGACGACGGTGGAGTCGTCGGGGGTCTCGACGCCCTTGAAGTCGTCGAGGTTCTTGTCCTTGTACGGGCCCTTGTAGTCACCGGCGTCGAGGTACTGGGCGAAGTACTTCGGGCCGTCGGTGAGCTCGGAGGTGAAGTTGCTGCGGGCGATGGCGTACTTGACGTCGGCGGCCTTGACCTCGGTGCCGTCGTCGTACTTGATGCCCTTCTTCAGCTTGTAGGTCCAGGTCTTGCCGTCGTCGCTGGCCTGACCGGGGCCCTCGGCGAGGTCGGGGACGAGCTTCAGTCCCTCCTCACCCGGGGCGGGCTGGTAGGTCATCAGCGGACGGGCGTACAGCCGCGAGAAGTTCCAGTTCCAGGCGTAGTAGGTGTTACCCGGGTCCGTGGAGTCCGGCTCGTCGGTCAGCGCGAACTTGAGCGTGCCGCCCTTGGCGTCGGAGGCGTTGATGACCTTGGTGTAGCCATCGTTGAAGGCCGTGCCGGAGGCTCCGGTGCCCTGGTTGCCCGAGCCGGTGTTGTTGCCGCCGCCGCCGGCCGTGCCGCCGCAGGCGGCGAGACCCATGCTCAGCGTGGTACCCAGCGCGGCGAGCGCCAAGGCTTTGGTCTTCCTCATCGTGGTGGTACACCCCTTGTCGTGAAGTGGCGGTGGTGGAGACGGACGGGCGCGACGGTCGCTTCGCGCTACCTGGCTCGCGGGTCGAGGGCGTCCCGCAGCCCGTCGCCCAGGAGGTTGAAGGCCATCACGGTGATGAAGATCGCGAGGCCGGGGACGATCATGAAGTGCGGGGCGATCTGGTAGTAGTCGACCGCCCGGGTGAGCATGCCTCCCCAGGACGCCTGGGGCTCGTTCACACCCACGCCGAGGAACGACAGCGACGCCTCGAACATGATGTTGGTGGGGATGAGCAGCGTGGAGTAGACCAGGATCGGCGCCACGAGGTTCGGGAACACCTCGCGGAAGATGATGTAGCCGTTGCTCGCCCCCAGCGAGCGGGCGGCGTCGACGAACTCGCGCTCGCGCAGCGACAGCGTCTGGCCGCGCACGATGCGCGCGATGTAGGGCCAGCTGAAGAACCCGATGATGAACACGATCACCGCGAGGCGCAGCGTGTTGCCCTTCATGCCGATCGCCTGGTCGGGCAGCGCGCCGACGATGGCGATCGCGAACAGCAGCAGCGGGAAGGCCAGGAAGACGTCCATCAGCCGGCTGATGAACGTGTCGATCCAGCCGCCGAAGTAGCCGGCGAGCACGCCGAGCAGCGCGCCGATCACCACCGAGACGAGCGTGGCGAGGAAGGCGACCAGCAGCGAGATCTGGGCGCCGGACAGGATGCGGGCGAAGACGTCACGGCCGTTGACCGGCTCCAGGCCGAAGGGGTGCTCCAGGCTGATGCCGCCGAAGGCGCCCGTCGGCGCGCTGGTCATCGGGTCGATGAGGTCGTTGTTGGGGATGTTGGGCGAATCGCCGAAGAGGGCGATCAGTCCCCCGAAGGGGCGCTCGGCGAAGATCGCCACCAGGACGAGGAACACCACCACGACCGCGCCGGCGACGGCGGCCTTGTCACGCTTGAGACGGGTCCAGGCGATCTGGCCGAGCGAACGGCCTTCGATGGCCTTTCCGCCCGTCCCCTGGAGAACGGCCTCCGGCTGGGCCTCCAGGGCCTGCCCGGAGACGTCGAGCGGTGCGGTCATGCGTGTGGCCCCCTGGGTCCCAGACGACGTTGTCCGACGGGTGCGCCCGGGTGGGGTGCGCCCTCCTGCTGTTCGGAACCGTGCTCACGGTCCTGGACGCAGAATCTATGGGCTGATCTGCACAGACCAACCCCTGAGGGCGCTATGTGGCTCAACTGTGATTCATGCGCAATTCATTTGTTTTGATCATCGACCGAATGTCTGGAAGCCGTTCCGCTTCTGTCTCGGATTCGTGACATTGCACTGACAGGTAACTCAGTGTTAACCGATCCCACGTCGCTTGAGGATGTCCTCGATATCCGAGAAGTCGTCGTCGGAGGAGGCCGCGGGCTTCCCGGACCGCTTACCGGCGGGCTGCGCACCGGGCCGGGCCATGGGCTGGGTGCCGGACCCGGAGGCGGACCGGGCGGGATCGGCGGGCGCCGCCCCGGGGCGCGACAGCGGCCGGGTGCCCGAGGAGCCCCGTACGGCGCCGCCCCCGGCGGCCCCCGCTCCCCCGTCGGGCGACTCCGCCGCCCTCCCGGACCCGGCCGTCCGCAGCCGGCGGCCGCGCACCGCCCCGGTCACCACGAACAGCACGGCCGACAGCACGGCCAGGGCCACCCCCGCCCACACCATGGGGTTGAGCACCGCGCCGGTGACGAACCCGACGATCGCCGTGCCGATCTGCCAGACGGTGGGCAGGGCGCCCGTCAGGTAGGCCGCCAGCGGCAGCAGCGACCAGGCCACCCCCCGCAGCCCGGACAGCGCTCCCGCGCGGCGCATCCGCAGGAAGCTGAGCAGCAACCCCACCCCGGTCAACCCGGCGCAGAGCGGCAACCACGCGATCTGGTCGAACGACATAGCGGACCGTCCCTCGTATCGGCGTACCCGTCCTCCATCCTGGCACGCGGAATCGCGAGGGTTCCTCCTCCCCTGGGAGGGACGGTCCCCTAGGGGACGGATCCGGGGGCGGCGGCGGCCTCTCGGGGATGTCCCCGGGTCGGCGGACCGCTTCGAGGACCGGGCGCCTCCCGGGGCCGCGGGCCTTCCGAAGGCGAGGCCGGGGGGCCGGGGGGCCAGGGGGGACGCGCGGCCGGCCCTCTGAGGGGGCCGGCCCGGGTCAGGCGGCGCCGACGACGTGCGCCCGGAGCACCTCGACGTCGACCTCGCGCAGGGAGGCCACGACCAGGCGGCCGGGAGCCGGGGGGATCGGCAGCACGCTGGGCACGGCCACCACCCGGCAGCCGGCGGCGGTCGCCGCGTTCACGCCGTTCGGCGAGTCCTCCAGGGCGACGCACCGGGCCGCGGCCACCCCCAGCAGGCGGACGGCCGTGAGGTACGGCTCCGGGTCCGGCTTGGTCCGCGCCACGTCGTCACCGGTCACCACGCGGTCGAAGTGGTGACGGCCGATGGAGGCCAGACAGGCGTCGGCGATCGGCCGGACCGAGGAGGTGACCAGGGCCGTGGGCAGGCCGGCCCGCCGTACGGACGTCAGCAGCCCGGCGGCGCCCGGCATCATCTCCACTCCGGCGGACAGCCGGCGGGTCATGCCCTCCAGCATCCATGCCTCCACGTCGGCCGGGTCGGCGGCAGACCCGGTGACCCGGAGCATGTAGTCCACGGCGGCCGGCATGGAGCCTCCCACCAGGTGCCGCTGGTCGGCGGGACCCCACTCGCCGCCGAGCCGCGCCATCACCTCGCTCTCGACCTCGAACCACACCTTCTCGCTGTCCACGAGAAGCCCGTCCATGTCGAACAGAACCGCGTCCATATAACGGTGGAACCCCTGACGGTCAGACGTTGAAGTAGTTGGCCTCGGGATGGTGGGCCACGAGCGCGGAGGTCGACTGCTCGGGGTGCAGCTGGAACTCCTCCGACAGGCTCACCCCGATCCGCCCGGGGTCCAGCAGCCCGGTGAGCTGCACCTGGTCCTCCAGGTTGGGGCAGGCGGGGTAGCCGAAGGAGTAACGGCAGCCGGTGACGTCGACCTTCAGCATGGCCTCCAGCGACTCGTCGCCGCCGATGCCGAGCTCGGCGCGGACCCGGGCGTGCCAGTACTCGGCCAGCGCCTCGGTGAGCTGCACCGACAGGCCGTGCAGCTCCAGGTAGTCGCGGTAGGCGTCCTTGGCGAACAGCTCGGCGGTGGCCTCGGCGATCCGGCTTCCCATCGTGACGATCTGGAAGGCGACCACGTCGGTCTCGCCGGACTCCCGGGGGCGGAAGAAGTCCGACAGGCACAGGTGCCGGTCGCGCCGCTGGCGCGGGAAGGTGAACCTGGTCCGCTCGCGGCCCGCGTCGTCCAGGATCACCAGGGAGTCGCCCTCGCTGACGCACGGGAAGTAGCCGTAGACGACCGCCGCCTCCAGCAGCCCCTCGGTCTGCATCCGGTCCAGCCACATCCGCAGGCGCGGCCGCCCCTGGGTCTCGACCAGCTCCTCGTAGGAGGGGCCCGCGCCGCCGCGGGCGGCCTTGAGGCCCCACTGGCCCATGAACGTCGCCCGCTCGTCCAGGAACGCGGCGTAGTCGGCGAGCGGGATGCCCTTGACCACGCGGTCGCCGTGGAAGGGCGCGGCCGGCACGGGGTTGGCGGTGCTCACGTCGGAGCGGGCGGGCAGCTCCTCCTCCGGGGTGCGCCTCAGGGTCGCGCCGGTCCTCACCCGCCGCTCCCGCAGCGGCGGCAGGGCCGCGCCGTCCTCGCCGCGCTTGACCGCCATGAAGGCGTCCATCAGCCGCAGCCCCTCGAAGGCGTCGCGGGCGTAGCGGACCTCGCCCTCGAACCGCCCGGCGAGGTCCTGCTCGACGTAGGCGCGGGTCAGCGCGGCGCCGCCGAGCAGCACCGGGTACCTGCCGGCCAGCCCCCGGGAGTTCATCTCCTCGAGGTTCTCCTTCATCACGACCGTGGACTTCACCAGCAGCCCGGACATGCCGATCACGTCGGCCCGCTGCTCCTCGGCGGCCTCGAGGATCGCCGACACCGGCTGCTTGATGCCGAGGTTGACGACCTCGTAACCGTTGTTGGACAGGATGATGTCCACCAGGTTCTTGCCGATGTCGTGCACGTCTCCCTTGACGGTGGCCAGCACGATGCGGCCCTTGGTCTCGCCCTCGACGCGGTCCATGTGCGGCTCCAGGTAGGCCACGGCGGCCTTCATCACCTCGGCCGACTGCAGCACGAACGGCAGCTGCATCTGCCCGGAGCCGAACAGCTCGCCGACGGTCCTCATGCCGTCGAGCAGCACGTCGTTGACGATCTCCAGGGCGGGGCGCCGGGTGAGCGCCTCGTCGAGGTCGGCCTCCAGGCCCTTGCGCTCACCGTCGACGATGCGGCGCCTGAGCCGCTCCCACAGCGGCAGCGCGGCCAGCTCCTCGGCCCGGCCCGCCTTCACCGCGGCGGCGTCGACGCCCTCGAACAGCTCCATGAACCGCTGCAGCGGATCGTAGCCCTCGCGCCGGCGGTCGTAGATCATGTCCAGGGCGACCTGGCGCTGCTCGTCGGGGATCCGGGCCATCGGCAGGATCTTGGAGGCGTGCACGATCGCCGAGTCGAGGCCGGCGTTGACGCACTCGTTGAGGAAGACGCTGTTGAGGACGACCCGCGCGGCCGGGTTGAGGCCGAAGGAGATGTTGGACAGCCCGAGGACCGTCTGCACGCCCGGGTGGCGGCGCTTGATCTCGCGGATCGCCTCGATCGTCTCGGCGCCGTCGCGGCGGGTCTCCTCCTGGCCGGTGGCGATGGGGAAGGTGAGGGCGTCGATGACGATGTCCTCGACCCTCATCCCCCAGCCGGCGGTGAGGTCGCCGATGAGGCGGTCGGCGATCCCGGTCTTCCACTCGGCGGTGCGGGCCTGACCCTCCTCGTCGATGGTCAGCGCCATGACGGCGGCGCCGTGCTCGCGGACCAGCCGCATGATCCTGGTGAAGCGGGAGTCGGGGCCGTCGCCGTCCTCGTAGTTGACCGAGTTGACGATCGCGCGGCCGCCGAGCGCCTCCAGCCCGGCCTCCAGCACGGCGGGCTCGGTGGAGTCGAGCACGATGGGCAGCGTGGAGGCGGTGGCGAAGCGGAACGCCAGCTCCCGCATGTCGGCCACGCCGTCGCGGCCGACGTAGTCGACGCACAGGTCGAGCATGTGCGCGCCGTCGCGGGCCTGGGCGCGGGCGATCTCGACGCACTCCTCCCAGTCCCCGGCGAGCATCGCCTCCCGGAACGCCTTGGAGCCGTTGGCGTTGGTGCGCTCGCCGATGGCGAGGTAGGAGGTGTCCTGCCGGAAGGGGACGGTCTGGTAGAGGGAGGCGGCGCCGGGCTCGGGGTGCGGGCGCCGCGCCGCGACCTCGCGGCCGCGCACCCGCTCGACCACCCGGCGCAGATGCTCGGGGGTGGTGCCGCAGCAGCCGCCGACCAGCGACAGACCGAAGTCGCGGACGAAGTGGTCGTGGGCGGCGGCCAGCTCGTCGGGGGTGAGGGGGTAGTGGGCGCCGTCGGCGGTCAGCACCGGCAGCCCGGCGTTGGGCATGCAGGACAGCCGCACCCGGGCGTGACGCGCGAGGTGGCGCAGGTGCTCGCTCATCTCCGCCGGGCCGGTGGCGCAGTTCAGGCCGATGACGTCGACGCCGAGCGGCTCGATGGACGTCAGCGCCGCGCCGATCTCCGAGCCGAGCAGCATCGCGCCGTTGGTCTCGATCGTCACCTGGGCGATGACCGGCACGTCACGGCCGGCCTCGGCGATGGCCCGCCGCGCGCCGACGACGGCGGCCTTGACCTGGAGGAGGTCCTGGGCGGTCTCGATGATCAGCGCGTCGGCGCCGCCGGCGATCAGGCCGGCCGCGTTCGCCTGGTAGGCGTCGCGCAGCTCGCCGTACGGCTTGTGCCCGAGGGTGGGCAGCTTGGTGCCCGGGCCGATGGAGCCGAGGACGAAGCGGGGGTGGTCAGGGGTGGACCAGGCGTCCGCGGCCTCCCGGGCGACGCGGGCCCCGGCCTCGGAGTACTCGTGGACCCGGTCGGCGATGTCGTACTCGCCCAGCGCGCTGAGGTTCGCGCCGAAGGTGTTGGTCTCGACGCAGTCGACGCCGACCTCGAAGTACGCCTCGTGCACGGCGCGGACGATGTCGGGGCGGGTGACGTTGAGGACCTCGTTGCAGCCCTCGTGGCCCTCGAAGTCGTCGAGGCCGACGTCGTGGGCCTGGAGCATCGTCCCCATGGCCCCGTCGGCGACCATCACGCGCTGGGACAGGACGTCACGGAAGGACGGGATGCTCGTCATGGCCCCAAGGGTACTAATCGATCCGACCTCGGTCGTTCACGACGGCGTCCGGATGCTGACATCGAAATGACCGGATGCTGAACCCCGCGCGCCGGGCGCCCTCCCCCCGGAGCTCCCGGAGGGGCCCCGGGAGCCGTCGCGGGCGGGGGCCGGAGCCGTCGCGGGGAGGCCCCGGGCCGGCCCCGCCCCGGCCGGCGGGAGACCGGGGCCGCCGCGGCGGACCGGCCGGGCGACCCCGCCCGGACGAGGTACGCGAGCCCCGGCACAGCGGGGGAAGCGGCCCGTGTCCTGGGAATTCGGTGATGGCCACCGCACCGCATAGGCTTATCCGGTAGACGGCCACGGCTGGGTCCTGTTTCGTGGGGGCGCGGCCGGGGGGGGGGGGACCCAAAAACTACGCCGGGGGGGCGGCGGGCGCGCCGGGGGCGGCCACAACCGCGACCCCACAACCCCCCCCCCCCGGGGAGACCCCCCCGGCGCGACTGCGCGCGCCCGCCCGCCAAACTAGAAAGGCACGGACACCGCCACCCACAA
>NZ_JBIAMC010000032.1:0-38372 GCF_042873875.1 Streptosporangium sp. NPDC004379
TACGAATCCGGCCCCTGGACCATGAACCAGACCGGCAACCGCATCGCCTCCGCAGACGTCGACGGAGACGGCCACGACGACATCGTCGCCGCCTATCAGAACCCCGACAACACCTTCAGCTACCACGTCTGGAAGAACGGCACCACCTACGCCGGCAAGTGGTACACCTCCGGCAACTACTCCCTCGACCCCGTCGCCGACCGCCTCGTCCTCGGCAAGTGGTAGTCCCGTTCCCGTGACGTGGTGGGTTGCGCCCGTCATCCGCATGGGCGCAACCCCTCACCCCCACCGATTCCCGGCGGACGCGGCCGACACGCGGCCCGGCGTCCCGCTCACATGAGGAGAAAGACATGAAGAGACTCGTCGCGGTGCTCGCCACCGTGGCTTCCGTCCTGATCGGATTCGCCCTGCAGACCCCGGCGCGCGCGAGTACGCCGACCCTCTTCGGGGCCTCGATCCACCAGGCGTCGGGGCAGACGTTCCCCCAGGCGCTGGCGGCCGCCGACGCGCGGTACGGCACGCTGCCGATCGTCCGGGTCTTCTACTCGGGCGCCCCCGCCGGGTGGACCGACTCGAAGCTCAACACCCCGGGTCGCTCGACCGTGGTGTCCTTCAAGTACGACGCGGACGCCGTGCTGGCGGGCACGGCGGACGCCTATCTGCGCTCGTGGTTCGCGAGCGCACCCCGGGACCGGGACGTCTTCTGGTGCTTCTATCACGAGCCGGAGGAGAACATCAGGAACGGCGAGTTCACCGCGGCGGCGTACCGGGCCGCGTGGCAGCGCATCGCCCGCCTCGCGGACGAGGCCGGCAACCCGCGCCTGTTCGCCACCACGATCCTGATGGACTGGACGCTGGACCCGAAGAGCGGGCGGAACTGGCGCGACTACTACCCCGGCTCCGCGTACGTGGACGTGATGGCGTGGGACGTCTACAACTTCGACATGGCGAAGTCGGAGACCATGGCCCAGCACAACGCGAAGCGGCCGGGTCTCGAGGTGGCCCGCTCGGAGGGTAAGCCGTACGCGGTGGCCGAGCTGGGCCTCGACGACCACGCGAACCGCCCGGCGATGCTGCGGGAGGTCGCCAGGTGGCTGCGCGGTACGGCGGAGGCGCGCTTCGTCACGTACTTCGACGCGACGGGATGGCCGGAGTACGACCTGATCGGTGACACCGGGAGCATCCAGGCGTGGCGTGAGGCGGTGACCGGGACGCTGTTCTCCGGAACCCCGGTGATGACCACGTCCGCCGGACCCGCGGCGCCGACGGCCACGAAGATCCAGTGGACGACCCGGGTCGACCCGGCGCGGCACTCCGGCTGGGTCTCCTGCGCCTCCTGGCGCACCGACGGCTCGGACTTCGCCGAGGGGCCGCGGCGAGCCGTCTCCGGGAACCCCGAGACGATCACGTGTGACCGGGACGGCCTGCAGCCGAAGACGTCGTACCAGACCAGGCTCAAGTGGTGGGACGCCCAGTCGGGCGGATCCGTCCTCTACAAGAGCGACGCCGTCGGCCAGGTCACGGCCGCGGCGTGACCGGGAGGGCGGTCCGCCACGGCGGGCCGCCCTCCCGGGAGTCCGCAGGGACTCCGCCGCCCGGTTCGAGGTGACCTCCCGGAGACGGGCGACCGGCCCGTCCCGGAGCTCGTCGCGTGATCCGGCCGGCCCGGCGGAGTCCCTCAGGGCGGGGAGGAACCCGTCCGTACCTCCGCGGGCGGGCGCGGCCTGGGTCGCATGCCGAACAGGAAGCGGGCCGGGTCCGTGCGGCGGACCAGGAGGTCGTACACCGCGAAGATCAGCACCAGGGAGACCACGCTGATCACCGGGAACTTCACGGCGATCGGCGCCTCCCATCCGATCACGACCGATGCGACCGCGACGACGATCGGCTGGTGCAGGACGTACAGCGGCAGCACGGCCTCGGACAGGTAGGCGTACCAGCGGCGGGGCCGGCGCTCCGGCCGGGTGGCCGCCGACCGGGTGGCCGCCGACCGGCCCCGGCGGTCCAGGAAGCCGAGTATCGCGACCAGCCAGCACCATCCGGTCACGCCGAACAGGGCGCGGCCGGCCGTCGCCTGCGGGGCCAGGTCGGTGAAGGGGTCGCCCCCGGCGGTCATCAGCAGCGGCGCGCCGACCAGGAAGATCACCACGCCGCAGACCGTGATGAGGCGCAGGTCGCGGCGGAGCGCGGCCCTGAACCGCTCGTCACCGGCGAAGGCGAACCCGAACAGGAAGAACAACAGGTACGCCGCCCGGTGCCAGCCGGCGAACTGCTCCTCCAGCCCGGCCAGCGCGCACACCACCGCCAGCGGAACGGCGGGCAGCAGGATGGCGCCCGGACGGCGCTCGGCGAGGGCGGCGGCGCGGTCGCCGAGCCGCCGCCCCCACGGCTCGCGGTCGCCGGGCCGCCGCCCCGGGGCGCCGCCCCAGCGCACCAGCGGGGCCAGGATGAGGGAGAACGTCAGCAGCAACAGCAGGAACCACAGGTGGCCGAACTCGAAGTACCGCCCGTCGAAGACGAACGGGAAGTCACGCCACTTGAACCCGTCCAGGGTGAAGAAGCGCGGCAGGAACTCCGGGTAGGACTCGTGGAAGGCGGGGTCGGCCCGCTGCCGTAACCACTGCGGCAGAGGCACCAGCACGACGGTCCCGAACACCAGCGGCACCCCGAGGCGGCGCAGGCGCTCGGCGACGTACTCGCCGGCGCCCCGCCTGCGCAGCGAGTGCCAGGCCCCCAGTCCCGCCAGGAAGAACAGCAGCGGCATCGCCCACAGCACGCCGAGGGCCGAGACGACCAGCGTGAACGGGGTCGTCTCGGCGTTCTTCACATAGAAGTCGTCCTGGGCGTCGAAGACCAGCGCCGTGTGGAAGAACACCAGCCCGACGACCACCAGGACCCGGATGGAATCCAGCTCCGCGCGCCGCCCGGACGTCGTGGCGGGTGACGGTGCCATGGATCAGGATCCCTCCCCGTTCTCTTCCCGCCTCTTCCGGCTGATGACCGCCGTCACGATCGCCAGGATGACGGCGGGCGGAAGCGCGCCCTTCGGCCAGAACTCCGCGGGACACGCGTTGGCCACGCTCACCACCCCCCAGACCACGACGTTGATCGCGAAGATGACCGCCCAGGCGGCCCACACGATCTTCAGCCAGCGCGGGAGCCCGGCCGGGGCCGGTTTCCGAGGGGTCTGCGGGCGCTTCGCGGGCAGGTCGGCGACCAGGTCGGCCAGCTCGCCCCGGGTCACCGACTGGTATGCCTGGCCCAGGCGCTCGTCGAACTCCCCGAAGTCGAGGCAGCCCTCCTCCACGGCCAGCCGCAGGCGCTCGGCGGCGGCGTCGCGGTCTAGGTCGGATGCGCGTACGTCGCGGTCGTGCATGTCAGCCTTCCGGGCGGTGGATGAACGGGGTCAGGGCCGGGTGTGCCCGGCGAGAGGCGGTGGAGGGGCGGTCAGGGCTGGGCGTTCTCGGTGAGGAAGGCCGTGATCCCGGCCTTCTCCTCGTCGGTGACGTTCCGGTCCGCGCGCCGCCGGTCGGCCATGGCCGGGAGGTACGGCCGCGCCGCCTCCGCGCCGGCGTCCTCCAGGAACGCCGCCAGCCAGGTCGTCCTGCGCTCGTCCAGGGGGCGCCCGGCCGGCGTGGTGGCCAGGAGCAGCCAGGTGCAGGCGACGTCGGCGCCCGCCGCGCCCCGGGCCGCGTTGGCCCAGTCGACGACCTTCGGGCCGTCCGCGGTCAGGATCACGTTGGCCGGGTGGAGGTCCAGGTGGAGCAGGCGGTTGCCGGGGCAGCCGGGGGCGGCCTGGAGCCAGCCGGGGGCGCGCACCCCGGCGAGGTCTCGCAGCAGGGTGGCGAGGAGACGGACCCGGCGGTGCGCCTCCTGCGGCGCGCGGACCATCTCCTCCATGAGGCTGGGCCCGTCCACCCGCTCCATGAGGATGTCGGGACCGTCGGCGTCGAAGACCTCGGGGGCGGGGAACCCGTGGCGTCGGGCGTGACGCATGGCGGCGGCCTCTCGTTCGAGGTCGCGGCCGTCGCGGGAGCGCCGGACCACGCGGCCGGGCCCGGCCTCGAGGATCTCGCATTCGCGTCCGGCGGCTATCAACGGCCCAACGTCCATGCCGGTCAGATTAGACAGTGAAGTCCCGGCGCGTAAATGCCGTTCCACTGGCTGGTCTTCACGGCAACTACCTGCCACCACGGGCCCCGTCAATTCCCGCCGTCATCCGTCCAAGATGGCTCCATCCGCACTAGCCCGCTTACTCCATGACATTGGGGAGGTGACACGTTGCTGGTGGCAACCGATCTCGTCAAGCGGTACGGCGATGTCCAGGCCCTTGACGGATTCACTCTGAGCGTGGGCGCAGGTGAGATCGTCGGGCTTCTGGGACACAACGGCGCGGGGAAGACGACCTTCGTCGAGATCGTGTCCCACCTGGTCCGCCCCGACAGCGGACAGGTGACCATCGACGGCAGACCCCCGTCCGCCGCCCGCGGCGAGGTCGGCGTGGCGCCCCAGCATCTGGCGCTGTACCCCTCCATCACCGTACGGGAACACCTGGAGCTGTACGGCAGGCTCGCCGGCCTGCGACGGGCGGCGCTGCGCGAGGCCGTCGAGGAGCTGGCCTTCGTCCTGCGGCTCACCGAGATCATGGACAGGAGGACGGGCAAGCTCTCCGGCGGCCAGCAGCGGCGCACGCAGGCCGCCAGCGCCCTCGTCCACCGTCCTCGCCTCCTCCTGCTCGACGAGCCCACGGCCGGCGCCGACCTGGAGACCCGCCAGGCCATGCTGGACGTGGTCAAGCAGCGCGCGGGAGAGGGCGCGGCCGTCATCTACACCACCCACTACCTGCCCGAGCTGACCGAGCTCCAGGCCACGATCGCGGTCGCGCGCAGCGGCCGGATCATCGTCAGGGGGGCCTGCGACGAGTTGCTGCGGGACCTGCCGGGTGAGGTACGCGTGACGCTGGACGGCGAGGAGGAGATCTCGGTCTCCACCTCCGATCCGGCGGCGGCCCTGATCGACCTGCTGGGCCGGGTGAACCGCCCGGTCACCGCGGTCGACGTGCGCAACCCGTCCCTGGACGACCTCTACCGATCCCTGGCGGTCACCCATGCTGCTTGACACCGCCCCACGCCGCCTCGGCGTGCTCGACGCGCTGTACCGCATCGGCGCGCTGGCCCGGCACAACATGATCATCCGGTTGCGCGACCCCGGGCAGATGATCAGCTACGTCGCCATGCCCATGGTGCTCATGCTGGTGCTCAGGCCCCTGTACGTCCGGGCCCTCGACCAGGGCGCCACCCAGATCGCCACCGGGCTGATGGTGATGTTCTCGGTGTTCGCGATCTCCATGGCGGGCAACGCGATCCTGTCGGAACGCACCTGGCGCACCTGGGACCGGCTCCGCGTGAGCCGGGCCCCGGCGTTCGAGCTGCTGGTCGGCAAGACGCTGCCGCTGTTCGCGGTGATGATCGCGCAGCAGGCGATCCTGATCGTCTACGGCTGCCTGGCCATCGGGCTGCCGGTGCCGCCGTCGCCGCCGCTGGTGCTGCTGGCCATCATGATCTGGGCGTTCGCGCTGCTGTCGCTCGGCGCGGCGCTGGCCACGCTGGTGCGCAGCCACGGCGAGCTCAGCGTGATCTGCGACGTGGGCGCGCTCACCCTCAGCTCGCTGGGCGGGGCCCTGGTGCCGCTGAGCATCATGCCCGACTGGGCGCAGGCGGCCGCCCACGTCTCCCCGGGCTACTACGCGCTGAGCATGATGCAGGCCGCGGTGAGCGGGGACACGGCCGGCGTCGTGCCGCCCGGGGCCGTACTGCTGGCGCTGGGCCTGGCGGCGGGTGCTTTCGCCGCCCGCAGGCTGGCGCGCGGCTGGGGCCGCGGCGGGCTGCTGTGACAGGAACATCAGTGAAGAAGGGCATG
Source organism: Streptosporangium sp. NPDC004379 (assembly GCF_042873875.1). Taxonomy (NCBI): domain Bacteria; kingdom Bacillati; phylum Actinomycetota; class Actinomycetes; order Streptosporangiales; family Streptosporangiaceae; genus Streptosporangium; species Streptosporangium sp. NPDC004379. Next base: position 5,920 of record NZ_JBIAMC010000032.1, read on the forward strand.
TTGATGGATCAGCACCATTCACCCGGCGACGCCGATATCGCGATCATCGGCATGGCCGGTCGGTTCCCGGGTGCGGCCGACATCGAGACGTTCTGGCGCAACATCAGCACGGGCGTGGAGTCGTTCACCGAGTTCTCCGACGACGACCTGCTGGCCGCGGGCGTGTCGCCGGCCACGTTCCAGCAGCCGAACTACGTGCGGATGCGGCCGGTCCTGGACGACATCCGCGGCTTCGACGCCGCGTTCTTCGGCTACAACCCACGTGAGGCCACGCTCGCCGACCCGCAGCAGCGCATCTTCCTGGAGTGCGTGTGGGAGGTCCTGGAGTCGTCCGGGTACGCCGCCCCCGAGGGCCGGGGCAGCGTGGGCGTGTTCGCCGGGATGAACATCAGCGGCTACCTGCTGACCCGGCTCATGGCGTTCCAGATGGGCATCGACACCAGCGCCCTGATGATCGGGAACGACAAGGACGCGCTGGCCACGAACGTCGCCTTCCGCTTCGACCTGGACGGCCCCGCGCTGTCGGTGCAGACGTTCTGCTCGACCTCGCTGGTGGCGGTCCACCTGGCCTCGGAGAGCCTGCGGCGCGGCGAGTGCCGGATGGCGCTGGCCGGCGGCGTGTCGGTGCGCATCCCCGACCGCACCGGCTACCTGTGGGAGGAGGGCGGCCAGGAGTCGCCCGACGGCCACGTGCGCACGTTCGACGCCGAGGGCCGGGGCAGCATGTTCGGCGACGGCGCGGCGGTCGTGCTGCTCAAGCGGCTCGAAGACGCCGTGGCCGACCGGGACACCGTGCACGCCGTGATCCGCGCCTCGGCCATCAACAACGACGGCGCGATGAAGTTCAGCTACCTGGCGCCGAGCATCGACGGGCAGCGCCGCTGCGTGTCGGCGGCCCTCGACCGGGCCGGCGTGAACCCCGACGACGTCTCGTACGTCGAGGCGCACGGCACCGCCACCGAGGTCGGCGACCCGATGGAGGTGGCCGCGCTCACCCGCGCGTTCGGCGCCACGAAACGCAAGCAGTACTGCGTGCTCGGCTCGATCAAGCCGAACGTGGGCCACCTGGACCGGGCCTCCGGCGTGACCGGCCTGATCAAGGTCGTCCAGTCGCTGCGCAACGAGCTGATCCCCGGCACGCTGCACTACCGCTCCCCCAACCCCGAGATCGACTTCGGTGACAGCCCCTTCCACGTCACCGCCGAGCCCACCCCGTGGCCGCGCACGCCGGACAGGCCGCGCATCGCGGGCATCAGCTCGCTGGGCATGGGCGGCACCAACGCGCACGCCATCGTCACCGAGGCGCCGCTCCCCGCACCGCGCGGCACGCGTCCGCGCCGCCTGCAGATCCTGCCGGTCTCGGCCCGGTCGCAGGCCGCCGCCGAGCAGTCGTGCGCGCGGCTGGCCGCCCACCTGGAGGAGTCGCCGCACGACCTCGGCGACGTGGCGTACACCCTGCAGGCCGGACGGAAGCTGTTCGGGCACCGCAGGGTCGTGATCGCCGACTCGCCGGAGTCGGCGGCGGCCCGGCTGTCCGACCCGGCGGCGACGCTGGGACGCGCGGACGCGACCGTCGGGCGGAAGACCGGCTTCCTCGTCGCGGGGGTCGGCGAGCAGTACCCCGGCATGGTCGCCGGCCTCTACGCCGAGGAGCCGACGTTCCGCGCGGACGTGGACGAGTGCCTGGCCCTGCTGGGGCTGACCGCGCCGGGTCAGCTGTCCGACATCTTCGTCCCCGCCGAGCAGGCCGGGGGCGACACCGGCGACCTGGCCAGGCTGCTCGGCCGGACCGAGGCGGGCGCGCCGCGCTCCGCCACCGAGCCGCATCTGGTGCAGCCCGCGGTCTTCGTGGCCGAGTACGCGCTGGCGCGGCTGCTCGTCCGCTGGGGCGTCGAGCCCGAGATCATGATCGGCTACAGCCTCGGCGAGTACGTGTGCGCCTGCCTGGCGGGCGTGCTTTCGCTGCCGGACGCGCTGCGGCTGGTGGCGTACCGGGCGAAGCTCATCACCTCGCAGCCCGAGGGCGCGATGCTGGCGGTGTCGGCCGACGAGCGCCGGCTGGCCGCCGTCCTGGGCCAGGTGTTCACCGAAGAGCTGGACGTCGCCGTCCGCACCGGCTCGCAGGTCGTGCTCGCCGGGCCCGCCGAGGCGGTGGAGCGGGCCGCCGCGCTGCTGCTCGACTCCAGGATCGGGCACCGGCGGCTGGAGACCACGCACGCCTTCCACTCCCGGATGCTCGCCCCGCTGGCCGGTGAGCTGACGTCCTGGATCGCCGACAACATCACGCTGAACCCGCCGGAGATCGCGTACCTGAGCAACGTGACCGGCGAGCCGGCCACCGCCGAGGTCGTGACCGACCCGGGCTACTGGGCCCGCCACATGTGCGAGACCGTCGAGTTCGGCAAGGGGCTCGGCCACGTGCTCGGGCAGGCCGGCCTGGCGCTCGTCGAGATCGGTCCCGGGCAGTCGCTCGGCGCGCTGACCCGCGGCCACCCGTCCTGCGACCGCGAGCAGTGGCCGCTCATCGTGACCGTGCTCCCCGCCGCCGGAGACCCGCAGGACGCCGGCGCCGCCGTCGCGACCGCGGTCGGGAGGCTGTGGCTGACCGGGGTGCCGGTCGACTGGGCCGCGCTGCACGCCGGCGAGGACTGGGCGCCCCGCCGGGTGCCGCTGCCGACGTACCCGTTCGAGCGGCAGGACTACTGGCTGGAGATCGACCAGGACGCGTTCGGCGGCGGCGGGGCGGCCGCCTACGACGAGAGCGACCCGACCAGCATCGCCAAGGCGTACCCGCGCCTGCCCGACACCCGCTGGATCCACGTGCCCGTCTGGCAGCAGACGGCCGTCCGGCCCCCCGGCGGACAGGACGCCGGCCGCTGGCTGGTCTACACCGACGAGGGCCGCGCGGCCGAGCTGGCCGCGCCGCTGCTCGCGCACCTCGCCGCGGCCGGCAAGGAGGTGGTCCTGGTACGGCCCGGCGAACGGTTCTCCAGCGACGACGACGGCCTGCGGGTGCGTCCCGGCTCGGCCGAGGACATGCTGGCGGCGCTGCGCGAGCTGGCCGGACGTCGCTGGGAGCCCGAGCGCGTGGTGCACCTGTGGTCGGCGGAGGACGCCCCGATCGAGGAGACCCTGCAGCGCGGCCTGCACACGCTGGTCGGCCTGGCCCGCGCGGCCGGCGACATGGGTCTGAGCGGCTGGCAGCTCGACATCGTCACCTCCGGCGGCCAGCGGGTGCACCCGGGCGACCGCGTCCACGCCGGGCTCGGCACCCTGCTCGGCCCGGCCCGGCTGATCCCCGTCGAGTACCCGAAGGTCAGAACCCGCGTCATCGACGTCGACGCCGGGGCGGACGCGCTGCTCGCCGAACTGCTCGCCGAACCGTCCGACCAGGTGGTCGGGCTGCGCGGCGGGCAGCGGTGGATCCCCGGCTACGAGGCGCTGGACGCCTCCGTGATCGCCGCCAGGACCCCGGCCGCCCAGGTACGCAAGGGCGGCGTCTACCTGGTCACCGGCGGCCTGGGCGGCATCGGCCTGGCCATGGCCGAACGGCTGGCCGAGCACTACCGGGCGCGGCTGGTGCTGCTGGGGCGCACGCCGGTCCCGCCGCGCGAGCAGTGGCCCGCGATCCTGGCCTCCGACTCCACCGCCCCCGAGGTCCGCAGGCGGCTGGAGGGGCTGCGCCGCCTGGAGGCGGCCGGCGCGGAGGTCGTCACCGTCGCCGGGGACGTCTCCAGACCCGAGGACGCCCGCCGCGCCGTGGCCGCCGCCGTCGAGCGCTTCGGCGAGCTGAACGGCGTGCTGCACTGCGCCGGCGTGCCCGCCGTGGGGCTCATGCAGTTCAAGACCGTCGCCGACATGGAGAGGGTGCTCGCGCCCAAGGTCATGGGCACGCTCGCGCTGGCCGAGGCGCTGCGCGGCACGCGGGTGGACTTCCTGGCGCTGTACTCCTCCACCACCTCCGCCACCGGCGGCGGCGCCGGCCAGGTGGACTACTGCGCCGCCAACGCCTTCCTCGACTCCTTCGCGCTCAGCGACCCCCTCCCCGGGGTGACGGTCACCTCCGTCGACTGGTGCGAGTGGACGTGGAACGGCTGGACCGAGGGCCTGGAGAACTACGACGAGGGCTCCAAGCAGTACTTCGCCTGGTACCGGGAGAACTTCGGCCTCACCTTCGACCAGGGCTGGGAGACCCTGCTGCGGGTCCTCGCCGGCGGTGAGCCGCACGTCGTGGCCTCCACGCAGGACTTCGCGCCCCTGGTGGCGATGAGCCGCAGGTCCTCGATCGAGAGCCACCAGGCGACGGTGAAGAAGATCAGGGACGCGTTCGGCCGGCACCCGCGCCCCGACCTGTCCACCGCGTACGTCGAGCCGCAGACTCCGGCCGAGGAGACCATCGCCGGGGTGTGGGCGGAGGCCCTGGGCCTGGAGCAGGTCGGCGTGCACGACAACTTCTTCGAGCTGGGCGGCAACTCGCTGCTCGGCATGGAGATCATCGCCGAGGTCAGGAAGGCGCTGGAGCTGTCCTACCTGCCGCCGCACATCCTCTACCAGGCGCCCACGGTCGCCTCGCTCGCCGAGGCGGCCCAGGCCGACCAGGACGCGGACGAGCAGCCGAGCGAGGCGAAGGACCGGCAGCGGTCCCGCATCGCCCAGCGGCGCAACATGCTCAGGAGCGGAAGGACGTCATGACCACCGAAACCGACTACGACTCCGCGGTCGCGTTGATCGGCATGTCCGGGCGCTTCCCCGGCGCCAGGAACCTGGCCGAGCTGTGGGGCAACCTGCTCGCGGGGGTCAAGGGCCTGCGCACCATCACCGAGGAGGAACTGCGGGAGTCCGGCGTCGACCCGGGCCTCCTCGCCGATCCCCGGTACGTGCGCGTCGGCGGACCCCTGCACGACCTCGACCTCTTCGACGCCACCGTGTTCGGGATCAACCCGCGCGAGGCCGAGACCATGGACCCGCAGCACCGGCTGTTCCTGGAGTGCTCGTGGGAGGCCCTCGAAGGCGCCGGGTACTGCCCGACCGACGTGCCCGGCCAGGTCGCCGTCTTCGGCGGGTGCGGGTTCCCCGACTACATCGTGCAGAACCTCCAGCACCTCGGCGCGCAGCCGGGCGGGGCGCTGCTCATGGCCGTGGGCAACGAGCGCGACTCGCTGGCCTCGCTGGTGTCGTACAAGCTGGGGCTGCGCGGGCCCGCCGTGTCGGTGCAGACGTTCTGCTCGACCTCGCTGGTCGCGGTGCACCTGGCCTGCCAGAGCCTGCTCACCTACGAGTGCGACGTCGCGGTGGCGGGCGGCGCGTTCACCCCGCTCCCCCAGCACGCCGGCTACCTGTACGAGCAGGGCGGCATCATGTCGCCCGAGGGCCGGGTGCGCAGCTTCGACGCCGAGGCGGGCGGCACCGTGATGGGCAGCGGAACGGCGGTCGTGGCGCTCAAGCGCATGACGGACGCGCTCGCGGACGGCGACATCATCCACGCGGTCATCCTGGGCTCGGCGGCCAACAACGACGGCCGCATGCGGGCCGGGTACACCGCGCCCGGCGTGGACGGCCAGGCCGAGGTGATCGAGTCGGCGCTCGGCGTGGCCGGGGTCAAGCCCGACACCGTCGGGTACGTCGAGTGCCACGCCACCGGCACCATGCTGGGCGACTCGATCGAGCTGGCCGCCATGAACCGGGTCTTCTCCCAGCCGCGCGAGACGCCGTGCGTGCTGGGGTCGCTCAAGCCGAGCCTGGGCCACCTCGACCGGGCCTCCGGCGCGACCGGGCTGATGCGGGCGGCCATGGCGCTCAAGCACGGGCTGCTGCCGGGCACGCCCGGTTACGAGACCCCGAACCCCGCGCTGGCCGCGGGAGGCGACCGGTTCACGGTGCTGACCGAGGACCGGCCGTGGGAGACGGGGCCGCACCCGCGGCGGGCCGGGGTCAGCTCGTTCGGGCTGGGCGGCACCAACGCGCACGTGATCATGGAGGAGGCGCCGCGCCGGCCCTCCCGGCCCGCCCGCCCCGGGCCGCACCTGCTGGTGCTCTCGGCCGGCGACGGCCAGGCGCTGAGCGAGACGACCGAACGGCTGCGCGACCACCTGACCGGTGAGAGCGGCGACGACCTCGCCGACGTGGCCTTCACCCTCCAGGTCTCCCGCGGCGGCTTCGCCCTGCGCCGCGCCGTCGTCGTCCACGACCGCGACGACGCGGTGGCCGCCCTGGGCGACCCGTCCCGCTGGATCGACGGCAAGACCCAGCGCCGCAACCCCAAGGTCCGCCTCACCGCCTCCCCCGACGCCCCGGAGACATGGTGGGGCGAACTGCACTCCGCGGTGGAGACCGTGCTGCGGCACGCCGCCGCACCCGCCGCCTCGTCGCGTGAGGCGGCGCTCGACGCGCTCGCCGACGGGCTGGCGACCATCGGCGTCCGCGTGGTGCGGGGCGACGACGACGAGCAGGCCGAGGAGGTCGTGGTCGCCCCCGGGGAGGTGGGTACCGCGGCCGAATGGTTGCTGGAGGTCGTGGCGCGGCTGTGGATGGCCGGGAGCACGGTCGACTGGGCCGCGCTGCACAACGGACAGGGACTGCGGGTCGAGCTGCCCACGTACCCGTTCCAGCGGCGCAGGTTCTGGGTGAAGGCCGACCCCGCGCAGGCGGTGGCGCCGGCCGGTCAGGGCAAGACGTTCGACCGGTCGCGCTGGACCCACCTGCCGGTGTGGAAGCGCCGCCCGCTGCCGGTGTCCGACCTCGACGAGCGGCTGCGCGAGGCCGGCCCGTGGCTGGTGTTCACCGCCGACGACCGCGGCGAGGCCCTGACCGAGCGGCTCGTCGAAGCCGGCGCCGACGTGACCGCCGTACGCGCCGGCGACCGGTTCGGGCAGGAGGACACCGGCGACTTCACCGTCCGCCCGGACAAGGCCGACGACGTGGCGGAGCTGATGTACTCGCTGGTGGCCATGCCGAGGACGATCGTGCACGGGTTCAGCCTGGCCTCTCACGAGCAGGACCCCGGCGCCGACCCCGTGGCGCACTTCGCCGAGGAGCAGCGCCGCGGCTTCTACCCGGTGCTGGCGCTCTCCCGCGAGCTGCTCGACAACACCGGGTCCGCGCCGCGCGCCGGACTGGTGCTGCTCACCCCGCAGGCGGTCAACGTGGCGGGCGACGACCTGCGGCACCCCGAGCACGCCACCCTGGCCGCGCTCGCCCCCAGCCTCCAGCAGGAGAACCCGCGGCTGCGCTGCCGCCACATCGACGTGGACGCCGGCGACGCCGCCGTCCTCGCCGAGCAGGTGCTGGCCGCCGCGGTCGCCGAGCACGAGGGCCCGATGGCGGTGCGCGCGGGCGAGACCTGGCTGCGCGCGTACGAGCCGTACCCGATCGAGGAGCCGGCCCCGGAGCGGCGGCCGGTGCGCGACGGCGACACGGTGCTCATCACCGGCGGCCTCGGCGACGTCGGCCTGGTCCTGGCCCGGCACTTCGCCGACGCCTACGGCTGCCGCCTGGTGCTCACCGCGCGCTCCCCGCTGCCGCCGCCCGAGGAGTGGGACGCCTACCTGGCCGCGCCCCCTCCCGGCGGCGAGCGCACGGCCCGGCACATCCTCAACATCCGCGACCTGGAGAGCCGGGGCGCGACCGTGCTCGCCCTCTCGGCGGACGTGGCCGACGAGGAGCGGATGCGGGCCGTCGTCGCCGCGGCCGTCGAGCGGTTCGGCACGATCGACGTGGTGGTGCACGGCGCGGGCGTGCAGGACGGCGCCTACTTCAACTTCGCGCACCTGATGGACCGGCAGCAGTGCGAGGCGCACTTCGCGGCCAAGGTGACCGGGTTCCACGTGCTGCAGAAGGTGCTCGGCGAGCGGTGCCCGGACCGGCGGATCACCCTGTCGTCGATCGCGTCGGTGCTCGGCGGGATGACCCTGGGACCGTACGCGTCGGCCAACGCCGCGCTCGACGCGTACGTCCGCGTGGCGCGCACGACCGGCCGGGGCCGCTGGGTCACCGTCGACTGGGACACCTGGAACATCGACCCCGACCGGATCTCCGGCCACAGCGAGGCCGTCGCCGACTACACGATGACCCCGGCCGAGGGCGTGGACGTCCTGGAGCGGGCGCTGTCGGCGGCCGACCGGGCCGGGCACCTGGTGATCTCCACCGGGTCGCTGGACTCCCGGATCGCGCAGTGGGTCACCGGCGACATCCATGGCGGCGACGACGACTTCGACGACCGCGAACGGCACCCGCGCCCGGAGCTGAACAACCCGTACGTGGAGCCGAAGGAGGGCACCGAGGCCACGCTGGCCGACATCTGGTCGCGCGTGCTCGGCATCGACCCCATCGGCGCCCTGGACAACTTCTTCGAGCTCGGCGGCCACTCGCTGCTGGCGATCGAGCTGACCACCAGGATCCGCAGGACGCTCAACGCGTCGGTCCCGGTGACCGGCCTGCTGGAGTGCCCCACGGTCCGGCAGCTCGCCGAACTGCTCGACGCCCGCGACGAGGAGGACTGAGCGCCCCATGAAGCAGCCCGAGTACCTGCGGACCGTGCAGGGCTTCGCCCGGCGCGAGCTGCTGGGCAAGGACGCGTACCTGGACTCGCTGGCCGAGGCCCCGCTCCCGCTCTACCGGGACTTCGCCTCCACCGGCCTGGCGAACTGGTGGATGCCCAAGGAGTTCGGCGGCCTCGGCATGGGCCTGGAGGAGAGCGTCCGCATCGCGGCCGAGCTGGCGTACTCGGACGCCGGGGTCGCGTTCACGCTCTTCATCCCCGTGCTGACCACGAGCATGGTCCAGTGGTACGGCGACGAGGAGCTGAAGGAACGCCACCTCAGGCCCCTCGTGGCCGGCAACGGGTTCGCCGCGACGCTGGGCAGCGAACACGCCGCCGGCAGCGAGCTGGCCAGGATCTCCACGACCGCGCGCCGCGAGGGCGACGCGGTCGTGCTCGACGGGCGGAAGGCGTTCTCCACCAACACCGGCTTCGCCGACTTCCTCGTCGTGATCGCGCGGGCCCAGGACGACCCGTCGGGCTACCTGGCCGTCCTGGTGCCGCGCGACACGCCGGGGATCACCGTGGACAGGCGGTGGGACGTCATCGGGCTGCGCTCGTCGGCCACCTACGAGGTTTCGCTGTCCGGGGTGCGGGTGCCCGCGGGGAACGTGCTGCGGGGCAACGGCCTGCGCCTGCTGGAGGTGGGCCTGAACGCCAGCCGCATCCTCATCGCCGCCACGGCCCTGGGCGTCGCCCGGCGGGTGCGGGACGTGTGCATGGAGTACGCCAAGACCAAGTCGGTCAAGGGGGCGCCGCTGACCGCCAACGCCGTGTTCGCCTCGCGGCTGGGCCAGTTCGAGATGGAGATCGAGGTCATGGCCGGCCAGTGCCTGGCGGCGGCGCGGGCGTACGACGAGATCGCGGACCGGCCCGACGCGGGCGAGGAGTTCCTGCGCGTGGGCACGCTGAAGCAGGCGCTGACGACGAAGATGTTCTGCGGGCAGACGGGGTGGCGGATCGCCTCGACCGCCTCGGAGATGTTCGGCGGGCTCGGCTACACGCACGAGGCGGTCATCGGCAAGCTGGCACGGGACATGCGGTACGTGTCGATCGTCGAGGGCGGCGACGACGTGCTGCGGGACCTGGTGTTCAGCCGGTACGTGGTGCCGGTGTCGAAGCGATCGTGACCACCGCGGCGGCGTAGCCGGCGGCGACGTCGAGCCAGCGGACCGGACCACGAAGGGAGCGCGACCGTTCACAGGTCGCGCTCCCTTCGTGTGTCCCGCCGTGTCCCCCTCGGCGTCCCTCGTCGCGGGCTCCGTCATGGCCCCCGTCGTGGACTCCCTCGCGGACGAGCACGTCGCCGAGCTGGGCCAGGCCGCCGCCGGTGGCCTTGACGAACGCCTCCTTGGCGGTCCACAGGCGGAAGTACCCGGCCAGGGCGGCGCCGGGGTCGGCACGCAGGCGCGCCGCCTCCTCCGGGCGGTAGAGACGGTCGGCCATGGCCAGGGGGTCGAGGTCGTCGCGGACGCGTTCGACGTCCACGCCCACGCGCCATCCCCCGGGGGCGACGGCGATCAGCGCCCACTCGTCGGAGTGCGACAGGTTGAAGTCGGGCGCGGGCCGGCCCCCGCCGAGGTCGAGGCGGGGGCGGCCCGAGGCGTCCGGGGAGAAGGCGAGCCGGGCGGCGGGCACGCCGCAGACGCCGCCCAGCACGGAGCGCAGGGCGGCGTGCGCGACGACGTACCGGCGGCGGTCGGCGGCGCGGGCGAAGGCACGGGCCCTCTCCCGCTCGCCCTCCGACAGCCACCCCCACCATCCGGGTCGCTCGGCCCGGTCCAGGCGCACCTTCCACACCCGGACCCCGGACGGCCACGACCGCGCCCGCGGGTCCCGGACCCCCGCGCCGGCGGACCGCGTGTTCTCCGCCCGCACGCCCGCGGCCCGCACGCTCGCGGACCGCTGGTCCGTGAGCACGCGGGCCGGGGCCGGAGCCGGCGTCACACCCATGGGCGGAGGGCCTCCGCGACGATCGCGTGGGTGCGGGCCGCCTGTTCGAGGACGGCGAAGTGGCCGCCGTCGAACGAGTACGGGGCGAAGTGAGCGCTGGTCAGAGTGCTCCACCCCGCCGCCTTGAGCGGGGAGACGCGCGGGTCCGCCGAGCTCGTCAGCAGCGAGATCGGCAGGTCCAGCAGCGGCTCGTCCCGGTAGACGTAGGTCTCCTTCACGGTGAAGTCGGCCTGCACCGCGTGAATGATCATCGCCAGCGCGTCCGGGTCGGACAGCAGCCACTCGGGGGTGCCGCCCAGCGTCCGCAGCAGCTCCGCCACCTCCTTCGCGTTCATGTCCCGCACCGGCGGCCCGTCCTCGCGGGTGAGGTGGGGGGCGTCGGAACCGGAGACGAACAGGTGCACGGGAGCCGGCCCGCCCCGCCGCCGGATCTCCCGGATCAGCTCGAACGCGACGATCGCGCCGAGGCTGTGGCCGTACAGGGCGTACCGGCGACCGGCCGCGGACGCCTCGACGTCCGCGAGCACGGTGTCGGCCAGGTCGGAGACCAGCGGCTCCATGCGCTCGTAGGGCGGTTCCCGGTGCCGGGACTCGCGGCCGGGCAGCTGGACGGGCTGCACGGCCACCCCGGGCAGCCTGCGCTGCCACATCCGGAACGCCGACGCGGCGCCGCCCGCGTGGGGCAGGCAGTACAGCGGCAGGGCGCCGGGCTCCGCGCCCGTGTAGGCGCGGAACGGCAGCCACCGCGACAGGACGTCCTCGGTGCTCGCGACGCTCATGTCCCGATCTCCAGACGGACGTACGGCGGCGGCGGCTGCACGGCGCCGAGGTCGGCCTCCAGCACCACGTGCGCCCCGTTCCGCTCCGCCTCGCGGAACCCGGCGAACGCGTACGTCACCTGCATCATCCGGTTGCGCCCCGTCTCCACGAAGTCGGCCCGCACCGCCGCCCCGGCGTCGGCGGCCAGTCGCAGGACGTGGTTGAGCAGCACCATGCCCACGCCCCGCGACATCACCCGGCACGACATCAGCAGCATGCGCAGCCACCAGACGTCCCGCCCCTTCTCGACCAGGACGAGCCCGATCTTGCCGTAGTCGCCGAACCTGTCGGTCAGCGACGCGACCAGGAGCAGGTGGTCGGGGGACTCCCGCAGGGCGTCCAGCTCGTCGTAGGAGTAGGTGCGCCCGGTGGAGTTGAGCTGGTTGGTGCGGACGGTCAGCTCCTCGGCCCTCTGCAGGTCCTCCTGGCGGGCCGGGGAGATGGTGAACGACATCTCCAGGCTCGCCAGGAACTCCTCGTTGGTGCCGACGAAGCCCTCCTCCAGCTCGTCCCTGGCGAGCTGGCTGCGGTACATCTCGCGCCGCCGCGCCGACTCGTCGGTCACGAACCGGGGACGGAACTCCGGCCTGGTCAGGGCCTCGTCCAGGTCGGTCACGTCCACGCAGGTCACGTCGGGCAGCTCGTGGGCCACCTCGCCGCGCTCGAACTCCTGGTCGTCCACGAACGCGAAGGCGTCGAGCCCGAGGTTGAGCGCCTTGGCGATGTTCCTGATCGAGCCGGACTTGGGGTTCCAGTTGATCTGCGGGTGGAGGAACAGATCCGCCAGGCCCAGCTCGGTCAGCTTGGCCATGGCCGCGTCACGGTCGTTCTTGGACGCGACCGAGTGCAGGACGCCCTTGCGGTCCAGCTCGCGGATGTGCTCGACGACGGCGGGGCGCACGGTGACGTCGCCGTCCTCCAGCAGCACGCCGTTCCACAGGGTGTTGTCCAGGTCCCACACGACGCACTTGACGCGGCCCCGCCGGGGTTTCTCCGGCGCGACGAAGACACCGGGGTCCTGGCGTTCGGTGGTCACGCTCATCTGGTCATCTCCCGCTCCGCCTGGCCTGCGATGGTGATGCGCTGGATCTCGTTGCTACCCTCGATGATCTCCATGACCTTGGCGTCCCGGTAGAACCGCGCCACCGGGTAGTCGGGGCTGCAGCCGTTGGCGCCGTGGATCTGCACGGCCTCGGTGGCGTGCCGGACCGCGGCGGTGGAGGCGAAGTACTTCGCGATCCAGGTCGCCATGATCGTGTCGGCGTCCCCGGCGTCCTTCAGCCGGCCCGCCTCGGCCAGCAGCAGCCGGGACGCGCGGGCGTCGGTGACCATGTCGGAGAGCTTGGCCTGGATCAGCGGCAGCTCCGCCAGGGGCCGTCCGCCCACCCGGCGGTGCGCGGCGTAGGCGGCCGACGCCTCCAGGCACGCCTGGATGATGCCGACGGACCCGGCCGCCACGCTGTAGCGGCCGAGGTCGAGGGTTCCGGTCAGCACCATGCCGGCCATGAAACCGCTGCTCGGCCCGAGCAGCGCGCCGCGGTCGAGCACGACGTCGTCGAAGGTGATCTCGGCCAGCATGGAGGCCCGGGTGCCGAGCATGTCGTCGATCGGCGTGACGCGGACGCCCGGCGCGTTCCTCGGCACGAGGAACGCGCCGATGCTGGCGGCGGTGCGGGCGAACACCAGGAACAGGTCCGCCCGCTGCCCGCCGGTCGTCCACTTCTTGACGCCGTTGATCACCCAGCCGCCGCCGCCCTCGACGGCGGTGGTCGCGATGCCGGAGGTGTCGCTGCCGGCGCCCGGCTCGGACAGGCAGAACGCCCCCAGCGTCTCGCCGGTGGCCAGCTCGGGGGCCCACCGGGCGTGCTGCTCCGGCGTGCCCCAGCGCTGCAGGGTCCACGCGACCATGGTGTGCACGGTCAGCAGGCTGCGCAGCGACGAGCAGCCACGGCCCACCTCCTCGTGCACCTCGCCGAGCGTGACCAGGTCCATCCCGGCCCCGCCCGAGTCCGGCGACAGGAACGGCGCCCACAGACCCGCCGCGGCCACGTGCCGCAGCAGATCCTCGGGGACGCGGCCGATCCTGTCGTACTCATCCGCGTACGGCACCACGTGCGTGTCGACGAACGCCCGCGCCGAGCGCCGGTCGACGACCTGGACGGGTACCGGTGCGACGAGCGTCACGCGGCGGCCACGGTCGGCGAGAGGCGGGTCACGAGACCGGCCATCGCGGTGGCGGTGCGGAAGTTGTCGATCCGCAGCTCCTCGTTGGGGATGGTGACGCCGAAGGTCTTCTCGACGTACATCACCAGTTCCATCGCGAACAGCGAGTTGACGAAGCCGAGCGCGAAGATGTCCTGCGTGGCGTCGATCTCGGCCTGCGGGTACCGGCCGCGGACGAAGTCGAGGATCTGCTCCTGGGAGGTGGGGTGCGACATCGGTGACTCCATTCAGTTCGTTGCGTAGGTGTAGAAGCCCCGGCCGGACTTGCGTCCGTGCAGGCCGGCGTCGGTCATCTGCTTGAGCAGCGGGCAGGGCCGGTACTTGCTGTCGGCGTAGTGCTCGTAGAGCACCTCGACGCTGTAGAGGATCGTGTCCACGCCGATCAGGTCGGCGGTCTCCAGCGGCCCCATCGGGTGGCCGAAGCAGCTGCGGAAGACCTCGTCGACCGACTCGGCGTCGGCCACGCCCTCGTGGACGAGGTACGCGGCCTCGTTGACGGTGAGCATCAGGACCCGGTTGGAGACGAACCCGCAGGAGTCCTTGACGTCCACCGCCTTCTTGCCCATGGCGGTCAGCAGGTCGCGGGTGCGCCGCACCGTCTCCTCGGAGGTGTGCACGCCGGGGATGAGCTCCACGGCCGGCTTGGCGGGCACCGGGTTCATGAAGTGCACGCCGACCACCTTGTCGGGCCGCTTGGTGACGGAGCCGACCTTGGTGATGGGGATGGCGGAGGTGTTCACCACGAAGACGGTGTCGGGGCCGCAGGCGGCGTCGAGCGTCTCGTACACCTGCCGCTTGGTGTCCCAGTCCTCGGTGACGTTCTCGATGACGAGGTCGCACTTGGCCGCGCCCGCCGCGCCCACGGCGGTGCCGATCCTGGACAGCACCTCGTCGACGTCGAGGGCCGGACCGCCCATGAGGCGGCTCATCCTGGTGTTGCGGGCGATGGCCGTCAGCGCCTCGCTCAGGATCGTCTCGTCCTTGTCGACCAGCACCACGTCGTGGCCGGTCTGGGCGAGGTTCTGGGCGACGCCGACACCCATGACACCGGCGCCGATCACTCCGATCAGGCTCATGTCCGCTCCGTTCCGCTCATGTGGGTCTTGCCTCTCATATGTGGGTCTCCTGAGGTTGGCGTGCGCGCCTCCGCGCGGCGGAGGCTTCGAGGCCCGAGCGGCGCAGCTGGGCGCGCACGTGGCTGCCGCCGTCGGCGTCGGCCTGCGCGGGCGCCGTGCCCGAGACCGCCGCCTCGACGGTCCGGCTGAGCGCCGCCACGGTGGGGGCCTCGTAGAGGATGTGCGGGGGCAGTTCGTCCAGGCCGAAGGCCCGCCGTACGGCGGCCACGATCGCCACGCCGAGCAGCGAGTTGCCGCCGAGCTCGAAGAAGTTGTCCAGGGCGCCCACCCGGTCCAGCCGCAGCGACTCCCGCCAGATCGCGGCCGTCTTCTCCTCGGTGGGGCCGGTCGGCTCCTGGTAGGAGGTGACCAGCTCGGGCCTGGGGTGCAGGTCGCCGCCGCCCATGTCGGGCGAGGTGACGGCCTCCAGCGTGAAGCGGGAGCTGCCGCGGATGAGGGTCGGGTAGTCCTGGGTGGAGATCACGACGCGCGGCTCGCCGGAGGCCAGGGCCCGCCGGAGCGAGCGCCAGCCGTCCGCGAAGCCGATGCCGACCCTGGCCCGGTTCCGGCGGAAGAAGTCGCGCAGCTCCTCCTCGTACCCGGCCAGGCCGGCCTCCCAGGCGTTCCACGTCCACTCGCCCCAGTCGACGGCGACGACGCGGCGGCCGGTGGCGGCCAGCCTGCAGGCGTAGCCGTCGAGGAAGGCGTTGGCGGCGCAGTAGTCCACCTGGCCGGGGCCGCCGCCGGTGGCGGAGGTGATGGAGGAGAACAGGACCAGGAAGTCCAGTTCGACCTCGTCCGGCTCTCCGACGCGCAGCGCCTCGGCGAGGGCCAGGGTTCCGGCGACCTTGGGGGCGAGGACGGCGTCCAGCTCCTCGGGCCGTTTGAACTGCATGAGGCCCATGCCGGGGACGCCCGCGGCGTGCAGGACGCCGTGGAGCGCGCCGAAACGGGCCAGGGCCGCGTCCACGGCGCGGCGCGCGTCGGCGGCGTCCGCCACGTCGCCGACGACGATCTCGACCTCGGCTCCCAGGTCGATCAGGTCGCGGACCTGGGCGGCGCGCCGCTTCGCGGTCTCGTCGTGGTCGCCGTCCTCCGGCGGCAGGCCGGTCCTGGCCAGGAGGACCAGTTTGGCGCGGTGCTCGCGGGCCAGGTGCTCGGCCAGGCCGAGCGCGATGCCGCCGAGGCCGCCCGTGATCAGGTAGACGCCCTCGTCGCGGAAGGGCTCGTCCTGCGGTACGGCGGGCAGCTGCTCGTAGTCCGGGAGCCAGCGGCGGCCGTTCCGCAGGGCGACCGTGCGGTCGGACTGCGGGCGGGCCAGCTCGGCGGCCAGCGCGGCCAGGTCCGCAGGCGCGGGCGCGCCCGGGAGGTCGATCAGGCGGGTGGTCACCCCCGGGTACTCCAGGGGGATCACCAGGCAGGGGCCGGTGAGGGTGGCGGCCTCGGGGCAGGTGACCTCGTTGCCGACGACCTGCTGGGTTCCGGAGACCACGACGTCCAGGGACCAGTCGGTGACGCCCGACTCCCCCGCGGCCCCGGCCAGGGCGACGAGGGTGTGGAGACCGCGGACCGTGACGTCGCCGACGCCGTCGATTCCGCCGACGTCGCCGGCGCCGTCCGGCTCCAGGGCCCACAGGTGCAGGACCCGGTCCAGGGGACGGCCCGCGGCCCTGAGGTCGCGGAGCAGGGCGCGCAGGTCGGCGACGTCGCCCGGCCTGACGGTGTGGTCGCCGTCCGGGGTGGTCGTGTACGCGTCGCCGGCGCGGACCAGGGTGACGGTGGCGCCGGTGGCCCTGAGGTTCTCGGCGACGACACCGGCCGGGCCCTCGCCCGTGAAGACCAGCCAGGAGCCGGGGCCCTCGGCGGCGGGGGCGGGGGGCGCGGTCTGACGCCAGACGGGGAGGTGGAGCCAGCGGTCCTCCGGAAGCCTGGGCAGGCTCGTGATGGCGTCGAAGATGTTGTCCGGCTCGGCCGCCGCCTCGATCGCGGGCCGGCGCGGGGCCGGGGGCTCGATCCAGTGGCGCTGCCGCTGGAAGGGATAGGTGGGCAGCGGGATCCGGCCGGGTACGGCCTCCATGGTCCGGTCGGCGGTCTCCCCCTCCCGACCGGCGGCGTCCCGGTCCTGATCGGTGACGGCCCGGGGCTGCCCGGTGCCCCGGGCCTGGCCGTTCGCCGGGCTCCTGCCGTGGTAGGCGTCCCAGTCGACGGTGACGCCGCACAGCCAGAGGCGGGCCAGGCAGTCCGCCAGCGCGAGGTCGCCCGCCCTGCCGTCGCTCGCGGCGGGCAGCGTGTGGGTGATCAGCGGCCAGCGCTCGGGCGGGCAGCCCGCGCCGCGGACCAGCGCGCCGAGCGACTGCCCGGGGCCGATCTCCACGACGGCCAGCTCGGGGTCGGCCAGCACCGTGCCGACGCCGTCGGCGAACCGGACGGTCGCGCACATGTGCCGCGCCCAGTAGCCGGGGTCGCACACGAGCGCGGCGTCGGCGACCTCGCCGGTCACGTTCGAGATGTACGGCAGGCTCGGCGCGTTCAGCCGCACGTTGGCCGCCACCCACCCGGTCAGCTCGTCGCTCAGCGGCTCCAGCATCCGCGAGTGGAAGGCGTGGGTGGTCTCCAGCGGGCGGCACGGCACCTCGGCCGCGCGCAGGTCGGCGGCCAGCCGCGTGACCGCCTCACCGGGCCCGGCGACCACCGTGACCTGGGGACCGTTGACGGCGGCGACGTCCAGGCCGAGCTCGTCCAGCCGGAAGCGGCGGCGCAGCCGGTCCACCGGGAGCGACACGGCGAGCATGGCCCCCGCGGGGAGGCCGGCGATGAGGCGGGCCCGGTGGGCGACCAGGGCCAGGGCGTCCTTCAGCGACAGGACGCCCGCCAGGGTCGCGGCGACATACTCGCCGAGGCTGTAGCCGAGCATGAGGCGCGGGGTGACGCCCCACGAGATGAGGGTGCGGGCCAGGGCGTACTCGACGGCGAACAGCGCGGGCTGGACGACCTCGGTGCGTTCGAGCGCCGCGGCCCGGCCGCCGCTCGCGCCGCCGCGGCCGCCGGAGCCGTCACGGCCGAGCAGGGCGGCCAGGTCCGCGCCGCCGCCCCGCTCGCCCGTGAGCAGGCCGGCCAGCTCCGGCAGGTCGTCGCCGAGCAGCGCCAGACACTCGTCGAAGGCGGCGCGGAAGGCCGCTTCGTGGCGGTACAGGTCGCCGGCCAGGCCGGGGTACTGCTCGCCGACGCCGTCGAAGAGGAACGCGACCCCGCGGTCCTGGACGGTCTCGACCCGGCCCAGCAGTCCGGTCCGCTCGCCGAGCGCCTTCGCCGCCGCGGCGACGCCGTCGGTGACCAGGGCGCGGCGGTGCTCGAACGTCTTGCGTCCGGCCTGCAGCGTGTACGCCACGTCGGCCAGCCGCGTGGCCGGCTCGGCGGCCAGGTGGCGTCCGAGGCGCTCGCACGCCTGGTCCGCGGCCTCGCCGGTGCGCGCCGAGACGGGCAGGACGTGGTGGCGGTGCGCGGCCGGTTCGGCGCCCTCCCTGACCGGGGGCTGCTCGACGACCATGTGGACGTTGGTGCCGCCCATGCCGAGCGAGTTGAGACCGGCGATGCGGGGGCGGTCGCCACGGGTGCGCCAGCGGGACAGCTCGGTGTTGACGTAGAACGGGCCGTCCTCGAAGTCGATCTCCGGGTTGGGGGTCGTGTAGTGGAGGCTGGGCGGGATCACGCCCTCCCGCAGCGCCAGCGACGTCTTGATCAGGCCGCTGGCCCCCGCCGCCCGGTCCAGGTGCCCCACGTTGGTCTTCACCGAGCCGATCGGGCAGTAGCCCTTCTCGCCCGTGGCGCCGAAGGCGCGGGCCAGCGCGGCCACCTCGATCGGGTCGCCCAGCTCGGTCGCGGTCCCGTGCGCCTCGACGTAGCTGATGTCGTCCCCGGTGACGCCCGCGTCGGCCATCGCGTCGGCGATCACCCTGGCCTGCCCCACGACGCTGGGGGCGGTGTAGCCCACCTTGAGCGCGCCGTCGTTGTTCATGGCCGAGCCGCGGATCACGGCCCAGATGTGGTCGCCGTCGCGGACGGCGTCCGGCAGCCGCTTGAGCAGCACCACGGCCGCGCCGTCGCCGAACATGCTGCCCTTCGCCCGCGCGTCGAACGTGCGGACGTGACCGTCGGGCGACTCCTGGCCGCCGGGGCCGTACAGGTGGCCGACCCGGTCCGGGACGCGGATGGATACGCCGCCCGCCAGGGCCAGCTCGCACTCGCCGTTGCGCAGGCTCTGCACGGCCAGGTGCGCGGCCACCAGCGACGTGGAGCAGAACGTCTGGACGGCGACGCTGGGACCGTACAGGCCGAACAGGTAGGAGACGGTCGTGGTCAGGGCGTCCTTGTCGTTGCCCATGATGACCTCGAAGTCGGTGAACTCCTGCTGGTCGCCCTCCAGGAGCCGGGCGGTCTGGCGGAGCAGGTAGGTGCTGATGTTGGAGCCGCCGTACACGCCGACCCGGCCGCGGTGCTCGGGGGCGGCGTACCCGGCCTGCTCCAGGGCCTCCCAGCACACCTCCAGGAAGGCCCGCTGCTGCGGGTCGGTGATCGCGGCCATCCGGGGGCTCATGCCGAAGAACGCCGCGTCGAAGCCGGCCACGTCGTCGAGGACGGGGCGGGCGGGCACGTACGCCGGGTCCTTCACCAGGTCGGGGGTCACCCCGGAGGCCAGCAGCTCCTCCTCGGTGAAGAAGCTGATGGACTCCACGCCGTCGCGCAGGTTCCGCCAGAACGCCCCCACGTCGGGGGCGCCGGGGAAGCGGCCCGCCATGCCGACGATCGCGATCCCGCGGTCGTCGTCCCCGGCGGGGGCCGGGGCCCGCTCCACGACCCGTGCGGGGACGGGCGCGGGCTCGGGTACGGACTCGGAGCGTTCGTCGAGGATGGCGGCCAGGGCGTGCACGGTGGACGCCTCGAACAGCGTCACGGTGGGCACCGCGACGCCGAACCGCTGCTTCACCAGCGCCAGCATCTGGATCGCCACCAGCGAGTTGCCGCCGAGGTCGAAGAAGTTGTCCCGGGTGCCGACCGGCTCCACGCCGAGCACCTCGGACCAGAGGCCGGCGAGGTCGCGCTCGGCCCGCGTGAGGGGCGGCGTGTACGGCTGGGGCAGCTCGGGGCGCGGGAACCGGTCCGCGCCGGCCGGGACCGTCGCGGCCGTCGCGGTCGTCCTCCCCGGCAGCCGGTCGTCCAGACCGCCCGCGGCCACCACCAGGGAGGGGCGCGGGGCGGCGAGCAGCCGGTCGAGGGCCGCCAGTCCCTCGGCGTCCGACATGGAGTGCGCGGCCATCGACGCGCCCAGGCCGCCCTCGATCCTGCCGAGGGTGACCGACCAGGTGTCCCAGCTCGCGGCGACCCAGGTGGGGTTGCGGTGCGCGAGCGCGGTGAGGGCGGCGTTGGCGGCGGCGTACGAGCCGAACGTGATGCCGCCGAGCAGGGCCGACGTGGAGGAGAACAGGACGCAGAAGCCGTAGGGCTCCCGGAGTTCGGCCAGCACCCGCTCCAGGACCAGGGCGCCGGTGACCTTGGCGGCGAAGTGCCTCTCCAGGGCGCCGTCGTCGAGGTCGCGGAGGGGGCGGAACGTGTCCGGCGAGGTCTCGGCGGCCAGGTGGACGACGCCGCCCAGGGGGTGGCGGCCGTTCCCGGTGACGTCGGCGATCATGGCGCGCATGGCGTCGGCGTCGGTCACGTCCACCCGCGGGGTGAGCACCTCGGCGCCGAGGTCGCGCAGGCGGGCGACCGCCCGGTGACGGGGGTGGTCCGGGTCGGCGGGGAGGCCACGGCGGCCGGTGAGCACGATCCGGCCGGCTCCGGCCCCGGCCAGGTGCTCCGCCACGAGCAGGCCGACGTCGCCCAGGCCGCCGGTGATGAGATACGTACGGCCGGCGGTGATCACCGGCCCGGAAGCGGACTCGGGAGCGGGCTCGGGGTCGGTGTAGGCGCGGGTGAGGCGGACGCCGTCGCGGTGGGCGACGAACGTGTCGCCGCCACCGTGGCGGATCTCGGCGGCGATCGCCCGCGCCGCCTCCTCCGGGTCCGAGCCGGGGGCGAGGTCGAGGACGGAGCAGTCGAGGGTGAGGTACTCCTGATTGGCGACCATGGGCAGGGTGGCCGCGGCGGCCTGGGCGGGGTCGGGGGTCTCACCGTCGGCCACCGCCTGCCCGCCCCGGGTCGCGACCAGGACGCGGGTGCCGTCACCGCCCTCCTCACCCCAGGCGGACAGCAGCCGGGCCAGCGGGAGGACGGCGTCGCGGCCGTCGGCGTGCCGGTCGCCGGGGCCCTCGGGGTCGCGGTCGAGCAGGCGCAGGTCCACCACGACGGCGGCGTCACCCAGGCGCCGGGCCAGAGCCACGTGCTCCTCCGCGGACCCGAGGCCGAGGGTGTGCTCACCGGCCGGTGTCCCATCGGGGGTCCCGCCGGCCGGTACGGTCACGACCTCGTTCCCGGCGGCCCGCAGGGCGCGACCCACCGCCTCGGCGGTCTCGCCCCGCTCCGCCACCAGCACGCATCGTCCCGTCGGAAGCCCCCGGGCGTCGGCGTCGGGCGAGGCCGCGAGCGGAGCCGGCGTCCAGGCGGGGGTGAGGACGCGCACGTGCGCGGAGGGCCGTTCCACGGCGGGCGCGGTGGGCGTGGAAGGGGACATGGAGGGCACGGAGGACACGGAGGACACGGACGGCGCGGGAGCGGTGGGGGCAGTGGGGGCGTCCACCCAGTAGCGGTCGCGCTGGAAGGGGTAGGTGGGGAGGCCGACCTTGGTCGCGGGACGGTCCCCGCGGAAGCCGGTCCAGTCGAGCGGCACGCCCGCCAGCCACAGCCGGCCCGCCGCCTCCGCGAGGACCTCCTCGGCCGGGCGGGGGTCGCCCGCGCCGGGGAGGGCGGGCACGATGAGGGGCCAGCGGCCGGGGTCGCAGTCGTGGTGGCCGCGGGCCATCACGCCCAGTGACGGCCCGGGTCCGATCTCCAGCAGCGCGGTGTCGGCGTCGTGGCCGAGCAGCGTCGCCAGCGCCTCGTCGAACCGGACGGGCGCGCACATGTGCTCGGCCCAGTACGCCGGGTCCGTCACCTGGCCGGCCGTGACGAACTCCCCCGTGACGTTCGACACGTATGGCGTCCGCGGCGCCCGGAGCGTGACGTTGGCCGCGATCCACGCGGTGAGCCGCTCCCTGATCGGCTCCATCATGCGCGAGTGGAACGCGTGCGTCGTGGCGAGGGGACGGCACGGCACCCCGTCCGCCTCCAGCAGCTCGCGGGCGGCGTTCATGGCCGCCGGCTCGCCGGACAGCACGGTGAGCCGCGGCCCGCTGACCGCGCCCACGTCGAGTCCCGTGATCCCGGCCCGGCGCAGGCGGTCCGCGAGGTCGGGGGCGGGCAGCGGGGCCGCGCTCATCGCGCCCCCGGGCAGCTCGCCGATGAGGCGGGCCCGGTGGGCGACGAGGGCGAGGGCGTCCTTCAGTGACAGCACGCCGGCCAGGGTGGCGGCGACGTACTCGCCGAGGCTGTACCCGACCATCGCCGCGGGCCGGACGCCCCACGAGATCACGAGCCTGGCCAGGGCGTACTCGACCGCGAACAGCGCGGGCTGCAGCACCTCGGTCGGGGTCGCGCCGGGGACGGCGGCGCGGCCGAACACGCCGCCGTCGCCGTCGCGGCGCGGGCCGAGCATCTCGGCGAGCGGGTCGGCGCCGCCCATGAGCCCGCGCAGCACGTCCCGGCACTCGTCCAGCACGTCGCGGAAGACCGGTTCGGTGCGGTGCAGGCCGGCCGCCATGCCCGGGTACTGCTCGCCGGTCCCGGCGATGAGGAAGGCCACGGGCCGGTCGTCGCGGTCCTCGGAACGGCCCAGGACGCCGGCCGGCTCGCGCAGCGCGGCGGCGGCCTCCTCCGTGGAGGAGGCGACGAGCACGCGGCGGTGGGCGAACACCCGGCGGCCGGTCTGGAGGGTGCGGGCCACGTCGGCCAGCCGGTGCCCGCGGCCGTCCCCGGCCAGGTGATCGGCCAGGCGGGCGGTCATGGCGTCGGCCGCCTCGGCCGTGCGGGCGGACCAGACCAGCGGCTCCGGGCGGGGCCGCTCCTCACCGGGCCGCTCCCCGGTCCCGGGCGCGGGCGGCGCCTCCTCCAGCACGACGTGCGCGTTGGTGCCGCCGATGCCGAACGCGCTCACCCCGGCCCGCCGGGTCCGGCCGTCCTCGCGCGGCCAGGGACGC
The DNA here is from genome assembly GCF_042873875.1 of Streptosporangium sp. NPDC004379. Lineage (NCBI taxonomy): Bacteria > Bacillati > Actinomycetota > Actinomycetes > Streptosporangiales > Streptosporangiaceae > Streptosporangium > Streptosporangium sp. NPDC004379. The sequence continues at coordinate 28,794 of NZ_JBIAMC010000032.1, forward strand.
AGGTCGGTGACCACGTCCAGCGCGGCCTCGCCACCGGCGAGCTGCGGATTCGGCTCGGACAGGTTGAGCGTGGGCGGGATCTCGTCGTGGCGGAGCGCCAGCGCGGCCTTGATCAGGTTCGTGACCCCGGCGGCCCGGTCGAGGTGGCCGAGGTTCGTCTTGACCGAGCCGATCAGCAGCGACCGGCCGCGGAACACCTGCTGGAGCGCGGCCAGCTCGGCGGCGTCGCCGAGCGCGGTGCCGGTGCCGTGCGCCTCCACGTAGTCGATGTCGTCGGGCGTGAGGCCGGCGGCGGCCAGCGCCTCGGCCATGACGGCGGCCTGGCCCTGCACGCCCGGCGCGGTGAACCCGACCTTGCGCCCGGCGTCGTTGTTGACCGCCCAGCCGCGGATGACGGCGTAGACCTGGTCGCCGTCGGCGAGCGCGTCCTCCAGCCGTCGCAGCGCGACCACGCCGACGCCGCTGCCCAGGGGCGCGCCGAGCCCTCCGGCGTCGAACGCGCGGCACTCGCCGTCGGGCGGCGCGATGCCGCCCTGCTGGTACAGGTAGCCCACCCGGTGCGGCACGTCGACCGCGACGCCGCCGGCCAGCGCCAGGTCGCACTCGAACCCGGCGAGGCTCGTGGCCGCCGCGCACACCGCGACGAGCGAGGTCGAGCAGTAGCTCTGCACGCCGTACGCCGGTCCGGACAGGCCGAGCGCGTGGGCGACGCGCGTGGTGAGGGAGTCCTTGTCGTTGGCCAGGCCGAGCGCGAGGGCGCCCATGACCGCGCCGACGCCGCTGGGGATGAGGTTGTTCTGCATGTACGAGCTGTGCGCGCACCCGCCGAACACCCCGATCGAGCCCTCGAACCGCGCGGGGTCGCAGCCCGCGTCCTCCAGCGCCGTCCAGCTGTGCTCCAGGAACAGCCGGTGCTGCGGGTCGAGGATCTGCGCCTCCTTGGGGCCGAACCCGAAGAACGCCGCGTCGAACAGCTCGACGCCGTCGATGACCGGGGCGGCCTTGACGTACGCGGGGTCGGAGAGCACGTCCTCGGGCACCCCGGCGGCGCGCAGCTCGTCGTCGGTGAACCGGGTGATCCCGGACCGCCCCTCCCGGATGACCGACCAGAGTCCGGCGACGTCGGACGCGCCGGGGAAGCGGCCGGACATCCCGACGATCGCGATGTCGGTGCCCGGACCTTCGATGTCGTCGTTCACGTCTCGCGTCCTCTTCTCCGTTGCTCGGACGGTGGTCATTTCCGGGGGCCGGACCTCGCCCGGCGGCGCCGCTGCCCCCTCGCCGAACCGGCGGTGAGCGCCTCCCGGGCGGCGGCGCCGTCGTCGTGCAGGGCCGCGGCGAACTCGGCCACGGTCGGGTGCTCGAACAGCACCGCGGGCGGGACGGGGCGGCCGAGCCGCTTCTCGACGGCCATCACCATCGCCATGCCGAGCAGCGAGTTGCCTCCGAGGTCGAAGAACGGGTCGTGGACGCCGACCCGATCGATGCCGAGGTAGGCACCCCACAGCTCGGCGATCTCGGCTTCGGCGTCGGTCCTGGGCGGCGCGTAGTCGGTGCGGAGCTGCGGGCGCGCGAACCGTTCGCCCCGGGGCACGACGGTCGCGCCCCCGACCAGTTCGTCCAGGTCGAGCATGGACGTCCAGGCGCGCAGCACCTCGCGCAGCGGCTGCCGGACGGCCAGGACGTTGCCGTGGTCACCGGCCAGGATGCGGTCCAGGAACGCGCAGCCGGCGTCGTCGGGGAAGCCGTACCGGGCGCGGTAGTCGGCCACCCGGCCGGCCAGGCCGCCGCCCGCCGGCGACGTGAGTCCTTCGGACTGCCACACGTCGTGCCGCCAGGGTCCCCAGGCCACCGAGACGACGCGGGTGGAGGGGGCGACGGCGGCCAGCGCCTGGCCGTACGCGTCGAGGACGGTGTTGGCGGCGCAGTAGTCGGCCTCGCCGACACCGCCGAACGCGGTGACGGCCGAGGAGTAGAGCACCAGGACCTCGGGGCGGTCCTCGGCGGGGGTCTCGGGGCCGACCAGCTCGGTCAGCGGGCCCATGGCCAGCACCTTGGGGGCCAGCACGCGCCGCGCCTCGTCCGGGGTACGGCGCCGCACCATCCCGCTCGCCGGCAGCCCGGCGGCGTGGACCACGCCGTGGAGGCGGCCGAAGTGCTCCCGCGCCCGGCGCAGGGCGTCCCGCAGCTGTCCGGGCACGCCCGTGTCCGCCGTGAGGAGCAGCACCTCGACGCCCATGGCTTCGAGTTCGGCGACGTCCCGCAGCGTCCCGGCCGTCCTGTCGTCGCCGGGCGCGGCGCCGTCTCGGGACAGCGGGGTGCGGCCGACCAGGGCCAGGCGGCGGACGCCCGCGCGGGCCAGGTGCCGGGCGAGCGCCATGCCGAGGCCGCGGGTGCCGCCGGTGATGAGGTACGCGCCGTCCGCCCGCCAGGGCGACGACGGTTCGGGCCGGTCGGGGACGCGGGTCCAGTGGCGGACCCAGCGGCGGCCTCGGCGCACACCGGTCAGGGGGTCGGCCGCCTCGGGGGCGCCGTCCTCCTCCGGCGGCGTGAGGAGCTCGCGGGCGAGCTGGGCGGCCACGGCCGTGGCGGGGGAGTCCTCCTCGGCGTCCAGGTCCACGCCGCTCCAGGTCAGGCCGGCGTACTCGTGGCGGGCGGCCCGGCCGAGACCGTGGACGAGCGACCGGTGGGGGGCCGGCACGTCGCCGCCGAGGATCTCGGTGGCGCCCCGGCTCACGGTGAGCAGGCGGCCCGGCCGGTCGCCCAGCGCGTGCAGTGTCAGCAGGAGGCTGTCGAAGCCGTGCCCGACGGCCTCCCACAGCTCCTCGTCGCCGGGCAGCCCGTCGGCCGCGGCCAGGCTCCACAGGTGGGCCACGTGCACGGGGCCCGGAGGGAGCCCGGCGAAGACCTCGGCGTACTGCCCGGGCGAGGCCGGGTCGATGACGAGGCGGCGGCCCTCGCGCCGCGGCCCCTCCCCCGCGACGCCCGCCGTCACCTCCACCACCGGGGTCCCGGAGGCGGCGGCCAGGTCGGCGAGCGCCGATCCGGCGCCGCCGGGGTCGGCGAGGACGACGAGCGGGCCGGGGAGCGCGAGCGCGGCGGGGAGCGCGCCGGCGGCCGGGTCGCGCCGCCACGCGGGGACGAAGGCGTGGTCGCCGATCCCGGCGTCGCCGGGCCGTCCCGCCGCGGAGGACTCGGAGGACTCGGGAGACTCGGGGGCCGTCCGGGACGGCCGGGCGTGCCGGGCGGCGGGCTCCGGCCAGAAACGGGTGCGCTGGAACGGGTACGCCGGCAGGCTCAGCACGCGGCCGGCGCCCGGGTCGACGCGTTCCCAGCTCACCCCGGCGCCCAGCTCCCACAGCGCGCCGCAGGCGTTCAGCAGGTCGGCGTGGGCGTCGCGCGGCCCGGTGGTCGTCCAGAACGGCGGCAGCGTCCCGATGACGGCGGCCGGGCCGCCGGTCATGGTCTGGCGTACCAGGCCGCCGAGGGTCTGGCCGGGGCCCAGTTCGACGAACGCGGTCACGTCCTGGTCCAGGCAGTGGCGCACGCCGTCGGCGAAGCGGACCGTGCCGACGAGCTGGTCCGCCCAGTAGGAGGTGCCGGTGGCCTGCTCGGCGGTGAGCGGGCGGCCGGTCAAGTTGGACACGACGGTGACGGCGGGGGCGTTCCGCCGGACCGTCTCCAGCACCGCGACCAGCTTCTCCCTGGCCGGCTGGAGCAGCGAGGAGTGGAAGGCGTGGGCCGAGCGCAGCGGGCGGCAGGCCAGGCCCTGGCCGGTCAGCACGGCGGTCGCCTGCTCGATCTCCGCGGGCGGGCCGCTGAGCACGGTCATGGACGGGCCGTTGAGCGCGGCCACGTCCACCTCGATCCCGGCGGCGGAGAGGGCGGCGCGGATGGGGGCCTCGGGGGCGGCCACCGCGACCATGCGTCCGGCGGGGGCCGCGTCGATGAGGTGCGCCCGCTCGATCACGACGTGCAGGGCGTCCTCCAGGGAGAACACCCCGGCCAGGCAGGCGGCGACGTACTCGCCGAGGCTGTAGCCGACGAGCAGGTCGGGGGTGACGCCCCAGTGACGGAGCAGGCGGGCCAGCGCGTACTCGACGGTGAAGAGGAAGGGGTGCGCCACCGGGGCGTGGCCGAGCGGGTCGTCGGCGGCCCGGCCGTCGTCCCCGCCGCCGTCTCCACCGCCGTCCCGGCCCAGCATGGCGGCCAGGCCGGCGGACGGGGCCGCCGGCCGCTCGGCCGCGAAGTACGGGCGCAGGTTCACCCCCGAGTGGCGTTCCACCAGGTCGGCGCACTCGTCCACGGCGGCGGCGTAGGCGGGCTCCCGAACGTACAGCTCGCGGCCGAGGCCGGCGTAGTGGTCGCCCACGCCGGGGAGGAGGAAGGCCAGGCGCGCGTGGCCGGTGACCCGCCGGCCGCCGCCGTCGGCGACGGCGCGGAGTCCGCGTACGGCGTCGCCGAGGCCGGCGCAGACGAGGGCGCGGCGGTGGTCGAGCTCGGCCCGGCCGGTCCGCAGCGTGTGGGTGAGATCGCCGAGCGCCGTGCCGGGCCGCTCCTCCAGCCAGTCCGCCAGCCTGCCGGCCTGTTCCCGCAGCGCCTCCGCGCTGCCGGCCGACACCGGCACCACCCGGGACCGCTCCTCCTCCGCCGGGCCGGCGGAGGACGGGACCGGGGACTCGGAGGCGGACGTGACGGGCGCGCTCCCGCCGGAAGGGGACGGGACCGGCGCGACGGCTTCCAGGACGACGTGGGCGTTGGTGCCGGAGAGGCCGAAGGAGCTGACACCGGCCAGGGCGGGGGCGTCGCGGCGGGGCAGCGGGGTGGCGGCCGTCACCGGCTGGACGGTGCCGTCGGCGGGCACGGCGGCGCCCGGGGTGGTGAGGTTGAGGGTGGGCGGGATCAGGCCGTTCTCCAGCATCAGGATCGTCTTGATGACGCCCGCGACCCCGGCGCCCGCCTGGGTGTGGCCGATGTTGGTCTTGACGGCGCCCACGCGCAGCGGCCGGCCCGGGTCACGTCCGCCGAACACGTCGTGCAGGGCCGACAGCTCGATGGCGTCCCCCAGGTGGGTGCCGGAGCCGTGCGCCTCCACGTAGTCGACGTCGTCGGGGTTCACCCCGGCCGCCGCCAGGGCGCGGGTGATGACGTCGGCCTGGGCGCGCCGGCTGGGCGCGGTGAGGCCGTTGCTGCGGCCGTCCTGGTTGACCGCCGAGCCGCGCAGGACGGCCCGGATCCGCCGGCCGGCGGCGATCGCCTTCGACAGCGGTTCGAGGACGACCATGCCGCCGCCCTCGCCCATCACGTACCCGTCGGCCTGCTCGTCGAAGGTCTTGCACCGCCCGTCGGAGCACATCATCAGACCGGCGCACGCCTGGAGGTACACCGTGGGGTGCAGGGTGAGCGAGGCGCCGCCGGCGAGGGCCAGGTCGCACTCGCCCCGGCGCAGGCTCTCGGCGGCCAGGTGGATGGCGATCAGCGAGGAGGAGCAGGCGGTGTCCACGGTGAGGGTGGGCCCCATCAGGTCGAGCTGGTACGCGATGCGCCCGGCCGCCACGCTCGCCACCGCCCCCTGGCCGAGGTAGGGGTCGGAGACGACCTCGTCGCCCTGGAGTTCGAGCTGGAGCCTGCCGTACTGGAGCGTGTCCATGAAGCCGACCATGACGGCGGTGCGGCTGCCGGCCAGCCGGGACGGCGCGAGCCCGGCGTTCTCCAGTCCCTCCCAGGCGAGTTCGAGCAGCAGCCGCTGGTGCGGGTCCATGCGCAGCGCCTCGCGCGGGGACAGGCCGAAGAACTCGGCGTCCCAGCCGGTCACGTCGTCCAGGAACGCGCCGTACCTGGTGTACATGGTGCCGGGCACGCCGGGCGACGGGTCGTAGTACGCGTCGACGTCCCAGCGCGAGGGCGGCACCTCGCCCACCGCGTCGTCGCCCCGCCGAAGCAGGTCCCAGAAGTCCTCCACGGTGGCGCCGCCGGGGTAGCGGCAGGCCATACCGACGACGGCGATGGGCTCGTGACGGCGCTCCTCCAGCTCGGTGAGGCGCTGGCGGGTCTGGGCCAGATCGACGGTCACGCGCTTGAGGTATGCGCGGAGTTTTTCCTCGGTCCCCATCGGCGGAGCCTTTCCGGTCGCGGTCGTGGTCACAGTTCGTTGTCGATGAGGGCGAAGATCTCCTCGTCGGAGGCTGAATCGATCTTGTCCATCACTCCGCCGTGCGGCGCCGTGGCCGAGCCGAGCCTGGCGAGCGCGCCCTGCAGGATCGGCATGAGACGGCCGCGGATGGAGTCGGCCTCCCCGTTGGCGCTCGCCAGCGCCTGGTCGATCCGGGCGAGGGCGTCGCGGAGCGTGTCCTCGGGCGCCGCCTCCGGCGGGGCCAGGACGGTGGACAGGTGCTGGGCGAGCGTGGTGATGGTGGGGTGGTCGAAGACGAGCGTGGCGGGCAGCCGCAGGCCGGTGTCGGCGTTGAGCCGGTTGCGCAGCTCGACGGCGGTCAGGGAGTCGAAGCCGAGTTCGTTGAAGGGGCGGTTCACGTCGACGCTGCCGGCGCTGCCGTGCGCGAGCACCGCGGCGACGTGGCCCTGCACGGTGTCGACGAGCAGGCGCAGCGCGTCGGGCCGGGGCAGGGCCGCCATGCGGTCGGCGAGGGTGGCGTCGCCCGTCCGTGCCGCCGAGGACGCCGCCTTCCGGGGCATGCGGACGAGGCCGCGCAGCATGGGCGGCAGGTCGCCGTTCTCGGCCCTGGTACGCAGCCCGGTGGTGTCCCAGCGGGCCGCGACCACGAGCGCGTCGTCACCGCTCAGGGCGGCGTCGAACAGCTCCAGCCCCTGGTCCGGGGCCAGCGGGGCGATCCCCGACCGCGTCAGCCGGGCCACGTCGGCCCGGCTCAGCCCGCCGGTCATCCCGGAGTCCTCGGTGTCCCACAGTCCCCAGGCCACCGACACCGCAGGAAGCCCCCGCTCACGGCGGTGCGCCGCGAGAGCGTCGAGGAAGGCGTTGGCCGCGGCGTAGTTGCCCTGCCCGGCGTTGCCCAGCACCCCGGCCAGCGACGAGAACAGCACGAACGCCGACACGGGGTGGTCGCGGGTCAGCTCGTGCAGGTGCCAGGCCGCCTCCGCCTTCGGCGCCAGCACGGTCGCCAGCCGATCCGGGGTCAGATCCCCCACCAGGGCGTCGTCCAGGACGCCGGCCGTGTGCACCACGCCGCTCAACCGGACGCTGGCCAGCACCGCGGCCAGCGCGTCGCGGTCGGCCACGTCGCAGGCGGCCACCGCCACCCGGGCTCCCAGGGCCTCCAGCTCCGCGACCAGCTCACCCGCGCCGGGGGCCCGCGGGCCGCGCCGGGAGACCAGCAGCAGATCCCGCACCCCGTGCCGGACCACCAGGTGCCGGGCCGTCAACGCACCCAGGCCGCCGGTGCCGCCGGTCACCAGAACCGTCCCCTCCGCCAGCGGGACCGGCCCGGCCGCGGGACCGCGGCGGACCAGGCGGGGCACCAGGAGCCGGCCGTCCTCGACACGGACCTGCGGCTCACCGGCGGCGGCGATCCCGATCCAGTCGGCGTACCCGTCGGGGACCTCGGCCAGGAGGAAGCGGCCCGGCTGCTCGGTCTGCGCCGACCGCACCAGCCCCCACACCGCCGCACCCGCCACGTCACCGGGCCGGGTGACGAACATCAGCGGGGCGCCGTCCTCCGGGTGGGAGGTGACGGCGGTCAGGACGCGGGCGGTCAGATCCCTGACGGCGGCGGGCACGTCCGGCTCGTCGCTCACGCAGGGGACCACGACCGGCTCGGGGGCTCCGGCCGCCGGGGACGCCGCGTCCACCCAGTCCACGCCGTACCGGGCGAGGGAGGTGGGGGCGGCGGCGCGGGGCGCGGCGGCCCTCGTGCGCAGGGCGTCGATCGAGAGCACCGGGGCGCCGGTGGCGTCGGCGGCCTGCACGACGACGTCCTCGCCGGTCACGGCCAGCCGTACGCGGAGGGCCCGGGCCTCGGCGGCGTGGAGCCGTACGCCCTGGAAGGCGAACGGCAGGCGCAGTTCCCCGTCGTCACCGGCCAGCAGCAGCGGGTGGAAGGCGGCGTCGAGGAGGGCGGGGTGGATGCCGAACCCGGCCGCGTCCACGCCGTCGGGCAGGGCGACCTCCGCGTAGAGCTCCTCGCCCGCCCGCCACATCGCGCGCACGCCCTGGAAGGCGGGGCCGTACTCGTATCCCTGCTCGGCCAGGCGCTCGTAGCCGTCCGTGATCTCCACGGGGACGGCGGCGGGCGGGGGCCAGGCGGCGGCCCAGCCGTGGCCGGCGGCGGGCGCGGTCTCTCCGGCGACGGCGCCCGAGGCGTGCCGCCGCCAGGCGTCGGCGTCCGCGTGGCGGGAGAACACGGCGACGGCGCGGCGCCCCTCGGCGTCCGGCGGGTCAAGGGTGATCTGTACGGTGACCGTACCCGTCTCGGGCAGGTACAGCGGGGTCTCGATGATCAGTTCGTCGAGGCGGTCGCCGCCCGCGTGGGCGGCGGCCTCCAGCGCCAGTTCGGCGAAGGCGGCCCCGGGCAGCAGGACGCCGCCCTCCACCGCGTGGTCGGCCAGCCAGGGCGCCGTCCGGTGGGAGAGACGGCCGGTGAGGACGTACCGGTCGTCTGCCACGGACACGACGGCGCCGAGCAGCGGGTGCCGCGAGCCGTCGACGCCCGTGCCGGCGGGACCGACCGCCGCCAGGCCGTCGCCGAGCCAGTAGCGGTCGCGCTGGAAGGCGTAGGCGGGCGGGCTCACGGCGGGACGCGGGCCGGATCCCAGGACCGTCGTCCAGGAGACCCCCGCGCCCAGCGTCCACGCCTGGGCCAGGGAGAGCAGCATCCGGCGCGGACCGCCCTCGTCACGGCGCAGCGACCCGCACACCCCGGCCCCGATCCCGGCGGCGTCGCAGACGTCGGTCACGTCGCCCGTCAGCACGGGATGGGGGCTGGCCTCGATGAACATCGGGCTGCCGCCGTCGCCGGCCACCCGGACCGCCTCGTCGAACAGCACCGGGCGGCACAGGTTGTCGATCCAGTACGTCTCCGTCAGGGTCGTGCCCTCGACGAACGCCGCCTCGACCGAGGAGCAGAACCGCACGTCGCCCTCGACCGGCCACACCCCGGCCAGCTCCTTCTCCAGCTCGGGGGAGAGGACGCGCATGTGCGGGGTGTGGCTGGCGTAGTCCACGGCGATCCGGCGGACCCTGACGCCCTCGTGCTCGGCGAGCTCGTCCAGGGCGGTCACGTCGCCGGCCACCACGCAGCTCCCCGGACCGGACCGGACGGCCACCCAGAGGCGGTCCCGCCACCGCGTCCCGATCAGCTCGCCAGCCTCGGCGGCGGGGAGGTCCACGGCGGCCATCCCTCCGGTGCCGGCCATCCGGGTCAGGGCCCTGCTGCGCAGCACGACCACGCGCGCCGCGTCCTCCAGGGAGAGGATCCCGGCCACGGACGCCGCGGCGATCTCGCCCTGGGACTGGCCCACGACGGCCTGGGGCTCCACCCCCGCCGCCCGCCACACCGCGGCCAACCCCACCATGACCGCCCACAACACCGGCTGGATCACCTGCGA
>NZ_JBIAMC010000033.1:0-11490 GCF_042873875.1 Streptosporangium sp. NPDC004379
CCGGGGACGGTGTGGGAGAGTAGGTCGCCGCCGGACAATCTTTCATGGGAAGGGCTGTTCTCTGACTTCGTCAGAGAACAGCCCTTTCTGTATTTGTCGGGCTTTCGGGGGTTCCCGGGTTTCGGGATTCTGGGTTTCGGCGGGGCTCTGGACGTTCGTCGTCCGGGGCCCCGCTTTTTCGCGTTTCCCGGGTTTCGGGGTGTGGGGAAGGGCCGTCCTCGGGTGGTCGGGAACAGAAAAGGGCCGCTCCCCCGGTGAATCCGGGGAAGCGGCCCTTTTTGTATTATCGGGGTTCTGGACGGTCGCCGCCTGGGACCTCGCTTTTTCGCGTCCGTTCCCCGGCCGGCCCCGTACGAATCACGGCGTGATGAAGAGGGCGTCGCCCACGGTGCGTTCCCTGCCGTCGGACGGGCGGTTGACGACCTTGCGGCCGACGACCATCGCGGACGAGCCGCCGCCGTCGAAGTTGACTGCCTGCTTGGCGCCGAGCCAGCGCATCAGCTGTGCCGCCTCCACCATCGAGGCGCCGACGCTCACCCCGGGATCGCGGCCGTCGACCGTCGCCACGATCAGCCCCCCGGACCTGCCGATGCCCACCAGCGTGCGCGGATGGCGGCGGAGCATCATGTTGACCGACGCCTGCCCGTCGGCCTTGGCGGTGATCTGCACCCGGCCGTTCCTGACGAGGCCGACACCGCCCCCCATGATGTACGTCTCGGGAGTGAGGGGGACGCCCCTCCCGGTCCGCAGGTCGATCACCTTGTTGTCGATGCTCATCGTGGACCCGTCGGGAGCGTACGACAGCAGCCACTCCGCCATGCTCCCGGTTCCGTGGAGGACGGAGGATCCGCGGGGGACGGCGCCGCCGGCCGCGCGGGCGGTGGCCTTGCCCTGGGCGTCGATCACGACCTCGGCGCCACCGTCGGCCGCGGTCTTGGCGCCGAACTCCTGGGTGTAGAGGACCAGTTCGTCGGGGCCGGCGGCGCGGTTGATGCCCTTGACCTCGGCTCTGGCCCCACCCGAGGAGGCGGCGGTGGTCACCGACTTCAGCTCGGTGATCCGGGCCCTGCGTCCGTTGAGCACCAGCCCGCTGCGGCCGGCCACCGCCTCGCTGAGCAGCCTGCCGCCCACCACGGAGACGCCCATGGGGTCTCCCTGGAGCTGCTTCGGCGTGTGGATGTTGAAGAAGCCGCCGTTGACCCCGGCGATGGCGTTGAGGCCCTTGGCCATCGAGCTGGTCGTCTCGCGCTTGGCGACGCTCACGCCGACGCTGGTCTTGAAGGATCCCCGGAAGAGCTTGGGGTCGACCATCAGCACGTGCATCTTCCATGGGCCGGTGGTCTCGGCTCCGTCGTCGGCGAGGTAGTCGGTCTTGGCCTTGATACCGGCCTCTTTGAGGTCCTTGACCATCTTGTCCGCACCGGCGCGCTGCTTGAACGCCCACTCCCCGATGCGGACCATGTACCGCTCCACCGCCGGGGCGTCGGCCGCGGCCGGCTGGACGATCCGCACCACGACGGGGGTGAACCCCGCGGCGGAGGCTTCCTCGGCCTTGAGCTGCGCGGCCTGGAGGGTTCCGTCGTCGTGCCCGTTGGGCATCAGCAGCGACACCGTCCAGCCCTGCGTGGAACTGCCGTGCGCCACATCGAACAGCCGGACGCCCCGGCTCACCTCCCGCTGGTTCTTGGTCAGGGGGCGGCCCTGCTCCTGCCCCAGGGGGAAGGCCGATGTGGGGAGTGTCAGGCTCGTCTGTTCCGCGTGGGCCGGGACCGCTGTGGCGGCCAGTGCGATGGCGGAAAGCCCGACGATGATACGTCGCGACATGTGCGTGTTTCTCTCTCCCCGTTGAGGACCGGACTTCGGTGCACCATCGTGCCGAAGATCCACACAGCCGGGGGAGCGAAACACGCAAAAAGCCATGAGAAAGTCGGAGAAAGCATCGGGTCATCCGCCGCGCCGCCGTGGGGAACGTCCGGAGCCCCGGTACGGTTCCGCCGCGAGAGCCGGCCGTGCTGGTCAATAGGGGTCAGTCCCCGCGGTTTCGCTGCGGGCGTGGGAGGGCGGCGTTACGGTGCAGTAGCCGCATTCCCTCAAGGCCGGGCGGCACAAGTTGCGAGAGGCAGCCGTCATGGGGCTGAGCATTCTCATTGTGATCATCGCGAGCATGGTCCTCGGTTTCATCCTCGGCGTGGTCATGGCGCGACCGCGGCGCTGGGACCTGTACGTCTGCGCCGACGACACCGTTCACGCCGAGGCCGGGCCCGACGGGCCCTCATAGGCGGGCGCGGGCCGTACGGAGTCTGGGTCCCGTACGGCTCGCGCCGCACCCTGGACCGGACCTGGGAAGGCGCGGTCCCCGCGGTTCCGGTACGGGCGTTTCAGCCGCGGGGCTTGTCTCTCCTGAACGACTCCAGGGCCAGCAGGGCGACGTGGAGGGAGAGGCAGGACTCGACGTCGTCCAGGTCGGTGTCGAGGATGCGTTCCAGGCGGTGGAGCCGGTCGTAGAAGGCGGGCCGGGACAGGTGGGCCCTCTGGGCGGCGACGGCCTTGTTGCGGCCGGAGTCGAGGTACACCCGCAGGATCCCCGTCAGGTCGCCGCCTCGCTGGGCGTCGTGGGCCAGCAGGGGGCTGAGCTCGCGTTCGGCGAAGGTCTGCAGCCGGGCGTCGTCTCTGAGCAGGTGCAGCAGGCCGCGCAGCCGCAGGTCGGGGAGACGGTAGAAGGGGCGGCCGTCGGGCTGGCGGAAGGCGACGTCGGCGACCTGCTCGGCCTCCAGGAAGCTTCGCCGTACGTCGCGGAGGGACTCGACGTCCGAGCCGGCGGCGAGGACGAACGGTGCGGTGAACGCCGTGCGCAGGCGGTCGGAGAGGGTGGTCAGCGCCGACTCGACCGGGGTGCGGGGCGGCAGTGGGAGCAGGACGCCGACGCGGTTCTGGTCGAGGACGCCGACCAGGGCGGGCAGCCGGGCGTCGCGGCAGGCGGCCGCGGCGGCCTCCGCGAGATCGCCGAGCCTGGCGAGCTGCTCCTGGCCGTCGAGGGGGTTCTCCGACGCCTCGGCCAGCCGCAGGACCACGCTGACCAGCCTGCGGCCGGTCAGCGGCACCCCGACCGCACGGGCGCGGGCCGCCGCCTCGTCGGGGTCGGCGTAGGCGTGGGAGAGGATTCCGGCGATGATCGTGCCGTGCGCCTGGCGTTCCAGCGACTCCTGGTGACGCTCCAGCAGGCGGCCCAGGGCGAGGGTGGTGGCGGCGCGTTCGGCGAGCACGATGTCACGGGGGTCGGGCTGGGCGTCGCACAGCATGATCAGGCGTCCCCAGTCCTGACCCCGGGCCCCGACCATCGTGACCAGCCAGCCGGCGGCGTCGTCGTAGGCGGTGCGCCGGCCGGGGGCGACCGCCCGGGACCGCGTCTCCCAGCTCGCCAGCAGCGTCCCGGTGTCGCGTCCGGCGGTGTCGCAGGCGAGGACCTGGTGGGCGAGGTTCTCCAGGAGGACGGGCCGCCCGGACAGCCGGGCGACCTGGCGGAGGACCTCGGCGGGGGAGGCGCCCTCGACCGAGAGCTCGGTGAACACCTCGTGAAGCTGCTCGGAGGCGCGCAGCTCCTCCAGCTGGATGTCGATGATCCGGGCGTGAACCGACTCGGTGATCTGCACGAACGGCGTCTCGCGGCCGAGCGTGATCAGCGGCAGGCCGTGCTTCTCGGCGGCGTTGACCACGCTCCTGGGCAGTTCCCTGACGAACTTGCGGCCCAGCTCCACGATCAGCCCGGAGGCGCCGACGGCGGCCAGTTCGGCGATGTAGTCGGCGAGCCGGTCGGGGTCGTCGGGAAGGGCGATGCCGGTGGTGAGCACCAGTTCCCCGCCGCGGAGCAGCTGGGCGATGTCGGTGACCTCTCCCACGTGCACCCACCGCACGCGGGTGTCCAGCCGGTCGGCTCCCGCGACGACACGGGGGTTGCCCCGGCGGACGGTGTCGAGGGCGAGCACGTCGGCGATCGTAGGGAGCACCCACCGAGGTTATCTGATCAGCGTGTAAATACGGATTGCCGGTGCTTTACAGGATGTTTCGTGACATTGTGCAGTTAACCGCTTCCGTGACGCCGGTGATGGTCTCACCGGGCCACCGGGGCAGGCAACGCCGTACCCGTTCCGGGAATTCCGCGGTGCGGTACCCATAGGGCCTGAGGTCGCTTGACCCTTCCCTGGCAGAAGAAGCGATGGTCGACACTTCAGGCACGGACGGTCGCGGAGCGGGCCGGGGCGCTTCCGGCGTGGAGGAACTGGATCTCCGCCGGCTGCTCGCCGGTCTCACGGCGGTGCGCGACGGCGACTTCGGGACGCGGCTGCCGGACGACGGCGACGGGCTCCTCAAGGAGGCGGGTGGTCGGCGGCTACGGGCACCGGGAGACCGACCGCCGGCACCGTTTCGGCGACTCGCTCGTCGGGCAGGCCGCGCTGTCCAGACGGCCCATCCTGGTGGAGGACGTCGCGCCAAGCAACTCGCGCTGGCCTCGAAGTACAAGAGCGAGTTCCTGGCCAACATGAGCCAGGAGCTGCGCACCCCGCTCAACTCGCTGCTCATCCTCGCCCAGCTCCTGGCCCAGAACCCGGCCCGGAACCTGACCGCCAAGCAGGTGGAGTACGCCAACGTCATCCACTCGGCCGGCACCGACCTGCTCCAGCTCATCAACGACATCCTCGATCTGTCCAAGATCGAGGCCGGGAAGATGAACATCACGCTGGAACCGCTGGACCTGCGCCGGCTCCTCGACTACGTCGAGGCGACCTTCCGCCCGCTGACCACGGAGAAGGACCTCAGGTTCGACGTGACCGTCGCCCCGGACGTGCCGGAGGAGCTGCTGGTGGACGAGCAGAGGCTCCGGCAGGTGCTGCGCAACCTGCTGTCCAACGCGGTGAAGTTCACCGAGACGGGGTCGGTGGGGCTGCGCATCGAGCGGCCGACCGGCACCGGGCTCCCGGGGGTCCCCGGGCAGGACGTGCTCGCCTTCCACGTCACCGACACCGGCATCGGTATCGCCGAGGAGAACCTCTCACAGATTTTCGACGCCTTCCAGCAGGCCGACGGCACGACCAGCCGCAAGTACGGCGGCACCGGGCTGGGCCTGTCGATCAGCCGGGAGATCGCCACGCTGTTCAACGGTGAGATCCGGGCGGTCAGCGTCCTCGGTGAGGGCAGCACCTTCAGCCTCCTCCTGCCGATCGCCGGTGTCGCGACCGGTGCGGCGGCCGTCCGGCCCGCGCCTCTTCCCGTACCCGGCGACCGGCCCGCCCCGGAGACGGCCGCGGCGGGCCCCGCTCCCGCGGCCGGCGCGGCGCAGGGGGCGGAGAGGCGCCGTCTGCTGGTGATGGAGTCCAGGCCGAACGGCCTGCTCTCCCAGATCGCCGAGAGCGCCGTCGCCGACCTGAGCGCGACCCACGGGCCGGTCGTGGTCTCCACCGCCGGCGACCCGGCCGCCGCGATCGACGTCCTGAAGGGCGCCGTCCACCACTGCATCGTGCTCGACCTGGGCATGCGGCAGGACGGGGCCGCGGAGTTCCTGCGGCTGCTCGACGAGGACCCGGTCCTGCGGGATTTGCCGGTGCTCGCCCACCACACCCGCACCCTCACCAGGCCGCAGGAGAACCTCCTCAAGGGGCGGTCCAACACCCAGCCGCTGGAGCGCATCCCCAGCCTCGACGAACTGCGTGAGCGCATCGCCCTACACCTGTCGGCGCACGCGCCCGGCGGCGTGCCGCCGCTGGTGCAGCCCAGCCTGGAGGAGCACCCCCGGGCGATGGACGACGCGGACACCGTGCTGGTGAACCGCAAGGTCCTGGTCATCGACGACGACGTGCGCAACGTGTTCGCGCTGACCAACATCCTGGAGCTGCACGGCATGGAGGTGCTCTACGCCGAGAACGGACGCAGGGGCATCGATGTGCTCTCACGCAACGAGGACATCAGCCTCGTCCTGATGGACATCATGATGCCGGAGATGGACGGCTACGTCGCCACCGCGGCCATCCGGAAGATGCCGCGCTTCGCCGACCTGCCGATCATCGCGGTGGCCGCCAAGGCCATGCACGGCGACCGGGAGAAGACCCTGGCGGCGGGCGCCAGCGACTACGTCACCAAGCCGGTCGACTCCCAGGAGCTGATCTCCCGTATCCAGCAGTGGATGGGCCTGTAGGGTCCGCCTTCCCCGCGTGTCTCTTCGTCCCGGACGTCCGGGGCGAAGAGACGTGCGGACGGGACCCGGGGGTCCGGGCCCGCGGGATCCCGCAGCGGCGGGCGCGCGCCCGGCCGGCCCCGGCGGACCGCTCACACGCGGGGGGTGAACCGGGTCAGGTCGTAGATGCCGAGGCTTCTTTCGATGTCGGCGACCCGGTTCACCATGTCGGTGAATCCGTCGGGACCGAAGCGGCGGTGCTCGTCCTCCTCGAAGACCTCGCTCAGCTCCAGCAGCTCCCGGGGCGTGAGGAGGTCGCGGAAAGCCGGGAAGACGACGGTGTCCTCACGGGCCTCGTGCGGCTCGTACATCCGGACGAACGCCGCCATGTCGGCGGTCAGGCGGCGGCGGGCCCGCGCGTCCGGAGACCGGGACGAGCCGGTGGTCTCCAGGATGCGGTCGGTCAGGACGCGGCCCCGCCGGTGCTGGAGCTGGAGCGTGTCCACGGTGCCGGTGAGCCGGCCGGCCCGCCGTAGCCTGGGGAAGACGTGCTTCTCCTCGCTTTCCTCGTGGTAGTCCTGGATGAACTCGCGGATGACGCGGGCCCCGTCGTGCAGCTCCCGGGACGGCACGCGTTCGCCGCGGCTGATCCGCCGCAGCCCCTCGCGGTACACCAGCAGGACGCGCTTGAGGACGCCGTGCTCGCGCATCAGATCCTCCGGCGGCGTGACCGGCACCTCCTCGGGGCTCCCGGCAGCCTCCCCGGACGGTCTTCCCGGCGCGGGGGATGGATCCGCGCCGTCCGCCCGGGCCGCCGCCTGCGGGCCGGTCGCGGCCCCCAGCGCCAGGACGGGCAGGCCCAGAAGGTCACGGCGGCGCACCGCCGGGGTCGAGGGATCTCCAACGACGTCCATTCCTGCCGTCACCGCCTCGCCGTACTCGCCCGCCCGCGCCGTCGCCCCCCGACGGCGTGCGGTGGGGTTTCTTCCCGCGTGCCACGGCGCCACGCCGCGGCCCGGGTAATGCTTCGCCCACCCCCGGCCGCCACCGGGTACGGCCGGCCCCGGGCGGGGCGGCCGTACGGGCGGCCGGGCGGGGCGGTCAGGCGGGGGAGCCGGGATGCTCGCAGGGGGAGGCGGCCCCGGCCCGGCCGGCGGCGTCCGGGCCCGGCGGATGGGCGTCCCCGCGGTCCAGGCGGGCATGGAGGCCGTCGAGCAGGCAGGTCAGGCCGAAGTCGAAGGCGAGGGCGCGGCTGGCCTCGATGTCCGTGTCCCTGTACCGGGCGTAGTGCGCGGCCAGGTCGGGGTGGTCGCGGACGGCGCGCTCCGCCACGCTGTGCGTCGTCTCCATCAGCTCCGGGCCGCTCATCCGGGTGGCGCCGAGGGCCGCGCGCCAGGCGATCTCGGGCGTGGTGGCGCCGAGCACGAAGGCCAGCAGCGTGGACCAGGCGTAGTCCACCGCCATGCCCTGGAACCCGGCCCGCTGGAACAGCTTCATCAGCCTGGCCACCAGCGCGACGGCGTTGGGGCCGAGGGAGGGTCTGGAGCCCAGGAGGACGGCCGCCCAGGGGTGGTTCAGGAGGACGGCGCGCACGCTGTGGGCGAAGGCCGAGACGGCCTCGCGCCAGGCCGCGTCCTCGTCGGGCAGGGTGAGCTCGCCGTAGACCTCGTCGAGGGCGAGCTCCAGCAGGTCGTCCTTGTTGGCGACGTGCCAGTAGATGCTCGTGGCCCCGGACCCGAGCTTGGCGCCCAGGCGGCGCATGCTGAGCGCGTCGAGGCCCTCGGTGTCGAGCAGTTCTATGGCCGCCCGGACGATCTGGGTCCGGCTGAGCGTCGCGCTCCTGGCGGGCCGCGGCTCGCGGGTCCAGACGGAGCTGAAGGGCTGGTTCACCCCTCCAGCATAAAAGGGTTCGCACGCCGTTCGATTTTGTCGTACGGTGTGCGAGTGGAATCGCACACCGTACGAGCCGAGCCGCACCCCCGCCGCTGGTGGATCCTGGGCGTGCTCTGCCTGAGCCTCCTCGTCCTCGTCATCGACAACACGGTGCTGAACCTCGCCATCCCGTCCCTGATGAGGGACCTGAAGGCCACCCCCGCCGACATCCAGTGGATCATCGACGCCTACGTCCTGGTCTTCGCCGGGCTGCTGCTCACCGCGGGCAGTCTCTCCGACCGCTACGGTCGCAGGCGCTTCCTGATCGTCGGCCTGCTGCTGTTCGGCGGCGCCTCGCTGGTGGCGGTGCTGGTCACCGAGCCCTGGCAGCTGGTCGCCGCCCGCGCGCTGATGGGCGTCGGGGGTTCGATCCTGATGCCGAGCACCCTTTCGATCCTGATCACCGTCTTCGACGACGCCGAGCGCCGCAAGGCCATCGCCGCCTGGAGTGCGGTGGCGATGGTCGGCGTCATCGCGGGTCCCACGCTGGGCGGCTTCCTGCTGGAGCACTACTGGTGGGGATCGATCTTCCTGATCAACGTGCCGGTCGCGGCGCTCGCCGTCGTCGCCGCCGCGCTGCTGATGCCGGAGTCGCGTGGCCCCGCCCGCCGGCTCGATCCGCCCGGTGTGCTGCTGTCGGCCACCGGCATGACCGCGCTGGTCTACGCCGTCATCTCCTCGCCGTCCGAGGGGTGGGCCTCGCCCGAGGTGCTCACCGCCGCCGGGCTGGCCGTGCTGGCGCTCGGCGGGTTCGTGCTCTGGGAGCGCCGCAGCGCCCATCCGATGCTGCCGCTGGAGCTGTTCCGCAACCGGAACTTCAGCGGCTCGTCGTTCTCCATCGTGCTGATGTCGTTCGGCGCGGGCGCCCTGCTGCTGATGCTCACCCAGTACCTCCAGTTCGTGCTGGGATACGGGGCGATGAAGGCCGGGCTGGCGCTGCTGCCGTACGCCGTGGCCGCCGCGGTCTTCAACATCCTGGGGGCGGCGCTCGGCCAGAAGGTCAGTACCCGCACGCTGGCGGCGGCGGGCCTGGCCGTGATGGCCCTCGGCTTCGGGGCCCTCGCCTTCATGACCGCCGACACCGGGTACGGCCTGCTGATCACGGGCCTGATGCTCATGGGCGTCGGCGCCGGGATCGCCGGGCCTGCCGTCTACGCGACGCTGATGGGCGCCGTGCCGCCCCAGCACGCCGGCGTCGGGTCGGCGCTCAACGACACCGTCCAGCAGGTCGGCATGGCGCTGAGCGTGGCCGTGCTCGGCAGCGTGCTGGCCGGGGTCTACCGCTCGTCCATGCCGGAGTCGGCGCCCGCCGAGGCCCGGGACTCCGTGGCCGTGGCGTTGCGGCTCGGCGATCCCGGGCTGGCGCGGACCGCCCGGGAGTCCTTCGTCTCGGCGATGGCCTTCGGTTCCTGGGTGGGCGTCGCCTTCACCCTCGCCGCCGCCGTCCTGGCGTTCGTGCTGCTACGGCCGGTGGTGGCGGCATCGCCGGCCGCGCGTCCCGGCCTCGTGGAGGCGGGCGGCTGACGGCACCCCGGCATCGGCGGCCTCGACCTTCCCGGCGCCCCGGCCTCTCGGCCACCGTGGCTCCTTCTGTCCCGCCCGTATCCCGGGCGGGGCGATGGGGCGGCCCGGTATTACGCCCGGTATTACGCCCGGTATTACACAGTGACGGCTCCGGCCGTAACCTCCCGACAGGTTGCCCGTGGGAGCGGCGGGCAGGAAAAGGGATACTCGACGTATGTCGGACCTCCTCGCGCGCCACCGGGCGGTAATGCCCAACTGGCTGTCCCTTTACTACAACGAGCCCATCGAGATCGTCGGCGGCAAGGGCAACCGGGTCGTCGACGTCTCGGGCAAGAGCTACCTCGACTTCTTCGCGGGCATCCTCACCAACATGATCGGCTACGACGTGGCCGAGGTGCGGGAGGCCGTGGAACGCCAGCTCGCCACCGGTGTCGTGCACACCTCGACGGTGTACCTGCTGCGCGGTCAGGTCGAGCTCGCCGAGAAGATCGCCCGGCTGTCCGGCATCGAGGACGCCAAGGTCTTCTTCACCAACTCCGGGACCGAGGCCAACGAGACCGCGCTGCTGCTGGCGACCTACGCCCGCAGGTCGGACCAGGTGCTCGCCATGCGGCAGAGCTACCACGGCCGATCCTTCGGCGCGATCAGCGTGACGGGCAACCGTTCCTGGAAGAACAGCTCGCTGTCGCCGCTGAACGTCCACTTCCTGCACGGCACCGACCGGCACCTCGCCCAGTTCCGCGGGATGTCGGACGCCGACTACATCGCCGCGTGCGTCGAGGACCTGCGTCACGTGCTCGCCACCGCCACCGGCGGTGACGTGGCCGCCCTGATCGCCGAGCCGATCCAGGGCGTGGGCGGCTTCACCATGGCGCCGGACGGACTGTTCGCCGCCTACAAGGAGGTCCTCGACGCCGAGGGCATCCTGTTCATCTCCGACGAGGTGCAGACCGGGTGGGGCCGTACCGGCTCGGCGTTCTTCGGTATCGCGAACCACGGCGTCACCCCCGACATGATGACGTTCGCCAAGGGGCTGGGGAACGGCTTCGCCGTCGGCGGCGTCGTGGCCCGCGGCGACCTCATGGACGGCCTGCACGCGGTCGGCCTGGCCACCTTCGGCGGCAACCCCGTCTCCATGGCCGCCGCCAACGCGACCCTCGACTACGTCCTCGACCACGACCTCCAGGCCAACGCCGCCCGCACCGGCGCCCTGATCATCGATGGGCTCCGCGAGGCCGCGCCGCGGCTGCCGGTCGTCGGCGACGTCCGCGGCAAGGGCCTGATGTTCGCCGTCGAGCTGTCCGACCCGGCCACCGGCGAGCCCGCCCCGGCGCTGGCGGCCCGGTTCATGGAGGAGACCAGGAAGGCCGGCCTGCTCGCCGGCAAGGGCGGCCTGCACGGCAACGTCCTGCGCATGGCCCCGCCGCTCACCCTGAGCATGGACGAGGCCGCCGAGGGTCTCGGGATCATCGTCAACGCACTCGAAGTCGTCAACGCAGAGGTCGTCCCGTCGTGAAGAACATCACCCACTGGATCGGCGGAGCCGCCGTCGAGGGCGGCGACGGCACCGCCGACGTCTTCGACCCGGCGACGGGGAAGGTCAGCGGACAGGTCCACCTGGCCGGGACCGAGCAGGTGGACGCGGCCGTGGCCGCCGCGGCGGCGGCCTGGCCGGCGTGGCGCGACGCCTCCCTGGTCAAGCGCGCCCGGGTGCTGTTCCGCTTCCGCGAGCTGGTCGACGCCCACGCCGATGAGCTGGCGGCGCTGATCAGTGCCGAGCACGGCAAGGTCCACTCCGACGCCCTGGGCGAGGTGGCCCGCGGGCTGGAGGTCGTGGAGTTCGCCTGCGGCATCCCGCACCTGCTCAA
>NZ_JBIAMC010000034.1:0-9422 GCF_042873875.1 Streptosporangium sp. NPDC004379
TTGGCCCGGCCGTTGAGCTCGGCCGCGCTCAGGCGGACCTCGCCGCAGACCACCGCCTCGGCGTCCGGGTCCGCCGCGACCCGCGCCTCGAACAGTTCGGCGAGGTTGCCGGGCGGGGTGGGGGCGGCGGTGTCGTTCCATCCGGTGAGCAGCAGGCGGCGTTCGGCGGGGTCGAGCAGGTCCACCGCGCCGATCGGGGTGTCGGGGTCGGCGGCTACCGCCTCCAGCAGCCGCACCAGCCGCGCCGCGATCATCTCGGCGGTGGCCCGGTCGAACAGGTCGACGGCGTACTGCAACACACCCTCCACCCCGTCCTCGGCGGAGCGGTCGTCGGTGAAGCCGAACTGCAGGTCGCACTTGGCGCCGCCGAACCCGTACAGCGAGTACGCCGGATCCAGCGCCATCGACGGCTCCGCGACCCCGCTCCCGGCGGGGGAGACGTCCACCAGGCCGAGCATCACCTGGAACAGCGGGGTACGGCCCGGCACCCGCGGCGGGTTGATCGCCTCGACCAGGCTCTCGAACGGCACGTCCTGGTTGGCGAAGGCGGCCAGGTCGGTCTCGCGGACCCGGGTCAGCAGTTCGCGGAAGGTCGGGTCTCCCGAGGTGTCGGTGCGCAGCACCAGCGTGTTGGCGAAGAAGCCGACGAGGTCGGTCAGTGCCTCGTCGGTGCGGCCTGCCACGGGTGCGCCGATCGGTACGTCGGTGCCCGCGCCCAGCCGGGTCAGCAGTGCGGCCAGCCCGGCCTGCAACGCCATGAACAGCGTCGCCTGACCGGTCTGTGCCACCGCCAGCAGCCGCCGGCGCAGACCGGGCGGGAGCGTGAAGGGCACGGACCCGCCCAGATACCCGGGCACCGCCGGTCGGGGCCGGTCGGCGGGCAGCGCGATCTCGTCGGGTAGTCCGGCCAGCGCGGTGCGCCAGTGGGCGGTCTGCTCGCTCATCAGGCTGCCCGGGTCGGCGGGGTCGCCGAGCAGCTCGCGCTGCCATCGGGCGTAGTCGGCATAGCCGACGGGCAGCGGCGGCCAGCCGGGCTCCTCGCCGCGTGCCCGCGCCGCGTAGGCGGTGGCCAGGTCCCGCTCCAGCGGGCCGAGGGACCACCCGTCGATCGCGATGTGGTGGAACATCAGGGCCAGCACGTGCTCGTCCCGCCCGCCGACCGGAGGCAACGCGAACAGCTCCGCCCGCATCGGCGGCTCCGATGCCAGGTCGAACGGCCGCAGCGCCGTCCGCCGGATCGCGGCGTCCAGCTCCGACCTGCCGATGAGCCCGGTGACGGTCAGGTCCGGCACGCCGTCCAGCACCCGCGGCTCTGGGCGGCCGTCCCGGCTGGGGAAGACGGTGCGCAGCGTCTCGTGCCGCCGGGCCACGTCGGCGACCGCGGCGCGCAGCGCCTCGCGGTCCAGCCTGCCCATCAGCCGCAGCACCAGCGGGATCGTGTAGATGCCCGTGCTCTCGGCGAGCCGGTCGGAGATCCACAGACGAGACTGGGCGAACGACGGCTCCGGGCCGCCGTTCTCCCCGCCGCGCGTCAGGACCGGCCTGGGCCGGCTTCCGCCCTCACCGCGGGCCTTGTCGATCCGTACGGCCAGCTCCGCGACGGTCGGCGCCTCGAAGACGTCGCGGATGCGGAGTTCGGCGGAGAAGGCGGCGCGGATGGCGGTGACGGCGCGCATGGCGAGCAGTGAGTGGCCGCCCAGGGCGAAGAAGTCGTCGTCGACGCCGACGCCGGGGACGGCCAGCAGTTCGGCGAACAGCGCGCACAGCCGTTCCTCGGCGGGGGTGCGCGGGGCCGTCCCGGAGGTCGTGGTCTCCGGGGCGGGCAGCGCGCGGCGGTCCACCTTGCCGTTGTGGTTGAGCGGCAGTGACGCCAGCACGACGAACGCCGACGGCACCATGTAGGCGGGCAGCGTCTCCCCGGCCGCCCGCCGTACCCGGTCGACGAGTTCCCCGGCGTCCGTGCCCGTGCCCGTGCTCGTGTCCGCGGTGCGCGGGACGAGGTAGGCGGTCAGCCGCCGGTCGCCGGGGTGGTCCTCCCTGGCCAGGACGACGGCCTGGGCCACCTCGGGGTGCCGCGCGAGGGTCGCCTCGATCTCGCCCAGCTCGATGCGGAAGCCGCGGATCTTCACCTGGCCGTCGGCACGCCCGACGAACTCCAGGTCACCGCCGGGCAGGCGCCGCACCAGGTCGCCGGTGCGGTACATCCGCGTGCCCGGCTCGCCGTACGGGCAGGCGACGAAGCGCTCGGCGGTCAGATCCGGCCGGCCCAGGTAGCCGCGCGCCAGCTGCTCCCCGGTGAGGTACAGCTCGCCCTCGTCGGCGGGCCGCAGGTTCCCGTCCAGGACGTGGGCGCCGACGGCGTCCAGCGGGCGGCCGATGGGGACCGTGCCCGCCGGTGGTCTCCCCACCCGGTGGGAGACCGCGAACGTCGTGTTCTCGGTGGGGCCGTAGGCGTTGTGCGCGGACCCTCCGGCGAGGACGATCCGCTCCATCGCGGCGGGGTGGGCCGCCTCGCCCCCGCTCCACAGGAAGGGGACCCGCGCCAGCAGCTCCGGCGCCTCCTCGGTGAGCACGTTGAACAGGCCGGTCGTCAGGAACACCGCGGTGACCCGCTCGTCGTCCAGCATCCGGGCCACCGTCCCGGCGTCGACGGCGCCGGGTGGAGCCATGACCACGGTGCCGCCGTTCAGCAGCGGGACCCACAGCTCGTAGGTGGAGGCGTCGAAGGCGAACGAGGAGTGCGACAGCACACGGTCGTGCCCGCGCCAACGGTGGTCGGCGGCGAGGGCGGCGACGTTGCCGTGGGTGACGCCCACGCCCTTGGGCGCGCCGGTGGAGCCGGAGGTGAACATCACGTACGCCAGCCGGTCGGCGGCGATGTCCAGGCCGGGGTTCTCCGGGTCGGTGTCGTCGCCCACGACCAGGGAGGTGACGTTCCCGGGCGGCTCGTGGCCGGCGTGCGCCCTGTCGGTCAGCAGGATCCGCACGCCCGCCTGGCCGAGTATCGCCCGCAGACGGGCGGCCGGGTAGGCCGGATGCAGCGGGACGTAGGCGCCGCCGGCCTTGACGACGGCCAGCAGCGCCACCGCCACGTCGGCGGAGCGCTCCATGAGCACCGCGACGGGTGATTCGGGTCCGACGCCGGCGGCGATCAGGCGGCGGGCCAGGGCGTTGGCCCGGCCGTTGAGCTCGGCCGCGCTCAGGCGGACCTCGCCGCAGACCACCGCCTCGGCGCCGGGGGCCGCCGCCACCCGCGCCTCGAACAGCCCGGCGAGGCTCCGCCGTAGGGAATTCGGGTTCACGGAATCTCCAGGTTCAGGGCCCGAGGGCACAGGGGGCCCAGGGCACGATGGGGCGAAAAGCCGAACCGATGACCCAGGCGCTGCTCAGCCACTGTCCGGCCGCGCGGAATACCCGGTTCTGAACGCGGTTCGTGGCGGTAGTCGCCCGGAGAGGAGAAAATCGACGCCCTTTTCGGGGCATTAATAGCCTTTTTGGGGGTTTTATGTCCTTTTCAGGACACCCGAAGGCTGCGCGGCCGCATGTCGGCCCAGTTCGCGTTGACGAAGTCCAGGCAGCCCTGCCGGCTGTCCTTCTCGTGCGCGATGTCCCATCCGCTGGGAACGTCGGCGGAGGCCGGCCAGAGGGAGTGCTGCCCCTCGGCGTTCACCAGAACCAGGTAACTGCCGTTCTCGTCGTCGAACGGATTGCTCATGGAAACTCCGTGCTTTCGGAAGCGGTCTTGTGGACGTCTTTGTCAACCGGAACGCAGGGTTACCGCACATCGCCGGAAAGCGACCGATCCCACCATCTAAGTCACTAACACCCCGAATGCGGAGTATCTCCTATGCGTGCCGAGGGGTGTCAACCCTTGACAGTGAGGGGGAAAGTGACCAAGATCCCGTCAGCCAGGAGTCCGGAACGAAGACGGGGGAATGATGGCCGGTCGCGCGCCCATGCCATACGAATATCTGCGACAGGTGCCGGCTTTCACGGTCGCCAGCGACGATCTGGCGCACGGCGGGGTGCTTCCCGACGCGCACGTCTACGAAGCCGGCAACGTCTCCCCGCACCTGCGCTGGTCCGGCGCACCGGCCGGGACGAAGAGCTACGCCGTGACCTGCTTCGACCCCGACGCCCCCACCGGCAGCGGCTGGTGGCACTGGGTGCTGGCCGACATCCCGGCCGACGTGACCGAGCTGCCGCGCGGCGCGGGCAGCGGCGACATGGAGGGGCTGCCCAAGGGCGCCCTGCACGGCCGCAACGACTACGGCACCTTCGACTTCGGCGGAGCCGCCCCGCCCCCCGGCCCGGCCCACCGCTACGTCTTCGCCGTGCACGCCCTCGGGGTCGAGAGCATCGAGGTCACCCCCGACCAGACGGCCGCCGTCTTCAGCGGCACGATCAACCACCACGCCCTGGCCCGCGCGGTGCTGGTCGCCGAGTACGGCGTGCCGGGCTCCGAGGACTGACCGGCCGTCCGGCCCCTCGGCCCCTCACCCTCCGGTTCCTCCGGAGGGTGAGGGGCCGAACGCTTCCCCGGCACCCGGTCTCCTCCGGCCACCGGCCTTTCCCGGCCGTCCGCCGTCCGCCGTCCGCCGTCCTTCGGGCGGTACGGCCCGCCCGGCCGTCGTGACCGTCGTGGCATACCGGATCGGTATGCCACGACGGCCGTACGACGCGTGCCGGGCGCCGGGGATCCCCGCCGGACGAGGGCCGGCGGAACGGGACCTAGCCCCCCGCCTCGATGTCGGCGATCAGCAGTGCCTCCACGGCGTCGGCCAGCTTCTCGACGGTGGGGTTGGCGAAGATCATGTTGATCGGGATCTCCAGGTCCACCGCGGATCTGATGCGCGAACGGACCCTGATGGCGAGCAGGGAGTTGCCGCCCAGGGCGAAGAAGTCGTCGTGGACGCCGATGCGGGTGGTGTCCAGGACGTCGGTCCAGACGTCGGTGATGAGGTGTTCGGCGTCGGTGCGGGGTGGGACGAAGGCGGTGGCGGTGGTGTCCTGCCAGGTGGGGGCGGGCAGGGCGTGGCGGTCGACCTTGCCGCTGTGGTTGAGGGGCAGGGTGTCCATGACGGTGAGGGCCGCCGGGATCATGTAGGCGGGCAGGTTGTCCTCGGCGAAACGCCGCACCCGGGCGGCGAAGCCCTCCGATCCCTCACCTGAGCCCTCACCTGAGCCCTCACCCGGGAACGAGCCTGTGTCCGAGACCGATCCTGTGCCTGGGCCCGTGTTCGTACCGGAGCCTCCACCCGTCTCCGTGTCCGTGGCGCGCGGGACCAGGTAGGCCACCAGCCGCCGCTCTCCCGGCCGGTCCTCCCGGGCGAGGACGACGGCCTGGGCCACATCCGGATGGCGGCCCAGTACGTTCTCGATCTCGCCGAGTTCGATGCGGATGCCGCGGATCTTGACTTGGTCGTCGGCGCGGCCGAGGTAGTCGAGGGTGGCGTCGGGCAGCCATCGGGCGAGGTCGCCGGTGCGGTACATCCGGGTGCCGGGTTCGCCGTACGGGCACGCGATGAAGCGTTCGGCGGTCAGGTCGGGCCGGCCGAGGTAGCCGCGGGCCAGGTGGTCGCCGGCGAGGTAGAGCTCGCCGGGGACGCCGGGGGGGACGGGTTGGAGGTGGTGGTCCAGGACGTAGGCGCGGGTGTTGTCCAGGGGCCGGCCGATGGGGACGGGGGGGCCGGGGGTGGTGATGGGGTGGGCGGTGGCGTAGACGGTGGTCTCGGTGGGGCCGTAGCCGTTGAAGACGGTGCCGGCTCCGGCGGCCAGGACCCGTTCCACGGTCGCGGGGGAGGCGGCTTCGCCGGCGATCCACAGTTCGGGGACGCGGGCGAGCAGGCCGGGGTGGTCGGGTGCCAGGGTGTTGAACAGGCCGGTGGACAGGAAGATCGCGGTGACGTGTTCGTCGTCGAGGGCCCAGGTGAGGGTGGTGGCGTCGACGATGCCGGGGGGCGCGACGACGATGGTGCCTCCGTTGAGGAGGGGGACCCATAGTTCGTACATGGACACGTCGAAGGAGGAGGCGGTGTGGAACAGGACCCGCCGGTGGGCGGGGGTGTTCCAGAGGCGGTCGGTGGCGAAGGAGCGGATGTTTTTGTGGGTGACGGCGACGCCCTTGGGGGTGCCGGTGGAGCCGGAGGTGAACATCGCGTACACCAGCCGGTCCGCGGCGATCTCCAGACCGGGGTTCTCCGGGTCGGTGTCGTCGCCGACGACCAGGGAGGCGACGTGGCGGGTGAGGTCGTGGGCGGCGCCGGCGGTGTCGGTGATGAGGATGGGCGCGCCGGTCCGTTCGGCGATCCAGCGCATCCGGGCCGGGGGAAGGGCGGAGTGCAGGGGGACGTAGGTGCCACCGGCCTTGACGACGGCGAGCATGGTGACGATGACGTCGGCGGAGCGGTTCAGCAGGGCCAGGACGGGGGTCTCCGCGGTCACTCCGGCGGCGAGGAGGCGGCGGGCCAGGGCGTTGGCCCGGCCGTTGAGCTCGGCCGCGCTCAGGCGGACCTCGCCGCAGACCACCGCCTCGGCGTGCGGATCGGCCGCGACCCGCGCCTCGAACAGTTCGGCGAGGTTGCCGGGCGGGGTGGGGGCGGCGGTGTCGTTCCATCCGGTGAGCAGCAGGCGGCGTTCGGCGGGGTCGAGCAGGTCCACCGCGCCGATCGGGGTGTCGGGGTCGGCGGCTACCGCCTCCAGCAGCCGCACCAGCCGCGCCGCGATCATCTCGGCGGTGGCCCGGTCGAACAGGTCGACGGCGTACTGCAGCACACCCTCCACCCCGGCAGGGGCGCCGTCGGCGGTGGTGTCCTCGGTCAGGCCCAGCAGCAGGTCGCACTTGGCGCCGCCGAACCCGTACAGCGAGTACGCCGGATCCAGCGCCATCGTCAGCCCGGGAAGCCCGGCGTCCGCGCCGGGCGTGTTGAGCAGGGCCAGCATCACCTGGAACAGCGGCGGGCGGCTGTAGACCCTGGGCGGGTTCAGCGCCTCCACGAGCCGCTCGAACGGCACGTCCTGGTTGGCGAAGGCGGCCAGGTCGGTCTCGCGGACCCGGGCGAGCAGTTCGCGGAAGGTCGGGTCTCCGGAGGTGTCGGTGCGCAGCACCAGCGTGTTCGTGAAGAAGCCGACGAGGTCGGTCAGTGCCTCGTCGGTGCGGCCTGCCACGGGTGCGCCGATGGGTACGTCGGTGCCCGCGCCCAGCCGGGTCAGCAGTGCGGCCAGCCCGGCCTGCAACGCCATGAACAGCGTCGTCTGACCGCCCCGGGCCACCGCCAGCAGCCGGGCGTGCAGCTCGGGGGACAGGCTCAGGGACACCGCCTCGCCCCGGTGCCCGCTCGTCGCGGGGCGGGGCCGGTCGGCGGGCAGCGCGATCTCGTCGGGTAGTCCGGCCAGCGCGGTGCGCCAGTGGGCGGTCTGCTCGCTCATCAGGCTGCCCGGGTCGGCGGGGTCGCCGAGCAGCTCGCGCTGCCATCGGGCGTAGTCGGCATAGCCGACGGGCAGCGGCGGCCAGCCGGGCTCCTCGCCGCGTGCCCGCGCCGCGTAGGCGGTGGCCAGGTCCCGCTCCAGGGGGCCGAGGGACCACCCGTCGATCGCGATGTGATGGAACGCCATCACGAGTACGTGTCCGCCGCCGTCATCGGGTTCCGAGCCCCCGGCCGGTCCCGAGGCCGCGTCGGAGGGTCCCGCGGTCCCGTCCGGTCCCGAGATCGCGCCGGAGGGCTCCACGGTCCCGGCGGGCCGTACGGCGCTCCCCGGGGGCCGTACGGCCCGCGCGTCCCCTCCGGAGGGCAGCGTGAACAGCTCCGCCCGCATCGGCGGCTCCGACGCCAGATCGAACGGCCGAAGCACCGTCCGCCGGATCGCGGCGTCCAGCTCCGCCTCGTCGACCTCGGTCACCGTCAGTTCCGGCGCCGTCTCCAGCACCCGCTGCGTCGGCCGGTCCTCCCGGGCGGGGAAGACGGTGCGCAGCGTCTCGTGCCGCCGGGCCACGTCGGCGACCGCGGCGCGCAGCGCCTCGCGGTCCAGCCTGCCCGTCAGCCGCAGCACCAGCGGGATCGTGTAGAGGCTCGCGTTCTCGGCGAGCTGGTCGACCAGCCAGACCCGGTACTGGGCGAACGAGAGCTCCGAACGGTCGGCGTCCTCGGCGTCCTCGGCGCGGACCAGTGCGGGCCGGGCCCGGACCGCGTCGCCGGTCGCCGCCTTGTCGATCCGTACGGCCAGCTCCGCGACGGTCGGCGCCTCGAAGACGTCGCGGATGCGGAGTTCGGCGGAGAAGGCGGCGCGGATGGCGGTGACGGCGCGCATGGCGAGCAGTGAGTGGCCGCCCAGGGCGAAGAAGTCGTCGTCGACGCCGACGCCGGGGACGGCCAGCAGTTCGGCGAACAGCGCGCACAGCCGTTCCTCGGCGGGGGTGCGCGGGGTCGTCCCGGAGGTCGCGGTCTCCGGGGCGGGCAGCGCGCGGCGGTCCACCTTGCCGCTGTGGTTCAGCGGGAAGGCGTCCATGACCACGAAGGCGGACGGGACCATGTAGGCGGGCAGGTTGTCCTCGGCGAAGCGCCGCACCCGTCCGGTGAGCTCCTCCGCCTTCGCACCCGTGCCGGCGTCCGCGTCCGTTCCCGCTCCGGGGTTCGCGGCGCGGGGGATGAGGTAGGCGACCAGCCGCCTGTCCCCGGGCTGGTCCTCCCGGGCGAGGACGACGGCCTGGGCCACGTCCGGATGACGGTCCAGGACCACCTCGATCTCGCCCAGCTCCATCCGGATGCCGCGGATCTTCACCTGGTTGTCCACCCGGCCGACGTAGTCCAGGGTGCCGTCGGGCAACCGGCGGACGAGGTCGCCGGTGCGGTACATCCGCGCGCCGGGCTCCTCGGGGCAGGCGACGAAGCGTTCGGCGGTCAGGTCGGGCCGCCCCAGGTAGCCGCGCGCCAGGTGCTCGCCCGCGATGTAGAGCTCGCCGGCCACCCCGGGCGGGACGGGCCGGAGCCGGTCGTCCAGCACGTAGGCGCGGGTGCCGTCCAGGGGCCGGCCGATCGGCACGAGGGGGCCGGGCTCGGTGACGTGGTGCGCGGTGACGTAGACCGTGGTCTCGGTGGGGCCGTAGCCGTTGAAGACGTTGCCCCCGGCCCGGACCACCCGCTCCACGGTCGCCGGGGAGGCGGCCTCACCGGCGATCCACAACTCCGGGACGCGGGCCAGCAGGGGGACGTGGTCCTGCGCCAGGACGTTGAACAGTCCCGTGGTCAGGAAGACGGCGCTGACCGCCTCTTCGTCGAGGGCCCAGGTGAGGGTGGTGGCGTCGACGATGCCGGGGGGCGCGACGACGACGGTGCCTCCGTTGAGGAGGGGGACCCATAGTTCGTACATGGACACGTCGAAGGAGGAGGCGGTGTGGAACAGGACCCGCCGGTGGGCGGGGCCCT
>NZ_JBIAMC010000035.1:0-8588 GCF_042873875.1 Streptosporangium sp. NPDC004379
TCGCACTCGAAGGATCACGCGATGGCCGTTCTCATTTCACGGCGCCACGCCTGCTAGCTGGGGAAACTCATACACCACCTCCGTGGACGCAACCCGTAGGCGTGACCTCGATGTCATGTCCTCGTGTCTTCATACGTCAATCCCATCAAACATCTCCGGTGACGGCCAACGCTCACCGGCGACGCGCGATTCGCCCCGGCACTGTCCGCGCCGCTGTGCGGCAGCACGAGAGGGCGCGCTTCGTCGGCACGCCATGTGGCGAAGATGCCACGCGTATCACATGAGCGGACTCCGAGCCGAACGGACGCGTCCTCCAGCAGACGGCCCAGCGGCATGAGCGGGTGTTGCCGGTTGGCGGCTGAGACGTGTAGGACGGCTCTTGTCGTCACGTCCGCACGCCCGAGGTGCCGGGAGCCGAATCATGGATGATCGTTTCAACGTGGTCGTGAGCACGGGATCGCTGAAGATGACGGACGAACACGCGGTGCATTTCCCGCATCGGTGGACGCCCGAGGGCGTGAGCGTCAGGGCGGACTTCACCGGAGGACATCTCCTTCACCTCGCGGCGGCGGGATGCGTCCTCAACGACCTTTACCGGGAGGCCGCCGCACTGGGAATCGAGCTCCTGGGAGTACGCGTTTCCGCAGCCGGCGGCTTCGACATCGAGAGCTGGCGGTCGACCGGGATCACCTACACCGTCGACGTCAGCTCCACTGCTTCAGCCGAGAGCATCGCCCACCTGATCGACATCGTGGACTCCGTCGCCGAGATCCCTCGCGCCATCCGACGGGGTGCCACCGTACAGAGGATCAGCTGATGACCGTGCAGGAACATGACCGACGAGGACTTCCGCACCGTTACGGCGACACGAACACGCGGTCGGCGGCAGAAGGGCACGCCTGAGCACCACGAGTCGCCTGAACCGCTCGGCTTGGCGGAACCGGAGGGGCACCCGGATTCCAGGCCCTGACAAGAACCCCGCGAACGTCGGCCGTTTGCCATCCGGGCGGAGCCTTCCGCCAGAGGCTGCTTTCGGCAGACCTTGTTGTTGAATTCCGCCGCTGCACGACCATGTAAAAGGCCCTCCGGAATGATTCCGGAGGGCCTTTGTCCTGCTGCGCGGCCGAGAGGGTTCGAGCCCCTGGCCTTCTGATCCGCCGCCGGTCCGAGGCCGTTGAAAGCGGTTCGCCGGGTCGTCCCGCACATGAGCGCCGTCGCCGAGGCGGTGGTCATGGACCGTTGCGGGATGAAGCCCCTGACGTGCGCTGTCGCCCCCTTGATGGGCGTGGGCCGGCGGCGTGGAGGGGTGGCCGGTCTCGCTCGCGTGTTCCGGACATCCCGTCGGCGTCTGGGCAAGCTCCGTCACAGTCAACGGCAGCTTTCGCTATTTCTACTGAATGCCGACAAGTCTATATTTCATTCGCTATGTATTGATTTTTTCGATCGGCTGACCAACGCTGATCGGGACGCCCGGTCATGGAGGGAGCAATAATGCCTGTCACCCTGGAACGCTCTGAGGAGATCGTCTCCGCGTGGCGCAGCGGAGCCGACATCGAGGGCTGGGACAACCCGGCCGGTCCGCTGTTCATCGGTGACTACGCCGAGTCGGAGATCACGCTGACGGCCCTGGACACCCGGCTGGCGAGCTCGTGCACCTGCAGCCGCTTCTGCTGCTGATCAAGGAAGGATGATCCGAATGGCCGGGGACTTCGACCCGTCGCTGGACTTTCTGACCGCACCGGCGCTGGTCGGGCTGTCCGCCACGCTGGGATCGATCCCCGGCCTCACGGAGGCGGAAGCCCGGCTGATATGCCGGAGAACCGCCGAAGCGCTTGAGGAGACCGTCCGCCTCAAGGTCAACAGGGTCCTGCTGCTGGAACTCAACGCCGCCAGGATCACCGGGAGGCTGACCGCCGAGACGCCGCAGCTGCGGTGGCAGGAATGGAAGGCGACGGCCGCGACGCCCGAGTTCTGGCTGTCTCTGGCCGGGCACTATCCCACGATGCTGTCCAGGCTCGGCACGATCATCGACAACAGGTGCGCCGCGGCCGTGGAACTGGCCCGCAGGTTCGCCGCCGACCGCGCGGCGCTCACCGCACTGCCCGGCGGTCTCCGAGGCGAGCTGGTCGGAGTCGACTTTGGGACGGGAGACAGCCATCGCGGAGGGCACAGCGTCGCCGTCCTGCACGGCTCGCAGGGCAAGGTGGTCTACAAGCCCCGGTCCCTCGCCGTGGACGAGGCGCTGGCGAGACTGATCGACCGCCTGGCACCCCGGCTGCCCGCCGGCAGCCGCATCCGCGTACCCGACGTGCTGATTCGCCAGGAGTACGGCTGGGCGGAACACATCCAGCACCGCTACTGCGCCGACGAGACGGAGCTGCGGTCCTTCTACCGCGGCGTCGGGCACTGGCTGGCGCTGATGCGGCTGATCGGCGGCAGCGACCTGCACATGGAGAACCTCATCGCGGCCGGTCCCGCGCCCGTCGTCGTCGACTGCGAGACGCTGTTCACCCCGCACGTCCCGGCCAAACCTTCCGGATACGGCGACGCCGTCGACCAGGCGACCGACCTGCTCAGCGGATCGGTGCTGCGCACCGGACTCCTTCCCGGACGTGGTGTCTCACTCGCCTGGCGCGGCGTCGACATGTCCGCCGTCGGAGGCCTGCCCGGCCAGCAGCCGTACACGCAGATGCCGGTCGTCGTCGACGCGGGCACGGACATGGCGAGATTGGGGATGGAACGGGTCGAGCTGGGAGCGGTGAGCAACCACCCGAGCCCCGATCCGATCCTCGTCCACTACTGGGACCTGGTGCTGTCCGGATTCACCGAGCTGGTCGAGCACCTCGACATGCTGGATCGGCGGGATGAGCTCGCCGGGCTGCTCACGGACTTCGCCGACCGTCCGATCCGGGTCGTGCTCCGCGCCACCGAGGCGTACGCCGAGCTGGCCCGCATGCTGTGGCACCCGGCCTCACTGCACGACGAGCCGACCGCGATGGGCAAGGCGGCGGGGTTGCTGGCCCAGCATGCCGAGAACCTGCCCGGCGCGCCCTCGGACCCCGAGGTGATCGACGCCGAGGTGGCCGAGTTGCTGGTCGGCGACATCCCCTTCTTCGCCACGACTCCTGCTCGCGGCCGTCTGGACGGCCCTGGCGGAACCTCTTACGGAGACGAGCAGGACCTCATCGCGGACGCGCTGCGGCGCTGGCGCGACCGCGACGCGGCCCTGGACCGCGAGGTGATCCGGTCCGCTCTGGTCAGCGCCTACCTCAACGAAGGGTGGATGCCCGCCAACAAGCGTATGACCGTGCCTCCCATCCGGCACCGGGACCTCGAGCGGCGCCGGCGCCGGATCGCGGCCGGGATCGCCCGCGACATGCTCGACACGGCGATCCGGGGCGACGACGGCACCGTCACCTGGACCGCGCCGGTGCTCACCTCCGACGGCTGGTTCGTACAGTCACTGTCTCCCGACGTGTACGGCGGGGCGTACGGGGTCGCCATCACTCTGGCCGCCTACGTGAGTGAGACCGGGCAGGGCAGGGCCGACGAGGTGCCGGGGCTGGACGGACTGCTCACCGACCTCCTCCATACGATCAGACTGGCCGAGGAGCGCGACGCGGAGGCACGCCGCACCGGGCCGCGGCGCCGCCCCGCCACCCCAGGCGGCTATGTCGGCATCGGCTCGCAGATCTGGAGCTGGCTGCTGCTGCGCAGGCTGGGCGCCGTCGGCTCGGAGGAAGCGGTCGCCCGGGCCGGCGCCCTGGCGGGGCGACTGCCCGAGGCGGTGGCCGCCGACGGGGTGTACGACCTGCTCACCGGCATGGCAGGCGCCATCGTGCCGTTGCTCCGCCTGTCGGAACAGACCGGTGACCAGCAGTGGTCCACGCAGGCCGACCGCATCGGGGAGCGCCTGCTCTCACTGGCCCACATCGACGGCCGGGGAGCACGCTGGCCCAGCACCGCGTTCCCACAGGGGTTGGGCGGGGTCTCACACGGAGCCACCGGGATCGCCTGGGCGCTGGCCCGGCTCGCCGACAGCGCCACGGCCGGCGCTGCGGACTTCCGCGCCCTGGCGGACAGGGCCTTTCTGTACGAGGAGTCACTGTACGACCCGGCGGAGAAGGGCTGGCGTGACCTGCGCGAAATGGATGACCATCGCGTGACCTCCAGCGCGTGGTGCCACGGGGCCGCCGGCATCGGCCTCGTCGCGGCCGACCGGCTGGCCCGCGAAGGTGACCCGCGCTGGGCGGACGTGCTGCGCCGGGCCGCCGCGTCGTCCTGGTCGAGGGGCATCGGCTGGAACCACACGCTCTGCCACGGAGACCTCGGCAACTGGGAAATCGTGCGCCACGCGATCGATGTGGGTGTCGGACCCGAAGGGCTGACTCCGGAGTACCTCGCCGCGTACATGATCGGCAGCATGGAGGAGCACGGCCCGGTGAGCGGCCTCTCACGTGACGCCTTCAGCCCAGGTCTGATGCCGGGAGTGGGCGGCATGCTCTACCAGCTACTACGCCTGTCCCCCGGCGCCTCCCTCCCCTCCGTCCTGCTCCCGGACCCGGAGAACTGACCGCCCCGTCTCCTCTCCCGCCCGCCCCGGTTCTTCAGCATCTTCGAGTTATCACATGATCACATTGCGCGATGTTTCCGCGTGATCGATGATGACGGGTATGCGCGGAGGTGTGCTCTTATGGGGCGGCGCCGGAGTCGCGGTGGTCGCCATGGCGGGGCTGGGTGTCCACCTGGTCCGGGTGGGGCTGGACGCGGCGGACAAACTGGCCAGCGTCTGTGGGCTGTTCGTCGCGGTGGCCGGTCTGGGGGTGGCGGTGTACGCGCTGATCGCCGACCCGGCGCGCGGCGGAGTGCGGCAACGGGCCACGGCCATCCGGCGGGGCCGGGTACGGCAGGCCGGCCGCGACATCAGCGAAGGATCACGGCCTGTGGTGTTCGACAACGGCTCCGCAGCCGACGAGGCGCACCCTGAGGTGCGGCAGTGGGGCAAGGCCACCGGTGATGGCCAGGTGGATCAGGCCGGCCGCGATATCCACCAGCGGTGAGCCGGCGACGCAGGTCACCCAAGGTGACCCAGCACGCGCGGGCGACCGGACTGGCCGGTATCGTCCAGGCGGCCGGCGACGTCATCGTTTACGGCGGGGAGGAGCCTTACCGGTGGGCGCCGTGGCCCGCGCCGGCGGCGCCGGAGGCGCGGGCGCAGCCCAGTGAGCTGCTGCGGGCGGCGAACGCGCTGGTCGGCTTCACCGGTCGTGACGCGCTGCTCGCGCGGCTGCGGCAGTGGCGGGACGGGGATGCCACGCTGGCGGTTCATCTGATCCATGGGGCGGGCGGGCAGGGCAAGACGCGTCTGGCCCATCGGGTGGCACGGCTGTGGCAGGGCGAGGGGTGGGTCGCGCTGGCGGCGCACCATCGGCGCGACCGATCGGTGCCCGCAGAGTTCGAGGTTCCCGATTTCGACGGGGCGGCCGGGGTGCTGGTGGTGGTGGACTACGCCGAACGGTGGGAAACCGCGGACCTTCTGACGCTGTTGGCCGACATGCGAGCACGTGCCGGGCCGGCGGTGCGGGTGCTGCTGCTGGCCCGCCCGGCCGGCACCTGGTGGCAGAGCCTGAAGGGGCGGATCCAGCGTGATATGCACCTGGTGCCCACCCGGGAGGAACTGGCGCCGCTGGAGCAGGAGAGCGGCATCACCCGTCGCGGGTTGTTCACCGAGGCCCGCGACCGCTTCGCCGAACTGCTCCAGATGCCCGGCGCCGACGGCGTCGCGCCGCCACCGGCATTGGAGCGGCACGAGGCGTACCGGCTGGTGCTGACCGTGCACATGGCCGCCCTCGCCGCGGTGCTGGCCCATGACCGGGGCCGGCCATCTCCCGCCGACCCGGTGCAGGTGTCGGAGCTGTTGCTGGCACGTGAGCGAGACCATTGGGAAGCGATGTCGACCCCGAGCCGAGCCACACCACTTGCCACCACTGCGGACACGATGGGTCAGATCGTCTATACCGCCACTTTGACCGGCCGCCTCGGCTACGTCGACGGCAAGGCCGCCCTGGAACAGGCGGGTATCGATTCCACACTGGCCGCCGGGCAGCTCCTCAAGGACCACGCGGTGTGCTACCCGCCCGCGGGGACGCCCGGACCTGCACACCCGGAGCAGCGGCCCCCGGCGGGCCGGGGCGGCGTCACGGTGCTGGAGCCGTTGTACCCGGACCGGCTGGGCGAGGATTACCTCGCGCTCTGCACCCCGGGCCACTCCTTCGACTTCCCGGCCGATCCGTGGGCGGAGGAGGCGCCGGCCCGCTTGCTCGCCCCGCCGGACGGCGACCAACGCGCACAGTCAGGCGACGGCGTCGCGGTCTGGGTCCGTCAAGGGCTTACCACGTTGATCGAAGCATCGCGCCGCTGGCCGCACCTGGCCACCACGCAGCTGTATCCGCTGCTGAGCGCCCATCCACACCTCGCGCTGCACGCAGGTGGGGCCGCGCTGGCCGCGCTGGCAGAGCTGGAGACCATTGACACCACGCTGCTGGAGGCCATCGAATCCGTCCTGCCCGCACACCGGCATATCGATCTGGACATCGGCATCGCGGCGGTCGCCGACCGCCTGGCGAAGCACCGACTGGCCGCCACCGACGATCCGGTCACGCGCGCTCGCATCCACGAGGATCTGGCGGTCCGCATGTCCTACGCCGGCCTGCACGCCCGCGCACTGACCGAAGGCCGGCAGGCCACCCGCCTGTGGGATCACCTGGCTCGGACCATCCCCTATGCCTACCTGCCCGAGCTGGCCGGTTCGTTGATCAATCACGCAGGCCGGCTGGCGGAGGTGGGCCGGCGGGCCGACGCGGTCATCTTCTCCGAGGCAGCCGTCGGCCTGTACCGGGAGTTGGTGTCGGTCGACCGGGATGCCTTCCTGTCCGAGCTGGCCGGTTCGTTGATCGATCACGTGGGTCGGCTGGCGGAGGTGGGACGGCGGTCCGAGGCGCTCGCTCTCTCCCATGAAGCCGTCGATCTGCGGCGGGAGTTGGTGACGGTCAACCGGGACGCCTTCCTGCCCAACCTGGCCCTCTCGTTAACCAATCACGCGGTCCGGCTGGCGGAGATGGGGCGGCGGTCCGAGGCGCTCGCTCTCTCTCACGAAGCCGTCGATCTGTGGCGGGAGTTGGTGTCAGCCAACCGGGATACCTACCTGCCCAACCTGGCCAACTCGTTGACCCTTCGCGCGGTTGGGCTGGCGGAGATGGGACGGGGGTCCGAGGCGCTCGCTCTCTCTCACGAAGCCGTCGATCTGTGGCGGGAGTTGGTGACGGTCAACCGGGACGCCTACCTGCCCGAGCTGGCCGACTCGTTGCACAACCACGCGGTCCGGCTGGCGGAGGCCGGGCGGCAGGCCGAGGCGCTCACTCTCTCCGAGGAGGCCCTCCACCTGCGGCGGGAGTTGGTGACGGTCAACCGGGACGCCTACCTGCCCAACCTGGCACTCACGTTGACCAACCACGCCAACCGGCTGGCGGAGGAAGGGCGGGCCGAGGCGGTGATCCATTCGCAAGAAGCACTCGACCTGTATCGGGAGTTGGTGTCGGTCAACCGGGACGCCTACCTGCCCAACCTGGCCACCTCATTACACAACCACGCGAACCGGCTGACAGAGGAAGGGCGGCAGGCTGAGGCGCTCACTCTCTCCGAGGAGGCCCTCCACCTGCGGCGGGAATTGGTGTCGGTCAACCGGGACGCCTACCTGCCCAACCTGGCCAACTCGTTGACCAACCACGCGAACCGACTGGCGGCGGTGGGGCGGGCCGAGGCGGTGACTCTTTCGCAAGAAGCCGTCGACCTGTATCGGGAGTTGGTGGCGGTCAACCGGGACGCCTACCTGCCCAACCTGGCCACCTCGTTGCACAACCACGCGCTCCGGCTGAGGGAGCTCGGACGCCTGGCCGAGGCGGTCACCATCTTCGAGGAGGCCGTCGACCTGTACGGGCATTTGATGACGGTCAACCGGGACGCCCACGTGTCCGACTATGCCGAAACCCT
Organism: Streptosporangium sp. NPDC004379; assembly: GCF_042873875.1. Lineage (NCBI taxonomy): Bacteria > Bacillati > Actinomycetota > Actinomycetes > Streptosporangiales > Streptosporangiaceae > Streptosporangium > Streptosporangium sp. NPDC004379. The sequence continues at coordinate 8,050 of NZ_JBIAMC010000035.1, forward strand.
CGCAGTTCTCGGGTACCTCCTGATCGAAGCGGAACGGTTTCGTGAGGCGATCGAGCCCCTGCTCACAGCGTTTGTCGCCGCGCACGTGATGCCCGAGCACGCCGGAGACAAGCTCGGCACGATCGTCGAACTGCTGCGCCGCTCCTACGCGGGCGATGCCGGTGGAGTGAGCGAGACGCACCTCTCGCTCACCGGTGAAGACGTTCCCGAATGGATGAGACACCCGCCCGCCGGCCCCGCAAGCTGAACGCCACGAGAAGGCCCATTCGCACTGACCTTGCCGTCCGGACAGGCATGGCTCGCCAGCGCCTTTTCGCGCACGTACTCCCGTTCCCCGCACTGGTGGTGTCGGTCACGTCCAGCGAAGCGGTGTATGAGCCGCCCTTCGCGTGATCCTGTTTCTGCAGGTTAAGCGGTGAGTGTCTGCGGGATCGGACCCTGTTCCGGTGTGTCGCCGGCCAGCAGGCGCATCCGGCACTTGGCCAGGATGTCCAGGCCCATGTAGCGGCGGGCCTCGGTCCACTCATCGGTCTGCTCGG
>NZ_JBIAMC010000036.1:0-7491 GCF_042873875.1 Streptosporangium sp. NPDC004379
TTCAGAGCGGGCCGCCGTGGCCTTGCGGCCACACTGACGGGGGAGAGCGCAGGGCCGGGCGCCGTAGTTCCTCTCTGACGGACCGCCCACAGCCCCCGCCGTCCCCGCCCCCTCGGGTCGTTCGGGGGGTCCGCCGTGACGGGTCATCTTTCGGGACGCTCACGGTGTCGCCGTGGAGCGCGAAGCGGATGGCGCCGTTCCCCGGAAGGGCACAGAAAAAGGGGAAAGAGGGAGCGGGTTCAGAGCGTCTTGCGCATGACTGTGCAGGGGCGGCCGTGCTGGAGGTCCGGACGGTGGTCGAGGACCTCGTACCCCAGGGCGCTCCAGAAGGCGAGGCCCTTGGCGTTGGCGTCGAGTACGGCGAGGCGGACCGCCGTCCGGCCCGCCGCCCGGAACCGTTCTTCCACGGCGCCCGCCAGCGCCCGGCCGTACCCGGAGCGGTGCATCCGGCCGTCGATCAGCAGCAGGCCGATCCACGGGTCCGGGTCGGCCGGGTCCGGGTGGTGCGCCAGGGTGATCGCGACGCCCGCGAGCGGCCCTCCGGCCTCCGTACGGCAGAGCAGCACCTCGGTGTCCGGGTTCGCCAGCTCCCCGGAGAGCGAGGCGGAGATCTGCTCCGGCCGGATGTCGTCCGGGTCTGGGAAGTCGCCGCTGACGGCGAAGAACTCCCGGTTGGCGGTGTGGAGGGCGGTCAGCTCGGCGAGCAGCGGCTCCGGAAGCAGGCCGTCCCGTGGGACGGCGAGCGGATCGATGATCATGAGCAGGCAGCCTACCGATCGTCGGCCAGGCGCCGCCCGACGTCGGCCGTCAGCTTCTCCAGCAGCCCGGCGAGCAGGGCGCGTTCGGAGTCGGACAGGCCGCTGACGAGCATGGCCTCCCGGCCGAGCACCGCGTCGACGGACCGTTCGATGAGGGCGTGCCCCTCATCCGTCAGGGTCACCGTGACGGAACGGCGTCCGGCCGTTCCCGGCGCGCGCCGTACGAGCCCTTCGCGTTCGGCGCGGGCGACCCGCTGGGAGATCGCACCGGCGGTCACGAGTGTCCGGCGCGTGAGCTCGCGCGTGCTGAGGGCGTAGGGCGGTCCGGAACGGCGGATGACGGACAGCAGGTCGAGGGTCGCCGCGTCGATCCCCGCGGCTCGCAGGACCCTCACCCGGTCGTCCGAGAACAGTTTCGCCAGGCGCCAGATGGGGGTGACGATCTCGATCGAACCGGTCGGGGTGCCCGGACGCTCCCGCTGCCAGGCGGCCGCGATCTCCGAAGGCGAATGGGCGGGGTTCGGCCCACCGGCCATGGACGTCATGTCCGTCATGGTGCGAACCTCCTCGATCATCGGCTACGTTTAGATCTAAACGTAGCAGCGATGAGGAGGCACCCTTGACTCGCACCGTGCTCGTCACCGGAGGCACCAGCGGCATCGGCCGGGCCGTCGCCGAGAGGTTCGCCGCCGACGGGGCCGACGTCTTCGTCACCGGCCGCCGCGCCGATCTCGTGGAGAAGACCGCCCTGGATCTCGGGGTACACGGCGTCGTCTGTGACGCGACCCTGCCCGAGCAGGTCGCGGCGCTGGCGGACCGGATCGGCGGAACGCTCGACGTCCTCGTCAACGCGTCCGGCGGTCTGTCCGACGCGGCACCGGACGATGCTCCGCCCCTGGAGGCCCTGCTGGCCCAGTGGCGGGCCGACCTGGCCCAGAATCTCCTCGGCGCGGTGCTGACCACGGCTTCCGTCCGGGAGAAGCTGGGCTCCGGTGGCTCCGTCATCAGCATCGGGTCGATCGGGGCCGAACGCCGGGGCGGCTCCTACGGAACGGCCAAGGCCGCACTCGCCGCCTGGAACGTCTCCCTGTCCGCCGAACTCGGCCCCCACGGCATCACCAGCAACGTCATCTCCGCCGGGTACATCGAGGGCACCGACTTCTTCCGCGGCGGGATGACCGAGGAACGCCGCGCCGCGCTCATCGGGGAGACGCACGACAAACGGCCCGGCACCCCGTACGACATCGCCGAGACGGCGTACTTCCTCGCCTCTCCCGGAGCGCGGCACATCACCGGCCAGACCATCCACGTCAACGGCGGCGCCTTCACCACCCGATGACCTGCCGGCCACCGTCCTCATGGCCTCTCTCGTTCCCTGCGGACCGCCTCCCCGGGGCGGGCGGTCCGGGGACGAGTGACTGTGACGACCAGAGAACCTGTGGGTCTCCGGCCCGCGGCGAGGGCGGATCGAGCCGTCGGCGCGGGGGAAACAGACGGCGGTGCCCGTCGGGTGGTGACGGCCGCCTCCCGTGGAGGCGAGGAGATCGCGAAGGCGGGACGACCGCCGGGAGCGAGATCGGCGGGGCGTCCACTCCGGGGTGAAGGCGCCGGGGCTCGGGGTCAGCTCGTGGTGAAGGCGTCCAGGTGGTCCAGGGCCCAGGTGCCGAAGTCCGTGGGCGGGCGTCCGAGGGCGCGTTCGACTCCGTCGGTCAGGACGGCGTTGCCGCCGTCCCGGATGATCCTGATGCCCCTGAGCCTGCTCTCCGCCATCTCGACGTCCATCCCGGAGGCGAGCATCCGCTCGCGCACCACGTCGAGCGGAACGTCGACGGTCCTGATCGTGCGTCCCAGCGCCGTCTCCAGCCGAGCCACCTGGTCGTGGAAGCTCAGCAGTTCCGGGCCGGTCAGCGTGTAGGTCCGTCCTTCGTGCTTCGCCGATACGAGAGCTTCGGCCGCGATCTCGGCGATGTCACGCGGATCGATGACCCCCTGCGCCGCGGTCCCCGTCATGTTCGGCACGGGTTCGTCGGCGCGTATCGCTCCGGCCCATCGCAGCGTGTTGCTGGCGAAGGCGGACGGCCGCAGCAACGTCCAGCCCATGTCGCCGGCGCGCACCGCCTCCTCTCCCGGCCGATGCCAGTGGTCGTCCGTGGCATCGGCCCCGATCGACGAGAGCTTCACCACCCTGCGCACCCGGGCCGATCGGGCCGCGGCCAGTACCGCCAGGTCGTGCCGTCCGGTGGACGGCCCGCCCGGGGCCACCAGGAAGACGCCGCCGACCCCGGCCATCGCTCCGTCCAGGGACGCCGGATCGTCGAAGTCGCCCGCCACGACCTCGACGCCGGGCGGGGTCCAGGCACGGGAAGGATCGCGTGTCAACGCGCGGACCACCTCGCCGCGGGCCGCGAGCAGCCGGAGGACCTCACTGCCGATGGTGCCGGTGGCACCGGTGATCAGGATCATGGTCCAGACCCTGCCGTGCGCCGCCCCGGATCGGATAGGAGATTTCGGCACCGAGCACATGGGGCCGTCCGCGCCGGCGACGGATAGCGTGAAGCGCGTGAATGCGACGTGGGGTCACGAGATACCCGTTCCAGACGCTCTGCGGCCCTGGGTCTCCGACGTCCGAGGCGTGACCGCCGTTGCCGGCCGAGGAGTCCTGACCCATGTGCCGGAGACTTCCACCGCACTCGTGTTCCGCGTGCTGGACGACCGGCGCAGCGACCTGATGGTTGTGGGGCCTCGTACCCGTGCCCGGTACCACCCGGGTAAGCACGTGCCTTTCGGCGTCCGGATCCGCATCCGGCCGAGCAGGGCTTCGCTGCTGCTGGGTGTGCCGGTCAGCGAACTCGTCGACCGAGCCGTCCCGCTGCGGGATCTCTGGGGAGTACCCGGTGATCGCCTGGTCCATGAGCTGGCCGGACTCGGCTCCGATCACATGTCGGTTCTCAAGCGGATCGAGGCGGAGTTCCTGGCCCGCATCTCCCGCACGACACCGGGCGACCTGTCGCGAAGCGATCTCGTCCACGCCGCGGTCGCCGGACTGTCCACAAGCGCCGGTGCGCGACCCGAGCCGGTGCCCGCCGTCGCCCGGCGGCTCGGCGTCAGCGAGCGCCACCTGCGTGATCTCTTCAACAGAGCGGTGGGCGTGTCACCGAAACGCTTCGTGCGCATCGATCGCCTGGGAGTCGTACTCGCTCGTGCCCATACCGGTTCGTGGGCCCGGCTCGCCGCGGAAGCGGGATACTACGACCAGTCGCACCTGACGGGAGAGTTCCGCAGGGCGATGGGCGTTCCTCCCGCCTCGTTCGTCACCGGACGCCTGCCCGTCCCCGCTCCGTGTGAGACCTCACGCCCCTCGGCCCTTCCCGGGGGACACCGTACGGTCCCCGCCCCTTGAGCGGCCGACGGCGTCATCGTCGAGCAGCAGTGCGGCGACCGCCTCCGGGGCCTCGCGCATCGCGTTGTGGGCGGTCGGGAGGTCGTGGACCCGCCACCCGGGATCGGCCTGAAGCCTGGTGCGGAGTCCGGCGAACGGCGTCCGGTCCTGCCAGCCCGAGCAGTAGACGAACTCCCGGCGGGGGACCTGGGCGAACGCGCCGGTGAGCCGGATCGTCTGCAGGAGCGAGGCGAGGGGATGGGGACGGCGGCGGGGATCACCGCCGTCCGGCGGCCGGACGGCGTAACCGTGGGCCGCGGCTCCGGCGACGAACGCCTGCCGGTATGCCTCACTCGTCGACGACCAGCACGACTCGCCGTCACGCGGCACGTAGGCGTCGAGATGCACCAGTCGTGAGATCCGGCCGCCGGCGCGGTCGGCGGCGGCGGCGATCACCATCCCGCCGTAGCTGTGGCCGACCAGCGTCGCGCCGGTGATGTGGGCGCGATCGAGGAGCCGCAACACGTCCCCGGCGTGCGTGTCGAGGTTGGCGGTCGCGACCGCCGCCTCGTCGTCGCCCGGCCGCAGACCGGTCAGGGTCAGGGCGTGGACGACATGACCGGCACGCTCCAGCGGCGGGATCACCGCATCGAACGTCCAGGAGCCGTGCCAGGCGCCGGGCACGAGAATGAACGTCGCCATGTGTTCTCTCCTCCCAAGCCGCGGCATCGAGGCACGCCGCCCCGATGCCGTGTGGTCCGGCCGGGTGCTTCACGCGACCAGACCACTTCGCATGGAGGAAATGTCATCAGATCAGGATGTGGCCGCCCACCGATAGAATGCCAACCGATGCCTGTTCGCCGCCAAAATCGCTCCAGTGCCGAGGTGACGTCACACGTGTGGCCGTCCGGCGGGCGCCATCTCTGGCCGTCCGGTGGGACGAGCGCGGTGCAGACGCACACGCGGGGGCACCTGGTGTACGCGGCCGGCGGCGTCCTGGCGGTTCACACCGAGCACGGCACGTCGATCGTTCCCGCCGACAGGGTCTCCTGGACCCCCGCCGGGTTCACGCACCACCACCGCGCCCACGGCGACACCGACATGCGGATCGTCTTCCTACCGCCGTCCCTCGCCCGGCTCATGCCGGACCGTCCCGCCGTGTTCCTGGCCTCCGGCCTCGCCCGAGAGGTACTGCTCGCCCTGACCGGCCCTCATCAGTACGGCGATGCCACGCCTGGTCCCCGTGACCACGGTGATGCCGCGCCCGCGTACAGCCGCTCCGCGCGATCACGCCTCCTTCGCGTCCTCGTCGACGAGCTACGCGAAGCGCACGAACAACCACTGCACCTGCCGGAGCCGCGGGACGACCGGCTGCGGGGGATCGCCCGGCTGCTGTACGAGAACCCGGGGGACAACTCCTCGCTGGCCGAACTCGGGAAGACGGTCGGAGCCGGCACCCGCACCCTCAGCCGGCTGTTCCGCGACGAACTCGGCATGACCTTCTACGAATGGCGCACGCAGCTGCGCGTCTACCACGCGCTCGTGCTGCTCGCCGAGGGACACGACACCACCCGGACCGCCTACGCCTGCGGATGGGCGAACCCCAGCGGCTTCATCGCGGCGTTCACCGGCATCATCGGAACGACCCCGGGCCGCTACCGGAACGGCCGCCGGACCGCCCTCCGCGCATCCCGGCCCCCGGCGGCGGCCAAGCCGCAGGGGTGATCCGTACCCGAGACCGCCGGGGGCGCCCGACCCGGAGCTCAGAGGGCGGTGAGGATCAGGGAGGCGTTGTGGCCGCCGAAACCGAAGGCGTTGGCCAGCGCCGCCGACACCCGGCCCCGGCGGGGACCGCCCGTGACCACGTCGAGCTTGACCTCGGGGTCGAGGGTGGCCAGGTTCCGGACGGCCGGGACGACCCCGTCGCGGATGGAGAGGATCGCGGAGATCGCCCCCATCGCCCCGGCGGCCCCGCACATGTGACCGGTCATCGACTTGGTCGCGGTGACCGCCGCGTGCGTCCCGATCGCCTCGGCGACGGAGCGGGCCTCGGTCACGTCTCCGGGCGGGGTGGAGGTGGCGTGGGCGTGCACGTGGTCGATGTCGAGCGGGCTCAGACCGGCGGACGACAGGGCCGCCCGGATGGCGCGCATCTGCCCCTCCGGGTCACCGGCGGTGATGTGGAAGGCGTCGGACGTGATCCCCGCGCCGGCCAGCGCCGCGTACGCGCGGGCCCCGCGGGCGGCGGCGGACTCGGCGCGCTCCAGCACCACGAGGGCGGCCCCCTCGCCGAGGACGAAGCCGTCCCGCGACGCGTCGAAGGGGCGCGACGCCTCCTCGGGCGCGTCGTTGCGGGTGGAGAGCGCCTTGGCCTGGGCGAAGCCGGCGATGGTGAGCGGGTGGACGCACGCCTCGGCGCCGCCCGCGATGACGACGTCGGCGCGGCCCAGCCGGATGAGGTCCAGGCCCATCGCGATCGCCTCGGCCCCCGAGGCGCAGGCGCTCACCGGGGTGTGGGCGCCCGCCCGGGCGCCGAACTCCATGCTGACCACCGCGGCGGGCCCGTTGGGCATCAGCATCGGGACGGTGTACGGCGAGACCCGCCGCGCCCCCGTGGTCCTGCGGACCTCGTCCTGGGTGAGGGTGCTCAGCACCCCGCCGACCCCGGTGCCCACGACCACGGCCAGGCGCTCGGGGTCCGTCTCCGGGGCTCCCGCGTCGGCCCACGCCTCGCGTGCGGCGACCAGGGCGATCTGCTGGCAGCGGTCCAGCCGCCTGGCCTGGACCCGATCCAGCACCTCGGCGGGCTCCACCCGCAGCCGCCCGGCGATCCGCACCGGCAGGCCGTCCGCCCACTCCTCCTCGATGAGCCCGATGCCCGACCGCCCCGCCAGCAGGGCGGACCAGGTGGAGGTCACGTCACCCCCCACCGGCGTCGTCGCGCCCAGCCCCGTGACCACCACGTCGACCCTGCCGTCCGCCATCAATGCCCCCTTCACCGTGGAGACGCGGAGCACCCCTCGGAGCCGCGCGTCCCGAACCGGATTCCACGCTGCCAGAAGGACGACCCGACGGTCGGGTGGGAGGACCTACGAAGATGACGGACCGAATTTTGTCGGAAACGTTCATGATCGGCCCCAGGCCCCACCCCACCCCTTCGACCCCGCTCCGTGACTCCCGAGATTCTTCCCCCGCCCCTTCTCCCCGGCGGACGGTCCCAGCAGACCTGCGGACGACGGCCGGGGAACGGGTACGGCGGGGAGCATGGGCGGTCCGTAAGTGAGGGGCTACGGCGCCCGGCCCTGCGCTCTCCCCCGTCAGTGTGGCCGCAAGGCCACGGCGGCCCGCTCTGAG
>NZ_JBIAMC010000037.1:0-5016 GCF_042873875.1 Streptosporangium sp. NPDC004379
CCAGCAGCAGATCCCGCACCCCGTGCCGCACCACCAGATGCCGGGCCGTCAACGCACCCAGACCACCGGTCCCACCGGTCACCAGAACCGTCCCCCACAGGACGGGGGCGGGCTCGGCCGGAGCCTCGCGGCGGACCAGGCGGGGCACCAGGAGCCGGCCGTCCTCGACGCGGACCTGCGGCTCGCCGACGGCCGCGATGCGCGACCAGTCGGCGTACCCGTCGGGGACCTCGGCCAGGACGAGGCGGCCCGGCTGCTCGGTCTGCGCCGACCGCACCAGCCCCCACACCGCCGCACCCGCCACGTCACCGGGCCGGGTGACGAACATCAACCGGGACTCGGCCAGCCGGGGGTCCCGGATGGCGTCCAGCGTCTGCGCGGTGAGCCGCCGCAGCGCGGCGGGAATGTCCTCGTCCCCGCCGACGCAGGGGATCACGACGGACTCGGCGTCGCCGGGCTCGGCGACCGCCTCCGCCCAGTCCAGCCGGTACGACACCGGCCCCGACGTCACGGCGCCGCCCGGCACGGGCCTCGTGCGGACCGAGGCCAGGGCGAACACCAGCCGCCCCGAGTCGTCGACGGCCTCGATCGCGCAGCCGTCGTCGCCGGTCCTGGCCAGCCGTACCCGCAGGGACCTGGCCTCGGTGGCGAGCAACCGCACCCCGCGCAACTCGAACGGCACCCGCAGCCCGTCGGTGTCGCCGCCGGCGACCAGCAGCGGGTGGAACATGGAGTCCAGCAGGGCCGGGTGGATCCCGAACCCGGCCACGTCCACGTGTTCGGGCACCGCCACGTCGGCGTACAGCTCCTCGCCGTGCCGCCACACGGCCCGCAGTCCCTGGAAGGCGGGGCCGTACTCGTATCCCTGCTCGGCCAGGCGCTCGTAGCCACGTTCGACGTCGACGGGCACGGCCCCGGCGGGCGGCCACGCGGCGGCCCACCCGGGTCGGGCCTCGCCGTCCCGGTCCTCGGCGACGGTGCCCGACAGGTGGCGGGTCCAGCCCGCCTCGGGGTCGCCGGCGGGGCGGGAGTGCACGCGTACGGCGCGGGCCCCGGAGCCGTCCGGAGCCTCGACGACGACCTGCACCGCCACGCCGCCGCGTTCGGGCAGGACCAGCGGCACCTCGAACATCAGCTCCTCGACCAGGCCGGATCCGGCCCGCGAACCCGCCTCCAGAACCAGGTCCGCCAGCGCGGTCCCCGGCAGGACGACGGTCCCGCCCACGGCGTGGTCGGCCAGCCAGGGCGTGCCGGCGACGGACAGCACACCGGTGAGCACGGCCGGGCCGTCGTCGGCCAGCTCGACGGCCGCGCCCAGCAGCGGGTGACCGGTCTCGCGCAGTCCGGTGGCGGAAAGTCCCGCGTTCCGGACGGGCGGACCGAGCCAGTAGCGTTCGCGGTCGAACGGGTACGGCGGCAGGTCGACCGGACGGCCGTGGGGGGACAGCGCGGCCCAGTCCACGCCCGCCCCCGCCGTCCACGCCGCCGCCAGGCCGGCGACCAGCGCGTCGGCCTCGCCGCGGTCGCGCCTGTGCAGGGCGGCGATCGTCGTGTCGTCGCCGGTCACGCAGTCGTGCGCCATGCCGGAGAGCACGGCCTGCGGCCCCACCTCCAGGAGGACGCGGGCGCCGGACTCCTCCAGCGTGTTGACCGTCGCGTGGAACAGCACAGGCCGCCTGATCTGCTCCGGCCAGTAGCCGGGGTCGGTCCAGTCGCCGGGGATGCCGGTGACGAAGGGCACGCGCCGCGTCCCGAACGTCACCGTCTCCAGTTCGGCGGCGAACACGGCCAGGACCGGCTCCATGAGCGGCGAGTGGAAGGCGTGGCTGACCGGCAGCCTGCGGGTCCGCCGTCCCTGGGCCTTCCAGTGCGCGGCCACGGCCAGACAGGGCTCCTCCGCCCCCGAGATCACCACGCTGGCGGGGCCGTTGACGGCGGCGACGCCGACCCGGTCCTCCAGCCCGGCCAGGCTTGAGGTGACCTCATCGAGGGTGGCGTTCACGGCGACCATCGCGCCCGGCTCGCACAGCTCGCGCATCAGCCGGCCGCGGGCGGCGATCAGGCGGGCGGCGTCCGGCAGGGTCCAGATCCCCGCGACGTGGGCGGCGGCGTACTCGCCGACCGAGTGCCCGGCCACCACCGAGGGCGTCACGCCGAGCGACTCCAGCAGCCGGTACGCGGCCACCTCGAAGGCGAACAGCGCGGGCTGGGTGTAGGCGGTGTCGTCGAGCAGACCGGACTCGGGGGTGCCGGGCCCGGCCCACATCACGTCGCGGATCGGCCGGTCGAGGTGGGGGTCGAGGGCCGCGCAGACCTCGTCGAGCGCAGCGGCGAACACCGGCGAGCAGGCAGCCAGTTCGCGTCCCATGCCGGGCCGCTGCCCGCCCTGCCCGGTGAACAGGAACGCCACGCGGGGCCGCTCACCCGCGACGCCCTCGATCACCTCGGCCGTCTCGCCCCGCGCGTGGCGGGCCAGCGCCCCGGACAGGGCGGCGTGGTCGCGCCCGAGGGCGACGGCGCGGTGCGACAGGAGCGGCTGCCCGGCCAGTGTGCGCGCCACGTCGGCCGGATCCTCCCGGAGCTCGGCCAGATGGGCGGTCCTGGCCGCCAGTGACCGCGGGCTGTGGGCGCTGACCGGCCAGGCGATCGGGCCGGTGAGGACCGCGGCGGCCGGCGGCTCCGGCTCGGAGGCGTACTCCTCGATGATCGCGTGCGCGTTGGTGCCGCTGATGCCGAAGGAGGAGACGCCGGCCCGGCGCGGCCGCTCACCACGCGGCCACCCGGTCTCCTCGGTCAGCAGCCGCACGTCGCCCGCCGACCAGTCGACGTGCGGGGTGGGCTCGGTGACGTGCAGGGTACGGGGCAGCACGCCGTGCCGCATGGCCATGACCATTTTGATCACACCCGCCACCCCCGCGGCGGCCTGGGTGTGGCCGATGTTCGACTTGATCGAACCGAGCCACAGGGGGCGGTCGGTGGGGCGCATGTGTCCGTAGGTGGCGAGGATGGCGTGGGCTTCGATGGGGTCGCCGAGTTTGGTTCCGGTGCCGTGGGCTTCGACGACGTCGATGTCGCGGGTGTCGAGTCCGGCGTCGGTGAGGGCTTGGTGGATGACGCGTTCTTGTGCGGGGCCGCTGGGGGCGGTCATGCCGTTGCTGGCGCCGTCCTGGTTGACGGCGGTGCCGCGGATGACGCCGAGGATGCGGCGGCCGTTGCGGCGGGCGTCGGAGAGGCGTTCCAGGGCCAGGACGCCGACTCCTTCGGCCCAGGCGGCGCCGTCGGCCGAGGCGGAGAACGACTTGCAGCGGCCGTCGGGTGACAGCGCGCCCTGCCGGCTGAACTCGACGAACGAGTCCGGCTCGGCGATCACGGTGACGCCGCCCGCCAGTGCCAGCGAGCACTCGCCCTGGCGCAGGGCCCGTACGGCGAGATGCAGCGTGACCAGTGAGGACGAGCAGGCGGTGTCCACCGTCAGCGCCGGCCCCTCCAGGCCGAAGGTGTAGGAGACGCGGCCGGACAGCACGCTCGGCGTGCTGGAGGACAGCAGTGTGCCCTCCATGGCCGGGGGCACCGCGCCGTGCATGAACCGGGAGGAGTACTCGTTGAACATGTTGCCCGCGTAGATCCCGGTGCGGCTGCCGTGCAGGGTCGCCGGGTCGATCCCGGCGTGCGCGAGCGCCCCCCAGCACGTCTCCAGGAACAGCCGGTGCTGCGGGTCGGTGCCCAGCGCGCCGCGCGGGCTGATGCCGAAGAAGGCCGCGTCGAAGTCGGCGACGTCGTACAGGAAGCCGCCGTGGCGGGTGTAGGTCTTCCCGGCCGCCTCGGGGTCGGGGTCGTACAGCGCGTCCACGTCCCAGCCGCGGTCCGCCGGGAACTCACCGATCGCGTCCCGGCCTGAGGAGACCAGCTCCCACAGGTCCTCCGGGGAGGCGACCCCGCCCGGGTAGCGGCACGCCATCCCGACGATCGCCACCGGTTCGCGACGGCGCTCCTCGTCCTCGCCCAGTCGCCGGCGGGCCTCCGCCAGGTCGACGGTCACCCGCTTCAGGTATGCGCGCAGCTCGGCCTCACTCGCCATGGTCGAGCCGTTCCATCGAGGTCCTCAGCGGTGATGTCATGGCTCGGTTGTCGATCAAGGCGAAGATCTCCTCGTCCGATGCGGAAACGATCTCTTCTTCGGCCCCGCCGGCGCCGTTCACGGCGGTGACCGCGGTGGCGGCCCCGGTGTCGCCGATCCTCGACAGGGCGCTCTGCAGGATGGCGACGAGCTGGCGGCGCACCGCGGCCCCCTCGCCGTCGGCGGTCAGGAGCGCCGCCTCGGCCTGGTCCACCGCCGCCCGCAGCGCGTCCTCCGGCGAGGGCCCGTCCGGCGCCAGGCCGGTGAACAGGTACCCCGCGAGCGACGCGACGGTGGGGTGGTCGAAGACCAGCGTGGCGGGCAGCCGCAGGCCGGTGTCGGTGTTGAGCCGGTTACGCAGCTCGACGGCGGTCAGGGAGTCGAAGCCGAGTTCGTTGAAGGCGCGGTCCACGTCCACGGTGTCGGGTCCGGGGTGGGCGAGCACGGCCGCCACGTGGGCCCTCACGAGGTGGGTGAGGTGGGCTCGCGCGTCGGCCTCGCTCATGAGCGCCAGCCGCTCCCCCAGCTCCGGGCCGCTCGCCGCGGCCGGCGTCACGGGGTTCGCGACGGCCCGGCGCGGCACGGCGCGGGCGAGGCCGCGCAGCATGGACGGCAGGTCGCCGTTCTCGGCCCTGGCACGCAACCCGGCGGCGTCCCAGCGGGCCCCGACCACGAGCGCGTCGTCACCGCTCAGGGCCGCGTCGAACAACTCCAGCCCCTGCTCGACGCTCAACGCCGCGATCCCCGACCTGGCCAGACGGGTCACGTCGGCCCGGCTCAGCCCGCCGGTCATCCCGGAGTCGCCGGTGTCCCACAGACCCCAGGCCACCGACACCGCGGGAAGCCCCCGCGTCCTGCGGTGCGCCGCCAGAGCGTCGAGGAAGGCGTTGGCCGCGGCG
>NZ_JBIAMC010000038.1:0-2949 GCF_042873875.1 Streptosporangium sp. NPDC004379
CGCTCCCTTTCCGCAGGCCCAGGGTCCCCGCCGATGCTGAAGCGACTTGTCGCTCCCCGCTCAGGGCGGGTCGCCGTAGCCTTGCGGCCACACCGACGGGGGAGAGCGCAGGGCCGGGCGCCGTAGCCCCTCGCTTCCGGACCGCCCATGGTCCCCGCCCGATCACCTGTGGCCTCGCTCCTCCCCTGCGAGCCGTCCCTGGTCTTCGCCTGGGAAGGACGGAGCCAGATCACTCGTGGGTTCCGGCGCGGGGACGGAGGGCCGGGCGTAACACTCAGGAGGCGAAAGAGGGGCCGAGGCGGGCATCCCGCACTTCTGACGGGTGGAGAGCAAGGACGGCAGGCCCATCGTGTACGTCCACGAGCTCGATCCGGCCACCGGCGCGTACGGGCTCACCGGCATCCACCACGGGCGTCTGACCGTCCCGGCGCCCTTCCCCATCGACATCGACCTGGACGCGTAGAGGATCCCCTCTCAAGGTCCGTCTGCGGGCGGTCCTCAGCCTGCCTGGGCGGCGGCCTTGGCGGCGAGGGGAAGCGCCTCGGCCACGCGGGTCAGCGCCTCGTCGTCGTGGGCGGCCGAGAGGAACCACGCCTCGTAGGCCGACGGCGGCAGGTAGACACCCTGGTCGAGCATGGCGTGGAAGAACGCGCGGTAGGCGGCGGTGTCCTGCTTCTGAGCCGCGGCGAAGTCGGTGACCCGCTCCTCGGTGAAGAAGATCGAGAACAGGTTGCCCGCGCGCTGCAGACGGTGCGGCACCCCGGCGGCGGCCAGGGCGTCGGCGGCGGCGCGGCCGATCACCAGGGCGGCGGCGTCGATCCGGTCGTAGACCTCGTCGTCGCAGCCGCGCAGGGTCGCCAGGCCCGCGGCGCAGGCCAGCGGATTGCCGGAGAGCGTGCCCGCCTGGTAGACCGGGCCCTCCGGGGCGAGGTGGGCCATCACGTCGGCCCGGCCGCCGAACGCCGCGGCGGGCAGGCCGCCGCCCATGACCTTGCCGAAGGTCATCAGGTCGGCGTCCACCGGGTCGAGGCCGTACCAGCCGGCCTCCGAGACGCGGAAGCCGGTGAGCACCTCGTCGATGATCAGCAGGGCGCCGTGCGCGGTGCACAGCTCGCGGAGCGTGGCGTTGAACCCCTCCAGCGGCGGGACGACGCCCATGTTGGCCGGGCACGCCTCGGTGATGACGCAGGCGATCTCGTCACCGAAGGCGCTGAACGCCTCGGTCACCGCCTCGACGGAGTTGTAGGGCAGCACGACGGTGTCGGCGGCCGAGGCGCCGGTGACCCCGGGAGTGTCGGGCAGGCCGAAGGTGACCAGGCCGGACCCGGCCGAGGCGAGCAGGGCGTCGACGTGGCCGTGGTAGCAGCCGGCGAACTTGACGACCTTGGAGCGGCCGGTGAAGCCGCGGGCCAGCCGTACGGCGGACATGGTGGCCTCGGTGCCGGAGCTGACCAGGCGGACCTTCTCCACCGGCGCGACCCGGGCGACGATCTCCTCGGCGAGCTCGACCTCGCCGGGCGTCGCCGTGCCGAAGGAGGTGCCGTCCGCCAGCGCCTCCTGCAGCGCCTCCACCACGGCCGGGTGCCGGTGCCCGAGGATCATCGGCCCCCAGGAGCACACCAGGTCGACGTAGCGGTTGCCGTCCACGTCGGTGATGTAGGGCCCCTGCCCCGACGCCATGAAGCGGGGGGTTCCCCCGACTGCGCCGAAGGCCCGGACCGGGGAGTTGACGCCTCCCGGGACGATCTGGCGGGCGCGGGCGAACAGGTCCTCGGACTTCTCAGTACGGCTCACGCCCTCCAGGGTAGCCACGCCCCACACCCTCTTCGCCGCCCATATCGCCCTCGCGGCCCGCCATTCTCCACACCCACTTCACCGTCTCCGTACCAAACCCTTTGACACATCAACTCTTGATGGGTTCAATAGATGATCGGATCAAGGAGGCGGTCGTGGAACGGGTCGGAACCCCCGAGGACAGGTTCTTCCAGGACCTGATGGGCGGCTGCGCCGAGGTGCGGCAGGCGTTCGCCCGCCATGTGGGGATGAACGGTCACCGTCTCCACACGCTGATGCGGCTGTGGCGGAACGGCGAGACGAGCCACAGCGACCTGCGCCGGGCCCTCGCGATCGACGGTGCGAGCGTCACGCGCATCGTCAAGGACTTCGAGGCCGAGGGGCTGGTCGGTCGCCGCGTCGACCCGGCGGACAACCGCTACACCCTGGCCGGGCTGACCCCCGAAGGCGAACGGGCCGCCGCGGAACTGGCGCGGGCACACCAGGACTACCAGGAGCGGCTCCTCGACGGCGTCACCGCCGAGGAGCGGGAGACCGTACTGCGGGTCCTGGGCCGTCTGCGCGCCAACGTGGAACTCATACCCCCCGAACAGGAGCGAACCAGATGACGGACGACGCGAAGGCCCTCGCTCACCGCATGTACGAGGCGTTCAACACCCGTGACGTCGCGGCGGCCGAGACGATCTTCTCGGCGGACTTCGTGAGCCACCCCCTGGGCACCGTCGGCGTCGAGAGCGTCGTGAAGGCCTGGGCCGGGATGCACGCGATGTTCCCCGGCCTCAGGGTCGTCGTCGAGGACGTGCTCTCCGACCGGGACGGGGCCGCCGTCCGCACGACCCTGCACGGCACCCCGGCGGACCGGCCCCCCATGATGATGGAGTTCTTCCGGGTACGGCACGGCCGCATCACCGAACTGTGGGGCCTGTCCACCCTCTCCCGCCCCTGAAGTCCCCTTCCATCCACCGAACCGGTCCGTCCCCGACCGGCTGCTTCGCCGGTGAGGACCGTGAGCGGTCCGGAACTGAGGGGCTACGGCGCCCGGCCCTGCGCTCTCCCCTGTCAGTGTGGCCGCAAGGCTACGGCGACCAGCTCTGGGCAGGGATCAACGGTTGGCTTCAGCATCGGTGAGAACCGTGGGCCGCCGGAAAGGAAGAC
>NZ_JBIAMC010000039.1:0-2487 GCF_042873875.1 Streptosporangium sp. NPDC004379
GACCATGTCCAGGGCGGGGGCATGAGCCCAGGTGTCCAGCCGCCACTTCTGCCCGCAGGGGAAGGGCAACTGCAGATTCGGCGCGGCCAGCGCGGGGCTCACCGGGACGATCAGACCGACGGCGGCGAAGAGCACGGTGGTGACACCGGCTCGTAGGACAGCGGTTTTGGACATGAGACTCCTCCGGGGATCCGACCGCGCCGGCCGGCTTCTGATGGATGACGGGTTCGGACGCGGTCCCCGTCCTGCCGGTGGGACCACGACGACGGTCAGTTGACGGTGGCGGGTTGGGCGGACAGGAGGGTCTGGGTCCAGCCGCTGGTGTCGACGGTGCCTTGTGCGGTGATGTCGTCGCCGTTGTCGTCGTGGGGGTCGGTGTCGAGGTAGCGGTGCAGGGAGCCTTCGGGGCGGTGGCCGTAGTAGACGCCGCCTCCGGGGGAGATGAGGTGGTCGAAGACCTGCCAGGTGGAGTCGCGGAGTTGGTGGCGGGTGTAGGGGGTGCCGTCGATGCGGTAGGAGATGAGCAGGCCGGTGGCGGTGGTGCCCAGGAGCCAGTTGGAGGCGGTGGTGGTGAGGGTTTTGAGGGTGAAGCCGGAGCCGACGGTGGAGCCGGCGGAGATGTTGGTGATGGCGGGTTTGGCGGTGTTGACGATGTAGCGGCGCAGGACTCCGCCGGCGATGCCGAACAGGTGGGTGTTGCCGTCGTAGGCGAGCAGGTCGTGGGTCCAGCCGCCGCCGAGGTAGAGGGGTGGGTTGAAGGCGAGGGAGTCTTTGTTGGTGATGACGTCGATGCGGTAGAGCTTGCCGTCGGGGCCGTCTTCGGTGATGAGGATGGTGTTGAAGTTCAGGGTGGCCATGGCTTTGGGGGTGAAGCCGAGGGTGGCGGTGGAGACGACCGTTTTGGTGCGCTGGCCGGTGGCGGCGTCGATGGCGCTGTAGGTCAGCCGCCCGTCGGGCAGCACCCCGTAGACCGAAGCCGTGCCTTTCGGCCCGCTGACGTGGGGCAGGACGGTGTTGACGATGATCTGCGCGTCGGCGGCCTGTTCCTGGTAGCGGTCCGGGTAGGCCGACACCTGTACGGCCTGGCACACCTGACCGATCGGTGCGGTCTTCCAGGAGTTGTTGGGGTAGACCCGGAGCATCTTGTCGAGGAAGGCGTTGGTGGCCCACGTCGGGTTGAGGCGCTGGGCGGCGGTTCCCCAGGAGGCGCGCTGCTGGAACAGACCCAGGCTGTCGTGGTCGACCTCTTCGCTGATGTTCTGGATGCTGGTCTCGACGATTGTCGTGGCGATGGCGATCACGGCGGCCCGGGGGTCGAGGCCGCGGTCGTGCACGGCCTTGATGACCATACGGGCGCACGAGACGCGATAGGCGGACATGTAGCCGCGCATCTTCGCTCTGAGGGTGCCGTTGAGCTGGGTGGCCAGGGCCGCGTCGGTGGAGGTGGCGCCGCTGGGATCACAGGCGGCGAGTTGGTAGGCGGCGGTGACCTCGGAAGCGGTGGTGGGCCGCGGCGCCGGCTCGGCCGTCGCGGGGGATGCCACGGCCGGTGAACAGAGGACGATGATCATCGCCGCGACCGTGAGGCGGACACGGGAAAGGAGGGGCCTGAACATGGGGGAGTCCTTCGCAAGATCCGGCGTGTGCCGTCCGGTACGCGGAGTCGGCTGTGCTATCCGACGGTGGCGGGTTGGGCGGACAGGAGGGTCTGGGTCCAGCCGCTGGTGTCGACGGTGCCTTGTGCGGTGATGTCGTCGCCGTTGTCGTCGTGGGGGTCGGTGTCGAGGTAGCGGTGCAGGGAGCCTTCGGGGCGGTGGCCGTAGTAGACGCCGCCTCCGGGGGAGATGAGGTGGTCGAAGACCTGCCAGGTGGAGTCGCGGAGTTGGTGGCGGGTGTAGGGGGTGCCGTCGATGCGGTAGGAGATGAGCAGGCCGGTGGCGGTGGTGCCCAGGAGCCAGTTGGAGGCGGTGGTGGTGAGGGTTTTGAGGGTGAAGCCGGAGCCGACGGTGGAGCCGGCGGAGATGTTGGTGATGGCGGGTTTGGCGGTGTTGACGATGTAGCGGCGCAGGACTCCGCCGGCGATGCCGAACAGGTGGGTGTTGCCGTCGTAGGCGAGCAGGTCGTGGGTCCAGCCGCCGCCGAGGTAGAGGGGTGGGTTGAAGGCGAGGGAGTCTTTGTTGGTGATGACGTCGATGCGGTAGAGCTTGCCGTCGGGGCCGTCTTCGGTGATGAGGATGGTGTTGAAGTTCAGGGTGGCCATGGCTTTGGGGGTGAAGCCGAGGGTGGCGGTGGAGACGACCGTTTTGGTGCGCTGGCCGGTGGCGGCGTCGATGGCGCTGTAGGTCAGCCGCCCGTCGGGCAGCACCCCGTAGACCGAGGCGGTTCCCGTCGGGGCGCCGCAGTTGTCGCTGGTGACGTTGCGCCAGGTCTGGCTGTTCGATGAGCCGTAGGTGACGCCGTTGAAGGTGGGTTTGACGCGTTCGGAGC
>NZ_JBIAMC010000040.1:0-1928 GCF_042873875.1 Streptosporangium sp. NPDC004379
CGGGGTGTGGCCGGTCGAGGGCGACGTGCGGTTCTGCTCCTCGGTCGAGGCGGCGTTCGTCGAGGGCACGACCCTGACGGAGACGTACTGGATCGGCAACCTGTGCCGTCCGGTGCTGTTCGACGAGGCGATCAGAACCGCGGCCGAGCCGGACTCGCCGGTGTTCATCGAGGTCAGCCCGCACCCGGTGCTGCTCGGGAATGTGACGGACAGCTGCCGCGCCGCCGGGGTCGAGGCCGGGGTGTGCGGGTCGCTGCGCCGTGACGAGGGCGGTCCGCGCCGGATGCTCCTCTCCCTGGCCCAGGCGTGGACGCTGGGCGCGGAGGTCTCCTGGACGGCGGTCCTTGGATCCGGTTCGCGTCCCGCCGTGAGCCCGCCCGCCTACGCCTTCCAGCGCGACCGCTACTGGCTCGATCCGGTGGCGACGGATTCCGGCTCCTCCCCGCATCCGCTGCTCGACCGGATCGTCCCGCTCGCCGCCGCCGACGGCTTCCTGCTGACCGGACGGCTGTCCCCGGCCACGACCCCGTGGCTGGCCGACCACGCCGTGGACGGCGCGGTGCTGCTGCCCGGCACGGCCTTCGCCGAACTGGCGCTGGAGGCCGCCGCCCACGCGGGCTGCGACCTGCTGGAGGACCTGACGCTGGACGCGCCGCTGTTCCTGCCCGAGTCCGGGTCCGTACAGGTGCAGGTGGTCGTGGGCGGGCCGGACGATCAGGGCCGCCGCACGGTCGGCGTCCACGCCCGGCGGTCCGACGACGATCCCTGGACGGCGCACGCGGACGGCCTGCTCGGCACGGCTCCGGCGACCGCCTCCGAGCGGCTGACGTCCTGGCCGCCGGAGGGGACCGCGGTCGATCTGACCGATGTGTACGACCGGCTCGCCGGACGCGGCTACGACTACGGCCCCGCCTTCCAGGGCCTGCGCGCCGCCTGGCACGCGGACGGCCACGCCTACGCCGAGGTCGCCCTGCCCGACCTGGTGCGCGGGGACGCCGGCCGCTTCACCCTCCACCCCGCCCTCCTGGACGCGGCCCTGCATCTGACCGTCCACGAGTCGGGCCACGACGGGGACACCCTGCTGCTGCCGTTCTCCTGGAGCGGCCTCCGCGTGTCCGCCCGCGGCGCCGACGCCCTCCGCGTACGGATCACGGAGAAGGGCGGCGGCCGGATCGCGCTGGCGCTCTTCGACGGCACGGGCGAGTGGATCGCCGGCGTCGAGACCCTGGCACTCCGCGAGACCCCGAGGAGCGCCGCCCGCCCCTCCACCGGGACCGCGCCCTACGCGCTCGAATGGACCGAGACCGCCGCGACCGGCGCCCCGGGGAACGCGCGGTGGGCGGTGGTCGGGTTCGACGAGTTCGCCGACGAGATCGAGGCCGGCCTGGCGGCGGCCGGGACGCCCGCGCCGCGCTACTACGACCTGTTCTCGCTGGCCGACATGAGCGCGGGCGAGGTGCCCGGCCTGGTGCTGGCGCCCTGCCGGGGAGACGCCGACGACCTGCCGTACTCGGTCCACGACGGTCTGCGCCAGGTGCTCGACCTCGTACAGGGCTGGCTCGGTGACGAGCGGTTCGCGGGCTCCCGGCTCGTCCTCGTGACCCGGTCCGGTGACCTCGCCGCGGCGGCGGTGTGGGGGCTGGTGCGGTCGGCGCAGACCGAGCAGCCGGGCCGCCTCGTCCTGGCCGAGGTGCCGGCGGGCTTCCGCGACTGGGACCGGGTGGCCGCGGCCGTCGCGGCGGGCGAGACCCAGTTCGCGGCCACGGGCGACGCCCTGCTGACGCCCCGCCTGGTCCGCCGCGGTCCCGCGGCCGGGCCGGTCCCGGTGACGGAGGGGACGGTTCTGGTGACCGGTGGGACCGGTGGTCTGGGTGCGTTGACGGCCCGGCATCTGGTGGTGCGGCACGGGGTGCGGGATCTGCTGCTGG
>NZ_JBIAMC010000041.1:0-1620 GCF_042873875.1 Streptosporangium sp. NPDC004379
CCACTAGCGTGGCGGCTTCACCGTCTCCCACCTATCCTACACAAACCGTTCCAAACGCCAATGTCAAGCTGTAGTGAAGGTCCCGGGGTCTTTCCGTCCTGCTGCGCGTAACGAGCATCTTTACTCGTAGTGCAATTTCGCCGGGTCTGCGGTTGAGACAGCGGGGAAGTCGTTACGCCATTCGTGCAGGTCGGAACTTACCCGACAAGGAATTTCGCTACCTTAGGATGGTTATAGTTACCACCGCCGTTTACTGGCGCTTAAGTTCTCACCTTCGCACACCCAAAGAGCGTGCTAAGCGGTCCCCTTAACGTTCCAGCACCGGGCAGGCGTCAGTCCGTATACATCGTCTTACGACTTCGCACGGACCTGTGTTTTTAGTAAACAGTCGCTTCCCCCTGGCCTCTGCGACCCCCACCAGCTCCGAGTGCAAGACTCATCACCAGCGAAGGCCCCCCTTCTCCCGAAGTTACGGGGGCAATTTGCCGAGTTCCTTAACCGCAGTTCACCCGATCGCCTTGGTATTCTCTACCTGACCACCTGAGTCGGTTTCGGGTACGGGCCGCCATGACACTCACTAGAGGCTTTTCTCGGCAGCATAGGATCACCCACTTCGCCACAATCGGCTCGGCATCACGTCTCAAACATATAAGGGGCGGATTTGCCTACCCCTCGTCCTACACGCTTACCCCAGGAACAACCATCGCCTGGGATGGGCTACCTTCCTGCGTCACCCCATCGCTTACCTACTACCAGATCAGGCCAGGCGTTCACCCTGACGCCCGCTCCGAAGAGCAGACCGGCTTAAGGACCCTTAGTATCACTGGATTCAGTATGGGCGCATCACAGCGGGTACGGGAATATCAACCCGTTGTCCATCGACTACGCCTGTCGGCCTCGCCTTAGGTCCCGACTTACCCTGGGCGGATTAGCCTGGCCCAGGAACCCTTGGTCATCCGGCGCAGAAGTTTCTCACTTCTGATTCGCTACTCATGCCTGCATTCTCACTCGCACGGCCTCCACAACTGGATCACTCCGCTGCTTCGCCGGCCGCACGACGCTCCCCTACCCATCCACACCCCTAGACAAAAGCCAGAGTAATGTGTGAATGCCACGACTTCGGCGGTGTACTTGAGCCCCGCTACATTGTCGGCGCAGAATCACTTGACCAGTGAGCTATTACGCACTCTTTCAAGGATGGCTGCTTCTAAGCCAACCTCCTGGTTGTCACTGCGACTCCACATCCTTTCCCACTTAGCACACGCTTAGGGGCCTTAGTCGGTGGTCTGGGCTGTTTCCCTCTCGACTACGGAGCTTATCCCCCGCAGTCTCACTGCCACGCTCTCACTTACCGGCATTCGGAGTTTGGCTGACGTCAGTAACCTTGTCGGGCCCATCGGCCATCCAGTGCTCTACCTCCGGCAAGAAACACGCGACGCTGCACCTAAATGCATTTCGGGGAGAACCAGCTATCACGGAGTTTGATTGGCCTTTCACCCCTAAACACAGGTCATCCCCCAGGTTTTCAACCCTGGTGGGTTCGGTCCTCCACGCGGTCTTACCCGCGCTTCAACCTGCCCATGCCTAGATCACTCCGCTTCGGGTCTGCAGCATGCGACT
>NZ_JBIAMC010000042.1:0-1605 GCF_042873875.1 Streptosporangium sp. NPDC004379
CCCGCCGTAGCGTCTTGCTTTCCGAAGGCCCACGGCTCTCACCGATGCTGAAGCCTCCCGGTCAGGCCCGTCCGGGGCTGACCGCCGTAGCCTTGCGGCCACACTGGCAGGGGAGAGCGCATGGTCGGGCGCCGTAGCCCCTCCCTTTCGGATCGCTCACGGTCCTCGCCGCCTTCCTTCGGAGCACGCATTCTTTCTGGCCGCTCACGATCCCGTCCTGAAGAGCGGAGGGAACAGGAAGCCGGATGGCTCATGCTCTCGCCTGGGAGAACAGGAGGAAGCGCTCCCCCGTAGGGGGCGCGGTGAGCAGAAACCGTGAGAACAGCAAGGAGGGGACGTACAGAGCAGAGGGAGAAAGAGGGCAGGGTGAGGGGGAGTGGACTGATCATTCGGGTCGGTATCGGGTCTGAGGTCAGCTTGGATGGGCCTTTATGGTTGCGGACATGAGCAGTGTGCTGACGGATGTCGCTTCCGAGGGGCGCATGAGCCCCCTTCTCCTGGCCAACCGGAACGCCGCCGCCCTCTGGACGGCGCTCGCGCAGGTCCGAGGGAACGAGGTGGTTCAGCGGCCCGGCTTCGTCGGCGTGAAGGGGAGCGAACGGGGCGGGACACGGATCCTGCTGCTCGGCCCGGACCCGGACGAGGACGATCTCGCCGCGTTGACGGAGCTGGTCCGGGACCGGCGCGACGGCAAGGTGGTCGTCGAGGACCAGTTCGGTACGGTCGACCTGGGAGATCTCGGCCTGACCTCGCGGCGGCTACCCGTCATGATCCGCGACACCGCTCCGCCGGGGAGCGCCGGCGGCGCCTCCTCCAGCCCACCCGCCGTGGAGATCGTCAGGGCGGATTCGGAGAGCCTGCTGGAGACCGTGGAACGGGTCGTGGTCCACGGATTCCCGCTGGAGGGCTTCCTGCCCTGGCGTCCGGGTGAGGTTTTCCCCCGGACCGTGCTGGAGCGGCAGGACGTCGAGTTCTTCCTCGTCACCAGGGACGGCGTGCCCGCCGGCGCCTGCATGGTGATCCTCGACGGCACGGTCGGCGGCGTCTACTGGGTCACCACCCTGCCCGAGCACCGGTCGCGCGGAATCGGCCGGATGCTCATGCACGCCGTACTGGAGCGCCTGTCCGGCCTCCCCGTCACCCTGACCGCGGCCACCGCAGGCAAGCCGCTCTACGACTCCCTGGGCTTCGACGTGATCACCCAGGCCACCTGGTGGTCCTGACCATCGAGACCTTGCCGACCTTCCTCCCGCCGTCCCCGCTTTTCCGGAGACCAGCGGCTCGACGCCTCACCCTCTCCTCGCACTCCGGGTCGAGAAGCCCTCTCTTTCTTCTCCGGCTCTTTTTCTCCGGGTCGGGAAGGCCGTGAATGACCGGTCCTCCCTCTTCGGAACGGAGTCGTGGATGACGGGGAAGAGCGAATGATCCGGAAGGGGGCGGGGGCCGTGGGCGGTCCGGAGGGGAGGGACTACGGTGCCCAGCCCTGCGCTCTTCCCTGTCAGTATGGCCGCAAGGCTACGGCGGCCCGCCCTGAGCCGGGATCAACGGTTGGCTTCAGCATCGGTGAGGGCCGTGGGCCGCCGGAAAGCGAGAAACTACGGCGGA
>NZ_JBIAMC010000044.1:0-1509 GCF_042873875.1 Streptosporangium sp. NPDC004379
TCGACGCGGCCCTGAGCGGTGACGACGCGCTCGTGGTCGGGGCCCGCTGGGACGCCGCCGGGTTGCGTGCCAGGGCCGAGAACGGCGACCTGCCGCCCATGCTGCGCGGCCTGGTCCGCGTGCCCCGCCGGTCCGTGGGCGGCGAGCAGGGCACGAGCCTCACCGCGCTCATGTCCCGCCTCGCCGAACTGACCAGGGAGGAGGGGCTGCGCATGTTCACCGAACGGGTACGCGGCCACGTCGCCGTCGTCCTCGCCCACGGCAGCGCCGAGAAGATCAACGTCGACCGGGCGTTCACCCAGCTCGGCTTCGACTCCCTGACCGCCGTCGAGCTGCGCAACCGGCTCAGCGCCGACACCGGCCTGCGGCTGCCCGCCACGCTCGTGTTCGACCACCCCACGGTCGGCGCCCTGGCGGAGCACCTGTTCGACACGCTCGTCCCCGCCGCGCCCTCCCCCGAGGAGACCCTGCGCGGCGCGCTCGAACGGGTGGGATCCATGCTCACCAGCGCCAAGGACGACGGCGAGGCGATCCGCAGCAAGCTCGTCGCCGTGCTGCAGAGCGGCCTGGCCATGTTCGGCGCGCAGCCCAAGGGCGACGCCGACACCGTGATGGAGAAGATCGATTCCGCCTCGGACGAGGAGATCTTCGCGCTCATCGACAACGAACTGTGACGGGAAAGGCCGATCGATGAGAACAGAGGACAGGCTCCGCGACTACCTCAAGCGCGCCACCGTGGAACTGGCGGAGGCCCGCCGGCGACTGGGCGAGGACGAGGAGCGCCGCCACGAGCCGGTGGCGATCGTCGGGATGGCGTGCCGCTACCCGGGCGGGGTCGCCTCCCCGGAAGATCTGTGGGAGCTGGTCTCCTCGGGCAGGGACGCGATCGGTGAGTTCCCGGCGGACCGCGGCTGGGACGTGGACGCGCTGTACGACCCCGACCCCGAGGCGGCCGGGAAGACCTACACCCGCCACGGCGGCTTCCTGTACGACGTCGCCGACTTCGACGCGGCCTTCTTCGGCATCAGCCCGCGTACCGCGCTCGCCACCGACCCGCAGCACCGGCTGTTCCTGGAGACGTGCTGGGAGGCCCTGGAGCGGGCCGAGATCGAGCCGGGCGGCCTCCGCGGCACCAGGACCGGCGTCTACGTCGGCAACATGTACGACTACTACTCGGCGCGCTTCCTCCACGGCGCGCCCGAGTCCGTCGAGGGCAACCTGTTCACCTCCAGCGCGCCCAGCGTCATCGCGGGCCGCGTCGCCTACACCCTGGGCCTGGAGGGGCCGGCGCTGACGGTGGACACCGCCTGCTCGTCCTCGCTGGTCGCCATGCACCTGGCCGTACGGGCCCTGCGCCAGGGCGAGTGCTCGCTGGCGCTGGCGGGCGGGGTGGCGGTCATGTCCACGCCCGTGGCGTTCGTCGAGTTCAGCCGGCAGGGCGCGCTGTCACCCGACGGCCGCTGCAAGTCGTTCTCCGCCTCGGCCGACGGCGCCGCCTGGGCCGAAGGA
>NZ_JBIAMC010000045.1:0-1155 GCF_042873875.1 Streptosporangium sp. NPDC004379
CGCTCGCGCACCACCCGCTCCATCCGGGCCAGGCCCAGACGGACCTGGTTCTGGATCAGCTCGCCGACCGTGCGCAGGCGGCGGTTGCCGAAGTGGTCGATGTCATCGGTCTCGACCACGATCTCGGCGCCGGCCGCGCCGGGCATGGAGACCTCGCCCGCGTGCAGCTTGACGATGTACTCGATCGTGGCGACGATGTCGTCCTCGGTCAGCGTGCCCTGGGTGATGTCGGCGTCGACCCCGAGCTTCTTGTTGATCTTGTAGCGGCCGACCTTCGCCAGGTCGTAACGCTTGGAGTTGAAGTACAGGTTCTCCAGCAGCGCCTGCGCCGACTCACGCGTGGGCGGCTCACCCGGACGCAGCTTGCGGTAGATGTCCAGCAACGCGTCGTCCTGGCCGGCGGTGTGGTCCTTCTCCAGCGTGGCGCGCATCGACTCATACCGGCCGAAGCGCTCCAGGATCTGCTCGCTCGTCCAGCCCAGCGCCTTGAGCAGCACCGTGACCGCCTGCTTGCGCTTGCGGTCGATGCGCACCCCGACGCTGTCGCGCTTGTCGATCTCGAACTCCAGCCAGGCGCCCCGCGAGGGGATCACCTTGCAGCCGTACAGGTCCTTGTCGGAGGTCTTGTCGACGCTGCGGTCGAAGTAGACGCCCGGGGAGCGGACCAGCTGGGAGACCACGACACGCTCGGTGCCGTTGATGATGAAGGTGCCCTTGCCGGTCATGAGCGGGAAATCGCCCATGAACACGGTCTGGCTCTTGATCTCACCGGTGGTGTTATTGATGAACTCCGCCGTGACGAACATCGGGGCGGAGTAGGTCATGTCCTTGTCTTTGCACTCATCAACGGAGTACTTGGGCGGCTCGAACCGGTGGTCGCGGAACGACAGGGACATGGTCCCGGAGAAGTCCTCGATGGGACTGATCTCCTCGAAGATCTCTTCGAGGCCCGACTGGGCCGGAACGTCCTTGCGCCCGGCCTGGCGAGCCGCCTCGACCCGCCCCTTCCACTTCTCGTTGCCCAGCAGCCAGTCGAACGACTCGGTCTGCAGGGCGAGAAGGTCGGGAACCTCAAGCGGTTCCTGGATGCGTGCGAACGACACACGACGGGGACCAGCGGGTACGGCGGAGGCGTTGCGCGAGGCTGCCAACAGA
>NZ_JBIAMC010000046.1:0-1150 GCF_042873875.1 Streptosporangium sp. NPDC004379
ATCGTCCACGGCCCGGATTCGTAGTCGGTGCCGTGGGTGAAGGAGGTGCCGTTGGAGTTCCAGCGCCAGATGGTCATGGTGCCGTCGCCGTCGTCGCGCATCATCGCCGGAGCACTGCGCGAGGACGTCCCCCACAGCGCGTTGACGATGATCTGGGCGTCGCCGGCCTGCTTCTGGTACTTGTCGGGATAGGCCGACACCTGCACGTTCTGACAGACCTCGCCGATCGGGGCCGTCATCCAGGAGCCGTTCGGGTATTCCCGGAGCATCTTGTCGAGGAAGGCGTTGGTGGCCCACGTGGGGTTCAGCCGCTGCTCCCGGCTGCCCCACGACGCCCGCTGCTGGAACAGTCCCAGGCTGTCGTGGTCGACTTCGACGCTGATGTTCTGCAGGTGGGTCTCCACGATCACCGTCGAGACGGCGATCACCGCGGCCCGCGAGGCCAGGCCCCGGGCCTTCACCGCGTTGACCACCATCCGGGCGCAGGAGGTGCGGTACGCGTTCATGTAACCGCGCATGTCGGCCTGCAACCGGCTGTTCAACTGGGTGGCCAGGGCGGCGTCCGCGCTCGTGGGACCGTTCGGGTCGCAGGGCACGGACTGGTACGCCTGCGCTGCCGACGCCTCGGACGGAGGAGTCGTCGGCACCGGGCTCGGATCTCGGGCGGCCGAGGCGGCGGCCGGTGCGGTGGTCAGGACGACCGCACCGATGAGGGCGGCGGCCCCGGTACGGAGAACTGACGACGTCGATGCTCGCAAGACTCTTCTCTTTTCTGCCTGCGACAGGGAGAGGGGATCGCCGACTTCGTTCGGCTCTGAGAGCGGAGCGGCAGGACAGCTCGCGCGTTGCGGATGCGTCGGTCACCAACTGCCGAGGATGAGGCGGTCGGCGACGGGGTCGAGGGAGTAGTTGCCGGAGGTGTACCACTTGCCGGCGTAGGCGGTGCCGTTCTTCCAGACGTGGTAGCTGAAGGTGTTGTCGGGGTTCTGGTAGGCGGTGACGATGTCGTCGTGGCCGTCTCCGTCCACGTCGCCGGAGGCCACCCGGTTGCCGGCCTGGTTCATGGTCCAGGGGCCGGATTCGTAGTCGGTGCCGTGGGTGAAGGAGGTGCCGTTGGAGTTCCAGCGCCAGATGGTCATGGTGCCGTCGC
>NZ_JBIAMC010000047.1:0-1112 GCF_042873875.1 Streptosporangium sp. NPDC004379
CGGCGCCTGGCCGTCCGCGCGGCCGAGGTGATCGCCCCGCACGCGTGGGTGATCGACGACACCGGCTTTCCCAAGGACGGTAAGGACTCACCCGGGGTGGCCCGGCAGTACTCCGGCACCCTCGGCAAGGTCGGCAACTGTCAGATCGGCGTGAGCGTGCACGCCGTCACCGACACCGCCTCCTGCCCGCTGAACTGGCGTTTGTATCTGCCCGCGTCCTGGGACGCCGGCCAGGCGGCCGATCCGCACGCCGCCGGGCAGGCCGGCGTGCGCCGCGCCCGCTGCGCCGTCCCCGACGGCGAGCGGCATCGCCCCAAATGGCAGATGGCCGTGGAGATGCTCGACGAACTCACAAGCTGGGGCCTGGCGCCGCCGGTGGTGGTGGCCGATGCCGGCTACGGCGACAACGCCCGCCTGCGCACGGCCCTGGCCGAGCGCGGCCTGGCCTATGTGATGCAGGTCAAAGGCGCGGTCACCGCGCACGGAGTGGGAGCTCGGCCCGCAAGGATCGCCTACTCGGGGCTGGGGCCGCATCCCCTGCCGCGGTATCGCACCAAGCCGGTCAGCCTGCGTGAGCATGTGCTGGCCGCAGGCCGCGCCGCAGCGGTGACGCTGACCTGGCGGGCCGGCTCCAGGGGCGGCTTGACCTCACAGTTCGTGATCCTGCCGGTCCGGGTGGCCGGCCGCAGACCCCACCTGGCCGTCGATGGTTCGCTGCCGGTCAGCCAGGTGATCGCGCAGTGGCCCGACGGCGAGGCCGAGCCGGTCAAGTACTGGCTGTCCAACCTGCCCACCGGCACGCCGCCGGCGCAGCTGGTCGCCTTGGCCAAGATCCGCTGGCGGATCGAGCACGACTACCGCGAGTTGAAGACCGGCCTGGGTCTGGACCACTTCGAGGGCCGCTCCTGGAGGGGCTGGCATCGGCACGTCACCTTGGTCAGCGCCGCGCACCTGTTCTGCACCGAGCTGCGCTTGAGCAGCCCAAAAGCGGTCGGGGCGGCCTGACGCTCTACCAGGTCCTCAAGGAGCTGCAGGCCCTGCTGGCAGCCTGGACAGGCCGATGCCCGACCTGCCGCAGACGGCCGCCCTAACCACCTAACAAAGCACTACTA